>JAGAKG010000061.1 GCA_017625755.1 Clostridia bacterium | reverse complement strand
GAAGATTGGCAGATGTATATGTGCTATGTTCCGCCAAACAGCTTTGAAGAAAGAACTTGGACGGAAGTTGATGTTTTGATGGGAGAATACAGCCCTGCGTTCAAGCTTCATTTTTACATAATTTCTATTGTCCTCATTATATCAATTTTGAATTGCTTTTACGGATTTGCAGAGATGATACATACAGATGATAAAAGCCGCTGCAAGTCCCTTACCATTCAATCGATCGCAAGCGGCGCTTTTCTTGGAATGTGCATTTGGGCGTGCTTTACAGCTTTTTATAGAAACGGCGACATTAAGGTTTCTGCACTTTCCGCAATACTGATGAGCGCATTTTTCGTTCTGTTCGGTGTAACTGTTGGCATATACGTTGCATCATTTACGCTGAATAAGAAACCGCTTCTGTCCGTGTGGTTGCCGAGTATATCTGCAACTATTGTTACTCTGGTTATGTACATTGGCGAAATGATTTTACTTAGCGGACATCTTTATCGCTTTGGCGATGGGTTCTTTTTCGCAGGAATACCCGGTATTGTACTTGCGCCGGTAGATATTGTTGTCATCATTGCTTCGGGTGTTGTTGCGGCAATCATCGCAAATGCAGTCCGCAACAAAAATACATAGGTCTCGTTTGCAAGCATGGCGTTACACCCCGAAAGACAGCGGCGGGGTGCAATTTCCGCCGTATATAGAACTCTGCCCATATGCTCGATAAACGAGCCGTATAGCCTTTTGTCAGTTTTAGCCTTGACAAATTCTCGGTCAAGCGTAACTCTTGCCTTCATAAGACCCTCCTGTCACTACTCGTCAGTAATGAAAATTCAACCTCAACGGTTTTGAAAATTGTAACACAGAAAAAACACCTGTATCAACAAAAGGTCGGTTTTTGATACACATTATGTTGATTATAGCGAGCACTTATGATATAATTAAAGCAATCGAATTATAAATGTCAAAGAGAGGTAAACCTATGGAACCTAAGGATTATGTTGTTGAGAAAATAGCGGGAGAATACGCCACCCTCCGCGATATAGAAACGAACGACACACTCTTTATCGCGATGGCTCTGCTCCCCGCGGGGATTGATATCGGCACGCGCCTGCATTACGAAATGCTTGAGTATACGATAGTTTAGTGATGCGTAAAAATATATAAAAACGGGCAATCGATTAAACTCATTCGCCTGCCTGCACTCTGTCCGCCGAGATTTTACGAAGCAGAGCTTCGTATCAAGTTTGCTTCGCAAACATTGACTTTTGGCGTTACCACGCTTGAGCGTGGTTCGACTGCGCAAACAATTCTAAGGATTGTTTGCTCCGCTCAGAATGACGCGCGGGGTGAAGCATAAGGAGTAGAATGACGCCATTAGTGTCGGCGGGGTTATTTTTTTAAATATACCTCGTAGGGGAGGCTATTAGCCTCCCGCTTTTTGAGAAATTGCTTTTGCGTGAGGGGGAACTGTACACTGCAGAATGATAGTATACAAGTAATGCAAGATGATTGTATACACCTTTTATTATCTTTCTCTCCTATTTTGTATTATTTGCCCCCTATGTCCAATATCGGATATTAAAATTTGTTAAGAATAAATATTGTTTTTTGTCGGAATATGTGATAGAATATTAACAACAAATAACCGTTGAAGCCTTGGGAACCGAAAGGAACCGATGGCGGAGGGGCTCTGGAGAATCCCGCGCGGGTGCGTGGGTGCCGAAGGTGCAAGGCGTTTTTCGCTGAATCTCTCAGGCAAAAGGACAGAGCAGATGTAATATTTTAATTATTTATATCTGTATGTTTTTTCTTTGGAGCCACCGAAAAATTCGGTGGTTTTATTATTTTTGAGGAGGCTTTTATGGAAGCTGTAACAAATTTTCTTTTGCCGATAGTACAGAATATCAATAAGTATATGTCGGACTACATTCTCATATTTCTTCTCGTGGGAACAGGTCTTTTCTACACGATAAGAACTAAATTCGTTCAGGTTCGCTGCTTTGGCGAGGGTATGAAAAAGGTATTTGGAAACCTCTCCCTCAAGGGCGGAAAGAACAAGAGCGGACTTTCCTCGTTTCAGGCTCTCGCAACCGCTATCGCCGCTCAGGTCGGTACGGGCAACATCGTCGGTGCCTGCGGCGCAATACTCATAGGCGGTCCGGGTGCTATCTTCTGGATGTGGGTCATCGCGTTCTTCGGTATGGCAACGATATACGCCGAGGCGGTTCTCGCTCAGGAAACCAAGGTAGTTTCGGAAGACGGCTCGGTTCTCGGCGGCCCCGTTTACTACATAAAGAGAGCGTTTAAGGGCGCGTTCGGTAAATTCCTCGCGGGATTCTTCGCTGTTGCTATCATTCTCGCGCTCGGCTTTATGGGCTCTATGGTTCAGTCCAACTCTATCGCCGAATCTATCAACACCGCTTCAACAGGCTTTGTTCCCACTTGGGCAATAGGTCTCGTTCTCGCGGCACTCTGTGCGTTTATCTTCATCGGCGGCATTCAAAGAATTGCGTCGGTTGCGGAAAAGATAGTCCCCATTATGGCGGTTCTTTACCTCTGTATCGGTATCGTTATCCTCGGTATCAACTTCAAGCATATCCCCGCTACATTCGGTATGATATTCAAGTACGCATTCGCACCCAACGCAATTATCGGCGGTGGAATCGGATACGCTATCAAGTCGGCTATCAGCCAGGGTGTTAAGAGAGGTCTTTTCTCGAACGAGGCAGGTATGGGCTCAACTCCCCACGCACACGCTCAGGCAAATGTTGAAAAGCCCCACGACCAGGGTGTTGTTGCTATGATAGGTGTGTTTATAGACACATTCGTCGTTCTTACCATCACCGCGCTCGTCGTTATCTCGACGCTCTACACGGGCAACGGTCCTCTCGCAGGCTTTGACCTTATCAATGCCGACACAGCCGCTGTCGCAGGACTTACAAAGGCAAACCTTATGCAGACCGCGGTAGGTACGGCGTTTGGAAACGCAACGCTCGGAAATATCATCATTGCGATATGTCTGACCTTCTTCGCGTTCACAACCATCATCAGCTGGAACTTCTTCGGAAAGCAGAATGTTCAGTATCTCTTTGGTAAGAAGGCTACCGTTGTGTATTCGGTACTCGCAATCGCGTTTATCTTCCTCGGTTCTCTGTTCCCCAACGACCTCGTTTGGGAGCTTGCGGATATGTTCAACAACATAATGGTTATCCCCAATGTCATAGCGCTCGTCGCTCTCTCGGGAATAGTCGTACTCGCAACTAAGACAGCAAAGAAAAACAAGAAGAATAAAAAAGACGAATAATATAACAGAATAAAGACCCCCGACGGAGCATATCCGTCGGGGGTTTTGTCTTACCCATTATTCTTTCTTTTTCAGGACTATTACGGCTGTCGTTATCGCTACGCCAACGACTCCCGCAGCGCAGACCGAAATTATCACCACGGTTTTCGTGTCCAGGCTGTAAGCCTTAATTTCATCCGTTTCATCGGTATCTGCCGCGGTTGTCTCTGTCTCGGCGGACAGACCGTATCCGCAGATGTCACATATACCGTCGGTGTACGAGTGTTGGGCAAGCTCGCCGTACTCGGTGAGGCAAACCGAGCATACCGCCCGCTCAAGGCAGGTCGCCTCGCCGCCCGAGCATTCTGCCTCGTCCTCGGTATATGAGCAGCCCGAAACGACGCACTTATGAAAATGCTTTCCGTTCTCAGATGTCCACGAGGACGACATATTATGCTCGCCGTAGACCGTACCGTTGTAATATTTTCCGTAGCCGTACACATCGTCCTTCGCGTTTGAGTCGCAACGCGAGCAATCAAACCAATAGCTCTCAGGAGTCTGACAGTCCTGCGCCAAATCCCTCAGATGCTCGGCATCTTTGATTTTCTCGGTGTAATTGTGACCCTCGGCAAAAAGGGTTATCGCCACCTTATCGGTAATCTCAGAGGTCGCAAAGCGGTCCGCAAACCACTTGCCGCAGGAGCAAAGATAATAAGCCTGACTGTTTCCGTCGGTCGTACAGGTGGCAGGCGTTGCGGGAATATATGTGAGCGAGGTATGCCGACATGTATATATCTGAAGCAGTACCTCTCTGCCCACGCTTGAATATCCGTATGTAAAGGTACCCGAAACTCCCGCCGCGGTAGCTATATCCCGAACATTTTCGTAATACCAGCTAACAAACGCGTCGACATCCTCGGTTATATAAAAGCTCGCCTTAAGAGAGCCCTCCTTCAGCCGATTTCCCACATCGCTCACCGAATAGCTCGTTCCATCGAGCCGTCCGTCCTTTACCGAGAAATAATGCGCGTCGTCGGAATTACACACGGGAAGCGCGTACGCAACGGCGGACAGCGTGTGGTCGCGAAACATCTCGTCGTCACTCAGGTTAAAATAGGCGTGAAAAATGTTATCCCCGTGGTCGTTCCAGGTCAGGTCTGTCTGATAATATTTTCCGTCTATGCGAACGAAATTCCACGCGTGAGCCTCGATTCCCGTCGAGGTAGTTCCCGTACCGACCGCGATAAAGGACTGTATTCCCGAGAGCTGAAGCAGATATTGCAGCGCCTCGGCGTATCCCTCGCAGACCGCCCTGCCCTCGACGATAGCGCCGTAGGCGTTATGGGCGTTGTCCGTCTCGACATATGTCACTCTCTCGGCAAGCTTGTCGTGAAAATACAGCTCTGTTTCAAACTCGCCAAGCCCGCTCGGAAGCTCGGAAAGCATCGACTCGACCACCTGCGAGAAAACTCCACGCGCCGCCTCAAGCTCACTTCCCGTCATAATATACGAGGGAAGCAGGTCTACTACCGTCTGCTTCGAGTTTGAATAGGAATAACGCACCGAGTTACCTATCCAGAATTGCTCTGTGTGGTCGCTTCTGTATGCCGAGAGGACGGTGTCCATTTCCTCAAGACTCAGAGCGTTTGTGCCGTTATATATCGAAAACTGCTCGGAGGCATTACCTACCCCCTCGACTATCTTGTCGTAAGCGTAAAGCAGAGCCGTTGAGTTCGGGAGCGCCGCGAGCGCGCCGCGTCCGTAATACTCTACCGTCACCGCCCTCTCGGTCGCCGATGCCGCCGACGCCGATAGGCTCTCTATCTCATATTCGCCCCACTCGACCTCGCTCACCTCGGTGAGCGTAAGCGGGGCATATCCCTCGGAAGGCTCGCCTTCGGGTATAATCTCGGCGTGCGCGGGAGCAAAAAGCGCCGAATATTGAATAATAACACTAAGATATAACAACAAACAGATGGCTCTGCCAAAAAATCTTCGCATATAGAATCCTCCGAATAGTATTTGTCTATATACGATGATTATATCACATTCCGTCGAAAAAAGCAAGAAGCTATCTCACACGGGGAGAATGGGATAGGACGCGAGCCATTGCTCTGTCTGTATTATCCGTCCGTACATTCTCACTCTCTGCCGCGCGTCCCTCTCGCGCGCCGCCGCCTCCTTTATTCTGTTCCCGAAATACTTGAATATATAGCTCTCCTTATCGTTCAATATCCTCTCCCCGATATCCGAAAGAGAGCGTTCCGCCTTGACTATCCCCGAACGCCGCTCGCGCCTCTCCTCGTCGGGCGGAACTATATTTACCATAACTCCGTTCATCATACCGATACGGTCGGCTCTCTCGAGCGCGTAAGCCACATCTATGAGCAAGGCTCTGTCACAGACGGTGGCTTTTTTTGCGGCGGCGCTTTTCTTTATCGCCTCGATATACTCGGGCATATACTCGTCAAAGGCGGGGTGGTCGAACGCCACGAGTATTTCGTGAAGCAGAGCTTCTATGTCGGAAAATTTCCCCTCGCAGGACGGACAGAGTATCTCTCCCCTGCCCTCGCGCCCGAAAAATCCTCTGCTCTCGGCGGAGCTTCTGTATTCGCTGACCTGCGTACCGAGCCTTGAATGAACGGCAAAGCAGGACTCGCCAAGCTCCTTTATTCCGCGATATATGTCGGCTCCTCCTATCATTCCGACGGGAGCGCGAACAAGCTCCTCCACCGCCGCCCTGTCCGCCTCGACTCCGTCGCGCAGATAGCGCAGAATGCCCTTTATCTCCGAGGCGAAAACAAGTCTGCCTCCGTCGTTCAGATAATACAGCGGCTTTGCGCCGATACTGTCCCTCGCGAGAAAAACCTCTTTGCTCTTTTCGTCGTAAACGGCAAAGGCAAAGGCTCCGTCCATCTGCTCGACACACTCGTACCCAAACGCGATATAGCACTCGAGCGCCGCCTCGGCGGCGCTTCCAAAGCCGCAAAAGCCGAACAGGTCGGATATTTTCCCTATGTTGTAAAGCTCTCCGTCGAAAACTATCGTATACGCCCGCTCGCCCTTGACCGCCGTATAAGGCTGACGGCTCCGCACACCGCCCGACCATATCATTCTGTTGTGCTGAAACCCGACTCCGCTCTTGATATACGCGCCTGACTGATCCTTCCCGCGAAGCACCATCGCCCGTCCCATATCCCGAAGCCGCTCAAAATCAAAGGTATTCGCCTCAAAATCAACTATTCCGCAAATAGAACTCATACTATCCCTCCAAGCTTTTATCAATATAATTCTATGTCTGCCCCACCCTCTTTATTTACCGAAATTCATACAGACGGCAAAGTATCATAAAAAAAACGGACGCATATAATGGTATTGAATCCACAAACAGGAGGTATGCACTATGTGTCAGATAAGGCTTCGCCGAGTCCTCGGGATCTCCGCCGTCTGTTTTGGCGCGGGGATATTGCTTTCCTTTATCCTCCCGGGGTATTTTCTTGCCTTTATCGAAGCCGCCGTACTTATTGCCGCAGGTGTGCTTCTGCTCGGAAAACATCATTGAAAGGACTGACCTGTATGAAAATCGTTCTTCTCCGTTCACCTGCCCTGCTCGCGCCTATTCTCAGAAAATTTTTCGGCATCAAAAAGAAGTGACAAGCCGCAGACGCGGGGAGATGGCAGCTTATTTAAAAAAGTTCACCTTCTCCCCGAAAAATGCTTTACATAAGAGATTTTTTGTGATATACTATATATAAGTGTGGATTGGAGCGTGTGCGATATGCTCCAACAAAAATTAAAGGAGACAGTAAAAAATGAAAACCGATATTCAGATAGCAACAGAAGCAAAAATGCTTCCAATAAAGGAGATCGCCGCAAAGCTCGATATCACAGACGACGAGCTTGAGCTTTACGGAAAATACAAGGCGAAGATAAACGACGACTTCCTCACCAGAATGAAGGACAAGCCTAACGGTAAGCTTATCCTCGTAACCGCCATCAACCCCACCCCCGCAGGTGAGGGAAAGACGACTACCTCGGTAGGTCTCGGTATGGCAATGAGCAAGATAGGCAAGAATGCGATAATCGCTCTGCGCGAGCCCTCTCTCGGCCCTGTTTTCGGAGTTAAGGGCGGCGCCGCAGGCGGCGGATACGCGCAGGTCGTGCCTATGGACGATATCAACCTGCACTTCACGGGCGATTTCCATGCGATAACCGCGGCGAACAACCTGCTCTGCGCTATTATCGACAACCACCTTCAGCAGGGCAACGAGCTGGGTATCGACCAGAGAAGAATTCTTTTCCCCAGAGTTACCGACACAAACGACCGCGCCCTGAGAAACATCACCGTAGGTCTCGGCTCGAAGGTCGACGGAATCCCGAGACAGGACCACTTTATGATAACCGTTGCGAGTGAGATAATGGCTATCCTCTGCCTTGCGGAGTCTCTCTCCGACCTCAAGGAGCGTCTCGGAAATATCCTCGTGGCATACACCTACGACAACAAGCCCGTATACTGCCGCGACCTGAACGCGAACGGCGCTATGGCTGTCCTGCTTAAGGACGCTATCAAGCCCAATCTCGTTCAGACGCTTGAAAATACTCCCGCCCTCATTCACGGCGGTCCCTTCGCAAATATCGCTCACGGCTGTAACTCTGTCCGCGCGACGAAGCTTGCGCTCAAGCTTGCAGACTACGCCATCACCGAGGCAGGATTTGGCGCAGACCTCGGAGCTGAAAAGTTCCTCGACATCAAGTGCCGCAAGGCGGGACTCGCTCCCTCGGCGGTAGTTCTCGTCGCAACCGTACGCGCTCTCAAGTATAACGGCGGAATCCCCAAGGACAAGCTCGCCGAGGAAAATCTCGACGCTCTGCGCGCGGGAAGCGTAAACCTTGAGGCTCATATCGACAACCTGAGCAGATTCGGTCTGCCCGTTGTCGTCGCTATAAACAGATTCGGAACAGACACAGAGGCAGAGCTTGACATCATAAGAGATATCTGCGCGCGCAAGGGCGTTGACTTTGCTCTCTCCGAGGTATTCGCAAAGGGCGGAGAAGGCGGAATCGAGCTTGCTCAGAAGGTAGTCGAGGCGTGCGAGAAGAAGTCCGACTTCAGATTTATGTATGACGACGATATGTCGATAAAGGAAAAGATAAACGCCGTTGCGACCAAGATTTACGGCGCTGACAGCGTTAAATATGACGCATCTGCCCTCAAGACAATAGCTGAGATAGAGGCGCTCGACGAAAAGTATTCTAAATTCCCCATCTGCGTAGCTAAGACGCAGTACTCGCTCTCAGACGACCCCACAAAGCTCGGTCGCCCCGAGGGCTTCACCCTCACGGTAAGAGAGATAAAGCTCTCTGCGGGAGCTGAATTTATAGTCGTTCTCACAGGTGCTATCATGACTATGCCTGGACTTCCCAAGAAGCCCGCCGCATACTCGATAGATGTTGACGACGAGGGAAATATCACAGGACTGTTCTGATATGGAATTCCCTTACGGTATAACGACTAACTCACCCGAGGAAACAGAGAGTGTGGGAGAGCTTCTGGCTACGGCTATCAAAAACTCTCCCGACCTTCCCCGATTTGTCGCTATGTTCGGCGATCTCGGCGTCGGCAAGACCGCCTTCGTCAGAGGATTTACGCGCGTGTATGCCCCCGAGGCAGCGGTGAAATCGCCGACATTTGCCCTCGTCAATCAGTACGGACGCCGTCCGTCCGCGATATATCACTTCGATATGTATAGAATAACAGACGAGGACGACCTCTATTCCACGGGCTTTTACGACTACCTTTCGGGAGAGGATATATGTATCGCGGAATGGTGCGAGAATATCCCGTACGCAATTCCCGAAAGATATCTGAGGGTATCTATCGAAAAGACATCCTTCGACGCCGAAAACGAAAGGCGTATATCCATAACACTTATTTAAAAAGGACTTGACCAAAATGAAAATTCTTGCCCTCGACAGTACCGCGATAGCCGCGTCTGTCGCCCTGACCGAGAACGAGTCTCTCCTCGCGGAGTATACCGTTCTCAACGGTAACACGCATAGCGAAACCCTGCTCCCTATGATAAAATCGGCACTCGGAACCTTCGGAACAGAGGCTCGGGATATCGAGCTGTTTGCCGTATCCGAGGGACCGGGCTCATTCACGGGAGTCAGAATAGGCGTTGCGACGGTAAAGGGCTTGGCGTTCGACAGCAAGACACCCTGCGTCGGAGTCTCGACGCTCGAGGCGCTGGCGTATAACCTCGTCGGCTCTGCGGGACTTATCTGCCCCGTTATGAATGCCCGCCGCTCTCAGGTATATACCGCTATCTTCCGCTCGGACGGCGAGAGCATTACCCGTCTCACAGAGGATTGCGCGATATCAATAGCCGAGCTTGACGAGCTTCTTGCCGAGTACGGCGAGCCCGTTCGCTTCTGCGGCGATGGGTATGACATAACGTTGCCCGAGCTGAAAAAGTGCGAATATATCCCCACTCCCGTGCGTTTGCGTTCGCAGTCAGCGTACTCTGTGGCGGTATGCGCCCTGAGAAAGTACAACGACGGCAAGGCGCAGAATGACGCTTCTCTCGTGGCTACTTATCTTCGCCCCTCTCAGGCAGAGCGTGAGCTGGCAGAAAAAAATAAGGCATCGGTCAAATAAAATTAACTGAATAAAGAAAGGAACTACAAAAATGAAAATAGCTATCGGTTGCGACCACGCAGGCTTCGCTCTCAAAAGCGGAGTTATAGAGCATATAAAGGCACGCGGATTCGAATGCGTTGATGTGGGTACTTATTCGACAGACAGCTGTCACTACCCCGTATACGCGCACGCCCTTTGCGAAAAAATTCTCTCGGGAGAGTGTGAGCTGGGTATTCTTATATGCGGAACGGGTATAGGTATGTCTATCGCGGCAAATAAGCACGACGGTATCCGCGCGGCTTGCTGCTCCGACACCTTCTCCGCAAGACTTACGAGAGAGCATAACGACGCGAATGTGCTTTGCTTCGGCGAGCGCGTTGTTGGCGCGGGACTCTCGCTCGAGCTTGTCGACGCTTTTCTTGACGCAAAATATATGAACTCGGGCAATCACATTACGCGTGTGAAGATGCTCTCTGACATTGAAAAAGGCAACCTTTAATTAACATAAATTGATTTCCGAAATCGGAGGTGTTCGCTTTGTGTATTAAAAAAATAGCGGGGGTTCTGCGCGCCGTGTCGGGCTCGCCCCACCCCAAAAACTTCACCTCGGCTGTCATCGCGGCGGCAGGAAGCTCGGTGCGCTTCGGCGGCGAGCTGACAAAGCAGATGACCGAGCTTTGCGGCGTTCCGCTCATCGTGCATACTATCAAGGCTTTTGAGGAATGTGAGTGCATCCACGAAATAATAATCGTGGCAAAGAAGAACGAGGTAGCCGAATATGATAGGCTATGCGCTGAGCATGGCTTCAAAAAAATATCCGCAGTAATTGCGGGCGGATATACCCGTCAGGACTCGGTTCTCAAGGGACTTGACGCGGTGAATAAAAAATCGAAATATATCGCTATCGCAGACGGCGCGAGATGTCTTATCACGCCTGACCAGATAGAGCAGGTCTGCCGCGCGGCATACAAGTATGACGCGGCAACCGCCGCGCACAACTCAACGGATACCGTCAAGATTGCCGACAGCAAGGGATTTATAGAGTCGACGGCAGACCGCAAAACAGTCTGGCTCGCGCAAACCCCTCAGGTCTTTAAAACAAAGCTTTATCGCGCGGCGGCTTATACGGCGCTCAAGAAGGGCTTTGACGGAACCGATGACAATATGCTCGTTGAAAATATAAAACACCCGATAAGACTTGTCGAGTGCGGAACTAATAATATAAAGGTAACAACTCAGGCGGATCTGGTGTTTGCCGAGGCTCTGCTTCGCCGCCGTGAGCTTGAAAGAAGCGTGGAGGATGTATGAGAATAGGTCACGGATATGATGTTCATAAGCTCTGCGAGGGCAGAAAGCTCATAATCGGTGGCGTTGATATCCCGCACGAAAAGGGACTTCTCGGGCACTCCGACGCCGATGTTCTGCTTCACGCAATCTCCGACGCTCTGCTCGGCGCCGCCGCTCTCGGAGATATAGGCAAGCTTTTCCCCGACAACGACGAAAAATACAAGGACGCCAACAGTCTTCTGCTTCTGCGTAAGGTTGCCGCCCGTATATCTCAGGCGGGATACCGCGTGGTCAACATAGACGCCACCGTTATCGCTCAGGCACCCAAGCTCGCGCCGCACATTCACCGTATGCGCCAGAATATCGCCTTTGCGCTCGGTGTGAATATATCAGCGGTAAGCGTTAAGGCTACTACCGAGGAGGGTCTTGGATTCTCAGGTGAAAAGCTGGGCATCGCCGCTCACGCGGTATGTCTTATAGAGGATAAATAAGTCAAACGGAAATGCGGCGGAGAGACGCTTCTCTCACCGCCGCGCTTCCGCGCAGCGCAGCTCCCTCGGCTCCCTTACCTCACGACCTTTTTGTTTAACTTCTCCGCCGAGCTCGCTACGCGTATATTCAAGGGAAAAGCAGGTCGGAGCTATCCGATGCTATCCCTTAACTATGATATGAAGCTATGCCCGTTTCGTCATAGCCGAGCATAGTCGGGAAGCCTTGATTTTTTCAACTATTCTTGATTTTTTGATGAGAAAAATCTATACGCTCCCCCCTCTGTCGACAGATTTTGACAGAAAAAATTTTTTGAATTTATGAAAGGACAGATATCTATGTTTATTATATCTCCGTCGGTTCTCGCGGCTGACTTTTCACAGCTCGGAGCCGAGATAAAAAGAGTGGAAAAGGCAGGCGCAAGCTACATACATCTCGACATTATGGACGGACACTTCGTTCCGAATATCAGCTTCGGCGCGCCCGTCATCGCCTCGGTCAGGAAAAATACATCTATAATTTTTGATGTCCATCTTATGATCACAAATCCTAAAAGATATGTCGACGATTTCCTGCGTGCGGGTGCTGATATCATTACCTTTCATTATGAAAGCGACGACGATCCCGCAGAGGTTATTCAGTATGTCAAGTCCAAGGAAGCGAGGGTCGGTATGGCAATAAAGCCCGCCACCCCCGCAGAGGCTGTCTTCCCCTTCCTCAAGGACCTCGACATGCTCCTCGTTATGACTGTCGAGCCCGGCTTTGGCGGTCAGAAAATGATACCTGAAACGATAGAAAAGGTTCGCGCTATCCGCACCTACGCAAACGAGCATAATATTAAAATAGATGTTCAGGTCGACGGCGGAATCAACGCAGATAACCTGAAATTCGCTACCGAGGCAGGGGCGAATATTATAGTTGCAGGCTCCGCTGTCTTTAACGCACCCAGAGCTAAGGATGTTATAGATAAAATGAAAAAGGTCGCCGACCTCTACCCGTTTGGTAGCGGGCTCGACGAACGCCTCGAAAAAGGAAAAGTCAGAAAGAGATAAAAAAAATAGGCGAGGGGAACTTTTTGAAAAAAGTTCCCCTCGCCTATCCTTTCAAACCTTAAAAAGGTTTGGACTTCCGATTTTTTGTGTAACTTATGGTTTCTCTATAATGTAATCTCCCGTCGAACACTTCTTCTCGCGAAGCTAAAAATCCAAAAAAAGCATTTCAAAAGATATTTTGGCGTCTCACCAAGTCAGGTGCGCCGAAAAATATAATTATTTTCTACTATATCAGCCCCCGTTTTCGCGGTATTTTTCGACAAAAAATAAAAAAATGCGTACAGAGCAAAATTTTTTTTAAAAATATCTATACAAATCGAAAAAATAGTGATAAAATAATACTTGATATTTTATATTCATAAAGCAAAGGAGTATTGCAAATGAAAAAGTTATACGCAGGAAAAACAAAGGATGTTTACGCTCTCGAAAACGGAAATGTGTTGCTCAAGTTCAAGGACGACTGCACAGGCAAGGACGGAGTGTTTGATCCGGGTGAGAACGCCGTTGGTCTTACTATTGAAGGTATAGGCAAAGCAAATCTCCAGACCTCTATCCATTATTTCGAGCTTCTCAAGAAGGCTGGTATCAAAACCCACTATGTCAGCGCAAACATAGACGAGGCTACTATGGAAGTCCTCCCCGCTGAATGTTTTGGCAAGAACCTCGGAGGAAACGGTCTTGAGGTAATCTGCCGTCTCGTCGCAACAGGAAGCTTTATCCGCAGATACGGCGAATACATCAAGGACGGAACACCTCTGGTCGGCGGTTATGTTGAGTGCACCTTCAAAAACGACGAAAAGGGCGATCCGCTGGTAACAGGCGAGGGTCTCGCGGCTCTCGGAGTTATGACTCCCGCAATGTTTGAGAGCATGAAGGAGCAGACGCTCAAGATAACAAAGATAGTTGCCGACGACCTCAAGTCTATCGGTCTTGACCTTTGGGACATCAAGTTCGAGTTTGGCTACAACAACGGAGAGGTTATCCTCATCGACGAGATAGCTTCGGGCAATATGCGCGTTTACAAGGACGGCAAGATAGTCGAGCCTGTTGAGCTTACAAAGCTTATACTTAATAGATAATTTAAGGATATCTATTGACAAGCCTGCGGCGGTGTGTTATAATAATTTGTAATTAAGTAAATCAATACTGCGGAGGATATAACAATGAGCAGAATCAAAACAATCACAACAAAGGATATTGCTAATACCGTAAAGAACGGCGGATGCGGCGAGTGCCAGACCTCCTGTCAGTCTGCTTGCAAGACTTCTTGCGGAGTTGCAAATCAGCAGTGCGAAAAGGCAGAGTAATTCTGTTTTTTCAATAGGATAATTTTCGGGGGAAGGAAACGCTTCTGTGTGGAGCTTTCCTTCCCCCGAAGCCTAAAAAGCTTTATAGGAGATATTATTATGGTACATCAGTATAAATTGAACGGATACAATATCGTGCTTGACACCTGCAGCGGCTCTGTCCACTCGGTCGACGAGGTGGCTTATGACATAATAGAAATGTATAAGACCGCGTCGCGTGAGGAGATAGTCTCGGCTATTCTTGAAAAATACAAGGATATGCCCGATGTGACAGAAGCAGAGGTAATTGAGTGCTTAGAGGATATAGCCGCTCTCGAGGAGGAGGGCAAGCTCTTTTCCGAGGACAAGTACGAGGAGCTGGCTTATAACTATAAGAACAACAGCAAGGTCGTCAAGGCGCTCTGTCTGCATGTGGCGCATACCTGCAACCTGAATTGCTCGTATTGCTTTGCAAGTCAGGGAAAATATCAGGGCGAGCGCGCGATAATGAGCTTTGAGGTCGGTAAGCAGGCGTTTGACTTCCTTATCGCAAATTCGGGCTCGAGAAGAAACCTTGAGGTCGACTTCTTCGGCGGAGAGCCAATGATGAATTTTGAGGTCGTCAAGCAGCTTGTCGCATACGCGAGAAGCATTGAGAAGGAGCATAACAAGAACTTCCGCTTTACATTTACCACAAACGGCGTCCTTCTCGACGACGAGGTTATTGATTTTCTCAATCGCGAGATGAGCAATGTCGTTCTCAGTCTCGACGGCAGACGCGAGATAAACGACCACTTCCGCCGCGACTACGCGGGCAAGGGCAGCTACGATACGATAGTTCCCAAGTTCCAGCGTCTCGTTGAGAAGCGCGGAGGCAAGAATTATTATGTCCGCGGAACATTTACACACAACAATACCGACTTCACGAACGACATTCTGCATATGGCAGATCTCGGCTTCACAGAGCTGAGTATGGAGCCCGTGGTATGTCCCCCCGACGACCCTTACGCGCTTACCGAGGAGGACCTTCCCACCCTCTTTGAGCAATACGAAATACTCGCAAAGGAAATGATAAAGCGCAAGAAGGATGGCAGAGGCTTTACCTTCTACCACTATATGCTTGACCTCAAGAACGGCCCCTGCATATACAAGAGAATAACGGGCTGTGGCTCGGGTACCGAGTATATGGCAGTCACCCCGTGGGGCGAGCTTTACCCCTGCCACCAGTTCGTCGGAGATGAAAAATACAGTCTTGGCGATATCTGGAACGGAATCAAGAACACCGCCGTTCAGGACGAATTCCGCTCCTGCAACGCCTACGCGCGCGAGGAATGTCGCGACTGCTGGGCAAGACTTTATTGCTCGGGCGGCTGCGCCGCAAACGCATACCACGCAACGGGAAGCATTAACGGAATCTATAAATACGGCTGTGAGCTGTTCAAGAAGCGCATAGAGTGCGCGGTTATGATTCAGGTCGCAGAGGACGAGGAATAATGAATACTCCTATCTACGATTTTGTGAGGAGCTATGCCGAGAGCGATATCTCAAGGCTTCATATGCCGGGACACAAGGGTGTTCCCTTTCTCGGCTGCGAGCCGCTTGATATCACCGAAATAGCGGGAGCTGACGAGCTTTTCTCGGCAGACGGGATAATACTCGAGAGCGAGAAAAACGCCGCTTCTCTTTTCGGAACGGCGCATAGCTTCTATTCAACAGAGGGCTCTACCCTCGCGATAAAGGCGATGCTTGCGCTTGTGAGCGCCTCGGCTCGCGCCGAGGGCAAAAGACCCCGCGTGCTTGCGGCGAGAAACGCGCACAAGGCGTTCATATACGCCTGCGCCCTGCTCGACCTTGACGCCGAGTGGCTCTACGGTAGCGGCGCAGAGCATCTTTGCGCCTGCCGCATCTCGGCAGAGGAGGTAGAGACAGCATTGAGAGTGACGGATAGCCTGCCGTCGGCGGTCTATCTCACCTCGCCCGACTATCTCGGAAATATCGCGGACATAGAGGGGATCGCTAAGGTATGCCACGCATACGGCGTGCCGCTCCTTGTTGATAACGCGCACGGCGCTTATCTGAAATTTCTCTCGCCGTCACGCCACCCGATAGACCTCGGAGCAGACCTCTGTTGCGATTCGGCGCACAAGACGCTTCCTTGCCTGACGGGCGGAGCATATCTTCACATATCGAAAAACGCCGACAGCGAATACCTCGCCTCGGCAAGAGATCTGATGGCGCTCTTTGCCACAACGAGTCCGTCATATCTGATTTTGCAGTCGCTTGACCTCTGCAATCGCTATATAGCTGAGGACTACCCCGCGCAGCTCCGCGAATCTGCCGACAAGCTAAGCAGCTTGCGGACAAGACTTGCGGATATGGGATTCTCGATAGCGCAGACCGAGCCGCTCAAATTGGTTATTTGCGCCGCCGAATCGGGATATTGCGGCAGCGACCTCGCCGAGATTTTAAGGGAAAATATGGTCGAAGCGGAGTTTGTAGACAGAGATTACATCGTCCTGATGGCAACGCCTCAAACGCACGATAGCGACCTCGAAAGAATAGCCGTTGCCCTTTCGCGCATATCGCCAAAAGAGCCTATACAGCGTGAAAATCTGCTGCCGTGCATAGCGGAGACTTCCCCGCTCTCTATCCGTGAAGCCGTCCTCGCCCCGAGCGAGTTGGTTTCGGTAGAGTCAGCAGAGGGACGGATTTGCGGCGCGCCCACGGTTTCCTGCCCGCCCGCAATACCGATAGTGGTAAGCGGCGAGCGTATATCAAAATCCGCCGTCGACCTGTTTGTACGCTACGGCATTAAAAAGATAAAAGTTGTGAGATAGGGATAGAGATAATAAAGATAATAAAGATAATGCGAGGGGAACTTTTTGATAAAAGTTCCCCTCGCGCTCCCTTCAAAAACTTTTATGCTGGGATAAGCTGACCCATTTCGTTTCGTATGGTGATTGATTAAATTAATTCGGATATTTCTCACTACAATGGAGAGGTGAAATCTTCAACATTGCTCGTAGGGGAGGCGTTTCGCCTCCCGCTTTATACTTTCCAAGAAAAAAGGACGAGGAATTTTAATGATTCTTCGTCCTTTTCCTTTATTTATTTATAAAGTCATTCGCCGATTATTTCTTTGAAATTTCTGTCTTTACCAACTCAATGCCCGAAATACCCGAATAATTATCGGCGGCATCAAAATCTCTCGCACAGATAATATCGTCGATAATAAATCTGTCTGCGTTCTCCGCCCCCATATGACCTATCAGATACATAATAAATTCACTTCCGTTGTCCGACATATCGTAAACCGATATCGTCATAGCCTCCTCGTGAAAAACAAGCTTGATAGGATGCGCTTTCTCGCCGATCTTCATCTCTCCCATATTGCGCCACGGGTGATAGGAAAGATTTATATCGTTTGCGATAAAATGTGTGTTTTCGCCGTAGGTATCAAACTCCGCCCAGGTCGGATCAGTCCAATCCCAGTATGTAAACGGGGAGTCCTCAACTGATACCGATACAATCTCCAGCTCCTCGCCGCCCTCATCCAATGTCAGCTTAGTGGAATTTAATATTCCCGCATCAAAGGTTGCAAGCGTTGTGAATTCTTCGGGGTACAGATAGGAAACGATTCCGGGCTCGTAAACATCTGACACACATAATCCCGTAATTTCATGTATCGACATAACAAAACCGTACACATTTCTTCCGTGTGTCAAGCAGGTATCAATCAACGGGTCTTCTGTTGTCGCTATTCTCAAAACCTTGTCGCCGCGCTTCCACTCGCCGTAAAATCTGGCAGCGCGCGGAGAATAATCAGAACCTACGAAAAGCATAGTTATAACATCGCCGTTGCTCAAATCATACTTTACCAGAGAATTCTTCTCGGGAATATCAAAATTTTCCTCGGGAAAATCAATATCCTTTTCGCAGCCGCATAAAAGGTCGCAGGAACAAAGGCTGAAAATTAATGACATCACTATAAACAGAGCAAATATTCTTTTCATAACGCACCGCCTTTCGAAAATTATTATAGCATAGAAAAATATAGATTACAAGTCTTTTTTGAAAGAGTGAGCTAAACAAGATAATTTTGCTTTTTTATGTAAATTTGTACTGACGAGATTTCACCATATAATAAATTGCTTTTCGACTATCGGGAGAAAAGCTACATTTTCTTTTCTCTCTTCTCTCTTATCTCTTCTCTGGAAAAGTCGCGAGCGGATTAGAGAAAAGTGAAGAGTGAAAAGTACAAAAAGAAAAAGCCGCTTACGCGACTTTTCTTTTTGGCGGAGAAGGAGAGATTTGAACTCTCGCGCCGGTTAATCCCGACCTACACCCTTAGCAGGGGCGCCTCTTCGGCCTCTTGAGTACTTCTCCATACTCTGTAAGCCGCCGTTTAAATGAGCTTACCACAGTATTATACCCGATTTTTCTCTATTTGTCAATACATTTTTTTATTTTTTATTTAATATTATCCCGCCCTTTTTGGACAAAAAATCCACCCATCTCCTCTGCAACTTTAGCGGAGAAATAGGCGGAACAAAAATTTCGGCAGGAAAACTTGTTTTCTCTGCCGATTTGTGGTATAATGGAGCTAACGAGAAGCCTCTCCCTTTGGGAGAGGTGGCGGCGAAGCCGACGGAGAGGGTTAGATTATGAAATGAAACGCCCTCTCACCCGCTATCGCGGGAGCTCTCCCAAAGGGAGAGCCTTAAGACGCGCGCAACATTAGGGGTATGGGCTTTGCCCGATGCCTTGTAATACAAAGGCGAAACTGGCGAAAAACAGAAATAGATTTTTGTGGAGGTATTATGGATAAAAATATTTTAACTCCGTTAGGCAAAATAGTAGTTTATGTTAATGATGCACCATCGGCGTATGATTTTTCACCATATGATTGCAAGACAACAGCTGTTTTGGAGCGCCCTATATCCGCATGTTATTTGATCTCTGTGCCATCCGCAAATGCCAAAACCGTACGGTGTGTTATAGAATTTAATTGTGAAAACATATTAACTAATTGGGATTCCGACGAGCGATATTTGGGAACGGATTTTATAAAAGGCAGTACGATCGTTACCATTGGTGCAGAAGCGGACAATCCTGAATTTGATGCGAAACTAATCGATGGCGGTATACAATATTTTTTGAAATCTCCACCTGAAATTTTGTATTTTAGTGTTGCATGGGCAACTGATTATAAAGATCGGTTTGATATAAGAACAAACTTGGCCACCGATATATTTTGCTCTTTATAGAGAATACCCCGACAGACTTAAAATCTGTCGGGGTTAATCTTTGCTTTCTGCATATCAAATTTCGCTTATCCGTAGGGGCGTTCTGTGAACGCCCGCGGGCGAACACAGTTCGCCCCTACCGTGTTTTGGATAAATATCCTGTGATTTTTCCGATAATTTTGCACGCCTTCGGGTGGATTCTTGTTTTTTATTCTTCTGTCTTGGTCTTTTTCTTCCTGAACACCAAAAGCTTACTGATATAATAGTTCGTTATCACAACGACGACAGAGGAAACGACCTTCGCCCATATTCGCTCGGTAACATCAAAGCTGAAAACGAGCAGATTGAGCGTAAATGTCGCGTATCCGAGCCACTCAAACAGCTGTATCGTAACCAGATTTATCACAACCTCGAGAAAATATGTTCCGACTCTCGAGCCGCAAAAGATAGAAAACTGCTTCACCGTCACCATTTTTCCATGCTCCGCGCTCTTGAACACCCAAAACTTATTCGTAAAGAATGCGACGAGAACTCCGCTCACCCATTGTGTCGTGCTTCCGAGAATGTCAAGCCATTCGGTCGGTTCACCGTTTTCGTCGTGCATAAATATCACGCCTATCTCGAGCGTCAGGTACCACGCCAGAAGCGACACGACTGTCGTTATGACTCCGAAAACCAGGTATAATATCAACTGCTTATGCTTTGTATAAAGCGCGCTCAACCGTTTTTTCATAGCTTCTTCCCTTTTATTTTTTCAGCATACGCCTTTGCGGCTTCCTCGGTCTTATTTTCACCAAATACATAATATTTTCTATCCTTGAGGTCATCGGGCAGATACTGCTGCTCAACATAATGATAGGGATAATCGTGCGGATATTTATATCCCTTGAACAGAGGGCTTTGCAAATGCTTCGGCACTTCCCTGCCAAGTCCCTTTTCGATATCCTCGAGTGCCGCGCCGACCGCAAGATACGCCGAATTTGACTTAGGCGCCGTTGCGAGCATTATCGCGGCATTGGCAAGGGGGATCCTCGCCTCGGGCATACCCAGCTCCTTTGCCGACTCGCAGCAGGCTCTCGTTATCACCGCCGCCATAGGATAGGCCGCACCGATATCCTCGCTTGCGATCACCTGCAATCTGCGGCAGACCGAAATAAGCTCTCCGAGCGAGAGAAGCTTTGCGACATAAAACGCCGCGGCGTCGGGATCCGAGCCTCTTATCGACTTTTGCAGGCAGGAGAGCAGGTCGTAATGCGTATCGTCGTCAAAGTTCCCTACCCTGACATTAAATCCGTCGACTATCTCCTGTGTCAGTAGCTCGTCAGCCGCGAAATACGCGTTCTCCAGAAGCACTATCGAGCGTCTGACATCACCGCCCGTGCTTTTCGCTATATAAAACAGCGTCTCGTCCTCCGCCCTCTTATCGGTACCGTTCTCGGCGTTCAGGTAATCGAGCGCCCGTCTGAGCGCGCGCACGCCCTCGCTTGGCGGTACGGGCTTGAATTCAAAGAGCGAGGAACGCGAGATTATCGCGTTATAGACATAAAAATGAGGATTTTCGGTAGTCGACGCGATAAGCGTCACTCTGCCGTCCTCGATATATTCAAGCAGAGATTGCTGCTGCTTTTTATTAAAATACTGTATCTCGTCGAGATACAGTAGTATCCCACCCGTACAGAAAATAGAATTCGTGCTGTTAAGTATGTTTTTTACATCGGTAAGACTCGCAGATGTGGCGTTCAGCTTGTGAAACACCATATCCGATTCGCGCGCGATGATCTCCGCCGCCGTAGTCTTTCCCGTCCCGGGGGGGCCGTAAAAGATCATATTCGTGATCCGTCCCGTGCCTATCATCTTTCTTATAACGCCGTTTTTGCCGAACAGATGCTCCTGTCCGACAATATCGTCAAAGCTTTTCGGACGAAGCTCATCGGCAGTTCTCTTGTTTATCATTTGCCGTCTCCGTTTTATGATTATGTAAGAATATTGCCGTTCGACGAGCCGAAGCTACCCACGAAGGAGTCAACTATTCTGAGCATTTCGGGCAGCGCGAAGATAAGAATTACGAAGGCAATGATCGAAATAACTATCACCATCGCAAACCCGAGCCAAGTCGTTCCCTTTTTCTCAAAGCGCAGCTCTGCCGAATATTTCTTTTCCTCGGGGATATAGAAGTGATCCTCGTCGGCGTTGACCGAATAGGTAGCCTCCTTGAAGGGTGGAAGCGACGGATCGCTCTGCCTCATAGCCTCGTATTTAGCTCTCTGCTCGGCGAGTCCCGCCAGGAACTCCTCCTCCTCACGGCATCTGACGACGCTCCGAAGCGTGCTTCCGCGCCTAACGCCGTTCCTTATTGTAAAATTCGTGACAAAATCAAGCTCGGAGAGCCGTTTTGCCTTCTCAGGAGAGGTACAATCCTCGCTCAGCAGCTTTCGCACGAACGCGCCCAGCACACGCTTGTCTATAACTATAAAAAGCGACGCCACGATTACGCCTATAAGCAAGCCAAGAACTATATTTCTTATCGTTGCCATCGCGTTGCTACCCAAGTCAAGATGCTCAAAATACACCGCCTCGGGAGAAAAGTAATTACTGTAAAGATAATCCCATATCTCCTGCCACAAGCTCGGCTCCTCCGCCGAAAGTGCGCTTGCATTACCTAAAAGCCACATTCAAAGAAGTCCTCCTTTCAATCGACATTTTTCGTCATATCCGCCTTACTTAGGATATTTGCGGAAAAGATACCCGAATCAAGCCAACTCGGATATCTTTTCCATATTTTGGAAATCACTTTCTGATTATATCTGTTCCGATATACTTGCGAAGCACCTCGGGAACGACAACAGAGCCGTCAGCGAGCTGATTCTGCTCAACGAGAGCGGGGAGAATACGGCTGGTAGCAAGTCCAGAGCCGTTAAGCGTGTGAACGAAATCGATCTTGCCATCGTCGCGTCTTACTCTCATCATACCTCTGCGCGCCTGATAATCTCTTGCGTTGGATACAGAGGATACCTCCTTATATCCGTCCATAGAAGGTATATTTATCTCAATATCGTAGGTTCTCGCCATAGAAGCCGAGCAGTCCTCTGCCGCGAGCTTAACGGTTCTGAAGTGGAAGCCAAGTCCCTTGACAAGGTTCTCAGCGCAGGTAACAAGCTCCTCAAACGCCTCGTCACTCTTTTCGGGCAGCGTATACTGAACCATCTCGACCTTGTTGAACTGGTGTCCTCTTACCATTCCTCTCTCATCGGCGCGGTAGCTTCCCGCCTCGCGTCTGAAGCAAGGAGTATAGCTTATATACTTCTTGGGAAGGTCACTCTCGCTGAGGATCTCATCTCTGTGGAGAGCCACGAGAGCCGTCTCCGCGGTAGGAAGCATAAAGCGGCGGCGCTCATCCTCGGCGGTCTCAAGCCAGTAAACATCGTCGGCAAACTTCGGGAACTGACCCGCGGTGAGTCCACACTCGTAGCCGAGCATATGAGGAACGAGCATCAGCTCAAAGCCATTGGAAATATGAGTTTCGATGAAGTAATTGAGGAGCGCCCATTCAAGTCTTGCGCCCATTCCGCTATATATCCAGAAGCCCGCGCCCGAAAGCTTTGCGCCTCTCTTGTAGTCGATAAGACCGAGGTCTGTGCAGAGGTCGACATGGTTTTTAGGCTCAAAATCGAATTTCTTAGGCTCTCCGAAGTATCTGAGAGGCTGATTGTTCTCTTTTCCGCCGGGGAGAAGGTCCTCGTCGGGAAGATTGGGCAGACCGAGCATAAGAGAATTGAATCTCGTCTCGACTTCCTTGAGCTTCTCCTCGTCAGCCTTTACCTGAGCAGACATCTCCTTCATCTTCGCAAAGATCTCGGAAACATCTCTTCCCTCCTTCTTGTACTGAGGAATGAGCTTGTTTACCTTGTTCTGCTCTGCCTTTATCGACTCCGTCGAGGAAATGAGCGCGCGTCTGGTTGCGTCAAGCTCGAGAATCTCTCTTATATCCTCTTTTGCGTCTTTTCCTTTTTTTTCCAGTCTTGCAACTACCTCGTCGGGATTTTCCTTAATATATTTGATGTCAAGCATTTTATTTAACCTTCTTCCGTTTAGTTTTCTTCTGTTTCGTTAAAAATATTGTTTCCGCAAAGCGAAATAAGCAGAGCTTCGAGGTCTGCGTCGTCGTCATATGTCAGCTCGACAACCTTTTTCTTGGTCGAGCGGGATATTCTGACCTTTCTTCCGAGTGAGGACATAGCGCGTCTTTCAAGCTCACGCATGTGTACCTTAACCTGAGGATTTACCTTCTCCTCCTCTACCTCGTCGCGGCGCTCGTTTATGCGTTTAACCGCATATTCTACCTCGCGCACCGACATAGACCTCGCAATCACCTTGTTTGCAAGCTCGATTATAGCCTCGTCGTCATCAAGTCCGAGCAAGGCTCTTGCGTGACCTGCTGTAATATCCCCGTCCTTGAGCATCTGCAGTACTTCCTCGGGAAGGTCGAGCAAACGAAGCATATTCGCGACCGCAGAACGGCTCTTGCCGACCTGCTTTGCGACCTGCTCCTGGGTAAGTCCGAATTTCTCGATAAGGGCTCCGTACCCAAAAGCTTCCTCGACGGGATTGAGGTCCTCGCGCTGAATATTCTCTATAAGAGCTACCTGAGCCGCTTTAAGCTCGTCTCCGTCGAATACAACTGCGGGAATTTCGGTAAGTCCCGCCATTTTTGACGCTCTCCAGCGTCTCTCGCCCGCAATTATCTCGTATGTTCCCTCTGCTCCAAGGTTTTCGCGAACTATAATAGGCTGCAAAACACCGTATGTCGCAATAGAATCCGCAAGTGTTTCGAGCGATTCTCTGTCAAATGTCTTTCTGGGCTGGTCTCTGCGGGGCTCAATGTCTGATATTCTTATCGTTTGATTAGTTCCCTTTTCAAGACTGTTATCATCGTAAATTTCGTAAAAGCCTCGTCCGAGGCCCCCTGTTTTTCTAGCCATTTTCCGCCTCCGTTATCTGTAATTAGCCTTCAAACTCTTGTTTTTAGGCTTTGTGGGGTACAATTCTGCCGTGCTTACCGAAACATTCTTGTCGTCGGTGCGAATTACTACCCTTGATGTGTTCTTTTTTGTCTCGGGAGCGTTATCTTCAAGCAGATCGCCAAGTCCGCGCCCAAGTCCTGCGGGCTTCTTTGCCATAATAATTCCTCCGTTATATTCTCGTGCTAAGCTCTTTAGCCACTTCTATATACTCTTTAGCGCCCTTGGAATTCTTATCGTGGTAGAAAACGGGCTTTCCGAAGCCAGGAGCCTCGGTAAGCTTGACATTTCTCGATATTTTCGTCTCAAAGAGCTTGTCCTTATAGTGCCTTTCAAGCTCAGCCATAACCTGCATAGACAGAAGAAGTCTGCCGTTATACATAGTTATAAGTATTCCGCTCACCGTCAAATCGGGGTTGTATACCTTTTTGATGCGGTTTATCGTTATCATAAGCTGAGAAAGTCCCTCAAGTGCATAGAATTCGCACTGCATAGGCACAACGACGCCATCACTTGCCGTAAACGCGTTGATGGTCAACATTCCAAGCGAAGGCGGACAGTCTATAAGTATGTAGTCAAACTTGTCCTTTATCGGCTCAAGCGCCTTCTGCATGCGTCTTTCCGAGTCCTCAAACTCAAAAAGGTCAAATTCAGCGCTCGAAAGCGCAGTATTTGTGGGTATGACCCAAAGATTCTGGAAAGGAGTCTCGATAAGTAACTCCTCTGCACTCATTTTAGCCGAAAGCAGCTCCCTGGTTCCGCCCTTCAAGCCTTTTTTGGGGATTCCGACGCCACTTGTGGTATTTCCCTGCGGGTCGAGGTCGACAATAACGACCTTATAGCCAAGCATTCCAAGAGATGCCGCGATGTTGACGCAGGATGTAGTCTTTCCAACACCGCCCTTTTGGTTGGCAAAAGATATGATTTTTCCCATATATGTTCCTTTCATCTGCTTCCGCAGAAAGATTTTACAGATATTTGATTATACTGCGTTAATTATATCACATATTCGCCGCAATTGCAATAGTTTTGCAAAGATTTCAAGGATATTTCACCGTTTAACATAAAAATGTTTCACATGAAACATTTCCCGACAAAACGCGGTTATTGTTTCACATGAAACATTTTTGTTATTTTGATATGGTTATATGCAGTTCAACCTTCTTTGCCGACTCAATTACATCTACGGTAGCCTTCTTTCCTTGCTTGTTAAGGCTATTCACTCTCCGCTTTATGGAATCCACAAAGAGTGCCGCCGTTTTACTTTCGGCGTTTTTGGTATCTTCTTTAGATTTTGTATAATCGGCACTCGTTCTTTTTAAAAGCGACTCTATATATTGCTCACTATTCATCACATTGAGAGACATTGCTGCTATATATCTTATCGCCTCCATTCTCGCCCCCTCGTTATCAAGCTTTAGCAATGCTCGCGCGTGCCTTTCAGAAAGGTCTAACTCAAGTATCATTCGTTGCTCGGTATCACTTAGCTTCAGAAGGCGTATTTTATTAGCTACCGCCGATTGGCTCATTGACATTCGCCTCGCTACCTCGTCCTGAGTAAGCCCGTGATTTTCAATAAGCTTTTTAAAACCGTAGGCTTGCTCAAACATATTGAGGTCTTTTCTTAGCAAATTCTCAATAATTGCCATTTCTGCCGACATTTTCTCATCAGCTTCGACCACAATGCAGGGCACAGTGAAGTATCCTAGCATTCTCGCGGCACGCAAACGGCGTTCGCCCGCAATCAATTCGTATGCGTAAATATCCTCGCTATCCGACTTTCTCACGGTAAGAGGTTGAATTATACCATATCTTCTTATCGAATCTGCAAGTCTGATTATCGAATTGTTATCAAAGTCGGCGCGTGGCTGCGCACGGTTCGGTCTGATATCGTCTACCTTGATTTGCAGTACATGCGAGGATATCGGATATTCCTCGACCATTCTGTTTCTTTTAAAATACTTTAATTCCGTCATTTTTATTCTTCCTTTCAAACTGATAAAATTGTTTCATGTGAAACATTATCCCAATTATACATTCTCACGCGCAAAAGATTGCTCGAAACGCGCTGTCAAATAATCAATGATAGGGAAGAATAATAGACAGAATTGACGGGATATCTTGTCAGACAAAAGAAAAAACCGCTATTAAAGCGGTTTTTTGGATATTTGTGCGAAATTTCTTGGATAATTCTTTGGAGTAGATGCGACCTTTTCCGTGATTATCAAACATCTTTTTTCAAATTCGATTCCGTCATTTGTCAAATCGGCTCGGATAATACGCTCGTTTGCGCCGCCGCATTTTTTTATGGCGTTTGTCGCTCTCGCAAATTCCTCCTCGCCCTTTGCCGCTTTCATAGCTGCAAAGCATCCGCCAACCTTTACAAGGGGAAGGCAAAGCTCGCAAAGCACGGGCATATCGGCAACAGCTCTGGCAACCGCCATATCATAGCTTTCTCTGTGTTTTGCGTCGTTTCCGTACGCCTCGGCTCTTGCCGCAACCGATGAAAGCCCAGAAAGTCCCAATTTATCGGCAGTTTGCTGAACATAAGCTATTCTTTTTGCCGTACTGTCAAGCGCGGTTATCTTTATATCCTCACGGCATATCGCAAGGGGAAGGCAAGGGAAGCCCGCACCGCACCCAACATCAATTATCTCGGCTCCCTCGGGAATATATCTTGAAACGCTCAGCGAATCTATATAATGCTTCAATATTATCTGGGAACAGTCGGTGATAGCCGTCAGATTCATATGCTCGTTGACCTCAAGCATTATTCTTGTAAGCTCGTAAAGCCTCTCAATCTTGTCCGCTGAGGGCAGGTCAGCAACCTTATTCAGTTCAAAAAGCCTCTCGGCTTCAAGGCGAAACTCATTATATGTCATATAAACCTCAATTCATTCCAAGATAGATAAGCAAAACCGTTATATCTGCGGGATTTACGCCGCTGATGCGCGAAGCCTGTCCCACATTTGCAGGGCGAATCTTATCAAGCTTCTGTGCAGCCTCAATTCTGAGTCCCCTAACATTCAGGTAATCAATATCCGAGGGAAGAAGCTTAGCTTCAAGGCGCGCGTGTCTTTCGACTTCCGCCTTCTGACGCTTGATATATCCCGCGTACTTTATAGTAGTTTCGACCGTCATTGCGGCTCTGTGAGAGATTTGCGGTCTGTTTTCATCTATTTCTCCCAAAGCCTCGTAGCTTACCGACGGTCTGCGAAGGATATCGGCAAGCGAAGCTCCGCTCGAAATGGAATTTTCTTCCAATTTTTGAAGTAATCCGTTTATTTTCTGAGGCGAAAGGTGAGTTTTTTCAAGTCTTTCTATCTCGTCGCTTATTATTTTCTGCTTTTCGAGGAAAGCCTCGTACCTCTCGTCGTCGATAAGACCTATCCGCCTGCCTATGGGAGTCAGGCGCGCATCTGCGTTATCCTGACGGAGCAGGAGTCTGTATTCCGAGCGCGATGTCATCATTCTGTAAGGCTCGTTGGTACCCTTGGTTACAAGGTCGTCGATAAGCGTTCCGATATAGCTCTCGGAGCGCTCAAGAATCATAGCGGGCTCGCCCTTGATAGAGAGCGCGGCGTTTACGCCCGCAACGAGACCCTGAGCCGCCGCCTCCTCGTAGCCCGAGGTACCGTTGAACTGTCCCGCGCCGTAAAGTCCTGAAATACTCTTGAATTCAAGTGTAGGATAGAGCTGCGTCGGATCAGCGCAATCGTACTCAATTGCGTATGCGTATCTCATTATCTGCGCGTGCTCAAAGCCCGTGAGTGATTCAAGCATTTTGTGCTGGACATCGACGGGCAGGGAAGTTGAAAAGCCCTGAATATACATCTCCTCCGTGTCAGCACCGACGGGTTCAACGAAAAGCTGGTGTCTCTCCTTGTCGGCAAAGCGGACTACCTTATCCTCAATAGAAGGGCAGTAGCGGGGGCCCGTACCGTGTATCTGTCCCGAATACATCGCCGAGCGAGTGATATTCTCGTGAATTATTCGGTGTGTTTCGGCGTTTGTATAGACTATATGGCAGGGAAGCTGCTCGAGGGAATCGAAAAAGGACTCGTCGGTCAGGGCAGAGTAGGGGATTATCCGCTCCTCGCCGTCCTGACGCTCAAGTCGGTCAAGGTCGATAGAGCTTCTGAGGACTCGCGACGGAGTTCCCGTTTTAAAGCGCATAAGCTTGATATCAAGCCGTCTGAGCGCGTCGGAAAGCCCCGTTGCGGCAAGCATTCCGTCGGGCCCGCTGGCGTAATTTACATCTCCGACGAAAATCCTTCCGTCAAGGTAGGTTCCCGTACAGATTATTGCAGCGCGGCACTCCCAGACCTCCCCGAGCATAGTGGTGACAGAGCGCACTCTGCCGTCCTCAACACCGATATCAACGATTTCCGCCTGAATCAGTCGCAAATTGGAAGTTTTTTCCAATTTTTCTTTCATTATTTTCTGATATTTCTTACGGTCAGCCTGAATACGCTTCGAGTGAACCGCGGCGCCCTTTCCGAGATTGAGGGTGCGCGACTGGAGCGTAACGAGGTCGGCGGCTCTGCCCATTTCTCCGCCGAGCGCGTCTATTTCATAAACGAGATGCCCTTTGCCTGTACCTCCGATAGAGGGATTGCAGGGCATATTTGCAATAGAATCGAGCGACATAGTAAACAGCACCGTGTCAAGCCCCATACGGGAGCAGGCAAGCGCCGCCTCAATTCCCGCGTGTCCCGCGCCTATAACCGCAACACAAGTTTTTTCCGACATATATACGCCTTTCGTAAACAAACAATAGATATACATATTTTATCAAATAGCCGCGATAAAGTCAAGAGGAATTGGAATACGAGGGGAACTTTTAGTGTATTTGGTATGCGAGGGGGAGAGAATAAGGAAAACAACCATCGGATACATTCGTACCGATGGTTGTTGCTTTTAACCGAAAGCTTTATTCAAATCCTCAAAGCTCATACTGAAGATAACGCGGATTCTATTCTTTTCAACAGGCTCGCATTTGAAGATAAGCACGGTTTTCCTTTCTATAAGACGCGCCAAATTTCCATATACAGAGAGAACAGAAAAGGAATCCATAGTTGCGCTTATTTTTCCCAATCCGAGAGCATAGTCGGTATTGACCTCGACAGACCCTCCGCTCTCAAGCGCATATTCGTTAAAGATATTTACAAGCCTGATAAAATCCTCATAATATGTCCATTTGCTCTCAATGCTTTTTTCGTTTGATTTTTCTGTGTTCAACATATAACTTTACTTTTTCTTTTTTATTGAAAAACAAAAGAAATCTTGGTTTTGATGAGGTTATCCGTCAGTGGGAAAAAGCCCATCCTACATTTGTTTCTATTAATCAGATTGAAAAGAGGGCGCGAACGAGAGGGAAATATAAAGTGCTTAATCTCAAACTCAATGTTTGCCTTTTTCTTTTCGGGG
>JAGAKG010000060.1 GCA_017625755.1 Clostridia bacterium | reverse complement strand
TTCTCAAAAAGCCGAGGGATGCTTACAAGAAGCATAACGGCGGCAAGCTCCCCGAATTCTTCCGCTTCATCACCGAGGGAGAAGCTCCCGAAACAGATGAGTCGGTCACTCTCAATACGCCTATGTCCTTCCTCTACGATATCGTCGAGGGATACAAGAGTCAGGTGAAGAAAACAAAGAACATTCCGCTGATGGATCTGTTCGAACTTGATGCGAAAGACAGCGGCGCTAACGATACGCACAAGAAGCAGAATATTATAAAAATTGTTTCGGAAGCGGAGAAAGCGATCCGTGTGTTGATGCTGAAAGCGCAGAGTGCCGAGGACGATGACAAAGCAATCTTCATGGAGAAAGCGCAAGAGGTATTCGAGCGTACTCTCTCTGCCGTGAACAAGAATGTTGTCAACGACCACATCCTCTGCCTGCTCCTCAAGGAGCTTGACAAAAAGAAGGATAGCGCGGTGTCCAGATGCAGAAATCTATTGTTCTCATGCCTTGTGTATGAGGACGGTAAGAGGTTGCTCTCCAAGGTCAAAGGAGCGCGGGATTACATCTATCCCGAACTCGTATTCTGGAACGATGATCCCGGCGAAGCGTGGAATCTGATCACGGAAAATATCCTCGGATACCTTCACGTGATTATTGACAACTCGCAGAACACCGAGCAGCTTAAAGAAAAATTCTATCAAAAATAATTCCTACCAACACCATGAGTGTCGAGAAAAATCTCGGCACTCTTTTTTATTCTCAAATCAAAATTAAATTTATAAAAGGAGTTCTACTACCATGAAAAACATTCAAAATGCAATCAAAACTTTACGAAGGAGGTACTGCCTTGAGATACTACGATCCTAAACGCAGAGATAACCCCGGCGATTTCTTTCCGATGCCCAAAGCTGTGTTCCGCCTCGGACTTGACTACGGAGAGATCGCACTCCTATGCTTCCTCATGTACTGCGAGGACAGAGAAACCTTTAAGTGTCATCCGAGCTACGCTACTATCGGTAGTGCCATCGGCATGAGCAACAACACCGTCAAAAAATACGTGGATAGCCTTGAAAGAAAAGGCTTCATCTACACCGAGCCGACGATGGTCAGGACTCGTGACGGTCGCGCTCACAACGGCAGCCTGCAGTATACCTTGCAACCGATTAAGCCGTTGGAAGAAGCATACTTCGAAAAGCAGCTCCGTGAAGCTGAAGCGCGGATGCGTTACCAAAATGCTATGAAAAAATTCGAAAAGAAAGGAGGAAAACTTGATGAAGCAGTCAATTTATAAAAGCAAAGATGAGATGCCTATGTTCCTCACCGTGATGGACGTGGCAAATCTCCTCGGCATCTCCCGTGCAAGCGCATACGAGCTTGTGCGTGAGGACAACTTTCCGAAGCTGAAAATCGTTCAGGGGCGTACTATTATTCCCCGTGACAGGCTCCTCGAATGGCTCGATGAGCAGACTCGTTACGATGAATTGCCACGGTGAACGCAACAATAAGTGAACCGTGTACCACGCACAGATGGGGGCTTTGCAAGCCCCTATTTTTTTAGCAGGATAAAGCCGTGTCTA
>JAGAKG010000059.1 GCA_017625755.1 Clostridia bacterium | reverse complement strand
GCGTAAAATGAAGAGACTTAAGATAGCTATGATGAGTATGACTCACGGTCATACCCGAAAGTATTACGATGTTTTAAAGAATAATCCAAAGCTTGAATGGATTGCGGTATCAACTGCTAACGAGGAGGTAAAGGAGATATTTCTTAACAGCGTTCAGGGTATTCCTTGTTACGATTCCGACGAAGCTATGCTTGACGCTCACCCCGAAATAGAGGCGGTAGTATTGGCGAGCGAAAATAGCGAACATCTTCGTCAGGTACGTTTATGCGCGGAGAGAAAGATAAATATTCTTTCTATGAAGATTCCTACCTTTGATATGGCTGAGTACGCGGAAATGGAAAGACTCGTTTCGGAGAGTGGAATTACCTTCCAGATAGAGCTTGAGCTGCACTACAATCCCGTTGTTATGCGTATGAAGGAGCTTGTTGGAAGCAAGGCGGTAGGAGAGGCAGATGCCTTTAACGCCACCAATATAACGCTTTCTCCCGTATGGGCTTTCCCTTGGCAGGGAGTTCCCGAAAAGAGCTACGGAAGGAGAGTTCCCATCAAGGAGGGACACGAGAAGTTCCGCGGCGGCGCGCTTTGCGACCATCCCCACATATTTGATATGATAAGAGACATTACGGGAAGCGATTTCGACGTGATATTTGCCAAGGTTGCGCCCAATATGAGGCACGATATTGAGGAAGAGGATATGCTTGCCGTCGTTGGAAGAATGAAGAATGGCGTTATATTCTCGCTTGATCCGAGCTGGTCAAGAGCCGAAAGCCATCTCAAGGTTCCCGGTCCCGGCTGGGAGGTTTTCCCCAAGAGAATGGAGGTTAACCTTGTAATTCACGGAAGCGAGGGCAGTATGTGGGTTGATTGCTTCGGACCTAATACATACCACAACGGTTCTCCCGAGAATAAATATACGGTTCAGTACACCTATTTTGACGAATGGGTTGGACTTATCGACGAATTTGTTGATTGCATAGCGACCAAGAAAACTCCGAAGATAAATCTCGGTTGGCACAAGGACACAATTAAGGCTATGAACGCGGTGTATGAAAGCATCGCGACAGGAAAAGCGGTTAAGCTGTAATAACTTGCAGCTATATATAAACAAAAAATTTTAAGAAAGGAAAAGGAGAAAACTATGAAAAAGAAACTAAGCTTGCTTTTGGCTATTCTTATGCTCGTATCTGTGGCTTTTGGAGCTACGTCGTGTAATAAAGACGGCGAAGGCGAGGGCGGCGAGACAACCGAGGCTACCGTGGTTACAACGCTTGCGGGAGACGAGGATGACGCTAAGCTTTATGAGGATCTTCCTACCGGAGATTTTGGCGGATACGTTTTCAACATTCTCAACGGACAAAGCAATTACGCGAAAACAACGCTTGTTCCCGTAGAGACGCAGGATTCGCTAAATGCGGCTATGTTCAACAGAAACAAGTTTGTGGAGCAGGAGCTGAATGTTAAAATCGTGGAGGACTCAAGACCTCATCCCGCGTACAAAACCATTCAGGAGGAAGTAAGACTGCTTAACAGCTCGAATGACTTTGCGTATGACATAATATACAACGAGCTGGGTTACCAGACTGCTTTAGCGCAGGAGGGAGCTTACTTCGCGACCGACGAATACGAAATGTATCTTGATTTCAGCAAGCCCTGGTGGTTAACCGACGCTATGGACAGTATCAAGATTGATGGCAGAACCTGCGAGCTTTTCGGAGAATTTCACCTGATGTTCTATGAATCTATCTGGGCGGCGGCATTCAACCAGAAGATTTTCACGGAAAAGAAAATGGATTTTCCCTATGATCTTGTAAGATCGGGAGATTGGACAATCGGAGCCTTCAAGGAGCTGGCAGCTCAGGCGAGCGCGGGCGACGACGGTATATACGGAGTATTTACCGACGGAAACTATTTTTCCACCGCGATGATTGCCTCAACAGGCTTTGAGTTGATTTCTCAGGACGAGACCGACATTCTGATACCCTATGAGAACGACGAGCTTCTGGTTTCCATATACGAAGCGCTCTTGCCTTTTTACGCATCGAACGGCGACGGAATGGATAACTGGATAATGCCTAACGGCGAATCGGACGCAAAGCTGAACGGTTCGTTTACCGACAATAAGGAGGGACAGCTCTTCCTGAGAGGCAGAGCGGCGTTCTTTACCGACGCGATAGGCGCGATGCAGAGAATTCGCGCGGCTGACTTTGATTACGGAATAGTTCCGCTGCCCAAGTACGAATCGGGACAGGAAACCTACGTAAGTAACGTATTCCGCGCGGCGGCATCCGGCGGAATTCCCGTTACCTCCCCCGACGTTGAAAGAACCTGCACAATTCTCGAAAACCTTACGGCGTACTCATATCAGATGGTAAAGAAGGAATACTACGAGGTAGTTGTTCAGGCGAGAACGGTAAGAGATAACGATTCTATCGAAATGCTTGATATCATCTTCGGTAACAGCGAGAACGGTGTTGTTAAATTTGAGCTTGACGCGGTATACGGTATCGGCATATCGAGCTGCATCAACCTGAATATAAGCGACGCCGCGCCTGAGGTAAAGTCTCAGCTTGACTCGATAAAGGGTACATCTGTAAAGACCAACATTGACAACGTTATTAAGGCGTACAAGTAAACTAACGGTAAGCTTTGAGAAGCCGAGGCGCCCGATTTGAGGCAAATATTGCACTTGGGCGCTTCGGCGCAGGCTGAATGAGAGGTATCATAAATGAGAATGAAAAAAATTATAGTTGCTTTGCTGCTTTTGTCGATGCTCCTCTCGCTTGTTTCCTGCAAGGACGAGACTTCGGACGGCGAGGCAACCACCGAGGCTACAACGGTGGATACCACAAAGGGGCTGCCCGAGGGAACTCTCGCGTTGGTGGCGGACGGCAAGACCGATTATTCTATCGTATACTCGGATACTTACGGCGATTACGCGGTATTGACCGCTGAGCTGATACAGGAGGAGCTGTTGGAGGCAACAGGCGTTGAAATCCCCGTAAAGAAGGATTCGGAGGCAGTTGACGCTTCCGAATACGAAATAGTAATCGGAAGAACGGCGCGAGAGGGAAAAGAGATAAGCTTTGACCGCGAGGGGCAGAACTGGACGAACGAAAAAATTCACATTGGAATTTACGAAAACCGTCTCTTTATGACCGCCAAGACCGACATAGCTCTCTACGAGGATATTTCATTCATAATGGAGAGAATGGCGATATATTATAAGGACGGCGAGCTGCTGATTAACGAAAAGCGTGTCCAAACGCTTTCAGAGGCAGTGCCTGCCGACGCGATTTCGGTAATAAGTCAGAACCTGAAGGGAAAGGACGGAAGCGGAAACAACGCGTTTGAGCTGAGATGGCCCAGACTTATGAACGAGTTTACCTACTATTCCCCCGACGTTATCGGCTTCTGCGAGAACGGCGTTAGCTTGAAGGCAATGCTTGACGAGCAGCTTGAGGGATACGCTACCTTTGTTGACGAGAGATGGCCTGCCGACGAGGAAACCTGGCGAAATCTTATTTATTACAGAACCGACAGACTGGAGATAGTTGACTCGGGAGTAATATGGCTTAGCCACACGCCCGAGGAGGCGCGCACCAAGATTCCGGGAGCTGTGCATTACAGAACCGCTAACTGGGCTGTATTCGAGATAAAGACAACGGGAACGCAGTTCGTTTATATGGCAACTCATTTCGATGCTTACGGCGGAACCAACGTAAGAGCGGCTGAGGCGGCTGTTTGCATTAAATATCTTGAAAAATATTTTGCGGATTACCCCGTTATACTTTCGGGAGACCTCAACGGCGGTCCCAACTCAACCGAGCTGTTGCACCTGAAAACAAAGTTTGACGACGCTAAGGACGTGGCTGTTTACGGTCTCACGGGCGATATTGGCGCGGGTAACGGCTTCAGCACAGTCGAGCCCGAATACGAGAAAAGCTCTGATTTTATACTCGCGAGCAAGGGTGACAAACAAAAGGTTATTATCCATAGAATTCTGAACGATAAAAGGTTCGGCGAATTTGTGGTTGGCGGATTTACGTCCGACCATTACGGAGTTTACTCCAGAATTTTGCTCACCTGATTTTGGGTAGAGCGGTTATTATGAAAAAACCTTGCTTCCACTCAAGGTTTAAAATAAAAAAATATGAAAAGGAGAAAAAAACAATGCGAAAACACTAACATTTATTCTGGCTGTTCTGCTTGTATTTGCGATGGTACCGTCAATTGAAATCGGAGCAACCGGAGAAGCAACAACAGCCGGCGCGACGCTTGACGTCTCAAAGGTCGGCACGGTTGATGATCAGGTAGCCCTCAAGGCTGTGTATGCGGCGGCAGGCTGGACGGAGATAACCAGTGTTGGAGATTTCAATACTATCACAACAGGTAACTATTATCTTTCCGGTGATATTGAAGTGCAGGCAGGCGAG
>JAGAKG010000058.1 GCA_017625755.1 Clostridia bacterium | reverse complement strand
TTCTGTGGTATAATTGGTATTGTCCATAGTGGCGATCCTTTCGGAATTGTTGTCTGAGCAACTTCAATTCTACCACAGAATCGTTACTATGGATATCCTTTTTTGAAAACTAACTATTGCAACTTCATTTTACAATGCGCGAAAAATTAATAAATTAAGGAAAAAATAATTAAAATATTAAAAAAACTCTTGCAATCGGGAAAAATGTGTGTTATACTATACACAGAAAGATGATGAGAGTGGGTTTAAGAGAACCCACTCTTAATTGTTGAATAGAGATTTTCGCGCTGAGCGCGGGAATTTCGGAAAGGTTGGTGACAAAATGGCTAAAAATCCAAGCGTTGCCGAAATAGTGACCGAGCTGGCAGAGCCGCTGGCGGAGGAATTCGGTTACTTTTTGTGGGATGTTGAATTCGTCAAGGAGGGCGGTCGCAGAATACTTCGTATTACGATAGACTCTGAGGAGGGTATTACGATAGACGACTGCGAGAAGATGCACCGCGCGCTCGACCCCGTGCTTGACGAGGCAGATCCTATACAGGAGGCTTATTACCTTGAGGTCAGCTCTCCCGGAATAGAGAGAGAGCTTCGCACGGATATGCATATCGAGGCGTGCGAGGGCTGGGACGCAGAGGTAAGGCTTTACGCTCCCGTCGACGGAGCCAAGAGCTTTCGCGGAAAGCTTTTGCCTCTCGGAGAGAACGGTGAGGTAAGAATAGACTCGAACGGAAATGTCCGTGAGTTCGCGAGAGACACAGTAGCAAAAATACAGACATATTTTGAATTTTCATAATTTACAAAGGAAAGGAACTTGAAATGAACAAGGAGTTTTTTATCGCCCTTGACCTGCTTGAAAAGGAAAAGGGTATTCCGAAGGAGTACATGATCGAAAAGATAGAAGCGGCGCTTCTTTCGGCAGTAAAAAAGGAATACGGAAGCAGCGCGCTTATGCGTGTTGCCATAGACCCCGTTAAAGAGGATATCAAGGTATATCAGCAGAGAGAGGTCGTTGAGGAGGTAACAAATCCTCAGTGCCAGATATCTCTCGAGGAAGCAAAAGCGATAAGCCGCAGATATACTCTCGGAAAGATCGTTGAGACAGAGGTTAAAACCAAGAACTTCCGCAGACTCAGCGCGGCGGCTGCAAAGTCGGTGATAATTCAGGGAATCCGCGAGGGCGAGCGCAAGGCAATGCAGGACGCTTACGAGAGCAAGCGCGAGGAGATAATCACGGCGACTGTCAGCAAGGTAGATTCCGTGAACGGAAATGTGGTTCTTGAAACGGGAACCAGCCACGCGGTCCTTCTCAAGAGCGAGCAGATACCCGGTGAGACCTTTGAGGTCGGCGAGAAGATCAAGGTGTTCGTGCTTGAGGTAAACAAGGAGCTTCGCGGCCCTCTGGTAACTCTATCGAGAGTGCACCCGGGACTTGTTCGCCGTATGTTCGAGCTTGAGATACCCGAGATCCAGGACGGAATAGTTATGGTCAAGGGAGTATCGAGAGAAGCAGGCTCGAGAACAAAGATATCTGTATGGTCGAGAGACGAGGATGTTGACGCGGTAGGAGCTTGTATCGGTAACCACGGAATTAGAATTTCGGGTATCGTTGACGAGCTTCGCGGCGAGAAGATAGACATAGTCAAGTACAGTGAGGTTCCCGAGGAGTATGTCGCGTCGGCGCTTGCTCCCGCGACCGTCCGCTCTGTTGAGATGACGGGCGAAAGATCCTGCAAGGTGATAGTTGACGCAGACCAGCTCTCACTCGCTATCGGCAAAGAGGGACAGAACGCAAGACTTGCCGCAAGACTTACGGGAATGAAGATAGACATCAAATCCGAATAAGGCGCACAAATTTTCGGACTGCGCCATAGATTATTGAAAAGGGGGCGTGGCAATGGAGCTCAAAAAGAAAAAGATTCCCGAGCGTCAATGTCTCGGTTGCAACGAGCATAAGCCAAAGGCTGAGCTTTTGCGAGTCGTGAGAGAGCCGTCGGGAGAAATATCGCTTGACTTCACGGGAAAGAAATCGGGGAGAGGGGCGTATATATGCAGGTCGCTCAAGTGCCTCAGGAAGGCGCGCAAGTCAAAGAGGATAGACAAAAATCTCGACTGCGTCATACCCGAGGAGGTCTATGACAGAATGGAGACAGAGCTTTCCGAAAATGAGTGAACATATAACGGTTACAGACGAAAAGAAGCTTCTTTCGGCGCTCGGCTTATGCGCTCGGGCGAGAAAGATAACGGTGGGCGTTCCGATGATATGCGAGGCGTTGAAGAAGGGCGGCAAAGATATGCCGCGGCTGGTATTCGAGGCGTCGGACACATCCGAGAACACTCACAAAAGGATATCCGACCGATGCGGATATTATAAAGTGAGAATAGTAAGGCTTACCGCTGACGGCGCCACGCTGGCGGCGGCGGTGGGAAAGCAATCCGCCGTAGGGGCGGTGTCGGTGGCAGACGAGGAGCTTTGCCGTCTGACAGAAAAATATATCCGAATAGGTCAATGACATCAGCTTGACAAAAAATCCAGAGAAATGAAGTCTTTCGTTTCGGCTTGAAAGGACAGGGTACAAAGAATGGCTAATAATCCGCAATTCAAAGTAAGTCAGCTTGCTAAGGACTTGAATATCAAAAACAAGGAGCTTACAGATATCCTTGCGTCAAAGGGACTTGCCGTAAAATCCGCGCAGGCAACGCTTGAGCCTGCTCAGTTTGATATTCTCCTTGAGGTGCTTACGAGAGAGAATCAGATAGACAGTATAGACAAGTATATGAACGGAACTACTTATATTCCGTCAAAGAAGCCCAAGGAGACAAAGGCTGAGGAAAAGTCGGAGGAGGCGCCCAAGAAGGCGGAGGCTCCCAAGACCGAGACTCAAAAGGCAGATACGCCTGTGGCGGAAGCTCCTAAGGCGGAGAAGGCAGAGACTCCTAAGGCAGAGACTGCCAAGAAAGAGGAGCAGAAGAAGCCTGCGGCAGATAAGACTGCGGCAGAGGCTCCCAAGAGAGAAGAAAAGAGAGCGGAAGCTCCCGCAAAGGCGGCAGGCGCAAAGGCTGACACTCCCGCGGCAAGAGAGAGCAAGCCCGTAGCAGGCGCGCAGAAACCCTATACTCAGGGACAGGGAGGAGCAGCGACTCAGGGTCAGGGACGCCGTGACGACCGTCAGGGCGCGTGGCAGCCCAGAGAGGAGCGCCGTCCGCAGTATGGCGAGCAGCAGGGCAGAGGCGGAGACAGAGGCGACAGATTTGGCGGCTCTCAGCCCCGTCAGCAGCAGTCTCAGCAGAAGCAGCGCTATGATACTCAGGGCGCAGGCTTTAAGGATAAGGAAAGAGAGAGCAGAGGCGGTCCTCGCGACACCTTCAAGGCTCAGCCTATCGTCCGCTCGCAGACGAATAATCCCCCCAAGGAGAGAGGGGCTAAGCGCGTTGTCGATATGAGAGCGGGCTCGGTCGACCTTTCCAAATACGACGAGAAGCTCGACACCTTCGTTCCCGATTCTGTCGCTGAGGCAAGAGGCGGAAGCGTCAAGGTCAAGAGACAGGCTCCGTCGGGCAACCGTATGGTCGGAATGAGCGGCGGACCCAAGGGTAAGCAGAACAAGGGCAAAAAGAGCTCGGCACCCGTAACGAAGGCGCCCACGAGCGTTACGCTTCCCGATGAGATAGTTGTCAGCGACCTCGCTTCAAGACTCAAGGTGACGGCGGCTGAGGTTGTCAAGCGCCTTATGATGCTTGGAATGATGGTAAGCGTCAACCAGACGGTCGATTATGACACGGCGGCTATCGTTGCGGAAGAAATGGGAATTTCGGCTACCAAGGAGGTCGTGGTTACTATTGAGGAGAGACTTTTCGAGGACGAGACCGACGACGAGAGCGACCTCGTCGGCAGAGCTCCCGTAGTTTGTGTTATGGGACATGTTGACCACGGTAAGACCTCTATTCTCGACGCGATAAGACACACCAGCGTTACCTCGGGTGAGGCTGGCGGAATCACTCAGCATATCGGTGCGTACAGAGTCCGCGTGAACGGTCAGGATATCACCTTCCTCGACACCCCCGGACACGAGGCGTTCACTGCCATGAGAGCGAGAGGCGCGCAGTCTACCGATATCGCGATACTCGTTGTCGCGGCTGACGACGGTATAATGCCCCAGACTATCGAGGCTATAAGCCACGCGAAGGCTGCGGGAATAGATATAATAGTTGCTATAAACAAGATGGATAAGCCTACGGCTAACCCCGACGCGGTAAAGCAGGAGCTTACCAAATACGACCTCGTTCCCGAGGAGTGGGGAGGAGATGTTATCTGCGTTCCCGTATCGGCACTCACAGGACAGGGTATAGACGACCTGCTTGAAAATGTCCTTCTCGTGGCAGAGGTCAAGGAGCTGAAGGCAAATCCCAAGAGACGCGCAAAGGGTATTATAATCGAGGCGAAGCTCGACCGTGGAAAGGGTCCTGTTGCGACGGTGCTCGTTCAGAACGGAACGCTTCATAACGGTGATATCGTTATCGCGGGAACTGCTGTCGGACGAGTAAGAGCTATGACAGACCACAACGGAAAGCTTCTCAAGGAAGCAGGGCCTTCGGTGCCTGTTGAGATCATCGGTCTTGCCGATGTACCGCTTGCGGGCGACGAATTCAACGCCGTTGAGGACGAGAGAATGGCAAGAACTCTTGCCGACCAGCGTAAGGCAAAGGCGAAGGAGGATACCTTCAAGGCAAATGCGAGAGCAAATCTCGACGACCTCTTTGCCCAGATATCCGAGGGAGTCAAGGAGCTTAACATTATCGTTAAGGCGGATGTCGGCGGCTCTGCGGAGGCTGTTAAGCAGTCGCTTGAAAAGATTTCCAACGACGAGGTCAAGGTTCGCGTTATCCATGCGGCGGCAGGAGGAATCCGTGAGGGTGATGTTATGCTTGCGTCGGCTTCAAACGCTATCATCGTAGGATTCAATGTCCGTCCCGACAAGGCGGCTCTCGACAGTGCTGAAAGACAGAATGTTGATATAAGAACTTATAGAATCATTTACGACTGTATCAATGAGATAACCGACGCTATGAAGGGTATGCTTGCTCCTCAGTTCAAGGAAAATCTCCTCGGACACGCAGAGGTCAGACAGACTATCCATGTTCCCAATGTCGGAACCATTGCGGGCTCCTATGTTCAGGACGGTAAGGTCGTTCGTTCGGCTATGATAAGAGTCGTAAGAGACGGTGTCGTTATCTTCGAGGATAAGATTTCCTCGCTCAGAAGATTTAAGGACGATGTCAAGGAGGTCGCTCAGGGCTATGAGTGCGGTATCGGTCTTGACCGCTTCAACGACATCAAGGTCGGCGATATCCTCGAGGCTTATATAATGGAAGAAGTCGCGAGATAATGAGATAATAAAATGATAATGCGAGGGGGACTTTTGCAAAAGTCCCCCTCGCATCTTATCGCATCTCATCTTATTTACTTGAACATTTTATCTACATCGGTGCGGGTAAAATACTGCTTGTCGCCGCAGAAGCGGCAGACTACCTCGAGGTGTTCCTCTTTCCCCTCGGCGAGCTGTTCGTCGAGCATTTCGTATAGCTTAGCCTTACCGATAGAGGCGAGAGCTTTAGAAACCCTCTCGCGGCTGCAATCGCAGACATATCCGACCTCAAGCTCGTCGAAAACATCGTATTCAATCCCCTGCAGAACAATCTCGGCAATCTCGGCGTTGCTTTTGCCCGACTCAAACAGGCGAGACACATTTGAAAGCAGGGGCATATTTTTCTCTATCGCGCAGATTGTTTCCTCGGCGGCAAAGGGAAGAAGCTGAATGAGAACGCCGCCTGCCGCGCGGCATGTGTAGTCTGTCTCGACCAGCACTCCGAGGGCGCAAACGGTGGGAATCTGCTCGCTTTTTGCGTAGTACGCCGCGATATCCTCGGCAATCTCGCCGCTCTCAAGCGGAATCGAGCCTGTGTACGAGGACTCAGCCGAGCCCGTATCACGGATTATTGTCAGCATACCCTCGCCGACCGCTCCGCCCACATCGAGCTTTCCGTTCGGCTTTTTCGGAACATCGACGAGAGGATTCTGTATATAACCCTTTACATTTCCATAGTAGTCGCCAACTGCAAGCACTCTGCCAGCGGGGCCCTCTCCGCCGACCGTGACGGTAATTCTGTCCTGCTTCTCCCCGAGCATACACCCCATTATCGAGGTAGCCGTGAGAAGTCTGCCAAGCGTTGCCGTTGCGGTCGGCGAGGTCTTGTGATATTTCACCGCCGTGTTGACTATCTCGGTCGAATTGATTATGTGTATTCTTGCGCTCCCGTCGCGCGTCATAGCGCGCAGAATTGAAGATTGATTTTTTTCTGCCATTTTCTTTTCCTCGTTTTTATTTATTGCTTTGTTTTTATTTTTTCGCGCGGGCGACTATATACCAACGCTCGCAGTTATCTGCGGGGGGATTGAACTCAAAATCCGAGAAGCAGCCGATAAACTCAAGGCTGTTTTTTCCGAGCAGGGCTTTTACCGTATCGAGCGAATAGCAGCGTTCCCGCTGATTCTCCTCAGAGCGGGCGTACTTACCGTCAAGCCCCTCCTCGAACAGAGTGAGATAAAAGTTGCATATACCGCTCTCTCTGTCATATTCATTCTGCCAACCGCAAAATACGGTCGCGGGCGGCTCACCGTCGCCGTAATCTATCTCATCCTCGAGGATATACGCGTTGTCGGCGTATACATTCTCAAATTTGTATGGCGTATTCATATCAAATATAAAAAGTCCGTCGGGGTCGAGATAGTTGTGTACCGTCGCAAAGGCGCGCGAGAGGTCGTCCTCGGTGAGCAGATAGTTCAGACTGTCAAGACAGCAGACCACAGCTCCAACCGTGCCGTAAAGCTCAAAGCTTCTCATATCCTGACACAGATAGAGAATACCCTTGCCCTCACTTCGCAGATATGCCTCCGAGAGCATATCCTCGCTCAGGTCGACGCCTATCATATCGTGCCCGCGCTCCGCCAGCTCGACGGTCATACTTCCTGTTCCGCAGGCAAGGTCAAGCACGAGCGTCGGCGTCTTATTCAGATATTTCGAGAAGCATTTCTCGATAAAATCCGCCCACGCCGAATAATCTATATCCTTATTAAGCTTATCGTAAACATGCGCTATCGCGTCGTACATACAAAATTACCTCTTTCCAAGAGCTTTTATAAAATATCAAATATCTTCCAGATATCCCCCGCGCCCATTACAACCGCAACATCTCCGTCGCGAAGCTCCTCTCGCAGGGCATTTGCCGTATCCTCGATAGCTCCGCAATATACCGCCTTTTCTCCGATTTTCTCGGCGAGCGCGCGTGAGCTTACAGAGCCGTCGTCGCGCTCTCTCGCGGCGTATATGTCGGCAAGCAATACCTTGTCGGCGTACTCAAACGCAAGTGAAAATTCCTCAAGCAGAGCCTTGGTTCTCGAATATGTATGGGGCTGAAAGACGCAGACAAGACGCCCCCCTGCAAGTCCCTTTGCCCCGCGAAGGGTTGTATGTACCTCGGTGGGGTGATGTCCGTAATCGTCGTAAAGCTCGGCTCCACCCAGATTGCCCTTATATTCCATTCTCCGCTTCGCTCCGCAAAATGACGCAAGTCCGCGGGAGATATCCTCGGGGGATATGCCGCAGAGGTCTGCCGCCGCCGCACAGGCAAGGGCGTTATATATATTGTGATATCCAGTAACAGAGAGAGCGACTCGGCAGAACTGCTCTCCGCGCTTCTTTATATTAAAGCTGTATCTTCCTCTGTCGCAGGATATGTCTGTCGCGCGGTAGAGCGCGTCCTCGGAGTCGATTCCGAAGGAGACGAGTGTTCCCGCGTAATCCTTCAGGGCAATAAGCACATTCTCGTCGTCAACATTGGCAACGGCAAAGCCGCTCTCTGTCGTGAGGGAGGCGTATTTCGCGAAGGAGCGGTGTATCTGCTCCATACTGTGGAAATAGTCCACATGGTCCATCTCGATATTCAGTATAACGGCTACCGTCGGGTTGAAATCGAGAAAGGAGTCCATATATTCGCAGGCTTCAAAGATAAAATCCTCTCCCTCGCCTACGGTATACGCGCCGCTCATAACATCAAGCTCGGCGCCCGAGAGTACCGTGGGAGAGACACCCGCCCCGATAAAGGTCGCGGCGCACATAGAGGTGCAGGTGCTTTTTCCGTGCATGCCCGAGACGCCTATGCGTCGGAGGTAGCCCGTCATCACATAGCCGAGAAAGTCTGCGCGAGAGAAGCAGGGCAGACCGAGCCGCAGGGCTTCGGTGTATTCGGGGTTGTCGGGGGAGATGGCTACTGTGTAAACCACGGCGTCGTATCCGTGTATGTTTGCGGCGTCGTGCGAATAATTTATCCTGATTCCGCAGCTCTCAAGCCTTGCCGTGAGAGCCGAGGGGGTTCTGTCCGAGCCGCCCGTCACAAATCCGCGCTTGTGCGAGATGTGGGCGAGAGAGGACATATTTATTCCGCCTATACCGATAAAATATATGCTTTTGCAGTTTTTTAAAATTCTACCGATCTCGTCGGCGCCGAAGTGTGTGTTTGGAGTTGACATAAATAACTCTGCCGAGGCAGTACCTCCCATCGTAATTTGTATCTATACATATATGGATAATTGTTTATTTACAGTCTATTTTCAATTTACAAAAATGTTTCAAGGTTGTTCACACAAAAATTTCAAAATCCTTGAATAACCGTCAAATTTGCATTGTATAATATATTCGTAGATAAAAATACCAAGATATAATATTTTTAACAACGGAGGAATAAAAAATGCAGATCACAGATGTTAAGGTCAGAAAAATTTTCGAGGAAGGACCTATGAAGGCTGTCGTGTCGGTCACATTTGACGGTCAGCTTGCGGTGCATGACATAAAGGTTATAAACGCAAGAGATAAGTTCTTTATCGTGATGCCCAGCCGAAAGAATCCCGACGAGACATACCGCGACATAGTTCATCCCATCAACGCGCAGTTCCGCGGAATGCTTGAGGATGCTGTCATCGCGGCTTACAACGAAGCGCTTGAGGAAGCGGCGCTTGAGCCCGAAGGCGAGCCCGCGGGCGAGCCTGTATAACTCGCGCGAACATATCCACCGCAAAATGAATTTTCTGCCGTCCGATTTTATCGGACGGCTTTTTTAGCGAACGCGTATCTCTTTACAATTCACCGAAAGAGAGCAGAACGCTCTCGCCGCGTATTCCAAGAAGCCCGAACGAGGGATTACCGAAGCGCGGCTGACCTATGCTCCCGGGATTGAAAAGCCGCAGCGGCTTTTGCAGGACGGTATCGCCTATACGCTCACCCGCGGGGATATATTTGTCGAGCCGTGTGTGGGTATGCCCGAAAAGGAGAATGTCGACGCCCTTTTTCGAGGCGTAGGATATTGCGAAGTCAAGCCCCTCCTTTACTCGCAGGGTGTGACCGTGAGCTATCATTAAAGTATATTCGCCAAGCTTCAAAATAAGTTCTGTCGGCGGGGGCGCTTCCGAGGAAAATCCGAGAATGTCGCAGTTTCCTCTCACAGATATTATCGGCGTGTTGCCGAGGTCGGCGTATTCGAGGTTGCGAAGCCCGTCGCCGAGAAAGACTATATAATCTACGCCGCGGTTGCGCGCAAACGCCGCGCTTATGTTGTCTGCCTTGCCGTGAGAGTCTGAAATTACCAGAAGCTCCATATTGCCTTATACCTCAAGTGTCTCTGCCTTCTCGCTACATACAGGAGAGCTGACTCCCGCGGGGAGAATGACGCTTATCGCGCTCGGAACGCACTCTATCGAAAGCTCGTCGAAGTCAAAAAGCTCTCCGTCGATACTTGCGCTCTGCGTCTGTGGAAATCTGAGAACTACTTTTTCGTACTTGCTGTTCTTGAGAACATCGTCGTTCTTAGGGACGATGTGAGTGCCTTTTTTATAGCTGCCGACAAGAGAAACGAACTTCGTTCTCGACACATTATTTACAAGCAGTCCGTCGACCTGCCTGTCTGTCAGGCTGGAGTAGGGATTTGAGTGAAAGCCCCCTCCACAGAACGAGCCGTTCGCAAAGGTTGTGAGAAGATATCTTTTGTTGACAAAATCCGAGCCGTCAAAGGATATGCTTGTATTGACTCCGGGCTTTTTAATTAGAGTGATGATAACCCCCGCTATGTATGCGAGCTTTGAGGGAATAAGAGGATTCTTTTTTAGCTTGGACATCTTTTTCACGACCTCGCAGTCAAAGCCTATATTTATCATATTTACCGCGTAAAAATCGTTGCATCTGAGCAGGTCTATCCTCGTCTCCTCGCCCGATATCTGCGCGTCTATATCAGAAAACGCGTCAGAGGGTGAAAAATTTCGTACGAAATCGTTGCCCGTGCCGACAGGAATAACGCCGACTGACGCGCCGACGGTTCCAACAGCTCCGTTGACGACCTCGCCGAATGTTCCGTCTCCGCCGCAGGCATAAAATCTTGCGGGAAGATTAGCTTCGTCAGCGCATATTTTTCTGACGAATGCCGTTGCGTCTCCAACTCCCGTGGTCATATATATCTCATAGGGAATCTTTCTTTTCTCGCAGGCGGCGCGGATTCTGACCTCAAGCTCCTCTGAGTGTGAGCCTTTGCCTGCTTTGGGGTTGAGAACAAAATAATATTTCATCGTTACCTCCGCGTACTTTAATATACCTATTATAACATATCAAAGCCTCAAAGTCTACACATTTTTACATTTTACTTATTAAAGAAGAATCACCGAAAAACGGAAAAAGACATATACTTTCCGTGAGGACCTAAATTCAAGTTTTGGAGGTACATATATGCAGATCGACCGTGAATCACTCGAAAAGCTGCTGACGCTCAACGACCGTCAGTTGAAAATGGTTATAAGTAAGCTTGCGGCGGAAAGCGGGATAGATCCCGCGAGCTTCAATATCAATCCCTCGGATATACAAAGCATAAGACGAGCGCTGTCAAGCGCCAGCGACAGCGACCTCGCCCGTATTGCCGAGATGTATGAGGAAAACAAGAGGAAAGGATAGGGTGAGCTTATGAGCGAGTCAAATGATGCGGTAAAGAGCAGAGATCCGACCGCGGACGCGGGAGATGGGCTGCAGATATCGGCTATGATAGACAAGATAATGGCTAATCCCGAGCTTATCGGTATGGTCGCGTCGGCGCTCAGAGGAAGCGAGCCCGCCCCTGCAGACGAGGGGCGGACTGAGAGCGAGGCGACAGAGGTGAGCGCAGAGAGCGCAGGAATTGCTGCTTCGGGTATGACTAATCTGCCAAGTATGGATAAGCTGCCCGAGCTTGTGGCGGCGATAGCGCCGATGCTTTCCACGGCAGGGGCAAAGAGCGTCCCCGCGGGAAAGATAGGCGTGTCGGGTGACAAGCGCTCCTGCCTGCTTGTGGCGCTCAAGCCCTATCTTAGTCGTGAGAGGTGCGAGGCGATAGATTATATGATAAGGCTCGGAGCGCTTTCCGAAATATTCCGAGGGCTGGGAGGATAATTTATGTATAGCAGATATCCGAATTACAGATTTTCGGGAGGAGTTAGGGTGCCTGACAATTATAGTGGAAACGCATTTAAGCCTACCCCTCCCGAGGGGGAGAGCGAGTCGGCGACAGAGTCCGAGTCGGTCGCAGAGGCGGCTGTGGCTGAAAGCGTAGCGGTAAGCGCAACCGAATCCGCCTCGACGGATAGCCGTGAGGATACCGCCGCGGTTTTCAAGCCCGAAAAAGGGAAAGTGAAATTTCCCTCATTTAATTTTAATTTGGGGAAAATATTTTCGGGCGGCTTCGGCTTTGAGGAGCTGCTTATCATCGGGCTTATTCTATTGATTGCGCAAAACGGTACCGACGACGATATAATCCTGCTCCTTGCGTTGCTGTTGTTTATAGGGTAATAAGATGCGAGGAGGAATAATGCGAGGGGGACTTTTGCAAAAGTCCCCCTCGCGCTCCCTTCAAAAACCTTTAAGCTGGGTTAGGCTACCCCATTTCGTTCTGTTTAATTTTTCAAATATACCTCGTAGGGGAGGCTATTAGCCTCCCGCTACAAGGTCTGATGTGATTTATTCGCACATTTACACCCTTACTCCACCCCCGCGAGATTCTTCGCTTCGCCGCCCCGTTGTCATTCTTGAGCGAAGCGAAGAATCTCGGGGCGGCTTTGCTCGAGAATGACGCGCGGGGGGCAGCAATCCCGCGAGATCCGACCACAAGTGGTCGCCCTACGGGGGTTTCGACTCCGCTACGCTTCGCTCAAGATGACAGCGCGGGGTGAGGCATAAGGAGTAGAATGACGCGCGGGGGGCAGCAATCCCGCGAGATCCGACCACAAGTGGTCGCCCTACGGGTTTCTACTCCGCTACGCTCCGCTCAAGATGACAGCGCGGGGTGAAGCATAGAGAGTAGAATGACGCCATTGGTGTCGGCGGGGTTAATTTTTCAAATATACCTCGTAGGGGAGGCTATTAGCCTCCCGCTTTTTGAAGAATTGATTTTTTCGGGAGGTAAGACCCCTACCGAGAAATGTATAAACGCAGACAACACCTATTTCCCAAAATATAAGAAACATATTGACAAAGCAAATATTTTGCGATATAATATATACACAAACAAAAAGGCGAGCTACCGTATCGCAAGTACGATAGCTCTGCATAAAAGTGTACGAGCACTCCTATACAATCGGATAACCGACGCCCGAGAAACATTATAACACACATTTTTGATTTTTTCAAGGGGTTTCCGACATATAGGTTTTTTCGTGATAAATTTTTTTAAATTTTCACCGTGCCGAAGCGCTTTTATGTTGCTTTGTGCGCGGATTTTTGTTTATATTATGTAAGTTCTCTGAACGAAGCAAGAACGGCGGATTATAGGTGTCGCAAGCACCATTATCCGTATGGGTATACGAGTACCCCACACCGAGAGAGCCACCGATAGGGCAGATGGCGTATTTTTGGAATATGGAATACAGAAATGTAGACCTCGTGGGGATAGGAATATTTTCCGTACCTCACGGGTTTTTGTTTCGCGAGGGCTTATTGTCTGCCGCTCTATGTGCCGAAAGGCACATAGAGCATCGGCAAGCGATAGGCTCTCTTTTCATATTCCATATACAGAGGTAAAAAAGAAATGGACGACTTAATTTTTCATTACGATTTTTCTCCTGAGTTTGATGACCCGATTGAGCAGATAAACTATGAACACATAGGCTATTTAGTGTTCGATCAGGCTCGTGATGAATTGGAATTCTGCCACAGTCTCGATGAACGAGATGATTTTCTTGAGTTGCTGGAGTATTGCAGAAGATATACTGAACTTCGACACGGAAAGATAACCCTCACTCTTAACCCCGAAAAGAAAAAGGCAAACATTGAGTTTGAGATTAAGCACTTTATATTTCCCTCTCGTTCGCGCCCTCTTTTCAATCTGATTAATAGAAACAAATGTAGGATGGGCTTTTTCCCACTGACGGATAACCTCATCAAAAC
>JAGAKG010000057.1 GCA_017625755.1 Clostridia bacterium | reverse complement strand
CCCCGAAAAGAAAAAGGCAAACATTGAGTTTGAGATTAAGCACTTTATATTTCCCTCTCGTTCGCGCCCTCTTTTCAATCTGATTAATAGAAACAAATGTAGGATGGGCTTTTTCCCACTGACGGATAACCTCATCAAAACGAAGATTTCTTTTGTTTTTCAATAAAAAATAAAAAGTAAAGTTATATGTTGAACACAGAAAAATCAAACGAAAAAAGCATTGAGAGCAAATGGACATATTATGAGGATTTTATCAGGCTTGTAAATATCTTTAACGAATATGCGCTTGAGAACGGAGGGTCTGTCGAGGTCAATACCGACTATGCTCTCGGCTTGGGAAGAATAAGCGCAACTATGGATTCCTTTTCTGTTCTTTCTGTATATGGAATTTTGGCGCGTCTTATAGAAAGGAAAACCGTGCTTATCTTCAAATGCGAGCCTGTTGAAAAGAATAGAATCCGCGTTATCTTCAGTATGAGCTTTGAGGATTTGAATAAAGCTTTCGGATAAAAGCAACAACCATCGGTACGAATGTATCCGATGGTTGTTTTCTCTTATAAAGAAGCATTGAGTTTCGCTAAGCTGTTTAGGTTCAAAAAACTTTTGCTTGAAAAGGTTCTTCTTGAAAAAATCTCCCTCAACAATCCTTGCTTTCTATTATAAATATTCCGCCGCGTCTGACCGATATGAGGGCGCAGTTGCCCGAGATTTCGTTTGAGACGGCGTACTGGAATTTGCGCGAGAGCTTTGCGTTTTTCAGCGGGTACTTACACCCCTCGACGCTCACTCCCTTGACGGTATCGTCGGCGGCGATGATAGACAGGTATTCAAATCCGCTTTTTGCAATAAGAGTACTCGTCGACCTTATGTATCGCACACGGTTCTGACCGTTAGTGATCACACAGTGTATACCCACCTCGCTCATCGCCTCAAGTATTGCGAGATTTGAGAGGGCGTGGTCGAGTCTGCCGTCGATACCGCCGATAATAACGATATCGTCCGCGCCGCGTGAGATAGCGGTGCTTAGTGCGAGCTGGGTATCGGTTTCGTCCTTCTCTGCGGGTACAGTTATCTTCTCAACGCCCTCGGGAAGCCTTGACGCGTCCTCGCCGAGCGAGTCGAAGTCGCCGAGCGCGATATCTATTCTCTCGCCGAGAAGCTCGGCGTTGCGGTAGCCCGAATCGGCGGCTATGCGCAGGTCTCCCGATTTGGGATGCTCGGTTATGTTCTCGGGGAAAATCTTACCGCCCGTATATATAAAAGCCTTCATAATAGTTTCAAAATCTCCTGTTTTACCACTTTTTCTTTGCTTTGAGAGTTTCGTGCATCTCAAGGAAGCTGTCGTGACGCGACCGTGGAATATCTCCGCGCCTTACCGCTTCGACTATCGCGCAGCCCTCCTCCTTGGTGTGTGAGCATTTGGTGTAACGGCATTGACCGATAAGCGGAACAAACTCTCGCATTGTGAGGGGCAGATCTTCTTTCTCAAAGAAATTGAATCGCTCGAAATCGAGCATTGAAAAACCGGGGGTGTCGGCAATATAACCGCTGTCGCTCTCCTCTGAAAGAGGGAAAAGCTCGACCTGACGCGTGGTGTGGCGACCTCTCTCTATTTTTCTGCTTATCTCAGAGGTCGTAAGCTCAAGGTTTGGGAAAAGCGCGTTCATAAGGGTCGACTTTCCTATGCCCGAAGCCCCCGCAAAGGCGGCGGTTTTGCCCGCGAGTGAGGTGTCTATAAACTCTTTTATTTCCGCAACGCCGTCAGATGTTACAGAGCTTACCGTGAATACCGTAAATCCCGATTTTTTATATATTTCGGAAATTTTCTCGGCGCTCTCGGCGTCGAGGTCGTTTTTGGTTATCACGATTATCGGCTCTATCTTGTTATGCTCGGCGATAGATATCAGCTTGTCGACCGTAGTCAGTATCGGCTGAGGGTGCGCCGCCGCCATAGTCACGAATATGTAATCGAGATTGGCGAGGGGCGGACGGATAAGCGAATTCCGCCTCTCTGATATCTCGGCTATAACATATCCGCCCTCGGCAGAGGTGTCGGCGGGGAGCAGGAGAACATTGTCTCCCGCGAGGGGAGTGGTGTTGCTATGCCTGAAGGCTCCCTTTGCCCGACAGCTTACGAGCGTTCCGTTAAGCTCGGACGAGGGGGTGCATATTCTCACCGAGTAGAGTCCCCCCACTCCCTTTATTATTTTTCCTTTTAAGGTATTTTCCATCTTCGTCTCACTTATTTTGACTGCCCGCGGGCAGATTTTTACGAGCTTACATAAATATCCACAGAAACGAGTCCCGAGGTGATAGGCGTTTCGGGGATAGGCGATTGGGCGATGACCGTGCCCGACGGCGCGCCGTTTGCCACGGCGTATATATTTCCGCACACAAGCCCGTATTCCGCGAGCTTTTCTCGGGCTTCCTCGACGGTCAGACCGTAGAGGTCGGGAACGAGCTTTTCGTTGTACGCCACTCCCGCGCTCACGGTAAAGGATACCGTCTCTCCCTCTTTCACACTCGAATATGGCGTGATGCTCTGGGAGATTACAGTTCCTCTCGGCTCCTCGGAGACGGCGTAGCTTATGTCGCCCACCGTCAAGCCCGATGCTCTCAGCACCGCTTCGGCTCGGCTCTCTGTCATTCCGTAAAGCTCGGGGACGCTTACATAGATTATCTCGGGCCCCATACTTACGCACAGCGTCACGGTCTGCTCGCAGGAGAATATCTCGCCCACCTCGGGAGATGTGGAGATTATTTTTCCCTCGCCGACCGTGTCGGAATATTTCCTTACCACAGAAAACCTTACGGCTTCCTTTTTCAGCTCAAGCGCGGCTTCGCGCAGGGTGTGGTCAGAGTAGTCGTTCATTGTGAATGTGCGCTCCCCAAGGCTTACCACCAGATTGACATTACACAGGCTCTTGTTTGAATATACCCGCCTTTGCACGCCTGCGGGCGGCATCTGGGATATGACGGTTCCCTCGGGGATATCCGAGCTGTATTCATAGCTTACCGTGATATTGCAGTATTCTGTCTCTGAAAAAATTTCGGTGTTGGGGTAGACATTACCCACGAAATCGGGAACCGATACGAGGTCGTAGCTCCCGAAATAGTCCTCGACGAACAGCTTGTATATCACCACTCCGCCCGAGAGGAGCGCCACCGCAAAAGCGGCGCAAAGAGCCCCGCAAAGCGCGGGCAGAGCGTACGGTTTTTCCTTTTTTCGCTCAAATCGCTCCCGTATAAACGCAAAAACGCGTGAGAATGCCTTGCGGAGAGTACGCAAAGCCGATACTGTTCCGCGTCTGACGGCTCTCGCAAGTGCGGCAAAGCGGTGTCGCCTTTTCTTTTTTTGCGGTATCGGCGCAAGTGAACGCTCGGGTTCGGAAAGCGGCTCGTAAAAGCAACCGAAGCCAAACAGCTCAGCGTTCTCGACGGGTACTCCGCTCGGTCGGCGCACCTCACCGAGAGCTTTTGCGCTGCGCAGACGAAATCCCTTTTTCTTATTTGCGCCCCTTGAGGGGGCTTTTTTTGAGGAAATTATTCTGTATTTCATTTATTGACCTTCCTTATTTTATGTAAGGCGTTTACAGAAGGTCAATTCGTTGTTCTCAGTTCTGCTTGTTATCCTCGTGCGCGCGGCGAAGCTGACCGCAGGAGGCATTTATGTCGGCACCGAGCTTCCGACGAACGGTTGCCCGTATACCCTTTTTGTTGAGCGTGGCGGCGAATTTATCGACCGCTTCCTTTCCCGAGTGGGTAAAGCCGCTCTCACTGACCTCGTTCACGGGAATGAGGTTGACATGTATCGGCATAGTTTCGCTTCTGGTGCGAAGCCGTCTGTTGAGCAGCTCTGCAAGCTTTGATGCCGCCGCGACAGAGTCGTTCTTACCCGCGATAAGCGTGTATTCAAAGGATATGCGCCGTCCTGTTTTCGCGAAATAATCGCGGCAGGCGCAAAGCAGAGCGTCTATATTCCACTTTTTGTTTATCGGCATAATAGAGGAGCGGGTCTCGTCGTCGGACGCGTGGAGAGATATCGAGAGGGTTATCGGCAGGTCCTCCTCGGCGAGTCTGTTTATTTTGTCTACCACGCCGCAGGTCGAGAGAGATATATGGCGGTAGCCGATATTAAGTCCCTTTTCGTTGCCCACGAGGTGCAAGAATTTTACGACATTGTCGTAATTGTCAAGCGGCTCGCCAATGCCCATCATAACGACATTTGAGATTCTCTCTCCGCCGTCGTTCTGAGCGGCGATTATCTGCCCGAGAAGCTCGGAGGGGAGCAGGTCGCGTACCTTTCCGCCGATAGTCGAGGCGCAGAAGGCGCAGCCCATTCTGCAGCCTACCTGAGAGGATATGCAGATGGTGTTTCCGTGCTTGTATTTCATAACGACGCTCTCGACGCAGTTCCCGTCGCGCATAGCGAACAGATATTTCACCGTGCCGTCGATAGCCGAGACGAGCTTTTTCTCTATTGAGGGTATATGAAAATAGGCGGTGTCGGCAAGCTTCTGCTTGAGTGCCTTTCCGATGTTTGTCATATCCTCGGGAGAGACGCCGCGGTGCATCTGCACGAAAATCTGCTCGGCTCTGTATTTCGGCTCTCCCATTGACACGAGAAGCGCTTCAAGCTCGGGCAGCTCGAGAGAGAGCAGGTCGGTTTTCTTTTCTTCCATAACAGTTTAAATAATCTCCAATAATCAGATATCGGTTTGCTTTTTTCTCATTCTCGCCACGAAAAATCCGTCTGTTCCGTGGGTGTCGGGGTATAGAGATACCATTCCGCTCTCGCAGCTCAGTCCGCCGAAGTCGAAGCGATCAAGCTCGAAATCGGACGAGTCGGCGAGAAATCTCTTTATATTTTCCTCATTTTCCTCGGGGAGAATAGTGCAGGTTGAGTAAACGAGGAGCCCTCCCGTGCAGACATATTTTGAGCAGTTTTTAAGTATCGCGAGCTGTATGTCGGGGAGTGCCGCCGACTCTGCGGGGTTCTTATATCTCAGCTCGGGTTTTTTAGCAAGGACTCCGAAGCCTGAGCAGGGAACATCGCACAGAACTCTGTCGGCAACCCCCTCAAGCTCGGGGATAAAGCTCCGTCCGTCCATCACGGCGGCGTCTATTATATTTATTCCCAATCTCTGCGCTCCCGATACGACGAGCGAGAGCTTGTTTTTGTGAAGGTCAAAGGAGAGTACCCGCCCCTCGTTTTTCATATCTATCGCTGCGCCAAAGCTTTTCGAGCCTGGGCAGGCGCAGGAGTCGACGAGAGTTTGTCCGCTATGGGCATCGAGCGCGCCGACGCATATCTGAGATGCTTCGTCCTGAACGAAGAACAGACCGTCCTCAAATCCGTACAGCTCACGCACGCTACCCGCCGTCTTTATTCCGTGCGGCGAGAGAGAGGTCAGCTCGCAGTCGGCAATATTTTTTGCCAGCTCCTCGCGCGAGAGCCTCAGGGTGTTTACGCGGAGCGTTGTTTTCGGTGTTTCAAATGACGCTGTGAGCAGACTCTCGGTACGCGCTACTCCGAATACCGCAAGAAGCCTTTCGGCAAGGGGCAGACAGACCGAATAGCGAACAGAAATATATTCTGCTGTGTCGCTCTCTCTGTCGGGCAGGGGGATAGGGGCGTCGAGTCTCATATACGAGCGCAGAATTGCGTTGACAAACCCCGAATAGCTTCTGCGGCAGAGAGAAACCGTCTCGTTCACCGCGGCGTGAGGGGGTATTCTGTCCATATATATGAGCTGATACAGTCCCATACGCGCGGCGCAAAGCGCCTCACTGTCTATATCGGAGAGCGGGCGCGTGGAGAGGCGGGAGAGATAGTAGTCAAGCGTGATACGCCTCTCTGTCACGCCGTAAACGAGCGCCGCGACGAGTCGGCGGTCGGCACCCGAGAGGGCACTGTCGGCAAGAGCGTGGTCGACCGCTATATTTGAATATTGATTTGATTTTTCGCATCTGAGCAGAACGCTCATAGCAACCTGTCTTGCCGTCATAAATAATGATTTCCTTTGTGTTTAAAACTTTTGATGTTTTATAACCCGCCCCGATTCTAACGCCTGACGGCGTCGGCGGGGTAGAATATCCTTATAGGAATGTTTTTGCAGTAAATCTTTCTTTACCGTAAAATCTTTTCAAATCAGCGTCTTCTGCCTCTGCCGCCTGCGAGGACGAGCAGACGAAGGAGAGTGAGAAGCGAGGAAACAAGCGCGGCGACATAGGTCATTGCCGCAGCGGTGAGTACCTTTCTCGCTCCCGCGTATTCCTGCGGATTGAGCATTCCCGAGCTTTTGATAGCGCTCATCGCCCTTGAGGACGCGTTGAACTCAACGGGGAGCGTGACAAGCTGGAAAAACGCAACTATCGTGTAGAGAAGTATTCCCGCGAGAAGCAGAGCGTCTGACGCGAAGATAAGTCCTATCATAAATATCGGAATTGCGAGCATCGAGCCGAATCTTGTGGCGGGGATAACCGCCGAGCGTATCTTTATCGGGAAATATCCCTTTGCGTGCTGTACCGCGTGTCCCGCCTCGTGGCAGGCAACGCCGACCGCCGCCGCGCTGGTATTTGCGTATACCGCGTCGGAAAGGCGGATAACATTCGCCCTCGGGTCGTAGTGGTCGTTGAGATTGCCGTGTATATGCTCTATCTTCACCTCGTGAAGTCCGTTTTCGTTAAGCACTCTGCGCGCGGCATCGGCTCCTGTTATTCCCCGAAAATTTCTTATCTTGGAATATTTGTTGAATGTTGTGCTGACATTTATCTGCGCCCATACCGAAATAATAAGGGCGGGAAGCACAAGAAGAATAGTCCAGTCGTAATAAAACCAACCGAAAAGCATTTTCTTCTCCTTTCTGAACTGTTTTTATTTGAGGATATCTCCGAGAGATATTTTTCTGCCACGGATAAAGTCGGCGGCGCTCATTCTGCCCTTTCCCTCGGGAAGCACGCGCAGAAGTCTGACTGCGCCCGTGCGGCATGCGACCGTGATATCACCGCCCTCAAACGAGACTACCGTTCCCGCGGGAGCGGAATAGTCCGCATCTGCCTCGCAACGGCTCTCAAGAACCTTGAGCAGCCTTCCGTCGGGGGTGTGGGTAAAGGCGAGCGGAATGGGAGAGAGCCCTCTGATGAGGTTGTGAACCGACCTTGCGTCGGTGTCAAAATTTATAAGGCAGTCGCTCTTTTCTATCTTTGCGGCGTAGGTCGAGAGCGAGTCGTCCTGCGGGATAGAGGGAGCCGTGCCATCGGCTATCTGCTCTATCGTTTTCACAAGCAGGTCTGCTCCGCATTTGCCGAGCCTGTCGTGTATATCCTCGAAATTGTCGTTCTCCTCGATAGCGACCTCGTCCTTGAGTATCATATTGCCCGTGTCGAGTCCGACATCCATATACATAGTCGTGATGCCCGTCGTCTGCTTTCCGTCGATTATCGCTCTTTGCATAGGAGCAGCTCCTCTGTATTCCGGGAGCAGAGAGCCGTGGACATTCACACAGCCGTATTTCGGATATCTGATAACGCTCTCGGGCAGGATTTTTCCGTACGCCACAACGACTATCAGCTCGGGAGAAAGCTCTCCGAGAAGCGCCGAAAAGGCTTCGTCTCTGAGACTCTGTGGCTGCCATACGGGAATACCTTTTTCCTCGGCGTATACCTTTACGGGCGGGGGAGTGAGAGCGTATCCTCTGCCCTTTGGCTTATCGGGTTGGGTTATAACGCCCACGATATCATATCCCGCGGCGCAGAGCGCGTCGAGCGAGAATACCGCAAAATCGGGGGTTCCCATAAAAAGAATCTTCATAGCTTTACCTCGCGAGTGTCAGTTGCGTTCGATATTCGTGGCGATGTCGATATAGAGCTTTCCGTCGAGGTGGTCTATCTCGTGACAGAATGCGCGCGCAAGAAGCCCCGAGGCGTTGATATCGACGGTCTCACCGTGTCTGTTGAGCGCTCTCACCGTAACATGCATCGGGCGCACGACCGTACCGTGCTTACCCGGTACAGAGAGACAGCCCTCTATATCCTCCTGAGTTCCCGAATACGCGATTATCTTTGGGTTGATAAGCTCATACACCTCTCCGTTCTCCTCGACCTGAACCACGGCGATACGGCGAAGTATTCCGACCTGAGGCGCGGCAAGACCGCAGCCGTCCGCGGCGTGCATAGTCTCCAGCATATCGTCGAGAAGCGTGAGAATTCTGGGGGTGATTTTATCCACGGGGCGGCAGACCTTTCTGAGTGTTTCGTCGCCGACCTTTACAATTTTTAATTTTGCCATAATACAAATCCTTTATTAAAATTTTTATAAATTTGACGGGTTAAAGTCTATCGAAAGCGAGAGCTTTTTAGTTCCCGAGCGCGAAAATCTCGTGAGTATATCCGCAAAGAATGCGCGGGAACGCTTATTCAGCTTGCACTTTGCGATTATTCGCATACGGTACTTATTTTCGACCTTGTATACGGGAGCCTCAAAGGGTCCGAAGAATATCATCGGCGTGTCGCTGTATTCCTTTTCCGACAGCTCCTTTATCATGCCCGCGAGCACGCCCGACGCGCGGAGCAGCTCCCGCTCGTCAGCCGAGGTGAGAGTGAGCATCGCTATATCGCAGAAGGGCGGAAATACGAGCAGGCGGCGAAGCCTTATCTCGCTTTTGTAAAACGCCTCGTAGTCCTGAGCGCAGGCGAGCTTTATACATTCGTGGTCGGGGTTATTCGTCTGGATTATCGCCTCACCCGACTTACTCGCGCGTCCCGCTCTGCCGACGACCTGCGTTATCATCGCAAATGTGCGCTCATTCGCTCTGTAATCGTCGAGATAGAGCGAGGAATCGGCGAGAAGAACGCCAACAAGCGTTACATCGGGGAAGTCGTGTCCCTTTGTTACCATCTGCGTTCCGAGCAGAACATCCGATTCGTGGCGCTTGAAGTTTCCGAGCATATCCTCGTATGCGTGCTTGGTCGACGCGGTGTCGGTGTCCATTCGCAGTATCGAGGCGTCGGGGAGCAGAGAGGAAAGCTCCTGCTCTATGCGCTGTGTGCCGTATCCCATACGGACAAGGTGTGGGCTGTGGCAGGACGGACATTCCTCGGGCAGAGTAATCCTTCTGCCGCACCAATGGCATCTCAGCTCTCCTCGTTCATACGAGTTTCCAATAGTGTGATATGTCATCGAAACGCTGCACACGGGACATTTTATCGCCTCTCCGCAGGCGCGGCAGCTCAGGAAGTTGTTATATCCGCGTCTGTTCAGAAAGAGAATAGACTGTCCGCCGCTCTTTTTGTTTTCAATGAGTCTGCGGCAGAGCAGAGAACCGAGCGGGGAGAGATTTCCCGCCTGCGACTCGGGGCGCATATCGTATATCGTAACACGGGGAAGCTTTGCTTCTCCGAAGCGCTTCGTGAGCTTTATGAGCGAATACTTGCCTTCCTCCGCCTTTCTGTAACTCTCAAGAGAGGGGGTTGCCGACGCGAGGAGCATAAGCGCCTTGTTGTGGGCGCAGCGGTATCTCGCGATGTCGCGGGCGTGGTATTTCGGATTCATATCCGATTTGTATGTATGCTCCTGCTCCTCGTCGATTATTATAAGACCGAGGCTTGGGAGCGGGGCAAAAACGGCTGAGCGGGTGCCGATAACGACATCAGCCGCGCCGCTTTTTATCTTGTTGTAGGTGTCAAATCTCTCGCCTGCCGAGAGCGCCGAGTGGATTACCGCCACGCGCTTGCCATAACGCGAGCAGAAAAGTCCCAGCGTTTGCGGGGTGAGCGATATCTCCGGCAAAAGGACTATAACGCCCTTGCCGTCAGAGAGAACTCTGTCTATGAGCTTCATCATAACACAGGTCTTTCCGCTTCCCGTGATTCCGTGAAGCAGGGCGGCGCGTGCCTCACCCGTGTCAATAAGGGCGTTAAGCTCGTCGAGCGCCGAGCTTTGCTCGTCGTTAAGCTCTATTTCTTTAGGCTCTCCGATATATGCCTCTATCGTCGCGCGGTCTACTTGTCTGAGTATCTTTCTTGCGATACCCTTGTCAACGAGCGCCTTTATCTGCGCGCGCGACGCGCCGCTCCGTGATATCAGCTCTCCCTCGCTTATTATCTGCTCGCAAAGAGAGAGTATTCTGACAAGCTCTATGTGCATAGGGGAGCGCAGACGGTATTTTTTATCGGTGCCGTCGCATATAGCCTCGGCGTCCTCTTTTGGTATGTTGAGAGAGTAGCAATTCTCGTTTTTTTCCTCGTTATCCTTCAGCTCGAAGCTGCGCAAAACTATTCCCGCCTCGCGCAATTTTCGCAGAGAGGCTTCTGCCTCGGGGCCGAATTTGTTTTTCAGTAAATCAAATCGGACGCTTCCTCTTTTACGAATATATTCGCAAACAAGAAGCGTCGGTGCGTCAAGCTCTTTTGTATTGTCGTCAAATTCGGGCGCGATAGTATAGACCTCGGCAAGGCGCGAGATGACAGAAGCGGGAACCATAGCGCGAACCGCCTCTCCGAGGGTGCAGAGCGTTTGCTCCTTCATAAAGAAGGCAAGTCCCAGCAGCTCCTCGGAAAGCGAGATGTTATCGCCGCAAAGCGAAAAGATAGGCTTGCAGTCGATTCCCGATATAAGCGGCTTTTCACGCAGCTCGGTCACCACCGCGAGACTCTTTCTGTTGGCGTTGCCGAAGGGAACTGTCACGAAGGCTCCACGGCGAATAGCTCCGCGAAGCTCTGACGGAATGTAATAATCGTAATTATTATCGAGGAAAAACGGATTGTCAAGCAGGTGTACTCCGGCGTATTCAAAGAGCATAGCCGACCTCCTCTGATTTTTCGTTTTTACTGTCTGTTGGGCTTATTCGGCGTCAACAGGCTCTGTCGTATCAGCTATCTCCTTTGTCTGCGCCATATCCTCGTCCTCTCGTCTCACGAGTGTATACTCGCCCTTGTGGATACGGTTGATAGCGTTCTTGACCGCCTTTTCGTCGCGGTATTCTCTGTTGATAGCGTTCATAAGATTTCTGTCGGCTTCCTTGTTTCCTGTCGATGCCTTCTCAGCCGCCTCTCTCTGTCTTACATACTCGTCTGTTATCATACGAGCGCACTTTGCGGTTGCGAGAGCAAGCTCATAGCGGTTGAATTCGTCCTTAGTGAGTTCTGAAATGGTAGGGTAGATCATTTGGTTTCTCCTTAAAAAATATAATAAAGTTAAATTGTTTACACATCTATTATCGGCAAAGCCCACGACTTATAGTCGGCAGCTCAGTCGGCAAAATATTTTTCCATAACCGAGGGGTTTCTCTCGATTGAGGAATTTTTCGCGGAAACGATGGCGAGTATCTGCTGCGCCGCTTCCTTGTCGCGCCCGTCGTAGTTATATACCACATAATCGTATGCGTCGACTGTTTTCAGCTCCTCTCGGGTACGGGCGAGGCGTTCGAGTATTTTCTCCTCTGTTTCTGTTCCGCGGTCTCTGAGTCTGCGCTCCTGAACCTTGAACGAGGGCGGGAGAAGCATAATAAGTATTGCTTCGGGGTATTTTTTCTTTACCTGCTGAGCGCCGTCGACCTCTATCTCAAGAATGAGGTTCTTTCCGCTCGCAAGCACCTCCTCCGCTTCCTTTCTCGGCGTACCGTAGAAATTTCCGCAGTATTCGGTGTATTCAAGCATACCGCCCGACTCTATGCGTGAGAGAAAATCCTCTCTTGATATAAAATGATATGTCACTCCGTTGGTGTCCTCTGGGCGGGGGGCTCTCGTGGTCGCTGATACCGAGTATACGAAATCTCCCGTCGCGAGCAAATGTTTGTTTACCGTGCCCTTTCCGCTTCCCGCGGGGCCCGAAATAATAAGCATTAGTCCTTTTTTCATAGTGTTTACCTGTCCTGTTTTGTATGTCGGTTATTCCTCGATATCCTCTCCGTCTATCTCGCTGTCGAGTCTGTTGGCTATCGTTTCAGCCTGAATTGCCGAGAGAATAACATGCTCGCTGTCGGTTATTATAACGGCGCGGGTGCGTCTGCCGCAGGATACATCTATGACTCTGCCCGCGTCCTTCGCGTCCTGAATAAGGCGCTTGATGGGGGCTGAATCGGGGCTGACTATCGTGATTACTCTGTCGGACGCCACCATATTTCCAAATCCGATGTTTATGAATTTCATAGCTGTTTCCTCGGTTTACTCTATATTCTGTATCTGCTCGCGTATCTTTTCTATCTCGCATTTGACATCTACGACTCGGCGCGTTATCTCCGAGTTTGCAGACTTGGAGCCTATCGTGTTTATCTCTCTGTTAAGCTCCTGAACGAGGAAGTCAAGTCGGCGTCCGACAGGCTCGTCGGAGCTAAGTATCGAGCGGAAGCCGTCAAAATGCGAGCGCAGACGGACAAGCTCCTCGTCGATAGCTATCTTATCCGCGAAGATAGCGCACTCTGTGAGGATTCTGTTCTCGTCAAAGACTATTCTGCTATCCGAGAGCATCTCGCGGAGCTTAGCCTCGAGCTTCTGGCGATAGCTTTCGGTATCGTCCTTTGAAAGCGCTTCTATCTCGTCAACATATTTTCCGATAGACTCTATCTTTCCAACGAGGTCGCGCTCTATGTTCTCTCCCTCGCGCTCTCTCGCGCTGAGAAATCTCGCGATAGCCTCGTCAAGGACGGACGAGAGGGCAAGCCAATCCTTTTCGATATCGTCGTCGGGCTTGGTCTGAATGAAAATGTCGCGGTTCTGCGCCACGGTCATAACAGAGATGTCGTCACGCAGACCGAATTTATCGCCGAGCGAGCGCAGCACCTCGATATATTTTGCGGCAAATCCCTCGTCGACAGAAATATTTACCTCGGGGGAGTCTATCACATCTATCGTAATAAAAACATCGACCTTTCCTCTCGCAATCGAGTGCGACTGAAGGTATGGCTTTATTCTTTCCTCAAGGAAGGAAAAGGCTCTCGGAAGCTTTACCGAGCAATCGAAAAATCGGTTGTTGACCGACTTTATCTCGACTGTTATATCCTTTCCGTCCACCGTGGCTCTCGCTCTGCCGAAAGCCGTCATGCTTCTTATCATTTTGTTATTCCTCTTATTTCAACATCTAAAAGTAAACATATATAGTTTATTATAATATAGAATAAAATTTTTGTCAAGAGTTTTGACGCTTTTAATGCGGATAACGCTTACTCTATCTGCCTCGGGGCGGATTTTTTGCCCATTTTTTCAATAAAATATGTTTTTTTGAAAAAAGTACTTGCAATTGTGGCGAAAATGTAGTAAAATGAAATGTATTTTAATGCATATTAAGAATATGCAAAGTGAAAATTACTTTTGGAGGTAAATAAAAATGGTAGTAGCCGGCGATTTCAAAAACGGTATAACCTTTGATATGGACGGAAGTGTATATCAGGTTATTGAATTCCAGCATGTAAAGCCCGGAAAGGGAGCTGCGTTCGTGCGCACAAAAATAAAGAATGTCATCACAGGCGCTGTTATCGAGAGAACTTTCAGTCCTACCGACAAGTTCGAGAACGCTTACATTGAGAGAAAGGAAATGCAGTATTCCTACAACGACGGAGACCTGTATTACTTTATGGATATGGAGACATTTGATATGCTCCCCCTCAACAGTGACAAGCTTCCCGATAGCTTTAAGTTCGTAAAAGAGGAGATGCTCTGCAAGATAGTTTCCTATAAGGGAAATGTTTTCGATGTTGAGCCCCCCACATTCGTTGAGCTTGTTGTAACCGCAACCGACCCCGGCTTTGCAGGTAACACCGCAACAAACACGCTTAAGCCCGCAACTCTTGAAACGGGTGCCGTTATCAAGGTTCCGCTTTTCGTAAACGAGGGCGACACTCTGAAGATAGACACCAGAACGGGCGAATATCTCTCCAGAGTTTAATCGGAGGTGCCTTATGACACTTAACGAAAAAGCAGCTTATATCAAGGGACTCGCTGAAGGACTTGAGATAGACAGCAAGTCAAAGGAGGGCAAGGTTATTGCCGCTCTGCTCGACCTTGTCAGCGATATGGCGCAGACGGTTTCCGATATGGAGGAGGATATCGAATATCTCAACGATTATATCGAGGAGATAGACGAGGACCTCGGTGAGGTCGAGGAGTGCCTCGTAGACTGCGATTGCGGTTGCGATGACGAGGAAGATTTCGACTGCGACGGAGATTGCGACCTCTGTGACTGTGACTGCGAGGATGACGAGTATTTCGAGATCGAGTGTCCCTCCTGCGGAGAGACGGTTTGCTTTGATGAAAGCATAGATCCCGAGGATCTCATCTGCCCCGCCTGCGGAGAAAAATTTGAATGTATCGTCTCCGAGGACGACCTTAAGGTTCTCGACGGAGTCGAGGAAGAATAAGACAAAGTAAGATATGCGAGGGACACCTTTTAAGGAAAGGTGTCCCTCGCATATTTTTCATATTCCGTGCTACTGCGCGAACTGTTGTTTTGTTTGGTTGAGCTTTGCGTCCTCGGCTTTCTCTGTCTTATACCAGCCCTTTGAGGACATTTCCTGAAAGATCTCATTTTTAATCGCGTGTTCATCGTTAAGGATACCCGCGAGGCAATTCATAACCTCGGTAGTTGCGCTCTCGCAGAGAAAGGTATTATAGACCCCCGTTAACTGTTTTTCTGCGTTAAGCAGGTCGGTCATCATCATCTTATCATCAAATCCGCTCTGTGTCATCAACATTCTCCCTCACTTTAAATTTGAAAGCAGCTCGTCGTAGTGCCGCTGATGACGGCAGGCGAGCTGCTCGTATTTTGCCGAGATTGCCGAGTCCTGAGTATCGGTGGCAAACTGCTTGTACTTTGCGATAATAGTCTGTTCCATAGAGAGCAGGTCGGAAATTCCGCCAAGCTCCTTTGAAGTGATCTGAGCCATTTTCTAAACCTCTCTTTCAAATACTGTAATCATAGTATTTGCAGATACGGAAAAAATATGCAAGACAAAAGTTATTGCGAAAAATCAATTTTCAATTCCTATAAAATAATCCGCGCTTACTCCGTAAAATCAAAAAACTTTTGTCTTTTATAAAGAAAAACAATTATTCTGCGAATGATTTCATAAGCAAAGGGTTCTCCGAGGACGAACAATTGTCGGATGTCTCCGCAAAGCGCAAGCACACAAAAAATTTAAACTTTGCCATTGAGTCTTACTACTGTAACAGCTCACGCAAAAATGCTTCGAAACATCTGTTGGTATGTGTTACATGTTATATTATTACAATGATTGGTTTCCTGTTAATGTCTATTGCTTTAGTTTCTGTGTTCGAAGGGAATACTCTAATATTGATAATAATAATTCCATTAGTTTGTGCTTTAACTCTGGTACAGAACAAGCTCTCGATAAAGACCGGAAAAAATTATGGGATTGCGCAAAGAATGAATGTGGAGAAAAAGCCGATTGACACCGCGAAGCGCGGGTGATATAATAAGGCTATGAAAACTTCAAAATGGATAGAAAAAAACATACCGTCTCTCGAGGGAAAGACCGTGGCGATAAGCGGCGCTACGGGTGGGATCGGCAAGGAGCTATGCCGTCATCTTGCAGCTCTTGGGGCGTCTTTGGTTCTGCTTGACAGAAATCCGGAGAAATCTCTCGCCCTGAAAAAGACCCTGCAAAAGGATTTTCCCGCCCTCGGAGTTAAAAACATTACCTTGGATCTCGAGGATATCGACTCGGTAAGGTCGGTTGCCGAAAGTCTTCTGCAAGACCCGCCTGACGCCCTTATCCTCAATGCGGGTGCCTATCATATCCCGCGCCACAAATGCTCGACGGGGTTTGACAATGTCTTTCAGATAAATTTCGTGTCTCCCTATTACCTTGCGCGGACTCTGCTCCCGAAAATTCAGGAGCGCGGAGGCAGAATAGTCGCCGTGGGAAGCATTGCGCATACCTATTCTTCGGCGAATTTTTCGGATATAGATTTTTCGTTGGTAACAAAGTCGAGTAAGGCTTACGGTAACGCCAAGCGGTACCTTATGTTCTCGCTTTTCGGGCTTGACGAATACGGAAAGACGGTCGTCGTCGCACACCCGGGGATTACCTTTACCAACATCACCGCGCATTATCCAAGGCTGATATTCGCAATCATAAAGCACCCGATGAAGGTGATATTTATGAGACCCGCGCGGGCTTGCCTGAGTATTCTTTACGGTCTTGTCACGGAGTGCGGCAAAAACGAGTGGATAGGTCCTAAATTTTTTAAGGTCTGGGGATTGCCACGCCGTCAACGCCTTTCTACTTGCTCCGACGAGGAAGCCGCTCAAATATGCGCAATAGCCGAGGAAATATATGATCAATCCGATTTGTTTGCGGAATGATAAATAGGCGAATAAATATTATATACATCGTAGGGCGGGAGCTTGCTCCCGCCCTACGGTATAAAATATCATCTTGCTGTTCTTACCCCAGAAACTCAATAAGGTCAGCGAAGCTTCCCTTTGGGGTATCGGGCTCCTCGCCGTCGCAGATAAGGCAATCTGTGACGAGGAAGGTTGACATTCCAAGCGCTTGCGCGGCTCTGATATCCTCGTCGGCGTTGTTGCCTATCATAAGGCAATTTTTCGGGTCAAGCCCGAGTCCCTCGCAAATCTCGCCGTAATATGCGGGATTTGGCTTACAGAATTTTGAATTGTCGTAATGCGTGATAAGGTCAAATTCCTCGGCGCGCACTCCCGTCCAGCCGAGTCTTGCCTTGACTGCCACGAGAGGGAAGAAGGGGTTTGTCGCAAGGACTACCTTGTCGGCGTGAGCCCTTGCAAGCTCTACCGCGCGGGGCGCGAGGGAGGTGGGCTGTGAGAATTTTACCGCTTTGGCAAAATCGGTTTTGTAAAAATTATCGAATACGGGGATATGCTCGTAGCACTCCTTGCCGAGGAGTGTCGCAAAGACTTCCCAGAAAACCTCGGAGTTGAGGCGTTTGCCGTCGTTTTTGACCATAGCGGCAACGCCTTTCCACATCGCGGGGAGCAGGGTGTCGGGGGTATAGCCGAGGTGAGCCACGCCCGCTGAGAGCATACCGAGATATCCTTTTGTAAATTCGTCGTTGTCCATCGGTAGCAGAGTGCCGTCAAGGTCAAACAAAATCGCTTCGTAACGCATTATGTATGTTTCTTCCTTTACTGATTTTTACTAATCCTTATTTTTTTCCTTTTTCCGAGCTTCTCGGAGCTTTTTTGTTTTGGCTCTTGCTTTTATTCTTGGACTTGCTCTTGGGACTGCCCGCTCTTTTTCGTCTGCGGAGCATAACTACAAGCAGAGTCGTGAGCGCGGCAACGATAAGAGTAACGGCGACTATCGGAACGACGGTGAATCTTATAAACGCGCCAAGCTCGTCTCCCGTTTGCTGTCCCGAGGAGTTTATATCCAAAAGGAAGCTGTTGTACTTTGCGTAGTAAATCACATCGCGGGTGACGGTAGAGACGGTTGCCGACCACCCCGCGAACACATATTTGTATCCGTTATCCTCGTATTCGGCGGGTACATCGGGAATGAGCGGCATATCTCCCATATAATACTTCTCCGAGCTGACCACCTCTCCGTTCACGACGAACTCAACGGTGTATTGTATACGCTCAAAGCTTACTTCAACGGTTATATCATAATCGGGCATTACGAAGCCCTCGAAGCTATCGAGAACGGTTTTTGCCCCATTGTCTGCTCGGGTGACGGTTATCTTGCCGACCGCATATCCTCTGTCGGGGTAGAACAGCGGAGAGAGAATATCTCCCGCCTCGTGAAGGTAGCCGTCTATAAGCGTTCCGCCGTGCTCGTTTTCGGTGAAAGTAATACTGTAAAGTCGGGTGAAAACGAAGCTTGCCGAGCCCTTTACGGGGAAGGTGAGATATCCGTCGGCAAAGGTGTGCGGAGTTTCCTTCTTGGCGGTTTTTATCATTTCAAAGACCAGGAAATGATCGGGCAGAGTCGAGGAATAGGGAATCCTGAGACGCATCTCTCCCGAGGTGCTTAGATTTTTACCGTTTTCGTTCTGTACGCTCAGCTCGCACTTGCCAAATCCACCCTCAAGAGTGTATTCAACGCTGAATGTCTTAGCTCCCGCAGTTGCGAGGGATTTGACCGAGCTTTTATCGAACGAAAGGATAGCGTCCTCAAAATAAATTTCTATTCGCTTGTCTTCAGCAGCGGCAAGCTTGATAAGGTTTTCAAGCTCGGCTGAGCTTGAGGATACCGTTACGCGGTAAAGCCCCGAGAGTGCCGAGAGCTGAACAGAACCGTCGGACGAGCTAGCTAGACTCTTTTGCGAATAGACGGCGTTATATGCCGAGTTCTCTCGTATCGGCTCTCTTTCGTCTGCGCTCCAGCCGCGGAACTCAAAGATATCGCAGCCGACGATATAGTAGGGCGCGACCTGAGGCGCGGCGGGTATTTCTTCAAAGGAATGGTATGTAGTCAGGGTTTTTCCGTGCCAGCTCCAGACGGCGGAATATTTTCTTTCGCTTTCTGAATACTGCGCGGTGTAAACTATGTCCTCGGTTACGGGCTCGGGCAGAGGCGACCAGCCGTCAAAGGAGAAGAGAAGCGTGTTTGAGGGAGCTTTTTCGGTGCTTCCGTCAAAGGTCGGCAGCTCGCCGTATTTGTGTTCCGAGGCAAATTCTCCCTCGGGGGTTACCCAGGTCACATTATAAAGTCTGTCCTCTTTGCGGTAAGCGGCGTAGAGACAAAAATCCTTTTGCGAGAGAATCAGCTCGTCCGCCTTCGGTTCGAGCAGCTCGTCGGGCGAGGTAGACCAACCGAGGAAGGTGTAGTTATATCTTTTATCCGATTTATTTTCGGGGGTGATGTCGGGATATACGATATCGTCTGCCGAGAGAAGGATCCTCTCGCTCAGAACGGTTTCCTTGTCATAGCCGTATACCGTCATAACAGGCAATCCCTCGGGGGAGACCAGCTTTTTGACGGTGTGGGTGAATGTGAGCGTTCTGCCTGAGGTAAGCTCGTCGCGCTCGCTCAGCGTTCCATCTCGCATAGCGGCGACGATAGCCGCGGTTTTTATAATTTCATCGGTTCCCGCGGGCGGCTCACCGGGATACACAGGCTCGCCGGGATACACAGGCTCACCGGGATTTGTAGGCTCGACGGGCGCGTCCACATAAGAGGGAGCAAGCGGGCTCGATACCTTTTCGGGCTCTACGGGCAGAGGAGGGAGCTTGAACTCCGGGGGATTGTCGGGCCACTTAAGACCTGCGGGAGAAGCCGCGTTGGTATCCGATATAGTGACCGCGGGGGAGAGCAGCTCGGGGAAATAATATGTATGCTCGTTTCTTTCATAATCGTAGAATTGCCATGCGCCCGCGGCAGACTGCTCATCGTCAAGACAGCGGCTCACGAGGTATATATGCGCGAGGACATTCGTTATACGCCATTTTTTGTATTGAGCAGTCTCGGCATCGTACTCGGTATTTATCAATATACATATATGATTAAATATAGTGGGCGTCATTATCTTCATCATACTGTCGTAAAGATAATTGAACTTGTAGCAGATATCGGAATAATGCTTACAGTAAAACTCGAATGCCGCCTGCTCGGAATTTTCGCGCGCGTCGTTGTAGTCTTTGAGGAGCTGATTAAGCTCGTCGGCGACCTCGGACAGAGAATCTATTGTTTTTTCCTCAATTCCGTATATGGTAAGCTCGCTCTTGTATTTTTCGAACATCGCTATCATTTCTTTGTTTTGCAGAGCGTTGTATAGGGGATTGAGTCCTTTTTTCGGCGAGGTGTAGATATTTTCAATGGCGTACATGCTCGAGCGTATTTTGTTGAGCTGCTCGTAGTATGCGAGATATTCGTCCATCGAGCCGATATTCTCGGAGTATATCTTGTCGTAATTCGCCTTGTCGGAGAGATATTTGTTATAGTCGGAGAGGTATTTCTCGTATGCCGCCTTGTTTTTCTCGTATTCGGCGAGCTCCGCGAGATATTTCGTATATTCCGCAAGCTCCTGCTCGTAAAGCTCACGCAAAACGAGATATTCGGCGTAAGCCTCTCTGTCAAGCTCGTATTGCTCAAGCGCGGCAAGTCCTTCCTCGTATTTGCGGAAGCGCTCGAGATAGTCGCTCATAACAGAGGAATATTCCTCCTCAAGCGCCGCTCCGCGCTCTGCTTCTCTGTAAGCGAAATTGAGCAGATGATTCGCGCTCTGGGCGGAAATTTCAATCTCGCAGGAATACTCTGCCGAGGCGTGGGTCACTCCCTCGGAATACTGAAATTCGCAGAAATATTCCTCCCCGTCAAGAGAAAGGGTGGCGTTCTGCTCTCCGTATTCGGCGAGCGTGGGTATCCAGCGCACTGTCGTGCCGTTTACCGCGGTATACGAATATTCCCGCGCGCGGACTGTCAGCCGCTCACCCTCGCGCTCTATGCTTATAACATCGTTTGAAAAGCTGTCGTTTATGAGAAGATACGAGTCGCTGTGGGTGTCTATATATTTTTTCTCGGCGTCGCATATTTCGGCGTCGGGAGAGATAAGAGTCAGAAGCTCAGAGGGTGTAAGCTCGGTCTGTAAGAGCGATATGCCGTCCGAGAAATCAAAGCTCGGCGCGGGTTTGTCGTCTGCCGCTCGGGCAGAGATACCTAATCCGCCGACGACTGTGAGCAGCGCGAGCAGAAAGGATATGAGGGATACTGTTTTTTTCATTTGCCTGTACCTTTCGGTGGGATTTTCTTTAACCGATACGAATAATAAGTATATAATATTGTAAAATAATATTTGGAATATGTCAACCTTTTTTTGATTCGTTGGAACAAAATAGTAAAATGTTCACTTTCTCTTGACTTTTCATTTACTTTGTGATAACATAGTTGTAATGCGATAGAGGTCGCATTATGTTTAATTTTGTAAAAAAGCCGATACTCTCGTACGCGGTGCGTACGGATAAAAAAAGAAAGGAAATTTTTTCAATGATGAACGGCATTAATGAGCGCGAAGCGCGCGAGAACATTCTTAAAGAAGTAAGGGCGTACTGTGAAAAGTACCACAAAAAGCCCGAATATAAGGAGGGCGACAGAATTCCTTACGCTTCGCGTGTTTACGACAGCGATGAGATGTGCAACCTTGTAGACAGCGCTCTTGAATTCTGGCTCACATCGGGAAGATATACAGACGAGTTTGAGGAAAATTTTGCAAAGTATCTCGGAGTAAGACATTGCAGTCTTGTAAACTCGGGCTCATCCGCGAATCTTCTCGCGTTTATGACTCTCACATCTCCTCTGCTCGGAGAGAGAGCAGTCAGACCGGGTGACGAGATAATCACGGTTGCTGCTGGCTTCCCCACCACGGTAACTCCCGCTATTCAGTATGGCGCGGTTCCTGTATTCGTTGATATAACCATTCCTCAGTACAATATAGATGTAACTATGCTTGAGGCAGCCCTGAGTGATAAGACCAAGGCTGTTATGATAGCGCACACGCTCGGAAACCCCTTCGACCTCGCGGCAGTCAAGAAGTTCTGCGACGCGCACGGTCTGTGGCTCGTTGAGGACAACTGTGACGCTCTCGGCTCCGAGTACACTATGGACGGCGTTACCTACAAGACGGGTACTGTCGGAGATATCGGAACGAGTAGCTTCTATCCCCCTCACCACATGACGATGGGAGAGGGCGGCGCGGTCTACACCAACGACCCGCTTCTCGCGAAGATAATCCGTTCTATGAGAGACTGGGGTAGAGACTGTATCTGTCCCTCGGGCTGCGACAACCTCTGCAAGCACCGCTTCGACAGACAGTACGGAGAGCTTCCTCTCGGATACGACCACAAGTATGTTTACTCACACTTCGGATATAACCTCAAGGCAACCGATATGCAGGCGGCGGTTGGATGCGCACAGCTCAAAAAATTCCCCTCGTTTGTGGTTCGCCGCAGAGAGAATTTCAAGAGATTGCGCGCGGCGCTCGAGTGCGTTTCGGATAAGCTGATACTGCCCGAGGCTTGCCCCGGCTCCGACCCCTCTTGGTTCGGCTTCCTTATCACCTGCCGCGAGGGCGTGGACAGAGAGAAGGTCGTTCCCTATATCGAGGCTCACGGAGTTCAGACGAGAATGCTCTTTGCGGGTAATCTCACAAAGCACCCCTGCTTCGACGAGATGAGAGCCGCAGGCAAGGGATACAGAGTTATCGGTGATCTTTCGACGACAGACCGCGTTATGACCTCTACCTTCTGGGTAGGCGTTTACCCCGGAATGACCGACGAAATGATAGACTATATGGCAAAGACGATTATCGCGGCTCTTGACGCGTAAGTGAAAAATTATAATCAAAAGATGCCGAAAGGCATTATGGAGATGTTATGGGAGAGATAAAACTGTTGGATTGCACCCTCCGCGACGGAGGCTATATCAACGACTGGAATTTCGGACACGATAATCTGGTCAGCGTATTTGAGCGCCTTGTCGACGCGGGTGTTGATATTATCGAGGTAGGCTTTCTTGACGAGCGCCGTCCCTTCGATATGGACAGAAGTATAATGCCGAACACCGACTGTATGGAAAAGATATACGGCGATGTTGATAAAAAGCAGGCGATGGTCGTCGGAATGATAGACTACGGCACCTGCGGACTTGAAAATATTTCTCCTGCCGACGAGAGCTTTCTCGACGGAATCAGAGTTATTTTCAAAAAGCATCTTCGCGAGGAGGCTATGGTTTTCTGCGGAGAGCTGAAAAAGCTGGGATACAAGGTTTTCGCTCAGCTCGTGTCTGTAACGAGCTACAACGAGGAGGAAATGCTAGACCTTGTCCGTCTGGCAAACCACTATAAGCCCTACGCGGTGTCGATGGTCGATACCTACGGACTTATGCACAGAAATAATCTTATGTATTATTTCCAGATAATCAACGAAAATCTCGACCCCGAGATAGGAATAGGATATCACGCGCACAATAATTTCCAGATGGGATACGCCAACTGTATCTCTATGCTTTCCAAGAAGATAAACCGTCTGATGATAGTTGACGGAACTATATACGGAATGGGAAAGAGCGCGGGTAACGCTCCTATCGAGCTTGTTGCGATGCATATGAATCAGTCGCTCGACAAGAATTATCAGATAAGCCAGATACTCGAGGCGATAGACTCTAATATAGCGCAGTTCTGTCAGCAGACGACATGGGGATACAATATGTTCTATTATCTGGCGGCGTCGAACGACTGTCACCCCAACTATGTCACATACCTTATGGACAAGAGAACTCTGTCGGTAAGCTCGATAAACGAGATACTCGGCAAGCTCGAGGGTGAGAAGAAGCTGCTTTACGATAAGAATTATATCGAGAGACTTTATGTTGACTATCAGAAGAACGAGATAAACGACGAGGAATACAAAGAGGCGCTCGCTCGCGAGCTTCGCGGCAAGAAGATATTGGTCATTGGTCCAGGGGCGTCTATCAAGCACGAGAACGAGAGACAAAAGGTTATCGAATACATGGACAGAGAAAACCCCATCATTATTTCGATAAACTTCCTCACCAAGAGAATAAAGCCCGATTTCGTATTTCTCAGTAACGCAAAAAGATATGTTCAGCTTGCGACGAAGTTCGCAAAGGATAAGCACAGAGTTATCGCGACATCCAATGTCACCGAGATGACGGCGGGCGCGTTTGAGTTCAAGCTGAATTACAGTACGCTTATTGACGAGGACGCCGAGATAATAGACAACTCGCTTATGATGCTGATCAAGGCTCTCGCTGATATCGGAGTGGGCAAGGTGGCTCTTGCGGGCTTTGACGGATATTCCATAAAGTCGGCTAACTACTACAACCGCGCTATGGAATACGATTTTGTAAAGAAAAAGGCGGATTACATTAACAAGTATACCAGGGACTTCCTTGATAGCATCAAGGACAGGATAGAGGTTGAATTTGTTACCAAGTCGCATTACGAGGAAGAAACGGTATGAGCAAATACGATTTAGCCGTTTTTGACCTCGACGGAACTCTGCTCGACACGAGAGAGGGGGTTCTTTCGGCGCTCAGATACACTATCGACGAGCTTGGCTACGAGATGCCCGACGAGGCGACTTTGAGGACATTTATCGGGCCGCCCGTGCAGGATTCCTTTGCGAGGGTATACGGTATTGATGGGCCGATACTTCAGGATATAGCGACGCTTTTCAGGAATTTTTACAGCACGAGGACATTGCTTGAGGCAGAGCTTTACGAGGGGATAACAGATGTTTTCTCCGAGCTTTGCAAGAGGGGGGTAAAGCCTGCCGTCGCGACCTACAAAAGAGAGGATTACGCGGTTAAGCTGCTTTGCCATTTCGGGTTCGATAAATATACCGATATTATGTTCGGCGGAGACCACGAGAATAAGCTCAAGAAGCGCGATATCATTGAGAAGTGTATATCGGTCGGCGGAGTGAGCGATATCAGCAGAGTGGTAATGATAGGTGACACCGATTTTGACGCTATCGGAGCCGAGGCGGTCGGAGCCGATTTTATAGGAGTCAGCTATGGCTTTGGCTTCCGCACGCTTGACGATATAAAGAAGGTCAGGTCTGTGGGAGGAGTCGACAGAGCAATCGACCTGCTTAAATTTTTTGATTGAAATATGCCGGAAAAGTTTATCTAAGCTTTTCCGGTATGTGGGTTATGGACATATTTTTTAAAATTTCTATGGGGGAAGATTATGAAGATTAAGGTTTCAAATTATATTTCGCAGTTCCTCGTTGACAGAGGTATTACCGACTGCTTTATGGTAACGGGCGGCGGAGCGATGCACCTTGACGACGCGATAGGTCATCAGGAGGGCATCAGATGTATATTCAATCACCACGAGCAGGCTTGCTCTATCGCCGCGGAGGGATATACCAGACTGACGGGAAAGCTGGCGGCGGTATGTGTCACAAGTGGTCCCGGCGGAACTAACGCGATAACGGGAGTTATGGGCGCTTGGCTCGACTCTATTCCTATGTTCGTGCTTTCGGGTCAGGTAAAGAGAGAGACGACTACGGCGGCGTGCCCCGAGCTTGGATTGCGTCAGCTCGGAGACCAGGAGTTTGACATTATAGGCTCGGTTTCAAATATGACAAAATACGCCGTAATGGTGCTTGACCCCCGCGATATCGCATACCACCTTGAAAAGGCGTACTACCTTGCGCTCGAGGGCAGAGGCGGCCCCGTATGGCTCGATATTCCGCTCGATGTTCAGGGCGCGCAGATAGAGACCGATGAGCTGAAGCATTTCGTGCCAGAGCAGACCTTCTCCTGGGAAACGCCGAAGGTTACCGATGAGGTGGCAAAAACCGTCCTCGAAAAAATAGCCGCGGCAAAGGCTCCTCTCGTGCTTGTCGGAACGGGAATCCGTCTCGGCGGAGCAGAGGAGAAGCTTCTCGCGCTTCTCGATAAGCTGCAGATACCGGTGGTTACCGCTTGGAACGCAAACGATGTTGTTGCGGCAGACAACCCTTATTTTGCGGGAATGCCGGGAACTGTCGGCACTCGCCCGGGCAACTTTGCGGTTCAAAAATGCGACCTGCTTCTGAGTCTTGGTTGCAGACTTAACATAAGAATGATAGGATATACGCATTTTGATTTTGCCAAGAACGCGTATAAGATAATAGTTGATATAGACCCGAGAGAGCTTGTCAAGCCCACGGTTCGTCCCGATATGCCGATAAACGCAGATGTGTCTGACTTTATCGATGCGCTTCTCGCGCAGGATTATACTCCCACGGCGAAGCACAAGAGCTTTGTAAAGTGGTGCCGCGACCTCGTTGAGAAATACCCCGCGGCGTGCGAGAGCTATCGCAATCCCGACGGAGCGCCCATCAATCCCTACATTTTTGTGGATACTCTCTTTAAGTGCCTTAACGAGAAGGATAAGATAATCTGCGGAAACGGAAGCGCCTGCGTAATGACCTTCCAGGCGGGTAAGATAAAGCAGGGACAGAGAATGTTCACGAACTCGGGCTGCGCGGCTATGGGATACGGACTCCCCGCGGCGCTTGGTGTTGCGGTTGCCGATAACAGCTACCGTACAATCTGCGTCGACGGCGACGGAAGCGTTATGATGAATCTTCAGGAGCTTGCGACGATAGCCTACAACAAGCTCAATATCAAGCTCGTTATTATAAATAACAACGGCTATCACTCTATAAGACAGACGCAGACGAATCTGTTCAAGCCGCCCTTCATAGGAATTGACGGAAACAGCGGAATCTGTTTCCCGAACTTTGAGAAGCTTTCCGACGCGTTCGGTCTGCCCTATTATAAGACAGACAGTGAAGCAACCGCTTCCTATGTGCTTGACGAGTTCCTAAACTCCGACGGTCCCGCGGTCTGTGAGGTCGTGGTCGACCCCACGCAGAACTTCGCTCCCAAGTCCTCGTCGAAGGTATTGCCCGACGGAAGAATAGTATCGCCCTCGATAAACGATATGGCACCCTTCCTTGACAGAGACGAGTTTGAGAGAATAGTCAACGCGCCGCTTGATTGATAAAGGCTTATAAGTATTAATTCAGAGGATGATATGCGAAAACGGATGTTCGATTTATGGCTGAGACACAAGACGCACCTTATGGCGCTGCTTGCGATACTCTTGCTGATGTTGTTGACACATATTACGGGGATAGGCTGTCCGATAAAGTTTCTGACGGGCATATCCTGCCCCGGTTGCGGTATGACTCGCGCCTGCGTGAGTGCGCTGTGCTTCAATTTTGGGGCGGCGTTTTCCTATCATCCGCTCTGGCCGCTTTTGCCGATAGTTGCCATGCTTCTGCTCTTTCTCGGGGCGAACAAGTGGCGAAAAGCCGTATACTGCGTTATGGGCGTTATCGCGGCGTTGATGCTCGCAGTATATGTACTGAGAATGATTTACGGCGGCGGAGATATAGTGGTCTGGCGACCCGAGGAGGGCGCGATTTACCGAATTTTTAAATTTTTTATGAAAAGCTTTGGAGGATAACTGAAATGCAAATAAAAAGAATGAAAGACGACAGAAGTATCGTTCCCTACATCATTTTAGGTGTGCTGACCTTTGGAATCTACCCCTTGTGGTGCATACACCACCTGGCTGAGGATGTCAATGAGCTTTGCGCCGACGGCGGAAAAAAGAGCTCGGGCGTAGCTGCTTACATACTCCTTTCTTTCCTTACTCTTGGATTGTATAGCTTTTTCTGGTGGTTCCGTATTGCCGATATGCTCGGACGAGAGGCGAAGAAGCAGGATGTGGACACCTCTCTGAACGGCGGATATATGCTGGTGTGTATGATTCTCGGAGCCTTTATGTGCGGAATCGCTAGCTATGTCGGAATTCACAAGGTGTTTGAGACTACCAATGAGCTTGCAAGCAAGTACAACGCAAGACTGAGAACGAAGTCGGCGCTCGGTATAACAGACCCTGAAGAATAAGAGGGATAATCACCCGTTGACCTAAAATTGGTCAACGGGTATATTTTCTTCAAACGGAATTTATTTTTTATATACGGAATTAAAAACAATCTGCTAATAAATAAATTTTTCCGTTTTAAGAAAAAATATTCCAAAAAACTATTGACAAAGAGAAATTATGGTTGTATAATGTAGTCACCGATGGGTAATATTACTGAATTTTTACATACGAGAGGTGCGTTATGGCAACTGCAAAAAAGAAGATCGATATGATTCCGAGAGATAGCGACAAGGCGGCTAAGAAAAAAGCCCTTGATACCGCTATTGCTCAGCTTGAAAAGGATTTTGGCGCGGGTTCTATTATGAAATTGGGAGAGAATTCCCACCTTGAGGTTCAGGCGGTCAGCACAGGCTCTATCGCGCTCGACCTCGCGCTTGGTATAGGCGGAGTTCCGAGAGGAAGAATTATCGAGATTTTTGGCCCCGAGTCCTCGGGTAAAACGACGGTTGCGCTTCACATAATCGCAGAGGTGCAGAAAACAGGCGGCGAGGCGGCGTTTATCGACGCCGAGCACGCGCTCGACCCCGTTTACGCAAAGGCTCTCGGAGTTGATATAAACAATCTGCTCGTCTCCCAGCCCGACTGCGGTGAGGACGCGCTCGATATCACCGAGGCACTCGTGCGCTCGGGAGCCATTGATGTCGTCGTTATCGACTCGGTCGCGGCGCTCGTTCCGAGACAGGAGATAGAGGGAGATATGGGACAGTCGCAGGTCGGCGTTCAGGCAAGACTTATGTCTCAGGCTATGAGAAAGCTCTCGGCTGTTATCTCAAAGAGCAACGCGGTAGTTATCTTTATCAACCAGCTTCGTGAGAAGGTCGGCGTGATGTACGGCAACCCCGAGACTACCCCCGGCGGACGCGCGCTGAAATTCTACGCGTCTGTCAGAATTGATGTGCGCAAGGCAGACCAGCTCAAGAACGGAAGCGATATCTACGGAAACCATGTAAGATGTAAGATAGTCAAGAATAAGGTCGCTCCCCCCTTCAAGGTTGCGGAGTTCGATATACTTTACGGTAAGGGAATTTCCCGCTCGGGCGAGATTATCGACTACTGTATCGCGCTCGGCATTATAAAAAAGAGCGGCTCGTGGTTCTCTTATAACGGCGAGAGAATAGGTCAGGGTAAGGACAATGTGCGCAAGCTTATCGAGTCTAATCCCGAGCTGCTTGCCGAGCTTGACGCTAAGGTAAGAAGCATGAAGGATAATATAGAGACGACAGAGGATACATTCGAGCTTGACGAGGATCTTGACGACGATTTCGACATCAGAACTCTCAAGACCGAGTCTGACGAGTAATGACGGTTACAGTCACATCTGTGCGCGCAATAAACGGCGGCTCGGATATAGTGCTTTCGGTCTGCCTTTCCGATGGCGAGCATTCGGAAAAGCGTGAGCTTGTTCTGCTTTCACGGCAGTACGCCGCGCTTCGCCCCGAGAAGGGCGAGATAAGCGAGGAGAGCTTTGACGAGCTTTCCGAGGCGGCAGAGATATGCGCGGCGGTGAAGCGGGGAATGAATATCCTCGGATACGGCGCTTGCTCGGAGAAAAATATGCGTCTCAAGCTCCGTTCCAAGGGCTTTGGGGCGGAGGTTGCCGCGTCTGCGGCGGAGTACCTCGTTGAGCTTGGCTATATAAACGAGGAGAAGGACGCCGAGCGTGAAGCTGAGAGATGCGTCGGTAAATACTGGGGCAGGCGGCGAATTGCGGCGGCACTTTACGAGAAGGGATATTCCGAGGCGGCGGTGCGCGGCGCGATAGAGTCGCTTGGAGAGGTTGACTTTGAGGGCAGGTGCGTGAGCCTGATAGAAAAGAAATTCAGGGGCTTGCCCGAGGACGCTAATGAGAAAAAGAAGCTTTTTGCGTCCTTGCTCCGATACGGATATAGCCCGTCTGAGATAAAAAACGCCTTTTATATTATCGAAAGCGGAGAGTGAAAGCGTCTCTGCGCGGATTCGCAGGGTGTATAACATACAAAAAATCGGCAGAAATTTTCGTTTCTGCCGATTTTGATGTGTGATGAACAAAAATCAAACAAGACAAAGCGGCGGGAGCAAGCCCCCGCCCTACGGTATAAAATATCATCTTGCCGTTGGGGTGAAAATATCCAAACAAATCACATCAAACCTTGTAGGGGAGGGGTTCCCCCTCCCGCAATTTAAATCCTTTTTTGTCGGGAGGCGAAACGCCTCCCCTACGGACAATGTTGAAGATTTCACCTCTCCGTTGGGGTATAGATATGCGAAAGGTTATTGCTTTTTTTATCAACATTTAAACAGTTTTGCAACAGAGAATACGCCAGGAAATTTTGCTTTCTAACTCACATCTCCTTGAACGCGCAGAGGAGCTTATCGAGTGCGGTTTTTTCTATTCGGCTGACATAGGAGCGAGAGATGCCGAGAACTGTCGCGACCTCTCTTTGCGTCATAGGCTCATCTCCGCCGAGTCCGTATCGCAGGGTGATTATCTGCCGCTCGCGCTCGTCGAGCAGGGTGTTGACATATCTGAGCGCGCGCTGTGAGTTTATCTTTCTTTCAATGTCGCTCGGTATGCTTTCGTCACAGCTTATTACATCTATATAGGTGAGAGGATTTCCGTCGCGGTCCACATCTATCGTCTCGTTGAGCGATACCTCGGCACTCAGCTTTTTCTGTGAGCGGAAATACATAAGTATCTCATTCTGAATACACTTGGCGGCGTAGGTAGCAAAACGCGCGCCGTTTGATATCTTGAAGGTGTCAACTGCCTTGACCAGCCCAATAACACCCACCGATACGAGGTCATCTTGATTCTTGCTTGACGCGTAGTATTTCCTTACGATATGCGAAACAAGGCGCAGATTGTGGAGTATCAGCTCCTGACGGGCGTCCTCGTCACCCTCCTCGAGAAGCTTGAAATACTCTGCTTCCTGCTTTGCGGAGAGTGGTGGGGGAAAGTTTTGAGGGGTGTTCATTCCGAGGATAAGATGGACGAGATTTGAGAACATAGAAATTATAGAAGCAAACATACAGACCTCCAAAAAATATATCAATACATAAATATGTAGCCTTTTTCTGTTTAATCCACTGATAGTTTGTCTTTGTTATTGACAAAATCCGACATTTAGTGTAAAATATTAATGAAATTGTTGATTTTTATTATGGAGGAAGAATGAAAAAACTTATCGGAAACGCTATCGTCGGTCAGTCGGGAGGTCCCACCTCTGCGATAAACGCAACACTTGCGGGTGTGATAAGAGGGGCTCTTTCCTCGGAGTGTATCCGAACGATTTACGGAATGAGAAACGGAATCGAGGGATTTCTCGCGGAGGATATTCTGTCGCTGAACGGTATTTTTGAGAGCGAGGACAAGCTCAAAATGCTTGAGCATACCCCTGCGGCGGCGCTCGGGAGCTGTCGGAAGAAGCTTCCCACGCTCGGCGCGGAGGATTCGGTGTATGAGCGTATCGTTGATATCTTCAAAAAATACGATATAAGATATTTCTTTTACATCGGCGGAAACGATTCGATGGATACAGTAGCGAAGCTCTCGGAATATATGGGTCGTGTTGATTATAAGGTGCGCATTGTCGGTGTGCCTAAGACTATTGACAATGACCTTTTCGGAACCGACCACACCCCTGGATACGGCACGGCTGCGAAGTATATCGCGACCACCGTCGAGGAGATCGTGAGAGATTGCTCGGTGTATAAAATTCCCGCGGTGACCGTCGTTGAGATCATGGGCAGAAACGCGGGCTGGCTTACCGCGGCGGCTGATGTCGCGCGATTTGTGGGCGGAGAGTCGGCAGACCTTGCCTATTTTCCCGAGCGAGATTTTGATATGGAGCGCTTCTTGCGCGATGTGGAGGACGAGCTTGGTAAAAAGCCGAATGTGGTGGTAGCCGTCTCCGAGGGCGCGAGATTTGCCGACGGAAGATATGTCGGCGAGGGACATCAAAGCGGAGCGGTAGATGTTTTTGGACACAAATATCTTGCGGGCGCGGGCAGAGTGCTTGAGGACGAGATAAAAAGGAGATTCGGATGCAAGGTGCGTTCGATTGAGCTGAGCTTGCCTCAGAGATGCGCGGCGCATATCGCGTCGGCAACTGACCTTTGCGAATCGGTCGCGATAGGCAGAGCGTCGGTCAAAGCGGCGTGCGAGGAGGGCGTGAGCGGCGAGATGATGGTGTTTGAGAGAATGTCTGACGAGCCGTACACCTGCGCCGTGGGGCATAAGTCGGTAGCGGAGATAGCTAACGCCAACAGAATGATGCCCGAGGACTTTATAAACGAGGACGGCAACGGTGTGACCGAGGCTTGCGCGAGGTATATTCTCCCACTTATTGAGGGCGAGGCATACCCCGAATATAAGAGTGGTGTTCCTGTTTATCTGAGATTCTGACCGCTTTTGTGACAGTCAACGCATGGCGTTTCTGGAAATATAAAGCATTTAAGTATATAAATTCAAAAATTGCGCATAATAACTCCAAAACAGATTTAAGATGAGGAGCTATTATGCGCAAACTTTCTTCGGATTATCTTCATAACACGAAATATCTCGACACGGCGCTTTCGGTGAGCGAGAATTTCGATGTGATAAAGAAAATACTAAAGGTCGGCGACGGGGAATTATCATTATATTATATAGACGGCTTTGTAAAGGACACGGTTATGCAGAAGCTTATGATGCACTTTCTGTCGATCAAGAAGCTTCCCGAGAGCGCGCTTGAATTTATGGAGAGAAGCGTGCCCTATGTCGAGACCGATGTGGTGGCGGATGCGGACCTTATGCTACAGATGGTTCTCTCGGGCTCGACTTTGCTCATCGGTAGCAGCTTCGGAGCTGAGGGGATAATCATAGACTCGCGCACTTACCCCGGTCGTGACGCCGAGGAGCCGCAGGGCGACCGTGTTATGCGCGGCTCGCGCGACGGGTTCGTTGAGACTATGATATTCAACACCGCCCTCATTCGCCGCCGCATACGCGATTGCTCGCTTACTATGAAATATATCACCGTCGGAAGCGAGTCAAAGACAGATATAGTGCTTTGCTATATGAAGGGCAAGGCGGACGAGCGGTATGTGGCGGAGCTTGAGGAGCGGCTTCGTAGGATAAAGACCAAGTCGCTGACTATGGGCGCGCAGTCGCTCGCCGAGTGTCTCATACGCTCGCGGTGGTATAACCCCTTTCCAAAGATAAGAATGACCGAGCGCCCCGACTCAGCCTCGGCGCAGATACTTGAGGGAAGCGTGGCTATAATTATGGACAACTCTCCCGAGGTGATGATACTGCCGTCGTCAATATTCGATTTTATGCAGGAGACCAACGATTTTTATTTTCCTCCGCTAACGGGAACCTATATAAGGCTTGTCCGTTACGCCGTGTTTTTTATGACGCTGACGATAACGCCCGTGTGGTATCTGTTTATGCAGTACCCCGAGATGATACCCGAGTGGCTGCAATTTATCGTTCCCGAAAACTCGGCGAGAATACCCATAATCGTTCAGTTATTCCTGGTTGAGTTTATTATAGACGCGCTCAGACTCGCCTCGACGAACACCCCCGATATGCTCGCCAACTCGCTCTCTGTGGTCGGCGGACTTATCCTGGGGGATTTCGCGGTGAGTATCGGTTGGCTTATACCTGAGGTCATTCTATATATGGCGTTCGTGGCGATAGCGAATTTTACTCAGAGGAGCTACGAGCTGGGTTATGCCTTCAAATTTTTGCGAATGATGCTACTGCTACTGACGGCGATATTCAAATTCTGGGGCTTTGTTGCGGGAGGCGCGCTTATTTTGATTTTGCTTCTTACAAACAAGACCGTCAATGGAGGACGCAGGTATCTCTATCCGCTCATACCCTTCAACGGAAGGGCGCTGCTCTCGCTTGTTGTGAGAGTTAAGAAAAGGGATTTTGAGGGATAATAGGGTGTCGCTGTTAAGGCGAAAATATCCAAACAAATCACCCCAAATCTTGTAGGGGAGGCGTTTCGCCTCCCGATTTTTTGAGAAATTGCTTTTTTGCGGGAGGGGAGACCCCTCCCCTACGAGCAATGTTGAAGATTTTACCCCGCCGACACTGTCAAGCGTCATTCTACTCCGCTACGCTCCATGACGAGTTTGCGAATAAACTCGTTGAGCGAAGCAAACAATCCTGAGAATTGTTTGCGCAGTCGAATTGCGTAGCAGCACCGAGCAATGCGAAGGTGGAATCTCGGGCAGACTCCGCTCAAGATGACAGTGCGGGGAGCTGCGTCGGGGGTAAATATGCGAAAGATTGTCTGTTTTTTGTATGGTCGAATAGCCTTGTTTCTACGGTATGATGGGATTCAAAGCGAACTCGTTTGAGGTGTTTTGACTTTCAGAGGACATTTTTGTGAAAAATTCCGAAAATTTTTGCAAAAATCAGAAAAAAGAGCAAAAAACAGAGCGAGAAAGAGAAAAATATTTTTTAAAAATTAAGTTTTTGGGGCAAAAAAGTGGCATTTTTGTGTAAAAGTTATATTTTTGGGCATGATAGGCTAAGATATTTCTATGTTTTGACTATTAAAAAAATCTTGATTATCTCATAACAATATGGTATAATCTAAAGGCTTGATATGCGTTGAAGCGAGAGGTTGCCATAACTATGCTCACTGCGTAGTATGGGGAATTTTCGTGGAGTATGTCCGTTTTAACCGGGCGACAGCAATCTTTAAAATGCCTTCCAAGGTCTTTACCCAGAGGCTGTGTGATTGAGTGTTCGTTTTATTCCCGGAGGTTGTATGCAGATGCTGATGCGGTACAATTCCGGTTTTTAAATGGGCACAAAAGAAACACACGGAACGGTGTTGGAGAGAATTGCGCCCCTTCAAAAACGCTGTCGGCGCGGAAGATATTTCATTTAATATATACGCGCGGCAAAATTCTTAAAAGGAGGCAAAAACAGTGGCAGTCAAAGAAAGAATCAGAGTAAGACTGAAGAGCTACGATCACACGCTCATCGATGCGGCAGCAGAGAAGATCGTTGAAGTAGCGAAGAGAAACGGCGCAACGGTTTCCGGTCCTATCCCGCTTCCCACCGAAAAGGAGATAGTTACTATTCTCCGCGCGGTACACAAGTACAAGGATAGCCGTGAGCAGTTTGAAATGCGCACACACAAGAGACTCATCGACATCATGAAGCCCTCGCAGAAGGTTGTTGATGCGCTCATGAGCGTAGAGCTCCCCGCCGGTGTTGAGATAGAGGTAAAACTTTAATCAAGCATCTCATCTCACCCAAACAAAGATAACAGCCGATGCGAAAGCAGTTCGGCAACTTTGTAAATCATGTTGGCGCGTAATGCGCGTCAACCAATAATTTACAGGAGGAAAGAAAAAATGAAAAAAGGTATTATCGGAAAGAAAATCGGTATGACACAGATTTTCGACGAGGTCGGAAATGTAATTCCGGTCACGATAATCGAAGCAGGTCCGTGCTATGTAGCACAAAAGAAGACAGTCGAGAAGGACGGTTATGATGCAGTGCAGCTTGGTTTCCAGGACGCAAAGGAAAAGCACATGACAAAGCCCGAGCTCGGACACTTCGCAAAAGCAGGTGTAAGCGCAAAGAAGCATCTTAAGGAGTTCCGCCTTGACGATTGCTCCGCTATCAATGTTGGCGATGTTATTACCGCCGATACCTTCGCCGCAGGCGACAAGGTCGATGTAACAGGTATAACAAAGGGACGCGGATATACGGGCGTAGTTAAGAGATGGAATCATCACATGCTCCGCGCAACACACGGAACAGGTCCTATCCACCGTCAGCCCGGTTCTATGGGTGTTATTGACCCCGCAAGAATCTTCAAGAACAAGAAGATGCCCGGACAGTACGGTAACGAGCAGGTAACTGTTCTCAATCTCAAGGTTGTAAAGATCGACGCTGAGAAGAATCTTATCGCTATCAAGGGCGCTATTCCCGGTGCCAAGGACGGCATAGTCTTCATCAGAGATTCGGTTAAAGCATAAGCGGAAGGAGGAAATAAAAAATGCCAAACATAAAAGTATTTGATATGACCGGTAAAGAAGTCGGCAAGATGAAATTGTCCGATGTTATATTCGGAGCAGAAGTCAACAAGGCTGTCCTCCATGCTGCTGTCAGAACTTACCTTATGAATCAGAGACAGGGCACACAGTCCACCCTTACCCGCACCGAGGTTTCCGGCGGCGGAAAGAAGCCCTGGAGACAGAAGGGTACAGGTAGAGCTCGTCAGGGTTCGACTCGCGCACCCCAGTGGACACACGGCGGAGTTGCTCTCGGTCCGAAGCCTAGAGACTACCGCATCACAATGAACAAGAAGGCTAAGAGAGTTGCTCTCTTCAGCGCGCTTTCTGCTAAGTTTGCCGCAGGCGAGATAATCGTTGTTGACGATATCAAGCTCGAAACATTCAAGACCGCTGAGATCGCTAAGATGCTCAAGGCTCTCGGATGCGAGAAGGAAGTTACCAAGACATACAAGGTGACCACCGTTGAAGACGGCGAGGCAGTAAGAGAAAAGAAAACAAGAACAGCAGTTGTTCCTCAGAAGGCACTCATCGTTCTCGACTCGGCTGACAAGGTCGTTGTTAAGAGCTGTGCAAACCTTCCGAATGTTGAGTCAACTCTGTACAGCACCATAAATGTTTACGAGGTGCTTAAGGCTGAGAAGGTTGTACTTTCCAAGGCAGCCGTAGAAAAACTTCAGGAGGTATATGCGTAATGAAAATGATTCAGGATATCATAATCAAGCCTGTTATCACCGAGGCAAGCATGGACAGAATCGGCGATAAGAAATATACCTTCAAGGTAAGAAAAGACGCAACAAAGCCCGAGATTGCCAAGGCAGTTGAGGCTATGTTCAATGTTAAGGTTGATAAGGTTAATACAATCAACATGAAGAAGAAGCCCAAGAGACTCGGAGTACACGCAGGTTATACCTCCGAATGGAAAAAGGCTATCGTAACACTGAAGTCCGATTCAAAGACCATTGAGTTCTTTGACGGTCTTAACTGATGGTAGGAGGTAAAGAGTAATGCCTACGAAGAAATTTAAACCTACTACACCGTCCAGAAGACATATGTCTGTTCCGACTTTCGAGGAGATCACAAAGTCAACTCCCGAAAAGAGCCTCGTTGTTATCAAGAAAAAGCACGCAGGCCGTAACAGCTACGGAAGAATAACAGTTCGTCATAAGGGCGGCGGAAACAAGATCAAGTACAGAATTATCGATTTCAAGAGAGCTAATACCGCTCCCGCAACGGTTGTCGGAATTGAGTACGACCCCAACAGAACCGCATACATCGCGCTCCTCCAGAACGACGAGGGCGATAAGAGCTACATCATAGCTCCTGTGGGACTCACCGCGGGCGATAAGGTATACACCGGCGCTGACGCAGATATCAAGCCCGGTAACACTCTCCCCATCGAGAACATTCCTGTGGGTACATTCATCCACAACATCGAGCTTTACCCCGGTAAGGGCGCACAGCTTGCTCGTGCAGCGGGCGTTGCCGCACAGCTCATCTCCAAGGAGAACGGAGTTGCGCAGGTAAGACTTCCTTCGGGCGAAGTTCGTTATATCCGTCTCGAGTGCAAGGCAACTATCGGACAGGTCGGCAACATTGAGCACGACACCGTTAAGATAGGTAAGGCCGGTAAGAAGAGACACATGGGCATTCGTCCCACGGTTCGCGGTTCTGTAATGAACCCCTGCGACCACCCTCACGGTGGTGGAGAAGGAAAGTCTCCTATCGGTCGTCCTTCGCCTGTTACACCTTGGGGCAAGCCTGCTCTGGGTTATAAGACCAGAAACAAGAAGGCTAGAACAGACAAATTCATCGTAAAACGCAGAAACGCTAAATAAGGAGGGAATATAAGATGAGCAGAAGCCTTAAAAAAGCACCGTTTGTAGAAGCGAAGCTCTACGCGAGAATTTGCGCTATGAACGAAAAGAACGAGAAGAAAGTTCTCAAGACATGGTCTCGTGCGTCGACAATATTCCCTGAGTTTGTCGGACACACGATCGCGGTTCACGACGGAAGAAAGCATGTTCCGGTATATGTGACCGAGGATATGGTCGGACACAAGCTCGGCGAGTTCGCGCTTACAAGAACATTCAAGGGCCACGCAGGTTCCAAGACATCAAACAACGGTAAATAATGCAAAGGGAGGAAGAATTTAAGATGGAAGCAAGAGCAACGCTTAAATATGCAAGAATTTCCCCGCGCAAGGTCAAGATCGTTCTCGACCTCATCAGAGGTAAGGACGCTGGAACAGCAATGGCAATTCTGAAGAACACAAATAAGAGTGCTTCGGAATATCTTGTAAAACTGCTGGGAAGTGCAATTGCAAACGCAGACAACAATTTCAATATGGATGTTTCAAGACTTTATGTATCCGAGTGCTTCGTATGCCCCGGTCCTACTCTGAAGAGAATTATGCCCAGAGCAAAGGGAAGCGCAGACAGAATACTCAAGAGAACATCCCATGTAACCATAGTGGTTAAAGAAAGAGACTGAGAGAAGGAGGTAAGAGCTAATGGGACAGAAGGTTAATCCCCACGGTCTTCGTGTGGGCGTAATAAAGAACTGGGACTCCAGATGGTTCGTGGCTGACGAAAAGTTCGGCGACACCATTGTGTCCGACTACAAAATAAGAAAATATCTTAAGAAAGAACTCCAGAGCGCAGGCGTGCCGAAGATAGAAATCGAGCGCGACAGCCAGAGAGTCAGAGTTTTCATCCATTGCGCAAAGCCCGGTATGGTAATCGGCCGCGGCGGCGTTGAAATCGAGAAGTACAAGAATGAGCTTCAGAAGATGGTTGGAATGCCCGTTGCCCTCAATGTTGTTGAGGTAAGACAGCCTGACCTCAACGCGCAGTTGGTAGCAGAGAATATCGCAATGCAGCTTGAGAACCGTGTAGCTTTCCGCCGTGCAATGAAGATGGCGATAAGAAACACGATGAGACTCGGAGCAAAGGGAATCAAGATTTCCTGCAGCGGTCGTCTCGCAGGAGCCGAGATCGCGAGAAGTGAGCATTATCACGAGGGAACGATCCCGCTTCAGACACTCAGAGCCGACATTGATTACGGTTTCTGGGAAGCAAACACAACCTACGGTAAGATCGGCGTCAAGGTATGGATATACAAGGGCGAGGTTCTTAACGAGGTAAACAGACAGAGCACAAACGCACCCAGAGAGCAGAGACGCGGAGATCGCCGTGACAACCGTGGCGGTGAGAGACGCGGACGCCGCCCCGAGGGAGCAAGAGGCGAGAGAGCTCCGAGAGAAGGAGGTCGTAAATAATGTTAATGCCTAAGAGAGTTAAGTTCCGTCGTGTTCAGCGCGGCAGACTTAAAGGAAAAGCAATGAGCGGCAATAAGGTTACAAACGGTTCCTACGGACTTGTAGCACTTGAGCCCGCTTGGATAACAAGCAATCAGATCGAGGCAGCCCGTATCGCGATGACAAGATACATCAAGCGTGGCGGTAAGGTCTGGATAAAGATCTTCCCCGACAAGCCCATCACAGAGAAGCCTGCTGAGACCCGAATGGGTTCAGGTAAGGGTTCACCTGAGTACTGGGTAGCGGTAGTAAAGCCGGGAAGAGTAATGTTCGAGATGGACGGAGTTACGGTAGAGCAGGCAAGAGAGGCTATGCGTCTCGCTTCTCACAAGCTCCCCATCAAGTGTAAATTCGTGACGAAGGAGGAGGAATAAGCTATGAAAACCAAGAAGTTTACAGAAGATCTTAAGCAGATGACCGTTGAAGAGCTCAACGAGAAGCTTAAGGATCTTAAGGAAGAGCTTTTCACACTCCGCTTTCAGCACGCGATCAACCAGCTTGACAACCCCCAGAAGATAGTTGAAGTCAAGAGAAACATTGCTCGTGTAATGACAGTTCTCTCAGAGAAAAATGCGTAAGGAGGAATAGTCATGACAGAAGAAAGAAATCTTAGAAAGACCAGAGTGGGATATGTAGTCAGCGATAAAATGGACAAGACAGTTGTCGTAGCTATCGAGGACAATGTAAAGCACGCTGTTTACGGAAAGATCATCAAGCACACCTTGAAGGTTCACGCACACGACGAAAAGAACGAGTGCGGAATCGGCGACAAGGTAGAAATTATGGAGACAAGACCTCTCTCCAAGACAAAGAGATGGCGCGTTGTCGAAATAATCGAAAAAGCTAAATAATTTAGCTCCACAAAAACCATATACAGTAGATACGGCAGAAATCGTATTGAAATCAGGAGGAAAACAAAGTGATACAGCAACAAACATTAATGAAGGTTGCCGATAACACCGGAGCTAAAGAGCTGATGTGCATTCGCGTACTTGGCGGTACAGGCCGCAGATACGCAAACATCGGTGATGTAGTAGTAGCCTGCGTAAAGAAGGCTGCCCCCGGCGGTGTTGTTAAGAAAGGCGATGTAGTAAAGGCTGTTATAGTAAGAAGCGTACACGGTATGAAGCGTGCAGACGGTTCCTACATCAAATTCGACGAGAACGCAGCGGTAATCATCAGAGAAGATAAGACGCCCAGAGGAACCCGTATATTTGGCCCTGTGGCAAGAGAACTCCGCGAGAAGGATTTCCTTAAGATCCTTTCGCTCGCACCCGAAGTACTTTAATGGAGGTATCGAAGAAATGAATATTAAGACAGGCGATACCGTCATCGTTCTTTCCGGTGACGACAAGGGAGTAAAGGGAAAGGTTATAGCCGTTTCCCCTAAGGAAGGAAAGGTGCTTGTTGAGAAGGTAAACATTATTCACAAGCATGTAAAGGCTCGCAAGCAGGGCGATGAGAGCGGCATCATTGATGCAGAGGGCGCAATCTATGCGTCCAAGGTTGCTCTTTACTGTTCTAAGTGCGACAAGGGTGTCAGAGTTAAGCATGTAATTAACGATGGCAAGAAGATCCGCGTTTGCGCAAAATGCGGAAAAGAGCTTTAATGGGAGGTAATGACTGATGGCAAGACTTAAAGACACATATAAGGCCGAGGTTGCTCCCGCCCTTATGAAGAAGTTCGAGTACAAGAGCTCGATGCAGATCCCTAAGCTCGACAAGGTCGTAATCAACTGCGGCGTTGGCGAGGCAAAGGAGAACTCCAAGGCTCTTGACGCTGTTATCAAGGATCTGACCGCTATTTCGGGTCAGAAGGCAGTTCCCACATACGCAAAGAAGTCTGTCGCTAACTTCAAGGTCCGTGAGGGCATGAAGATAGGCGCAAAGGTAACGCTCAGAGGCGATACGATGTATGAGTTTGTTGACAAGCTCTTCAACTTCGCACTCCCCAGAGTCCGTGACTTCAAGGGTATCAACCCCAATGCGTTCGACGGTAGAGGAAACTATGCGCTCGGTCTTAAGGAGCAGCTCATATTCCCCGAAATCGAGTACGACCAGGTTGACAAGATCCGCGGAATGGATATCTGCTTTGTAACAACAGCAAAAACAGACGAAGAAGCAAGAGAGCTCCTCAAGCTGATGGGCGCTCCCTTCGCAAACTAATGGAGGTAAGTAACGATGGCAAAGAAGGCTATGGTATTGAAGCAGCAGAAGAAGCAGAAGTTCTCCACCCGTGAGTACAACAGATGCAAGATCTGCGGTCGTCCCCACGCTTATCTCCGCAAATACGGAATTTGCCGTATCTGCTTCCGTGAGCTCGCATACAAGGGCGAGATTCCCGGAGTAAAGAAGGCAAGCTGGTAATAAAAATGGAAACGGAATTCAAGACCGAAAGGTCTTGAGTGCCGAGTTCATAATCGCGCGAAGCGCGAAAAACCCCTAACTATCAGAAGGAAGCTAATCGCACAGAATTAGACAGGCGTTGGGCTTAACCGCTGATATGCCGCCGACAAAGCTCGGCAGCAAGATAATTTTACTTGCATACAGGAGGAAAAAAGTAATGCAAATGTCAGATGTAATCGCCGATATGCTTACAAGAATCAGAAATGCGAACGATGCAAAGCACGCAACTGTAGACATTCCGGCATCCAACATGAAAAAGGCAATCGCAGACATTCTCGTTGAGGAAGGCTATGTAAAGAGCTACCAGGTAATCGAGGATGGAAAGCAGGGTGTTATCCGTGTAACACTTAAGTACACAGCAAGCAAGCAGAAGGTTATCCGCGGAATCCGCCGTATATCGAAGCCCGGTCTTCGTATATACGCAGGATATGAGGATATGCCCAAGGTTATGAATGGCCTCGGCATAGCAATCGTATCCACTTCCAAGGGAATCATGACAGACAAGAAGGCAAGAGCTACCAAGATCGGTGGCGAAGTCCTCGCGTTTGTTTGGTAATGAAAGCGGGAGGTAAATAAAATGTCAAGAATTGGAAGAATGCCGATTGATGTTCCCGCAGGAGTTACCGTTACTATCGCGGCTGATAACACCGTAACAGTAAAGGGCCCCCTCGGAACACTTACAGAAAAGTTTAACGAGAGAATGACAATCAAGCTGGAGGGCACACAGCTTATCGTTTCCCGTCCCACAGACGAGAAGGAAGACAGAAGCGTTCACGGACTTACCCGTGCGCTCCTCAACAACATGGTCGTTGGCGTAACTAAGGGATTCAGCAAGACACTCGAGATAATCGGTGTCGGCTATAAGGCAACGAAGGTAGGAAAGACCGTTCAGCTTTATCTCGGTCACTCGCTTCTCGCGGGCGGAACTCCCCAGGAGAAGTTCTGCATCACCGAGCCCGAAGGAATTACGCTTGAGGTTGCCGAGAAGGCTGTTCCGATAACCATCACGGTTAAGGGAATAGACAAGCAGGCAGTCGGACAGATGGCAGCGGTAATCAGAAGTAAGAGACCCCCCGAGCCCTATCATGGCAAGGGTGTTAAGTACGCTGATGAGAGAATTCGCCGCAAGGCCGGAAAAACCGGTAAATAATGAAAGGAGTAGACGCAAATGGTATCAAGAAAAGACGCAAATAAGGCTCGTCTTAAGAGACATAAGAGAGTCAGAGCAAAGATTTCTGGCACGGCAGCTCGTCCCCGTTTGGCGGTATATCGTTCGAATGCGAACATTAGCGCTCAGATCATTGACGATGTTGCAGGTGTAACATTGGTTTCTGCTTCTACCTATGAGAAGGATTTCCAGGGCAACGGCGGAAACAAGGAAGCTGCAAGAGCAGTAGGAAAAGCAATCGCTGAAAAGGCAGCGGCAAAGGGTATCACCGAAGTCGTATTCGACAGAGGCGGCTATCTTTATCACGGACGTGTATCGGAATTGGCTGACGGCGCTCGCGAGGGCGGCTTGAAGTTCTAATCTCCCGCAAGGGTGGTTAGTCCGGTTTGTACACTGTTCAAACACAATAAATTGTATTGAACAAAATTTCAGGAGGAAAACACATGTCAACAAAAATTAATCCGGCAGAGCTTGATCTTCGTGAGCAGCTCGTCGCATTGAACCGTGTTTCCAAGACCGTTAAAGGTGGTCGTATCGCCCGTTTTGCAGCAATCATGGTTGTTGGTGACGGAAACGGTCATGTAGGCGTAGGACTTGGAAAGGCAGCTGAGGTTCCCGAGGCGATCCGCAAGGGAATTGAAGATGCAAAGAAAAATATGATAACAGTATCCCTTAAGGGTTCAACGATCCCCCACGAGGTAATCGGTGAGTTCGGAGCAGGTAAGGTTCTTCTTAAGCCCGCCGCTCCCGGTACAGGTATTATCGCGGGTGGTAAGGTAAGAGCAGTTCTCGAACTGGCAGGTATCTCCAACATTCGTGCAAAGTGCCTCCGTTCAAACAATCCTACAAATGTTGTTAAGGCAACTATTGCAGGACTTGAGGCGCTCCGCACCGCAGATGAGGTTGCGAAGATTCGTGACATCTCCGTTGATCAGGTAAAGGCATAAGGAGGGCGAAAAGATGAAAAAAGTAACTCTCGTAAAGAGCACCATCGGTGCAAAGCCCAACCAGAAGGCAACGGCGAAGTCTCTCGGACTTGTTAAGATAGGCGATAGCATCGTTCACGAGGACAATGCTGTGCTTGCAGGCAAGATCAAGGTTATCTCTCACCTCGTCAAGGTTGAAATCGTATAAGGAGGTAGCAAGATGAAACTTAATGAACTTTCACCGGCAGCGGGCTCTGTAAAGTCCGCATGGCGTAAGGGCAGAGGTCCCGGCTCCGGAAACGGCAAGACCGCAGGTAAGGGACACAAGGGTCAGAACGCGCGCTCGGGCGGCGGAGTAAGACCCGGATTTGAGGGTGGACAGCTCCCCCTGTACAGAAAGCTTCCCAAGAGAGGCTTCAAGAACAGATTTGCTGTCAATTATGCAATAGTAAATGTTTCGGCACTCAATAAGTTTGAGGACGGAGCAGTAGTTGATCTCGCAACCCTGGTTGAGAAAAGAATAGTTCGCAAGCCTATGGACGGACTCAAGGTCCTCGGCGGCGGCGAGCTCACCAAAAAAATAACTGTCAAAGCGACAGTCTTTTCGGCAACAGCTAAGGAAAAGATAGAAGCAGCAGGTGGAAAGACTGAGGAGGTATAAGGATGCTTAAGACGCTGAAAAATGCCTGGAGAATTCCTGAGCTTAGAAGTAAGCTTCTCTTCACATTACTCATCATCGTGCTTTACCGACTTGGCGCAAATATCCCCGTACCCTATGTAAACGCAGAGGTGTTCGAGGGCGCTAAGGACGCATTTGATGGCACTATCCTGTACTACCTTAACATTCTTTCCGGCGACGCTCTCGGAAGAGCGACCCTCTTTGCGCTCGGCGTTTCGCCTTACATTACGGCATCTATCGTAATTCAGCTTCTCACAGTTGCGATCGGACCCCTTCAGAGACTTGCTAAGCAGGGCGAGGAGGGAAGAAAGAAGATCAATGCGCTGACTCGTATCGTCACGGTTGGTCTCGCGCTTATAACCGCGATAGGATACGCATTCTATCTGAACGCGTCTGATTATCTCGTTGGCGATATCACTTGGTTCAGCGGTGCGGTCATCGTAGCGTGCTACTGTGCGGGCGCGGCTCTCGTAATGTGGCTTGCAGAGAAGATCAATGAGTCGGGTATCGGTAACGGTATATCGATCATCCTTTTCGCAAACATCATCGCGGGTATGTTCGGTATGCTTCAGTCGATCTGGTCCACCGTATTCACAAGCGGCGGATTCAGCGGATTTGACTGGAGAGGACTTATCGTTGCGATATTCGAGATACTCGTTCTTCTCGGAATGATTATGATAATAGTATGGATGTCTGACGCAGAGAGAAGAATCCCGATTCAGTACGCAAAGAGAGTTGTCGGCAGAAAGATGTATGGCGGTCAGAACACAAACCTTCCTCTGAAGGTCAATATGGCCGGAGTTATGCCTATCATCTTCGCAAACTCGATAGTTGCGCTTCCCGCAACCATCGCAAGCTTTATGAACACCGACAGCGGTTTTGCTAAATGGGTTGAGAAATGGTTCAACTATGACTCGTTGCCCTATTTGTTGATATTCCTTGTTCTTCTGTTCTTCTTCGCATACTTCTATGTATCGATATCCTTCGATCCCGTTGAGGTAGCGAACAACATCAAGAACAACGGCGGAGCAGTTCCCGGAATCCGTTCGGGTAAACCCACGGTGATCTACATCAAGAAGATTCTTAACAGAATTACCCTTCTTGGCGCAATCATTGTCGCGTTTATCGCTTGCTTCCCGATGGTTATCAATATGATTGATACCCAGATACTCGACAATATAGAAAAACTCACATATAATTTCGACTTTGCGGCGCTCTCGTTCGGAGGCTCCTCGCTTATCATCGTTGTAGGCGTTGCGCTTGAGACGGTTCGTGAGCTTGAGGCTCAGATGTCGCTCAGAAATTATAAGGGATTCCTTGATTGATAATTCCAAACCAAAACTGGAGGAAACACAATGAAGCTTATTTTGTTGGGCGCTCCCGGCGCAGGAAAAGGAACTCAGTCAACAAAAATTTCGGAGAAGTGGAATATTCCCGCGGTCTCCACAGGAGATATGCTCCGCGCTGCCGTTAAGGAAGGCACGGAGATGGGACTTTCCGCTAAATCCTATATGGATGCGGGTAAGCTTGTTCCCGATGAGGTAGTTATCGGGATAATCAAGGATTACCTTGCATCGGACAAATGCAAAAACGGTTTCATACTCGACGGATTTCCTCGCTCGATACCTCAGGCAGAGGCACTCGACGCGATGGGAGTCAAGATAGATGCTGTCCTCAGCATTGAGGTTGAAGATGAGAAGATCATCGAGCGAATGAGCGGAAGAAGAATCTGCTCGTCCTGCGGAGCATCCTATCATGTCGTATACAACCCCCCGAAAAAAGCAGATGTCTGTGATGCTTGCTCGTCCGCTCTCTATATCAGAGACGACGACGCAGCCGAAACGGTTATCAAACGCTTGAACACATACCACGAAATAACCGAGCCGCTCAAGGATTACTACGAAAAGAAGGGAATTCTTGTTTGCGCAAAGGGTATGGAGCGTGTGGAGGATACCACCGCGAATGTGTTCCAGGCACTTGAAAAATTTGAGGCGTAAGCATGATTCAACTAAAAAATTCCGCTCAGATTTCAGCAATGAAGGAAGCGGGAAGAATCACAGGTGAGGCGTTACTCCTCGCCAGAGAGCATGTCCGAGAAGGAGTCAGCACCAAGGAGCTTGATACCATCATAAGAGGGTATATCGAGCGCTGTGGGGCAAAGCCATCCTTCCTCGGATATGCGGGATTCCCCGGCTCCGCGTGTATCAGCATAAACGACGAGGTCATTCACGGAATTCCCTCTAAAAAGAGAATTCTGCGTGAGGGGGACATCGTCAAGATAGATGTGGGCGCTTTCTATAAGGGATTTCACGGAGACAGCGCGAGAACGATACCTGTCGGAAAGGTAAGCGACGAGGCGATGAAGCTTATCGAGGTAACTCGGAACAGCTTTTTTGCGGGAGTCGAAATGCTCAGGACGGGTAACAGAATAGGCGATGTCGGAAGTGCTATCCAAAATTGTGTTGAAAAAGAAGGATTTTCGGTAGTCCGCCGTTATATCGGTCACGGAGTGGGGCGAGAGCTTCACGAGCAGCCCGATGTTCCGAATTTCGGAACCGCGGGACGCGGAACGAGACTGTGCGCGGGAATGACCTTGGCGATAGAGCCGATGGTCAATGTCGGAACCGAGGATGTTTACGAAATGCCCGACGGGTGGACGGTCAAGACCGCAGATAAGAGCCTGTCGTCGCACTATGAAAATACGGTAGCCCTTACGAGTGACGGCGTTATAATAACGACGCTTGTCGATAAGGACTGGTAAGTTGAAATCACAGAAAATAATGCAGAGGAGGGATTATTCTGCCTAAGGATGATGTAATAGAGTTTGAGGGTACGGTAGTTGAGGCATTGCCGAACGCGACCTTCAAGGTAAAGCTTCCGAACGAGCATATAGTAACGGCTCATATATCGGGAAAGCTGAGAATGAATTATATCAGAATACTGCCCGGGGATAAGGTAACCGTTGAGGTGTCGGTATACGACCTCAATAAGGGACGAATCACCTGGCGCGCAAAGTAATATGTATAAACAAATTCAGAAAGGAATGGTGTAATAAAATGAAGGTTAAACCATCCGTTAAAAAGATTTGCGAAAAGTGCAAAATCATAAAAAGAAAAGGCAAAGTAATGGTTATCTGCGAGAACCCCAAGCACAAGCAGAGACAGGGCTGATTGTCTGAAAATCTAACAGAGAGGTGAATAAACAGAATGGCTCGTATAGCTGGTGTTGATATTCCTAACAACAAGCGTGTAGAGATCGCTCTCACATACATCTACGGTATAGGCCGCAAGAGTGCGAACGATATTCTCGCAAAAACAGGTATAAACCCTGACACACGCGCAAAGGATCTCACAGAGGATGAGATCGCAAAGCTTCGTGATGTAATTGAAAACGACTACACAGTTGAGGGTGACCTCCGCCGTGAAGTAGCTCTTAATATCAAGAGAATGGTTGAAATCAATTGCTATCGCGGAATCAGACACAGAAAAGGTCTTCCCGTAAGAGGACAGAGAACAAAAACCAATGCAAGAACCAGAAAAGGTCCTGCAAAGACGATTGCAAACAAGAAGAAGTAAAGGAGAGGCAAACAGATGGCTAAAGTTGCTACAAAGAAAGTTGTCAAGAGACGCCGCGAGAGAAAGAACATCGAAAAAGGCGCGGTTCATATCAGTGCAACTTTCAATAACACGATCATCACAATCACCGATGTTGCCGGAAATGCTATTTCTTGGGCATCCGCAGGTGAGCTCGGATTCAAAGGCTCCAGAAAGTCCACTCCGTATGCAGCTCAGACAGCTTCTGAGACAGCTGCAAAGGCAGCAATGGAACACGGCCTCAAGTCTGTTGAGGTGTATGTAAAGGGCCCCGGATCGGGACGCGAATCCGCAATCCGCGCGCTTGAGACTGCAGGTCTTCAGATCACAATGATCAAGGATGTGACCCCCGTTCCGCATAACGGATGCAGACCGCCTAAGCGCAGACGCGTTTAATCAATAACAGGAGGTAAAGAACAATGGCAAGATATACAGGACCTGCTTGTAAGCTTTGCCGCAGAGAGGGAACAAAGCTTTTCCTCAAGGGCGAAAGATGCACATCGGGTAAGTGCGCTCTCGATCGCAGAGCAACAGCTCCCGGTCAGCACGGCGCGGCAAACAAGAAGCAGAGAGAATATGGAATGCAGCTTCGTGAGAAGCAGAAGACGAAGAGATACTACGGAGTACAGGAGAAGCAGTTCAAGAACTACTTCGCAGAGGCAGAGCGTAAAGAGGGTATGACAGGTGAGAACCTGCTCAAGCTTATCGAGCGCCGTCTTGACAATGTGGTATACAGAATGGGTATGGCAGAGAGCCGTAAGGAAGCTCGTCAGCTCGTTCTCCACGAGCACTTCGAGCTTAACGGTAAGAAGGTCAACATTCCTTCTATCATCGTAAGCGCAGGCGATGTAGTAGCGGTTAGAGAGAACTTCCGCAACTCGGTAAAGTGCAAGAGCCTTGCAGAAGCGCTTCAGACAAAAACTGCTCCCAAGTGGCTTGATGTTGATAAGACCAACCTCAGCGCTAAAGTCGTAGCTCTTCCCCAGAGAGACGATGTTGATTTCGATTTCAACGAGCAGCTTATCGTCGAGCTTTATTCCAAGTAATTTCCATTTCTTTATTCGTGGGACGGATAAAGACAAAACAGCGTACCAACGCAAAGATATTTTGCAACTAACAAAATTATTAGGAGGGTTTATTTGGAATGATAGAAATTGAAAAGCCCAATATAACGACTGTTAACCTTAGCGAAGACGGAACTTGTGGCAAATTCATCGTTGAGCCCCTCGAAAGAGGATTTGGAATAACGCTCGGCAACTCGCTGCGCAGAATAATGCTCAGCTCGCTGCCAGGATACGCGGTAACTAACATAAAGATAGACGGCGTACTCCACGAGTTTTCCACTATTCCCGGTGTAAGAGAAGATGTAACCGAGATAGTGCTCAATGTAAAGGGAATAATCGCAAAGCTTCACGGCAATGCGCCCAAGACCGTTATAATCGATGTAACAGGTGAGCAGGAGGTAACTGCCGGAGACATCAAGCAGGATTCGGACATAGATATACTCAATCCGAACCATCATATAGCAACTGTCGCAGAAGGCGAGAGACTCTATATGGAGCTTACATTCGACCACGGCAGAGGATATGTTTCGCAGGAGCGCAATAAGCAGCTTCACGCGCAGATGCTCGGAGCAAACATTTCCGCGCCTATCGGAACGATTTATACCGATTCGATATACACACCTGTTTACAATGTTAGCTACACGGTTGAGAACACCCGTGTTGGTAGTGTTACCGACCTTGATAAGCTGACACTCGAAGTCCTCACAAATGGAACAATTTCAGCTAAGGAAGCGATTTCGTTCGGCGCCAAGATTCTCAACGAGCATCTCAACTTGTTTGTTGATTTGTCGGATGAAGCAAAGAATGTTGAAATAATGGTTGAAAGAGAAGAGACCATTAAGGAAAAGGTTCTTGAGATGACCATTGAGGAGCTTGACATGTCTGTAAGAAGCTTCAATTGCTTGAAGCGCGCAGGCATTGACACAGTGGAAGACCTGACGAACCGTACCGAGGAGGATATGATAAAGGTCCGCAACCTCGGAAAGAAGTCGCTGGAAGAAGTTATTCAGAAACTGCATTCATTGGGACTTGACCTCAGAAAAGAAGAGGAATAATGACGGCGGAGAAAACGCTGTCAAATGGATGCGTTGCATTAGATTAAAATTCGTAAAAGGAGGGACACGACAATGCCCGGAACAAGAAAACTTGGCAGACCTACCGCGCACAGAAAAGCTATGCTTCGCGGAATGGTAACATTGCTGCTCAAGAACGGACAGGTAGAGACAACTCTTACCAGAGCAAAGGAAGTTCGTTCTGTTGCTGAAAAAATGATCACTCTCGGCAAGAAGAATACTCTTGCCAGCCGTCGTGCGGCTCTCGCATATATAACAGACGAGAATGTTGTAACTAAGGTGTTCAACGAGCTCGCTCCTCTTTATGCAGAGCGTAACGGTGGATATACACAGATCTTCAAGCTTGGCGCGCGCAGAGGCGACGGCGCTGAGATGGCGATCGTTAAGCTTATCGACTATGTAAAGCCTACTGAGGACGATAAGAAAAACAAAAAGGCAAAGAAAGAGAAGAAGGTAGAGGCTGAACCTCTCAAGTAATCTCGCTTTCCAAAAACAACAACAAAACGGGCGATTTACGAATCGCCCGTTTTATTGCGCTTTGAAAGAATATGCTTGTAGGGACAGGCAAAAGATGAAACAACGATAAAACGGGTCGTCGAGGCACCGACCCCTACCGAGTGAGATTTAAAATTATGCCTTGCTTTGGCGTCAATCTACGCGCCCCGCACGGTGAATATGATTATAGCAATTACGGCAATTGCGGCGATTATCGTGATAATTATTCCCGTAAGCCCGACGCTGGCTTCGGGGGCGGTTGCGATATCCGAGGAGATAGGCGCGGCGAGGGCGCGCAGAGGAAGCGCGGAGGTCAGTATAGTGCAGAGCAGGGTAAAAACCAGGACCCAGACGGATATCTTATTCCGCGTTTTTTTGAATGTAATATTGCAGTTCATAGTAAAAATTCCTTCCGAGAAGTGTTATTTTTTCTTTGTCATTCATATTTTTTCTCTGCGAATAGGCGCTTATTAAGGGAAATAGATGAAAAATAGTTATATTTTTTATTTGTGATATTTAAAAAAGCTATTTACAAGTCTGTCTAGGTGTGATATAATAAATGTCGAAAAATGTTGTCCGTTTAAACGGCAGATGCGTTTGATACCAAGGACAAGCATATATTGTACAAAGTACGCAATATCCATATTGTACAGTACTTGCGTGTCGCTGCCGAGAAATGATTGCCTGTTTCTATCGGCGGCGTTTCTTTATGCTGAGGCGGGAGCATTTTGAAAAAACAATTTTATGGAGGAAGACACATGAAACTTATTTATGATGTCAAAGACAAACCGAAGCTTGGTCAGGTTATCGTGTTCGCTATCCAGCAGCTACTTGCTATTATGGCGGCAACCCTCGTTGTTCCCCTAATCATCGGTCACGGAATGAGCCCCGTTGCGGCTCTGTTCGGAGCGGGTATTGGAACACTCGTTTACCTCTGCTTCACTAAATTCAGAAGCCCGGTGTTCCTCGGTTCCTCGTTTGCGTTTATTCCATCTATGCAAGCGGCGTTTGCGGGAGCTATGTCAACGGTGGCCGGATATATGGGACTTATAATCGGTGCCGTTATGGCGGGACTGGTTTATGTTATCATTGCTCTCATAGTTAAATTTGCGGGTGTTAAGTGGCTCAACAAGCTTATGCCCCCCGTTGTTATTGGTCCTACTGTCGCAATAATCGGTCTCTCTCTTGCGGGTAACGCTATCGGCGACCTTCAGAAGGGCGATATTGGCACGGCTAACCCCCTCATCTGCATACTTTGCGGACTTGTAGCCCTTGCGGTTACCGTTCTTTGCTCGACCTACGGAAAGAAGATGGTCAAGCTCATTCCCTTTATTATGGGTATCCTTGCGGGATATGCCGTTGCAGCTATCTTTACAGTTATCGGTCAGGTTACCGACAACAGCGCGCTTATGATTATAGACTTCAACTTTTTCAAAGCGCTCGTTGATGGCGGAGTAGGTCTCCACACATTTATTGAGATTCCCGATTTCACTTTCATGACTGCTTTCAAGGGTGTAAAAGAGATAACTCCCAGTTATCTGGTAACGCTCTTCTTTGCTTATGCGCCTGTTGCTTTCGTTGTATTTGCTGAGCATGTTGCTGACCACAAGAACATCTCCTCTATCATAGAGAAGGATCTGCTTGAGGATCCCGGACTTCACCGCACGCTTCTCGGCGACGGCGTTGGCTCTATGGCTGGCGCGTTCTTCGGCGGATGCCCCAACACGACATACGGCGAGTCGGTAGCCTGCGTTGCTATCACGAGAAACGCGTCTGTCGTTACCATTCTGGCGACTGCTATCGGCGCGATACTCATTTCCTTCTTCGCTCCCTTCGTAGCATTCGTTAACTCTATCCCCGCGTGCGTAATGGGCGGTGTTTGTATCGCTCTGTACGGATTTATCGCGGTATCGGGACTCAAGATGATACAGAAGGTAGACCTCGAGCAGAACAGGAATCTGTTCGTCGTATCGGTAATTCTTATCTGCGGTATCGGCGGACTTGCTCTGTCCTTCAAGATATGCGGTTATGATATAAAAATCACCTCTATCGCTTGCGCGCTCATTCTTGGTATACTCACAAACCTTATGCTTTCCAAGAAGGCAGACGAATAAAATTCAAATTGATTTGCCCACACTCCGTTTCGGAGTGTGGGCGGTTTTTGCTTATATAGAGATTTTTATATTCCAATAATCCCGACGCAGCGAAAGCCTTCCCCACTGGGGAAGGCTAAGGATAGTCGCCATATCTGTTTCGGTGGAGAATATCGCTGCCGATACGGTTATGGAGGGTGAAACTTTCTTTAAATTTCCCCAAAGACGAATAAGATTATTGAAAAAAAGAAAAAGATGTGTTATACTAAAAACAGAAAATGACGCTTTAATTTTGATATTGATATTTCAGGAGGGTGTATTATGAGCTATAAAATTTTTGAGTACGACCCCTATCTGCTACCCTTTGAGCAGGATATAGAGCAGAGAATGAAAAATTACGAGCGCAAGCGGCGTGAGCTTGTGGGTGAGAACGGAAGTCTTTCGGACTTTGCGAACGGTCACGAGTTTTTCGGGTTTCATAAGACGAAAAAGGGCTGGTATTACCGCGAGTGGGCGCCCGCCGCGGAGGAGGTTTATCTCACGGGAGATATGGTCGACTGGAAGTGGCTGGAGTGGAAGCTCACACCTCTCGGAAACGGAGTTTTTGAGATATTTATTCCCGATGTGAACGCGCTTTACGACGGTTGTCGGGTAAAGACTATCATAAGGCATAACGGCGAGCTTCTCGAGCGCATACCGCTTTATATCCGCCGTGTCGTCCAAGACGAGGTCACTCACGCCTGGTGCGGCGTGATATGCGACGAGCAAAAATACAAGTGGCACAAGAGAAGCTTCATGCCCCCGAAGCAGCTCCTTATCTACGAGTGCCATATCGGAATGGCGCAGGAGAAGGAGGGGATAGGCACATACGCGGAGTTTTGCGAAAATGTGCTTCCGAGAATAAAGAAGCTGGGCTATACCGCTATTCAGATAATGGCGATCATGGAGCATCCATACTACGGCTCTTTCGGATATCAGGTCTCGAATTTCTTTGCGACCTGCTCGAGATACGGAACGCCAAACGAGCTTAAGGCGCTTATCGACACGGCGCACTCTATGGGAATAGCCGTGCTTCTCGATGTGGTACACTCCCACGCCGTGAAGAATACCGCCGAGGGTATCGGCGAGTTCGACGGAACGCCCTATCAGTTTTTCCACGAGGGAGAGAGGGGAGAGCATCCTGCGTGGGGCACGAAGCTCTTTAATTACGAGAAAAACGAGGTAATCCACTTCCTGCTTTCAAACCTCAAATTCTGGCTTACAGAATTTCACTTTGACGGCTTCCGCTTTGACGGAGTTACCTCAATGATATACCACAATCACGGACTTGGCGAGGCGTTTACCGATTACTCCAAGTATTTCTCGCTGAACACCGACACCGAGGCGATAACCTATCTTCAGCTCGCAAACGAGCTTATCCGCGAGGTCAACCCGAGGGCGATAACGGTTGCTGAGGATATGTCGGCGATGCCCGGAATGTGTCTGCCGATAGAGGAGGGCGGTATCGGATTTGACTACCGTCTTGCTATGGGCGAGCCCGATATGTGGATAAAGCTTATCAAAAAGCAGCGCGACGAGGACTGGAATATGTGGCATATCTGGCACGAGCTGACAAGCCGCCGTCCTGCCGAGAAATATATCGGATACTCCGAGTCGCACGACCAGGCTCTTGTGGGCGACAAGACGATAATCTTCCGCCTTTGCGACAGCGCGATGTATACCGATATGGCAAAGACCTGCTCGAGTCCCGTTATAGAGCGCGGAATGGCGCTTCACAAGCTGATAAGAATGATAACTATGACAGCGGGCGGAGAGGGATATCTCAACTTTATGGGCAACGAGTTCGGTCACCCCGAGTGGATAGATTTTCCGAGAGAGGGTAACGGCTGGAGCTATTTTTACTGCAAGCGGCAGTGGCATCTTGCCGACGACGATAACCTGAAATACGGCGAGCTTGAGGCGTTTGACGCGGCTATGGTCGGGCTTTGCCGCTCGAAGTCGCTCTATGATAAGGAGCTGAAAAGTCTGTTTATCGACGCCGACCGTCAGGTGCTTGTCTACGAACGCGGCGGATTGATATTCGCGCTTAATTTCAGCCCGTCGGGATATTACACAGATTATACGATGACAGTACCTTCGGCGGGCAAATACCGAGTTCTGCTCTCTACCGACGAGGGTCGTTTCGGCGGCTGGGACAGAATATCCGAGGAGTATATATACCGTGCGAAAAAGCAGCCCGACGGAACCTATAAGTTCCCGATATATCTACCCGCGAGATGCGGATTTTGTATGACAAAGGTCAGATAAATGGCCTGAAAGGGTGTACTATGAGCGATTTTCTGAGGGACGCGGCGGCGTTCATAAGGGAGAAAAATTATAATATTTATTCGATTGCCGAGATATGCGACGGCGGCGAGGCGGAGAGTATCTGCATAAATCCCGCAAACGCCGCTCAAAACTCGTATTCTGTGGCGAAGGTCTTTACCGTCACCGCGATAGGTCTGCTTTGCGACAGGGGGCTTATCTCGACCGACGCGCTCGTTTGCGATATCCTTTCGCGGGATATTTTGGAGAGAACGCGCGAGAGAATGGACGGGCGGTGGGAGAGCGTTACCGTCGATATGGCGATGCGACACGCTCTCGGTCTGCCGCGCGGATTTCTCGATATAGACTGCACCGACCCGCGCGCCTTTGGCGAGGATTATCTCGCGTATATGCTCGAATATCCGCTTGTCTCCGACCACGGCGGCGAGCGCTCCTATACCGACGGGGCGTATTATCTTCTCGCGCGCGTTTGTGAGCGTATCGCGGGCGAGCCGCTCGATAAATTCCTCTGGAGAGAGCTTTTTTCGCGTCTGGGCTTTCGCGAGGTCGCGTGGAGCAAATGCCCCTGTGGGCATTGTATGGGCGCGACAGGGCTATATATAACGACAGAGGACATGGTCAAGCTCGGCGAGGTATACAGAAGCGGTGGGCTTTATCGTGGAGAGAGGATACTGTCCGAGGAATGGGTAAGAACGGTTTTCTCGCGTGGCTATGAGCTTCGTATGAGCGGCTTTGCCGAGGGATATTGCAAGAGCGGTATGCTCGGGCAGATGCTCGCGATATTCCCGAAGCAGAACAGAGTCGTCGCCTGGCACGGACACGGATTTCGCGAGCAGAACGAGCTTATGTATTTTATATCGCGCTACGACAATAGCTGATTTGCGCGCGAGGATTGACAAAATATTGCCATTGTGCTATAATCATTAGTGCAACGCAGTATTCAGGAAAGGTATATAACATATAAAAATGATTTGCAATACTATTTTAGACGCAATGGGGAATACCCCCATTATCAGACTTCAGCATATGTCGGGACCCGACGACGCAGAGATACTCGTCAAGTTTGAGGGGCTGAATGTCGGCGGCTCGATAAAGACGCGTACGGCGTTCAATATGATACTCGATGCCGAGGAAAAGGGGCTTATAGGCAAGGACACCGTGATAGTTGAGCCGACAAGCGGAAATCAGGGTATCGGTCTTGCGCTCGTGGGAGCAGTAAGGGGATACAAGGTCAAGATAATTATGCCCGACTCGGTGAGTGAGGAAAGGCGCAAGCTCGTTGAGCATTACGGCGCTGAGGTTATTCTCGTTCACGACGACGGCAATATAGGTCTTTGTATCGAGGAGTGCCTTAATATGGCGCTCAGAATGAGGGCTGAGGACCCGAATGTCTTCGTTCCTCAGCAGTTTGAAAATCCCGCAAATCCCGCGATACAGCGCGAAAGCACGGGACGCGAGATTCTTGAGCAGGTCGGAAAGCCCATCCACGGCTTTTGCTCGGGTATAGGTACGGGTGGTACGATTACGGGTATCGGAGAGACCCTCAAGGCGCAAAATCCCGATATGACGATTTGGGCTGTCGAGCCCGAAAACGCCGCGATCCTATCGGGCGGCTCTATCGGAACGCATGTTCAGATGGGTATCGGCGACGGTCTTATCCCCGCGATACTTAATCAGAATATATATGACGATGTTTGTATAATCAAGGACGAGGAGGCGCTCCGGGCTTCGCGTGACCTTGCTTCAAAAGAGGGGATTATGTGCGGTATCAGCAGCGGTACGAATGTCGCCGCCGCGCTTCGTCTCGCTAAAATTCTCGGTAAGGGTAAAACGGTCGTTACCGTTCTTCCTGACACCGCCGAACGATATTTCTCAACTCCGTTGTTTGAGTGAGTCCGCTTGGATGCGGATTATGCGAGGGAAACTTTTTACAAAAAGTTTCCCTCGCGCTCACTTCAAAAACTTTAAAGCTGGGTTTGGCTTACGATTTTAAGTTCAGCTTAATTTCAATGTCTTTTCTCTGATGTAACGACCCGTCGGACATTTGCCTACCGACGGGTCGTGATTTTTATTGTGTTCGCCTTCGCCGCGTCATTCTGAGCGGAGAAAATATCACGAGATACAGATTTATAATGCGGTTACCGTCCCTATCCCTTTTCTCCTATCATCTCTCTAAGTGCGGCAAGGGCGTCGGAGAGACCGCCGACGGCGTCGATTATGCCGTAGCTGACAGCCTCGTCGCCGTCGATGATCGAGCCGACATCTGTTGCCATTTCGTCGGGGCGCATCATCAGCTCGTTTATTTTCTCGGAAGACGCGCGAGAATGGTCGCAGATAAATTTTATTATCCGCTTCTGCATCTCATCGAAATAGCGGAAGGTCTGAGGCACGCCTATCACCAGACCGTTTATACGCACGGGGTGAACCGTCATTGTGGCGGAGGGAACTATGAAGGACTTGTCCGCGGAGGTGGCGAGAGGAACGCCTATCGAATGACCGCCGCCAAGCACGAGCGAGACGGTGGGCTTTGTCATAGAAGCTATCATTTCGGCTATGGCAAGTCCCGCCTCGACATCGCCGCCCATCGTGTTCAGGACTATAAGCAGACCGTCTATCTCGTCGCTCTCCTCAATTGCCACAAGCAGGGGGATTATATGCTCGTATTTTGTCGCCTTCTGAGAGTCGGGAAGCAGATAATGACCCTCTATCTGCCCGATTATCGACAGACAGTGAATAGTTTCCTTCGAGTTCTTCGCGACCACCGAGCCGCTCTTTATGATATCGTCAAGCTGCTCGCTTCCGCCCGATGTGCTTTGAGCATCGTTTTTATCAGTGTTCTCCATAAAACTCCTTTCGTTGTTGAAACCGTTGTCATTTATTGAAATATTATTTACATAATTGTGTGAATTAATTCTTTACAATCGAAAAAAAGTGTGATATAATTAAGGGTGGTAACAAAATAAATTTATTCATGCGAGGTTTTTAAAATGTCTAACAAGTTTTTGGTTGAAACATCTGCAAGACATGTCCACCTGACCAAAGAAGCGGTTGAGACCCTTTTTGGCGCGGGACATGAGCTGACAAACAAGAAGGATCTCAGTCAGCCCGGACAGTTCGCTTGCGAGGAAAAGGTAACAGTCATAGGCCCCAAGGGCGCTATCAAGGCGAGCGTTCTCGGACCGACCCGTCCCGCAAATCAGGTTGAGCTTTCTCTCACCGATGCGCGCACGATAGGAATTGCCGCTCCCGTACGCGAGTCGGGCGACATCGCGGGTACTCCCGGCTGCACACTTGAGGGCCCCTGCGGCTCTGTTGTGATGACAGAGGGCGTTATCGCGGCAAAGAGACACATACATATGACTCCTGCAGACGCAGAGGCTATCGGTGTTTCGGATAAGGAGATAGTAAATGTAAAGCTTGACACACCCAGAGCACTTATATTCGGCGATGTTGTTGTAAGAGTAAACGCAAACTTCGCTCTCGCTATGCACATCGACACAGACGAGTGCAACGCGGCATGCGCAGGCGGTGCTGTTTACGCAGAAATCGTAAAATAAGATTATGAAAAGGATAAAGATACTTTTTCAGGGCGATAGCATTACCGACGCGGGCAGAGATAAAAGGAACTATCATGACTTAGGTCTTGGATATCCCAAATACGCGGCAGAGGGCATTGTCGCGGCGTATCCTGAAACCGAATTTGAATTTATCAACTTCGGTATAAGCGGTAATCGTACGAGCCAGCTTTTTGACCGTCTTTATGCAGACGGGATAGCCTTTCAACCCGATATTATTTCTATCCTTATCGGTATCAACGATATCTGGCACCGTTACGGCGGCGGTAAAATAGCTACGACCGACGAGCAGTTCAAGCTCAATTACCGCTGTATTCTCGAGCGTATCCGCAAGGAGACGAACGCCAAGATAGTTATTCTCGCACCCTTTCTGCTTGATAAAACCCCTTTTGAGGAAATGAAAGAGGATATTGAGAGAGTGCTTTCTATCGTGAGAGAGCTTGCAGAGGAGTATGCAGATGTCTATGTTCCGCTCGACGAGTATTTTAAAGAGGCGCTTAAGACACAGCCCGAGCCCTTCTACTATTCGGGCGACGGAGTTCACCCGAACGATAACGGCAGAATGTTTATAGGAAAGCACTATGCCGAGGCAGTAAAGCCACTTATTGAAAAGTTTTAAATTTTTAATCTAAAAGGAGATAAAAAAATGAGCAAAGAATTTTCTTGCGAGTACGCAATGAGCGCAGAAGTCGCTAAGATGTGTACTGTTGCAAAGGGTCCGAACCACGGTCCCGCTCCCATTCCCGAGGAGGGCAAATGGGTACAGGCAAAAGAGATAACCGATATCTCGGCTTACACACACGGTGTGGGCTGGTGCGCACCTCAGCAGGGCGCGTGCAAGCTTTCCCTCAATGTTAAGAACGGTATCATCGAGGAAGCTCTCGTTGAGACCATCGGATGCTCGGGTATGACACACTCGGCAGCTATGGCGGCAGAGATACTCCCCGGTAAGACACTTCTCGAGGCGCTCAACACAGACCTTGTTTGCGATGCTATCAACACCGCTATGAGAGAGCTTTTCCTGCAGATCGTTTACGGTCGTTCGCAGTCGGCATTCTCCGAGGGCGGTCTCGTTATCGGAGCAGGTATGGAAGACCTCGGTAAGGGCGAGAGATCCATGGTTGGCACTATGTACGGAACAAAGGCAAAGGGCGTTCGTTACCTCGAGATGACAGAGGGCTACTGCACGAGAATGGCTCTTGACGCAGACGATCAGGTTATCGGATACGAGTTCGTATCTCTCGGCAAGATGACAGACTTCATCAAGAAGGGCATGGAGCCTAACGAAGCTTACGAGAAGTCTAAGGGTACATACGGTAGATTCGCTGACGCCGTTAAGTACATAGATCCCCGCAAGGAATAATTAAGGAGGAAATATAAATGGCACATTTTGAAGGTTATGAAAGACGCGAGGCGAAAATTCTCGCGGTTCTTAAGGAATACGGCATTTCCTCCATTGACGAATGTAAGGAGATTTGCGACGCAAAGGGAATCGACCCTTATAAGATAGTAGAAGAAACACAGCCTATCGCGTTCGAGAACGCAAAGTGGGCGTACACAGTAGGCGCGGCTATCGCAATAAAGAAGGGCTGCACAAAGGCATCTGACGCCGCTGCCGCTATCGGTATCGGACTTCAGGCATTTTGTATCCCCGGCTCTGTTGCTGAGAACCGTAAGGTTGGTCTTGGCCACGGAAACCTTGGCTCAATGCTCCTTTCTGAGGAGACAGAGTGCTTCTGCTTCCTCGCAGGACACGAGTCCTTCGCAGCTGCTGAGGGTGCTATCAAGATAGCGCTCAACGCAAATAAGGTAAGAGTTAAGCCCCTCCGCGTAATCCTTAACGGTCTTGGTAAGGACGCCGCTATGATCATTTCCAGAATCAACGGCTTTACCTATGTTCAGACCGAGTTTGATCCTTACGCAGAGGAAGTTAAGGTTATCAAGGAAACCGCATACTCCACGGGTGACAGAGCTAAGGTTAAGTGCTACGGTTCCGATAGCGTTCCCGAGGGAGTTGCTATAATGAGACTTGAGAATGTTGGCGTTTCTATCACGGGTAACTCAACTAACCCCACAAGATTCCAGCACCCCGTTGCAGGAACCTATAAGAAGTGGTGTCAGGAGAACGGCGTTAAGTACTTCTCGGTTGCTTCGGGCGGCGGTACGGGTAGAACTCTCCACCCCGATAACATGGCAGCAGGTCCTGCTTCCTACGGTATGACCGATACACTCGGAAGAATGCACGGCGATGCTCAGTTCGCAGGTTCTTCCTCCGTTCCCGCTCATGTAGAGATGATGGGACTTATCGGAGCAGGTAACAACCCTATGGTTGGTATGACTGTGGCTGTTGCAGTTGCTATCGAAGAGGCAAGCAAATAAGTCTTGATTTATAAGGCTTTCGTAGGGGTCATTCATGAATGACCCGCGGGCGATTCGTGAATCGCCCCTACAAGATTAAATAAAAAGTTGGACACATCATTTAAGGTTTTGCCTTAGTGATGTGTCCTCTTTTTTGGCGTTTTTTATAGAAATTATTCAAATATCTAAAACATTAAATATTTATAACATATTGACATTTTGTTATTATTATAGTATAATAACTGAGATATAAAAGTGCAGTATAAAAATTTGATAATATAAAAATATAATTTGCATTTTAACAAATATGTGAGGGAAAAACAGGTGTTTTCAATAAAAATTTTCAAGAGGTGTGTTTTATCATCGTACGAACATTGTATATACAAAATCGATATGAATAAACCCAATCTACATAATGAAAATGCGCTGAGTATGAGATTGCTTAACGATGAGGACTTAGAGTCCTTGTGTGGGGGATATTTTGATGTGAATAATATCATTAGGCTTATAAAGAAGCAGTCTGAATTTGTTAAAATGTTTGGCTTTTTTAATGAGGACGAGCAGCTGATTGGTTATGCGGGTATAGTTTTGAATGGCGGAAAAGAATTTCACTATAAAGTGAAAAAAGCCGAAAGCTTTCTGTTTGATTTTACCGTGTATGAAAACTTCAGAGGAAGAGGATATGCACATCAAATTCTTGATTTGATATCTAGTTGGCTGTTGGAAAAAAATATTTCTAACATGTATTTAGCATGTAAAACGAATAACATTAATGCGATAAAATGTTATGAGCGTTACGGCTTTGAGTTTGTTAAGAAAAACAAATTTTTAAGAGTGTTGCGATTTAATATTCCTGCTCTGCATATTTAAATTTGCTTAATAACCATAAAAATTAAAATAAATTGGACTTTGTTTCTCAATTCACTACGGTGTCTTGAATGGCATTCATAAATAAAACTTCGGACACATCATTTAAGGTTTCGCCTTAGTGATGTGTCCGAATTATTTTAAAAAATGTATTTGATAATGTCTTATTGTGGATTAAATATTTTTATAAATCTTGCAATAAGTCGAAATTTGTGGTACAATGAGGATTAAAGTAGTTATGAGTAACTATTGCACAATAAATCATAAAAACAAGAGGGGGTGCTTGTGTGTTACCGATATTTCTGAATATTGAAGATGATGACGATCTCGCTTTTGTGGAGGAAATATATATACGGTATGAAAAACAACTTTATTCAATCGCTATGAGCCATTTGAACAACCATCACGATGCAGAGGATTGTGTGCATGAAGTTATCAGGATAATCAGCGAAGGGGTCGAAAAATTCAAGATAGCGCGGGATTTTGGGTATATTGATAAGTTGATGTCTGTGGTTGGACGGAATTGCGCGTTAAACGCCTGGCGAGTGAAAAAACGCAAGAATGAGAATGAGTATTCTCTTGTGAAATACAATTACGATGAGGACGAATATGAGGAAATGGACATTCCCGATTATGAGTCCGCTGTGGAGAAATTATATATCAGCGAGGAAAATTGCGAGCAGCTTCATAATCTTATAAACAAGCTCGACAGCAAATACCGCGACATTCTTTTGCTCAAAAGCTTAGGCTTTGACAATCAAACTATTGCCGAACTAATGAATATCTCGAACGAGCTTGTGAGAAAGAGATATTCGCGAGCGAAAAAGCTACTTCTGGAGATGGGAGGTAAGGATCTGTATGCAAAATAACGCGGATAAATTAGACCATTTGATTGCATTGGCGGCAACAAAGTGCTTAGAAGAAGATGTGAAGGCGCTTAAGGATACAGATGTTTCAGCTGTTGAATTTGACGCCTCGTATTATCGTAAGAGAAGGCGTAATATAAACAAGTACAAGCGCAGAGCGGCTCTGCGACCCTTCGGTAGGGTGGCGTCGAGAGTTGCGGTCGCGCTTCTGATAATGCTTGCGCTGACGGGTGTTCTCATAGGCTGTGTCCCCGGGTGGAGACAGGCGATATATGAAGCGATAGTTGAGTGGTATGATGACCACTTTTCGGTTCGCTATGAGGATTCCGAGGGAAAGGTGAAGGAGACGAGCTATGAGGAGGAGACCACAGCCACCACCGAGGCGGAGATAAAGGCTGTTCCCACGCAAATCGAGCAGATTCGCAAGCCGACAAACCTGCCCGACGGGGTTTGGGAGGATTTGGTGATAGAAAATCTCGCAACAATTAATATAGACTATTATCTCAACGAAGATTATCTTTTCTCTTTTGCACAAAGATTATTGAAACCGAATGATAATCATGTTGATAGCGAAGATGCGACGGTTACATACACCGATATCAACGGAAATGAAGCCACCGTTGTTGAATATTTAGATAAAAAAGAGACCTATATACTCTGGAGCGACGGGGAATATTCGTATTATATATCCTCTACCGAATGTGATATCCAGACACTTATCGGATATGCCGAAAGCGTAAAATAAATTCACATAAAAAATAAAAATAAAAAAATCCTGAAAATTTTGTCACATTTTCGGGATTTTTTTGTTATGAATATTGGACCCGCCTATGTCTATATGACATTGGAGGAAAAATGAAACACAATAATTTAATAAAAGCAATTATCTCGCTTTCACTTGCAATAATTATGCTTTGTTCTTTTGCGATACCCACCTTTGCGGCAGAAAAGCCCGAGGAAACGGTTGAACCGAGGTGGACGAGCATTGCAAATATGCACATTGATATGGCGTTTGACGGAACCCAGGGAGCTGTTAGTGGCACTGCAAGAAAGCAGTCTACGGCGGATATTATCGCAGGTACGCTTTATCTCTACAAATGGAACGGCTCGCACTACGAATACATAACCGAGGCTTCAGGCAGCAAAACGATAGGTACCTTGGGTATCAGCATTGACTTTGAGTCTGAAATAGGCGTGCAGTACAAGGCGGTATTCACGGTTATTGCCTATACCGATAATATAGGCGAGAGCGAAACCATTGAATACTATGAAACCTGTGCGTAAGAATTTCTTATTTTACCCCTTAAGCTTTAAAAAAATTCAAAGGAAAGTCAGAATAGCCAAACGGCGGAGTCCAAAAAATTCAATACCTATTCATTCATCAGATCGTTGACTACATCGAAGAAATGCACGCAAGGCACTCTATGATGGTTCAGAATATCAACGATTGAGACGGTACGCTCTTTGTCGGTGCCGATTTCCCTGATGCACAGCAGCTTGTCGTCCTGCGCGTCACGCGCGGCTATGCCATAAACATCTTCTGCGTCGTTTTTGGCAACCACAACCGCTATGTATTCACATTCGACATTGAGAGATTCCACTTTATCGTGGATTGGCTTGATCGTCTTCATTTTGCGCTCCTCCTTTCTTGAGGTGTGACACCATTATACGCTTTTTGACATAAAATTCCAGGGTCAATTGACCCTTTTAGGAAAATTTTTGTAATTTTTTGGTGAAGCCTTGGTCTGATGAATGTGTGGGTAGAAATATCAAAAGGCGGAGCAAGACAGTGTATAGAGCACCTAAACTTAATATTCAGACGGATAAGAGATCAAGAAAATGTTTATCAAAAAATTTGTTGGAGTACAGAAAGAGACTTAATCTTTCGAGAGAAAGTCTTGCGCTTAATTGCGAACTGGATATTAAGTATCTTTCGAGAATTGAAAATTGCGATGCGAACGCTTCGCTTGATGTGCTGGATAAGCTGAGCCACGGAACGGGTATTTCGGCAGGAGACCTGATTACCGAGCAACCACATGAGTTGTGACACAGGCGACGGCTTTGTGCCTTAAAACAATGACAGGCAAACTTAATTAAACAAATCAAGGCTACCGCTTCGGCGGTAGCTTTTTTATATTAAATAAAAGCAATCTATTTTCTGGCAAACTTGCTTGATATAAGGAAAATTTTGCAGAAATTGTAAATAAACACACAAACATAGCGAGGCGGCGTGCTTGTGTGTTTGGATTTTACCGTTTAGGGGTTGTTCGATAAAACGACACTAATTTATAAAAATAATATTAATAAACAAAAGGGAATATATAAAACAAATTACACAAAATGACACAATATGGAGCGAGCTTGCTTTTAGGGGCTTATGGCTTTGTATGGGGGTTCAAGCAAGAGATTCTTGCCGTTTTTTTGAGAAATCTTTGATTTTTACAAAAAAGCGAGAGAAAGGGGACGGTGTTTTGTTGTTTTGCCTCAATTAGTTGAGTCAAAAGTCGCCTGCTTTGTGCAAAAAACACCCATAAATTGCTGATTTTTTTGAAAACAGGCACCAATTTTACAGATTTAGTGCCAAAATATAGGTTGCTTTGAACAAATGAAAGTGGTATAATATATGCGTGAGAGAGTCACTATTACCAAAGGACTACCCGTTTTGGGCTCTGTGACACATCTTTCTCAAATACAATCTGAAAGGAAAGAGATTAAAGAATATGAAAAAGAAGATTTGTTTGCTTCTCGCGCTTCTTATGGTTATGACGACCGCTTTTGGTCTTACCTCGTGTAAGAAGGACGGCGAGGGAGAGGAAACTACCGTTTCCACCACTGTTGGCGGCGGTGACGCAACGGGCGATCCGGGTTCAAAGGACGACCCCACGCTTTACGAGGATCTGCCCACGGGCAACTATGAGGGATACACATTTACATTCCTTAACAACACTTCGGGATATGCCAATACTACCATAGTTCCCACGGTTACATCTGACTCGATCAACCAGGCTATGTTCCAGAGAAACAGCTTTGTTAAGGATAAGCTCAAAATCGACATCAAAGAAATCAGCATGGGCTATCAGGAGGTGTCTGATGAGGTGAGAAAGCTGCTCAACGACCCCACTCCTACATACGACGCAGTATATAATGAGGTAGTTTTCCAGACACCTCTTGCGCAGAGTGGCGCGTACTACTCCGTTGAGGAGTGCGAGGACTACCTCAATTTTGAAAAGCCTTGGTGGTTTACTGACGCGATGAAGAGCCTTCAGATCGACGGACGCGGCTTTGAGCTTTTCGGCGATCTTCAGCTTATGTATTACGATTCCATCTGGGGTATGACCTTCAACCAGAACATACTTTCTGACAACAAGCAGGCTTATCCTTACGAGCTTGTCAGAAAGGGCGAGTGGACTATCGAAGCTCTGAAGGACATCGTTGCGGCAACCGCAACCGAGGATACCGAGAACTGGGGCGTTTTGTCTCACAAGGACTTCGTTTCGGCTATGATAGTTGCGAGCGATTTCGTTCTCGTTCAGCAGGACGAGGATGATGTTCTCCGCAAGTTTGAAAACACCGAAACCTTCGTCAATGTATACAACACGATTATGAACGCTTTCTTCCAGTCCAACGGTGAGGTTGAGAAGGTCAACTACATAGTTGCTGACTACGCTTCGGAAGCATACAAGAGCGATTTCCCGAACGCGAAGGACGAAGCTTGGTCTTTCCAGAGCCTCTTTACCAAGGGACAGGGAAGCTTTATGGCAGGAACTATTGGTGACATCCAGATGGTTCGTGCGGCTGAGTTCAACTACGGTATTATTCCGCTTCCCAAGTATTCCGCAGAGGATCAGGAAGAGTATGTAAGCTGGATATACAGAGGCGCAGCTTCCTGCGGTATTCCCGCACAGACGGCTCGCGAGGATCTTGAGCGTACCTGCACCATTCTCGAAAACCTCGCAGCATACTCCTACAAGCTCGTTAAGTATGAGTACTACGATGTAGTCGTTCAGACAAGAACTGTTCGTGATAACGATTCTATCGAGATGCTCGATGTTATCTTCGGACACCACGAGGAAATTCCTTGCACAACAAGATTTGAGATAGACACCGTTTACGAGACGGGAATATCCAATGTTATCAGAAAAGAAATGAGCGACAGAAGCACCAACATCATGTCGGGCTTCGGCGACTGGAGAGAAATAAACGCTAAGATAGCTCAGGTTATCGAAGGATATAAGGGTTAAGTTTACGGAGGAAGCAATGAAGAAAAAAAGTAGAGCAATAGTATCCTCGCTCAAAGGGATTTGCGCTGTGCTGCTTGCCTTCTTGTGTATCTTCTCGTTCGTAGCGTGCGGCGGAGACGGCGACGGTAACGGAGACGGCACGACCGCAGGAACCACGGGAGGCGGAGGCTCCGCCTCCACGGGACCTATAACATTGGTCTCGGGCGGAGTACCTCAGATAGGTATAGTTTACCAATCGGCTACCAACTCGTGTATTCTCGACACGATAGATATTCTCCAAAGGGAGATGAAGGACATATGCGGCGCGGAAATGACTTCGGTTTCCGACGCGCTTCACACACATTCCGACGATAAAGTCGAAATACTCATAGGAGAGACCAAGTACGCGCCTTCGGCGGCGGCTCTCGGCGCTCTCGGTGAGAACAGCTATTCGGTTACTATGTCGGGAAACAAGATAGTGCTTGCGGCAAGCAACACATATCTTTATCCCGAAGCGGCCGAAATGCTTATAGCGGCGTTGAAGTTTGAGGACGGTGTGGTTACGCTTTCCGAGGGTTACTCCTATACGAGCGAGAGCTACGAAGCTCTTTCTCTCGGAGTTGACGGAAAGAGCGATTATACAATCATATACGACTCCAGAGACGCCGAGGCTAAGACTCAGGCAACTGCGATAAAGACGGCGTTCCGCGATATTGGAATTCTTGTTGACTCCTTTGAGGATTCCGAGGAGGGGGACAAAAAGGAGATTCTTATCGGTGATACCGACAGAGACCTT
>JAGAKG010000056.1 GCA_017625755.1 Clostridia bacterium | reverse complement strand
TACTTGATCCTCCTTTGATGTTTTTATTGTTTGGTTGGCAGACCAACTTTATTATACATCAAAGGAGGTATTTTTTCTACGCATAGCTAAAGCTTTTTGGCGCCACCAGCACTGCTGGTGGTTGATGGGACAAAAATCAAACGGGAGGCTATTAGCCTCCCCTACATATACACCTACAAATTGCGGCAGAGTTGTTTTCTTTGCCGATTTGTGTTATAATGGGACTAATGAAAAACCTCACTTGTGTAAAGGGAGACTGAAAGATAGTTGCCACCTGTGTTTGTTGTAGGGGAGGATATTATCCTCCCTACTATACGCGACAATACAAAACAAACGGGAGGCTATTAGCCTCCCCTACATTTATTTAATTTATTTAATAAACAAGCACAGAATTATCGGCAGGAATACCGATGGGACATAGTTCATTATCTTGAGCTTGGTTATACCCAGCATATTCAGGGCAAGTCCGATAATGAGAAGTGAGCCTACCGCGGTCATCTCTGTTACCGTCGCTGTATTGAGCAGGGGCGCAACCCATTCGGCAAGCAGGGTAATAGTTCCCTGATAAAGCAGAACCAATCCCGCCGAGAACATAACTCCTATGCCAAGAGTAGACGCAAAGACAAACGCAGATATCATATCGAGCAAGGACTTGGTGTAGAGCATACTGTGGTCGCCCATAAGTCCGCTGTTGAGTGAGCCGACTATCGCCATCGCCCCCACGCAGAACAAAAGACTTGCGCTCACAAAGCCCTGAGTGATGTTTCCGAATCTTCCGCGGGTCTTGTCCTCAATCTTCTGCCCGAGTCGCTCAAAATGACGGTCGAGATTACAAAGCTCACCGATAACAGTTCCTATAACTATCGAGATTATAACGATAATAATGTTGTTGGTGGTAATAGCACCCGTAATTCCTATAAGCAGAACACAAAGACCTATTCCCTTCATAAGCGCGTCTGATATCCGACTTATCGTGCTTCCCTCCGCGCCCTTTACCATAAAGCGCTTAACTACAAGTCCGACTGCCGCTCCGAGAATGACAGTCAGACAATTTACTATACTCCCCCACAGAGAGAGCGATGTGAAAAAGGATATTATCTGAGACATAAAAACCTTCCAAAGATCAACTATAAGCTTCAAGCAAATTTCCGCAGACCGATAAGCTCGGTCTGCGGATAATTTTCAATATGTTTTCAAATCAGTTCTTACCAAAGACATCTCCGAAGAAATCGTCGAGGTCGAACTCGTCGGACGACTTGGGCTTGGGAGCCTCAGCGGGAGTCTCCTCTGTCTTAGCCTCGGTCTCCTCAGCAGCTGCGTCACTCGTTTCCTCAGCCTTAGCCTCAGCCTTCTCCTCTGCTCTCTTGAGAACAGCGGGATTGTTGCGAACTGCATCCTCGGGCTTCTTCTCAAAGCCTGTCGCAACTATGGTAATTCTCATCTCATCCTCAAGCTCGGGATCGAACGCAACACCCCAAATGATATTAGCGTCGGGATTACACTCGTTCGCAATCATCATCGAAGCAAGGTCAACATCCTCAAGTCCAACATCGGGAGATGCGTAAATGCTGATAACGACACCCGTAGCACCCTTGATAGAGGTCTCAAGCAGCGGGCTGGAGATAGCCATCTTTGCGGCAACCTCTGCCTTGTCCTTGCCTGTTGCGCTTCCTACACCCATGTGAGCAAGTCCCGAATGAGCCATAACCGAGGTTACATCCGCAAAGTCAAGGTTGATAAAGCCGGGAACATTGATAAGGTCAGAGATACTCTGAACTCCGCGGCGAAGAATATCGTCAACTGCCTCAAAGGCGTTAAAAAGTGTGATTCTCGTATCGGATACCTGCTTCAGTCTCTCGTTGGGGATAACTACGAGAGAGTCAACATACTGGCTCAACTCAGCGATACCCGAAACTGCCTGCTCCATTCTCTTAGGACCTTCAAACTGGAAGGGCTTGGTTACGATAGCAACCGTGAGGATATCCATTTCGTGCGCAATTCTTGCAACGACGGGAGCTGCACCCGTTCCTGTTCCGCCTCCCATACCTGCGGTTATGAATACCATGTCAGCGCCGGAGAGAATTGCCTTGATTTCCTCAACAGATTCCTCTGCCGCGCGCGCGCCGATCTCGGGCTTAGCACCTGCTCCGAATCCCTTTGTTATCTTCTCACCGATAACGAGCTGACTGGGCGCGTTAGAGCGTCCGAGAGCCTGTCTGTCGGTGTTTACAGTAACAAACTCAACTCCCTGAATATTTTTAGAAATCATTCTGTTAACGGCGTTATTTCCGCCGCCGCCGACTCCTATAACCTTAATACATACGCCGCACTCGCAGCTATCATCGCGTTCAAAAGTCATTTTTATATCCTCCCAAATTTTTTAACATTGTTTTAGTTCTCTGCACTATCGTTTCAGTACAACTATATACTAATATAATAATATATTTTTAAGTATTTTGCAATACCTTTTTTTAAATTTTATGAGATTTTTGTAATTTTTTTGCCGCAGAGGGCAATTTTCACCCCCTACGGCTCAAAAAACACAATATATTGTATTCAAAAGACACCCTTAACACATCATCCAAGGGGTTGGGCTTCGGTCTCTGCCCCCTCGGACTCCTCTGTATAATCATACTCCGCGTCGATAAAAACCGCCGACAGATCGGCAACATATATCTCCGCCGAAATGCTGTTTTTGAGCTTCTCGGAGGCAAGCGCCTTCTCGACCGCCTCGAGCTTCGCGCCCGTGTCCTTCGAGTCTCCCATATAGACATTATAGACTCCGTCAACCTGAATATATATATCGAAGCGCTGGTCTATATCAACGAGCGTCAGTCTGGATTTAAAGCTTGTCTTTTTGACCATATCCATAAACTCGTTTGCGTATTTTATCTCTGTCTCGCTATCTCCGAAAACAAGCGGTGAGCCGACCACTGCGGATTTTATATGCGGGAGAGTCAGGCGAGGTATGCCGCCGTTTATAAACTTTTCATTATCTGTCGTCTCCTCAAGCACACGAAGGTCTGTGTCGAGCGCGTAATAATCACCCGCAAGCTCAACATACCAAGATGCCGTGAGCGACTCGACTCTTATCTCTACCCTGTTCGGAAATCTGCTCCTGACGCTGACCTCCGAGATATACGGACAGAGCGTCATTATACGCTTTTCCGCCTCCTTGCGGTCTATACCGTAAAGCTTATCCCCGGGTCTTATTCCCGAAGCGTTGACGATATCCTCGACCTCGTATGGCGAGTCTCCCGTCACATCGAACTCGGAGACCGTCATAAAGCTTCTGATAAGCTTCACAGATCCGATAATTACGAGAACGCTCATCACAAGAATAATTATCGCCGATATTATTTTGGTTTTGTCTATCACGATAGTCCTCTCGGTCTTATCCGAAGCGTGTCCCATAATTCACATCCTCTCCTGTTTTATACTTTTATCTTTTTTTCGCAAGCTCACATATCTCCCGATATATCAGCCGTCCCGCGTCGGGCTCGGCAAAATCGGCTATGGCGCGGCTCATTTTCTCTCTTGCCGCGCTATCCTCAGAGAGCGCACTCACCCGCTCGGTAAGCACTCTGCCGCCGTCAAGCTCACTCTCCTGCAAAAGCACAGCCGCACCCGCATCGGAAAGCACCTTGGCGTTTTTATACTGGTGATTGTCGGTAACATTGGGTGATGGAATTATTATAGCCGCCCGTCGGCTCATAGCCACCTCTGAGAGCGTCATAGCGCCCGCGCGGCATATAATTATATCCGCCGCCGCCATAAGCTCGGGCATATTGTATATGTATTCCGATATTTTTATATTCTCTTTCTTGTCAAGACCGTACTCTGCCGCTCTCCGCTTCACATTTTCCGAGTCATTCCTTCCGCTCGCGTGGAAATGCATAACATCCTCGCGCTCCGCGCAAAAATTCTTCATAAGCTCAAGCACCGCCTCATTCAGCTTCTGCGCTCCGAGACTTCCGCCGAAGGATACTATAACCGTCTTTATATGCTCGGGAATACCGAGTCGCTCTCTCGCCTCAGCGCGCACATACTGCCCGAAATCCCCGTTCATCGGATTTCCGACGCGTACCACCTTAGCCTTTGCGTCAAGCCCCTCTGCAGTAGACGCGAAATTCGTCATTATAACATCGACCTTGTCCTTGAGCTGCTTTACCGCCACACCCGCTATCGCGTTTGACTCGTGTACCGCCGTGGGAATACCCATCTGCGCCGCCGCCTTGAGCGCGGGCCAGCAAACATATCCACCCGTACCTATAACGATATCGGGACGGAACTCCTCGATGATACGCTTTGCCTTTTTGGGAGCTGTCAGCACGAGGTACGCTGTCTTGATATTCGACGGAGACAGCGAGCGGCGTATGCCCTGAATATTCACATAATAGAGCTTGTAGCCCGCGCGCGGGACAAGTCTGTTTTCTATCCCCCTCTCCGTTCCGATAAAGGCTATCTCGGAATCGGGTTGATTTCTTTTTATAATTTCGGCTATTGCAAGCGCGGGATTGACATGTCCTCCCGTGCCGCCGCCTGTCATAAGCACTCTCATTGTGTCCTCCGTGTAAAATTATCAAAAAGCCCCGCAGAATTCAGATAAGCGGGGCTTTGTGTCTCTATTGTTTCTGCGCAGAAAATCTCGATATCGACAGTATTATTCCGACCTCGAATATCTGCAGCATAAGCGATGTACCGCCCGAGCTGAAGAATGGCAGAGAAATACCCGTATTTGGCATCGAATTGGTAACGACCGCTATATTCATCGCCGTCTGAAGGGCTATCTTGAAGGTCAGTCCCCAGACCGTGAGGGCGCAGAATTTATCGGGCGCTCTCTGACCTATCTTAATTCCTCTCCAAACGAGAAGTCCGAAAAGAAGTATAACGAAGAATGCGCCTACAAATCCAAGCTCCTCGCATATTATCGTGAATATAAAGTCGTTCTGCGGCTGAGAAACATATCCGAATTTCTGACGGCTACCGCCGAGTCCAACTCCGAAAAATCCTCCCGAGCCTATTGCGTAAAGCCCCTGAAGCGTCTGCCAAGCATCTCCCAGAGGGTCCATTTTTTCAATATTAAGCCATATCTGCACACGCTCCGCAGAGTATCCGAACACAAACAGGAATATGATACCCGCCACGCCGATGATACCGAGGAAGATAAGCAACCATTTTGTTCGCGTTCCGCCAAGATACATAACTATCAGCCCTATCATTCCCACTATGATAGTTCCCGAGAGGTGGGGCTGAATTATGATAAGAGCGCAGAGGAGACCGATAAGAATCATCGGAACAAAAAATCCGTGCTTGAAGTTTCCGCCGAATTTATGTCTTGAGGTCACCTGCTTCTCGTATTTTGAAAGATAAAGCGCCAGCACCATAACGACAGCCATCTTGGCTATCTCAGATGGCTGGATAGTCATAAATCCAAGGTCTATCCATCTCTGCGCGCCGCCGCCCGTATCTCCCGCAACTATTACCCAGATAAGGAGAGGGATACAGATAACATAGCTCGCCGCGCCGAACACCCGCCAGAACCACGGACGGGCGAAAAGCACGAAGGGTACCGTCGCGACTATTGCCACAGCCGAAAAGGCTATGTATCTGACGAGAAAGTAAGTAGAGCTATCATATTCGTTTTGCGCGTATACCGCGCTTGCGCTGTATGACATAACGGCTCCGAAAAATATGAGTATCATCGCCCATATAAAGAACCAAACATCAATATTTCCGCGCTTCAGCGGTTGAGGCTTCTCAGCGGGCACGCCGCTTATCGGCTCCGAGAAGATAACATCGTTAAATGCGGCGTCCTCTTCCTTTTTGAGCCTGTATTCGTTTATTTTTCTAAGCGCCCTGCTCTGCTTTTTTTCCTTTTTGTTAGCACTCTCAGCCGTTTCTGCACTTTCCTCACCCTGAGCCTCGGTTACGGTGTTCTCTGTATAGTCTGCAGAATTCTCTGTCGGCGCAGTCTGATCTTCTCTTTCGTTATACATTTAAACCACCTCCGACAAGATTTAAAAATTAAACCTGAAAATAAAATTAAAATCATAATCCGAACCAAGCGATAACGGCAAAAACAGCGGTTACCGCGCTGAATACTGCCACTATCTTGCCCTCCTTCCAGCCACACTTTTCAAAGTGGTGGTGAATGGGAGTCATTTTGAAAACTCTCTTGTTTCTGAGCTTGAAGCTCGTGACCTGTATCATTACCGAAAGAGTTTCAAAAACATATATTCCTCCGACGATGATTATTATAAGCGGCTCGTTGATAAGAAACGCCGCTCCCGTAACGGCACCGCCCAAGAAAAGCGAGCCCGTATCTCCCATAAACACCTTTGCGGGGTGCGCGTTGAAGATAAGAAATCCAACGAGTCCTCCGATAAGCGCCGCCGACATAAGAGCCAGAGAAGCATTGAGCATATTGAAGGCAACTACCGCAAAAAATCCCGATACCACAAGCGTTACAGAGGTTGCGAGTCCGTCAACTCCGTCGGTGAGATTTACGCTGTTTGCCATTCCGACTATAAGAATGACCGCAAATATATAGTATACCCAGCCAAGCTCAAACGAGAAGTCGGTAAAGGGTATCGAGAGCGATGTATCAAGATATCCGAGCATCTTCAGGGCGAAAACATAAAGCCCCGCCACAACTACCTGAAGAATAAACTTCTGATATGCCTTAAGTCCCTCATTCTGCTTTTTGATAAGCTTACAGTAGTCATCAACAAATCCGACAAGTCCGTTGGCAAGGGCGAGTCCGAGCGTAAGCGCCAGCGGAATAAGCTCTCTCTGCTTGCCGACGAAGGCGTATATCACCGTCATAACGGCAAGCGCGATAAGCATAGCCATAATGAAGCATATACCGCCCATCGTAGGCGTTCCCGCCTTGCTTTTATGCCACGCGGGGCCCTCTGCTCTTATCTGTTGACCTATCTTGTGTCCTCTGAGTATCGGTATAACGATTTTGGATATGATAACGGTGAAGGTGAAGGACAGAACCGCCACCGTGAGAAAATTCACAAATAATTCTTTATTAAACATAGTATCCCCACAGAAAAAATCGGAAGCGCGTTATTCCAATTGTCAATAACCGATTTTCTTCCGATTTTTTCAAAATTTTAATCTTCTCGCGCCTTATTCCGCGCGCATAATTCTTTCTTTATTTTCCTTGAGGTAGTTCAGTATCCGCTCTGCCGCCGCGCCTCTGCTTGCCTTGACCAGCAGGACATCGCCCGCGCGTATACTTCCGAGAATCATCTCTCCGCTGAGCGCAGGGTCCTTGACATCGGGATTCCTGTATATATTCTCGTTGAGAACTCCGCCGAGAACGGCACCGACCGCGATACTGTCAGCGGTGCTTCCAAAGGTATAAAGCAACGAGCCGCCTATACGGGCAAATTCAAGTCCTATCTCCTCGTGAAGCCTTGCCGTGCTTGAACCAAGCTCATACATATCTCCGAGGACCGCAGCCATTCTTCCGCCCTGTCTCTCTTTTATGTCACGCATAACGGACATAGCCGCGCGCATAGATTCGGGGCTTGCGTTATAACAGTCCTCGATAACCGTAACGCCCTCAAGCTCATAGATATTCTGTCTCATTCCGACAGGCTTGAAGTTCTTCAGACCGTTCATTATGGTCTCGTCATCAAGTCCCATACGAACGCCTACCGCGTAAGCAAAGAGCGCCGCGTATACATTGTGCTTTCCGAGCGCAGGGATAGTAACCCTCTTAACTACCTTTCCGCCATATATGACCTCAAACATAGTTGTGGTGAGATTACTTCTTATATTTACCGCGCGGAAATCACATTCCTTGCTGTCTATTCCCACATAAACGGGTGTGAAATCGGGATTTGAATATTCGCGGAGCAGAGGCTCGTCACCGTTAAGGATAAGCGTTCCGCCCGCCTTGAGTCCGTTGACTATCTCAAGCTTCGCGCGACAAATATTCTCGCGTGAACCAAGATGCTCCATGTGAGAGGAGCCTATATTGGTAACGATAGCTATATCGGGCTCGGCTATCTTGGAAAGATAGTCTATCTCGCCAAAATCGCTCATACCCATCTCAAGCACGGATACCTCGGTATCGCTCGTCATAGAAAGCATAGAGAGGGGCATACCTATATTGCTGTTGAAATTACCCTCGGTCTTATGAACATTGAAGCTCTCGGCGAGAACTGTCGCCACGAATTCCTTGGTGGTGGTCTTTCCGACACTTCCCGTGATAGCCACCTTACGGTGGTCAAGACGGCGGTCATAAGCCTTCGCAAGCTCGCCCATCGCCTTTATAGAGTCCTCAACAACGACCGCGGCATACTTTCTGTCGGTAATAGTTTCGGGTATGCGCTCGCAAAGCACGCAACCGGTTCCGAGCGAGAGAGCCGCTCCGATATAATCGTGACCGTTGACTCTTGCTCCGTCGATAGCAACAAAGAGAGCGCCCTCGGCAGTCTCGCGCGAGTCGGTGCATACCGAATCGAACAGTATATCTGTATTCGTTTCGCCGCCGACGCAACAAAGCATACCGCCGCATATCTGCGCCAGCTCAGCCATTGTAAGCTTGTTCCATCCGATATTGACCTTCATCTTGCTCCCTCCTTGTTATCTTGCCTTATATTTACCGTAAGCCGCACGGGCTATTTCTCTTTCGTCAAAGGGGTGCTTCCCCCATCTGTCTATCTCGTACCTCTCGTGTCCCTTACCAGCCAAAAGAATGATATCTCCCGCTCTCGCGTTCGATATTGCGAACTCTATCGCCTCGGCTCTGTCGGGTATAGCGGCGTATTCCATTTCCTTATCAATTCCCGAAAGAATTTCGGATATTATTCCCTCGGGGCTCTCGCTCCTGCTGTTATCAGAGGTGACTATCACAAAGTCAGCAAATCTTGACGCGATATGCGCCATTTCCCGACGCTTTGTGCGGTCTCTGTCTCCTCCGCAGCCGAACAAAAGCACTATTCTCTGCCCGTCCCCCCTGAAATCTCTCGCGCTTCTGAGTAGCTTTTCGAGCGCGTCGGGGGTGTGAGCGTAGTCGATAAAGACCGATATCTCGGCGCTCTCTCCAAGCTCTACCCGCTCCATTCGCCCGTCAACCCCCTCAAGAGAGAATATGGCGTCTCGGATATCCTCGGTGGAAATTCCGTAGAGCCTTGCCACGGCGGCTGCCTCGGCGGAATTATTCACGAAGAAGCGCCCGCATATCGGAACACTTATATCTATTTTTTCGTCGCCAAAGCTGAGGGTATATTCAGACCCCTCCGCTCCGCATATCTTCACATTTTCAGCATAAAAATCGGCTTTCTGCTCTGCCGATACAGTATATATCTCATCACATCGGGCGGATTCGATAAATCGCTCTGCCCACAAGTCGTCAAGGTTTATCACCGCTCTGCGACAGAGTCTGAAGAGCTTTGATTTTGAGGCAAAATACCCCTCCATATCGCCGTGAAAGTCAAGATGATCCTGCGTAAGATTTGTAAACACGGCAGTATCAAATCTGAGCGCGTCAAGCTTTGAGAGGGCTAAGGCGTGAGAGGTCGCTTCTATAAAAACGAACTCGGTACCCGCATCTCTCATAACCGCGAGAAGCCTGTATAGCTCCTCGGGATCGGGAGTGGTCATATTTGCGAGCGGGTTGCGATTTCCCGTGTCAAGGCGTCGATTGGCGCAAAAGCACCCCACCGTTCCGATAAGACCGCAACGCTTTCCTGCTCTCTCAAATATTTTTTTGAGTATATATGTTACAGAGGTTTTGCCGTTGGTTCCCGTGACCGCCACAAGCTTCATATCCCTTGCGGGCTCACAATACCACGAGTTATAGAGCAAAGCAGCCACCTGCCTGGTGTTATCAACGAAGATCGTTGCTGCGGCACCACCCACATCCATGTCACGCACTTGCTCTGCCACTATAACCTTGGCACCTCTACCGACCGCCTCACCTATATATTCGTGTCCGTCGTGTCTGAGCCCCTTGATGCAAATAAACAGGCTCCCCTCGCGCACGCTTGACGAATCGGTGACGATGTCGGTAATTTCAATATTTTCCGCTTCCCGCGGATATTCTATTTTGGCTCTGCCGAACAGCTCCGATACTCTCATATCTGCCTCCGAAGTTTATTTTTTTAAACTTCCTTGGCGCCGTTCGCCTAGCCCATATAGTCGGGATCCTCGTCCCCTCCCATATGTCTGAACTCAAGAGTGATAACGGTTCCCGCCGCTACCCGAGTTCCCCTCGGTATGGACTGTGAAACGACGACGGGCACATTTTCCGCCGACACGAAGGGGTTGTTCACTCCCTCAATTCTCACATTAAGTCCTAAATTCATAAGATACTGATTAGCCGCCACAGAGGTCATTCCCACAAGGTCGGGCACTTGAATGTCATTTTCAACCTCGCTACCCGCATAGAGAACGATAGTTCCCGTGGCTTTGTTTATCTCGCTTCCGCTTACGGGAAGCTGAGAGGTGACCTTACTTCCGCTTCCAATGACCTTGACCTTAAGTCCCGCCTTTTCAACAAGCGCCTGCGCGGTCTCCACCTTGTATCCCTTGTAATTTGCAACTCTGAGTGAGGTATTGGCGACCTCCTCGGGGCTGTATATCGGCTCGATGCCGTAATAAGGGAGAATATTTTTGAGAGCCGCCGATATATAGGGCGCCGCTACGGTGCTTCCGTAAAGGCTTCCCTTCGTGGGCTCGTCAACTATAATGATTATCGCGATCTCGGGATCGTCCGCGGGGGCAAAGGCAACGCAGGAGCAGATGTATTTTCCATCTGAATCCTCGCCCTTTTTCTCCGAGGTACCCGTCTTTGCGGCAACTCGGTATCCCGCAACATAGGCGTTCTTCGCGCCTCCGTCACCAGAAACACCGTCCTCAAGAACAGCCGCAAGCGTCTCGCAAACCGATTCGCTTATAACCTGTCTCTTGACCTCAGTCTCGTGACGGTATATCACATTTCCCGAATTATCCGAGATAGTTTCAACTATATAAGGAGTGACCAGCGTTCCGCCGTTCGCAACCGCCGAAACGGCGCAAATCTGCTGCATAGGGGTTACATTGAAGTTCTGTCCGAACGCGTATATCGCGAGGTCGAGCTGACTCATCTCCGACGCAAATATACTGTTCCCCTCACCAGGTAGGTCAATTCCCGTTTTTTCGTAATAACCAAAGGCTTTTACATATTTTTGATAATTTTCAACTCCGACTCTCGAGCCAAGTGTCATAAACCAGACATTGCAGGACTGCTGAAGTCCCTCGGAGAAGGTCAGTGAGCCGTGTCCGTGAACCTTGTGACACTTGACCTTTATTCCTCTCACGGGCTCATGATAACCGTTACAGGTGAGCGATTCGGTAAGAGTTACCGCCTGCTCCTCAAGTGCCATAGACGAGGTTATGATTTTAAAGGTTGAACCTGGGATATAGCTCTCTGTTATCGCCTTATTTGACCACATCGTCATCAAAAGCTCCCGTGACAGCTCGTTATACTTCTCGGTATCGGGAGAATATCCGCTGCTCAGAAGCTCCTTTTGCGACAGCTCATCCATCGTCCAAGGGTCGTTAAGGTCAAACGGAGAGGAGGTCGCCATAGCGAGTATCGCTCCCGTCTTTACATTCATAACTATTCCGCAGGCTCTGTTCTTCGCCTGTGTCTCGGTGACAGTTTCGGCGAGCTGCTCCTCAAGGAAGCTTTGGATAGTTGTATCGATAGTGGTAGTCAGATTATATCCGCTCACCGCATCGTTATAGCTTGAATATTCATACGGCATCTCGTTCCCGTATGAGTCTCTCGCGGTTATATAGTAACCGTCTATTCCTTTAAGATATTCGTTATACTGGTATTCCAGTCCGTAAAGTCCTATTCCGTCGCTGCTTGTAAAGCCTATCATATGCGCGCCGAGCGTTCCACCGGGGTAATACCTCGTGCTTTGCGCCTCGAGATAAACCATATTCTCAAGCTTGTAGTCCTCGATAAACTGTCTTACTATGTCCGCGGTACTCTCATCGACCTTTCTTTTTATCGTTCGGTCGAGATATTCTGTATACTCGGTAGCCTGCTTGTGAACATCGTCGTAAGAAACGCCTAGTATCTGCGCGAGACCGTACGAGATTATATCCGCGTATTTCGTCTTGCTGTTCTCCCCAAGCTCGTTCTGAGCCGAAAGGATACCCGAGGGCGAAATAAAGACACGGTAGGTGGTTATATTAGTCGCAAGCACATCACCGTTTCTATCGTATATCTTACCTCTATCCGCGGGAACGGGCGACTGCGTGGTCATCTGATTTATTACTTTGTTCTGATATTTTTCAAAATCAATAGTCTGTATGCAAAGAATGCGAATCATCAGGAGTCCGAAAACCGCAAATATCGCAATTCCGAGCCAAAGCGAACGCTTAAGTGCCGAAGAACTTATTGAGTCTTTTGCCATTCTTGTGACTTCTCTCCTTTCCCCGTAGGTATAAAGCCGTAATTAATATATGAGAGGTCACAGTCCTTTTATTCGCTGTCAATCAATATCTATCCCGAAAGCATTGAGCAGAGCCGCAAATCCAACATTGGTTTCTTCCTGCTCGTATATCTCGATTTCTTCTTCCTCGCCGACCTCGAGATAGGACTTTTGAGCGTATTCCTTGTTTATCATTCCAAGACTCTTTGCCTCTTCCTCTATATCCTGTATATTGTATTTAAGGTCAAGCTGACTCTGAAGCTCTGTTTGCTGAGCCTCAAGGTGTGAAATTTTACTATTGAGACTTCCGACCTCACTCGAGGCATTTCCTATCATAACAGAACCGCCGACGATAAGCCCAAGTGAGAGTGCGAAAGCTGCCATGCTTCCAACCGCTCTCGTGGGAATTCTGAACTTACTGCCTTCGCTTCTGCCCTCGCGGGGCTCTATGGGAAACCATTTTGTCACGAATGTCTCAATGCGTGTTTTTAAGTGGCCCTCCTTTGATGTGCCGTCAGAAGCTACGAGCGATTCTCTGCCCGCGCCCCTTCTTGCCGCAACAGCTCTCTGCTGTCCCGCTTTAGCCTCCATTGACTTCTGCGCATTTCTGAGAGCTACGGGCATATTGTATGTATTTCTGTTTCTGAAATATCTCACAAAATCGTCGGAGGTCATATACTTGCTGCCCTTGTACTCTCCGCTGCGGTATTCGTCGAGAATTCCGCTTGCGGGGTCAAAGCTGACGAAGCTATCCGAACGCGCCGCCAACATATTCGCGGACTCGTTTGCTATCTGCTCTGCCGCGCTTCGTTTGGCGTTTACGCTTACACCTCTGCCGTTATATCTGGCGCGAAGCTCTGCCATGCAGCGGTTATAGGAATCGTTAAGGTAAGTGTCAGCCATTTTTTCTCCTCCGTAATTTTTTCTATATCAAATAATGTAGTGTTTCAAATCTTCTCTGCCGCCCTGAGCTTTGCGCTCCTTGAGCGGGGGTTTTCGTCAAGCTCCTTCTTGCTCGGAAGTATCGGTTTTTTATTAACCGTCCTGACGGTAGGCTTCTTTCCGCATACGCACACGGGAAAGCTTCTCGGGCAGGTACAGCCCGAAGCCAGTGAGGCAAAGGTCTGCTTGACTATTCTGTCCTCAAGCGAGTGGAATGTGATAACCGCTATCCGTCCGCCCCGACGCATAAGCCTCTCCGCAGCTCTTATCGCGGGCTCGATAACATCAAGCTCACGGTTGACCTCGATTCTTATCGCCTGGAAGCTTCTTTTCGCGGGGTGATGTCCGCCTTCTCTCGCGAAAGCGGGTATCGCGCTCTTGATTATCTGCGAGAGCTGCGAGGTGCTTTCTATCGGTGAGATCTCCCTCTCTCTGACTATCGCAGCAGCAATAGCGGGGGCAAACCGTTCCTCACCGTATTCAAAAAGTATTCTTTTCAGCTCCTGCTCGCTATATTCGTTCACCACAGTCCTCGCCGTCAGCGAGTTGCGTGTATCCATTCTCATATCAAGCGGCGCGTCTGCACTGTAAGCAAATCCGCGTTCCGCGCAATCAAGCTGAAAGGAGGATACGCCCGCGTCTATCAGAAATCCGTCAATCTCCTCTATGCCAAGCTCGGCGCATATCTCCTCGAGGTTCGAGAAATTGTTTCTGACCAGAGTCACCTTGTCGCCAAACTCTTTCAGTCTCTCTCCCGCCGCCCTTATCGCATCAGCGTCCTGGTCTATTGCGATAAGTCTGCCGCCCTCAAGCCTTTTTGCTATCTCGTAGGAATGTCCGCCTCCACCGGCGGTTCCGTCTATATATATTCCGTCAGGCTTTATGTCGAGCGCTTCTATGCTCTCCTCAAGCAGAACGGAATAATGTGAAAACTCCTGCATCTCCATCAGAGACCGAACGATTCAAGAACAGACTTGATATCGTCGAGGTTTTCATCTTCAAGTGTCTTATCGTAAACTTCCTCAGCCCAGATCTCTGCGTAAGCTCCGCATCCTACCACGACCGCGCCCTTAACTATTTCGGCGTGCTGAAGAAGAGATACGGGAATAACTATTCTTCCCTGCGAATCGGGGGTTGCCTGAGTTGCGTTTCTGTGGAGCGCTCTGAATATACGCTCAGAGTCTTTTCTGTCCATCTTGTCGATAGGCGCGATGTACTTGCTCCATTCCTCCATCGAATATACCTGGAGACAGTTGTTACGAATACTGCGAACTACCATAAAGCTCTCTCCAAGCTCTTCACGGTGCTTTGCGGGTATAAATAATCTGTTTTTCGGATCAAGTGTGTGTCTGAATTCTCCCGATAACATTTTTTACCGTCTCCTTTCTGTGTTTTTGATGGATTTTCTGTGGGTTTTCAGTGGGAATCGACCTGCTCTCTAAACATTTCTCAACACTTCGCCCCATTTCGCCCCACTTTTGTGGTGATATTATTATAAATCACTTTATATTTGTTGGCAAGAGAAAAAGCAAAAATAATTAAAAAAGATTTCAGTTTTTTTATCTTTTCCCGAAAATCTTTTTTCTTTTTTCCGATTTTGGAATTATTTCTGCCGTTATCTCTTTCCTTTTTACATTTATTTACATTTCTTTAAATAAATTACAGTAAAATCAGCAAAAGTTACAGTAAAAAACGCCAATCGACAGTCATATTTTATGGCAATATGTCGCACAAAAGCTCCCCACCTTCCACCCCCGCAACGCAAAAAAACTCGCAAAAGCTCCTTTTTAATGAGTTTTCGTCAAAAGAGATTTTCCCGATTTGGTTCGGAATTTTTATTATATATATTTTGGTATAAATCGGGATTTTTTACAAAAATCTGCTTTTTTTGCAAAAATCTATTGCAAAAGTATATATAATATGTTAAAATCAATTAAACTGTTTGTGCGTTGCATACGCAGATTTTTCTATTTTTATATTAAATGGAGGATTTTATGACAAAGGCAAAGAAAATAGTTCTTTTGATAGCAGTCGTTGTTATCATTGCGCTTATGGTAGTTGCCGCTGTTACCAACAAGGACGGTGTCGAGGGAACATTTTGGTCGCTCTTTCCGCCCGTGGTCGCAATCGGACTTGCGCTCATCACAAAAGAGGTATACAGCTCACTATTCATAGGTATTCTTTCGGGAGCTCTGCTCTACAGTAATTTTTCATTCACAGGAACGATGGATACCCTGATAAATGACGGACTCATCTCCGCCGTTGCGGGGAACGCAGGTATCTTTATATTCCTCGTTGAGCTTGGCGTTATCGTGGCGCTTATCAACCACGCGGGCGCCGCACAGGCTTTCGGTCGTTGGGCTGAAAAGCATATCAAGACTAAGGTAGGCGCTATGCTCGCAACCTTCGCGCTCGGTGTCCTTATCTTCATCGACGACTATTTCAACTGTCTGACGGTCGGCTCCGTAATGGCTCCCGTTACCGACAGTAAGAAGATATCCCGCGCGAAGCTGGCTTATCTTATCGACGCGACTGCGGCTCCCGTTTGTATGATAGCTCCTATATCGTCTTGGGCGGCAGCTGTTTCGAGTAATGTAACCCCCGATGTTGCGGGAGATATGACGGGACTTGAGCTTTTCGTAAGAGCTATCCCCTTCAATTTCTACTCGCTTCTCACTCTCGTATTCATCATAGCAATAGCTGTTATGGGATTTGATTACGGCAAGATGGCTGGCTTTGAGATAAAGGCGCAGAACGGCGACCTCGGAATTCTCGCTGAGAGCAAGAACGCCGAGAACAGCGAGGAAAACACTCGCGGCTCGGTTCTCGACATCATCATTCCGATAATCATTCTTATCGTAACGAGCGTTCTCGCTCTTATGTATGTCGGCGGATTCTTCGACCCCGAACAGCCCGATTACTACCACAACTTCGTTGACGCGTTCGGTAACACAGACGCAACGGTAGGTCTGCCTTGGGGCGGTCTGATATCGCTCGTTATCATCGTCGTATACCTGCTCTGCCGCCGTCACCTGAGCTTCAAGCAGGCAATGGAAGCAGTTCCTCAGGGCTTTATCGCGATGGTTCCCGCAATACTCATTCTCACCTTTGCGAACGCACTCAAGAACACAACCAACCTTCTCGGAAGCGACACATTCGTAAACAGCATTATGGAACACGCAAGCGGACTCACCGCTCTGCTTCCCGCGGTAATATTCCTCGTTGCTTGCTTTATCGCCTTTGCGACAGGAACATCCTGGGGTACATTCGGAATACTCATTCCTATCGTTCTCAGCGTATTTGACGCAGGCGATCCCCTTCTCTTTGTTGGCATTTCCGCATGTCTTGCGGGAGCGGTTTGCGGCGACCATTGCTCGCCTATCTCCGATACGACCATTATGGCATCGGCAGGAGCGCGTTGCAACCACATCGACCATGTATCCACCCAGCTGCCCTACGCTATCACGGTTGCGGCTATATCCTTCGTGATGTATATCTTCTCGGGCTTCGTTCCGAACGCTTGGATCGCCCTCCCCGTAGGTGTCGTACTTACAGTTGGAACACTCCTTGTTATCAAGCTTATCACTAAGAAGGCAAGAGCAAAATAACATAAAAAACAGAAACGGCGGGAGCTGCGCTCCCGCCGTGTTGTTTTCTAAAATCAAAAATCCTGCACTTGCGTGCAGGATTTTTTGGAGCTGGTAATCAGAATCGAACTGATGACCTCGTCATTACCAATGACGTGCTCTACCGACTGAGCCATACCAGCATATTAACTTGACGACTTTGTTATTATAGCAGATACTCTCACTTTTGTCAATAGCTTTTTTCATTTTTTTGCATTTTTTCAAAAAAGAAATCTAAAATTCTTGACTTTGAAAAAAAAATGTGGTATACTACTCTAAACGCATTGAAGCGGAGTAGTAAGCAAAAGCCTTGCGCACAGAGAGCAGACGGTTGGTGTGAGTCTGCGGCGGGTATTGCCGAAGTCGCCGCTGAGCGGTATGGGCGAATTTTTGAGTAGTCCATAACGGTCGCCCCGTTACGGCTTTTGAGTGTGCGCCTTTGGCGCAAAATCAGGTGGTACCGCGTTCTCCACGCCCTGATACGGGTGGTGGAGCTTTTTATTTTGTTTTTTAATTTTTCTATATAATTAAAAGGAGAATTACTATGAATTCCTATCACGAATTACCTAAGGTATATTCCCCCTCGGAATTTGAGGACAGAATATACAAGAACTGGTCGGAAAAGGGCTATTTCACCCCCGACGCAAAAAATCCCGCACCCCATTTCTCGGTGGTTATTCCCCCTCCAAATGTCACAGGACAGCTCCATATGGGACACGCCCTTGACGAAACCTTGCAGGATATTCTCGTAAGATACAAGAGAATGCAGGGCTTCAATACTCTTTGGGTTCCCGGAACAGACCACGCGGGAATTGCCACTCAGATAAAGGTCGAGGAGCAGCTCCGAGTAAACGAGGGGCTAACACGATACGACCTCGGACGCGAAAAATTTCTCGAGAGAGTATGGGACTGGAAGCACCAGTACGGCAACCGCATAATAAGTCAGCTCAAAAAGCTTGGCGCGTCCTGCGACTGGTCGCGTGAACGCTTCACTATGGACGAGGGCTGCTCGAAGGCAGTTCGCGAGGTTTTCGTAAACCTCTACGACAAGGGACTTATATACAGAGGAAACAGAATAATCAACTGGTGTCCTCATTGTGTTACAGCGCTCTCCGATGCCGAGGTAGAATATTCCGAGCAGGAAGGCTTCTTCTGGCATATCAAGTATTCGATAAAGGGTGAGGACGGATATGTTGAGGTTGCTACAACGCGTCCCGAAACCATGTTCGGTGACACCGCGGTAGCCGTCAACCCCGACGACGAGGCAACCAAGCACCTTATTGGAAAGACGCTCATACTCCCCATCGTAAACAGAGAAATCCCCGTCATCGCCGACGATTATGTCGAAATAGGCTTCGGAACGGGTTGTGTTAAGATAACCCCCGCTCACGACCCCAACGACTTCCTCGTCGGACAGAGACACAATCTTGAGCAGATCAAGGTAATGAACGACGACGCGACAATGAACTCCCACGCAGGAAAATACGAGGGCATGGACAGATACGAATGCCGCAAGGCTCTCGTTGCAGACCTTGATGCTATGGGATATCTTATAAAAACAGTCCCCCACGCGCACAATGTCGGCTCCTGCTACCGTTGCAATACCACGGTTGAGCCTATAACCTCTAACCAGTGGTTTGTAAAGATGGAGCCCCTGGCTCAGCCCGCTCTTGAGGTCGTTCGCGACGGACGCGTTAAGTTTGAGCCCGAGCGCTTCAGCAAGACATATATAAACTGGATGGAAAATGTTCACGACTGGTGTATCTCCCGTCAGCTTTGGTGGGGACACCGTATTCCCGCGTTCTATTGCGACGCTTGCGGCGAGATGACAGTTTCCAAGGACGACATAACCGTTTGCCCCAAGTGCGGAGCGGCAGTACATCAGGAAAGCGATGTTCTTGATACTTGGTTCTCCTCTGCCCTCTGGCCCTTCTCCACGCTTGGCTGGCCTGAGCAGACCGAGGATCTCGCGAAATACTACCCCACGAGCGTTCTCGTTACAGGCTACGACATAATCTTCTTCTGGGTTGCGAGAATGATTTTCTCGGGACTCGAGCATATGGGCAAGGAACCCTTCAGTACGGTATTTATTCACGGACTAGTCCGCGACGCGCAGGGACGCAAGATGTCCAAGTCGCTCGGAAACGGAATAGATCCGCTTGAAATTATCGACAAGTACGGTGCGGACGCGCTCAGATACGCCCTTGCGACAGGCAACTCACCCGGAAACGATATGCGCTTCTCCGATGAGAAGATTGAGGCTGCAAGAAACTTTGCAAACAAGCTTTGGAACGCATCCAGATTTGTGAGAATGAACCTCACGATAGACGAAATAAAGCTTCCCGAGACATCTGTGCTTGCAAAAGAGGACAAGTGGATCCTCAACGAATTCAATAAGCTTGTCGGCAATGTAACCACCGCGCTCGACAAGTTTGAGGTTGGTGTCGCTCTGGCGGCTATATACGACTTCACCTGGGATGTTTTCTGCGACTGGTACATCGAGCTTTCCAAGTCCCGTCTCTCCGAGAAGGACACCGCAGAGAACATCACCGCGCAGAATGTTATTGCTTATGTTCTCACGGGCACTCTCAAGCTTCTCCACCCCTTTATGCCCTTCATAACCGAGGAGATCTATCAGTCTCTCCCGCACACCGACGAGAGCATTATGATTTCCTCTTATCCCGCGTATGACAGCGCTCTCTGCTTTGAGGCTGACGCAGAGGATATGGCGAGAGTTATCGCCGCTATCAAGGCTATCCGCGCGCGCCGCAACGAGATGAATGTAGTTCCCTCGCGCAAGGCTAAGGTTTATATTGCGACTAAATATAACGCCTCATTCAATGAGCGCTCCGCGGTATTCTTCAAGCGTCTCGCCTCCGCATCCGAGGTCGAAGTCGCAGAGAGCTTTGACGGAGTTATAGAGGCTGACAACACGATTCAGGTAATCACCGACTCTGCAACTGTTTTCCTCCCCCTTTCTGACCTTGTGGATACAGAAAAGGAGAGAGCAAGACTTGAAGCAGAACAGAAAAAGCTTCTGGGTGAGATAGAAAGAATCGAAAAGAAGCTCTCCAACGAAGGCTTTGTGGCTAAGGCTCCCGCTGCCGTGGTCGACGCTGAGCGTGCTAAGCTCGACAAGTACCGCGAAAATCTCGCAGGCGTCCTCACAGCACTTGACAAACTGAATAAGTAAGAATGCGAGTTATTCGGGGAAACCTTTTAAGGAAAGGTTTCCCCGAACCCCTTCCAAACCTTTTGAAGCTGGGGTCAGGCTAACCCATTCAGTTTACATTAATTCAATATTTCTTTATTATATTTAAACTTTTAAATGAAAATATCTCCCGTCGGTACGCAAGTGTCCGATGGGAGATTTCCATATAAAAACTCGAGGTTTAATTTATACAATAAATCGAAAGTCAAATCCTTTTGCTTAAAAAGGTTTGGAGAGATCAAGGGGAACCTTTCCTAAAAAGGTTCCCCTTGTTTTATAAATATCCAATTACTGCTTGTTAGTAAGCTTAGCAATCTCGTCAGCGAAGTTTTCTTCTCTCTTCTGAATACCCTCGCCCTTTTCGAAGCGGTGGAAGCCTGTTACCTTAATGGTAGTGCCAAGCTCCTTAGCGGTATTCTCAACATACTTGCCAACCTTGATCTCGTCGTCCTTGACATACGCCATATCGAGCAGGCAGTTGTTGTCGTAGAACTTGCCGATTCTTCCCGAAACCATCTTCTCGATGATCTGGGGAGGCTTCTTAGCGTTTGCGGGATCGTTTGCGATCTGAGCCATAAGAATGCTCTTCTCCTCCTCGATAACCGATGCGGGGACAGAGTCGCGATCAAGATAAGGTGTGGGATATGCGCCAACCTGGAGAGCGATGTTCTTTGCGAATGCAAGGAACTCCTCCTTCTCGGCGGTAGCTGCGTCAACATCAAAGGAAACAACAACTCCGATGGAGCCTGTTCCGTGGATATATGTGCTTGTAATACCCTCAACAACTACGAAACGACGAATGCTGAGCTTCTCTCCGATAACGAAGATCATCTCCTTGAGCTTTGCCTCAACGGTTGCGCTTCCGTCAATATATTCAGACGCCATAAGAGCATCGAGATCTGCGGGCTTGTTTGCAATAATGGTCTTGAGAATGTTCTTTACGAACTCCTGGAAGGACGCGTTCTTAGCAACGAAGTCTGTCTCGGAGTTAACCTCGATCATAGCTGTTACATTGCCTTCCTTCATAATATCAACGATACCGTCAGCCGCGATTCTTGCAGCCTTTGCGTCTGCCTTGAGCTCACCTCTCTGGCGGAGAATCTTTATTGCCTCATCAACATCGCCGTTAGCCTCAACAAGTGCCTTCTTGCACTCCATCATACCGATACCGGTCTTTGCTCTGAGAGCTGCGACATCCTTAGCTGTAATGTTAGCCATTTTTATTTCTTCCTTTCGTATAGTAAAATTCAAAAATTACTCTGCGTCTGCCTCAACTGTCTCCTCGACAGCCTCAGCCTCAACAGCAGCCTCTTCGAGCTGCTCACCCTGTCTACCCTCGATAACAGCGTCAGCGAGTGCAGCGGAGATAAGCTTGATAGCGCGGATAGCGTCATCGTTTCCGGGAATGATGTAGTCAGCATCATCGGGGTCACAGTTAGTGTCGACGATAGCGATTACCGGAATACCGAGCTTCTTAGCCTCAAGAACTGCGTTTCTTTCCTTCTTGGGGTCAACTATAAACACTGCTGCGGGAAGAGTGTCCATAGTCTTGATACCGCCATAGTTCTTCTCAAGGTCGAACATTTCCTTCTGCTTAATAGCAACTTCCTTCTTGGGGAGAAGGTCGAATGTTCCGTCCTCCTGCATCTTCTCAAGGCTGTTAAGACGGCTGATGGACTTCTTGATAGTCTTGAAGTTTGTCATCATTCCGCCGGGCCAACGAACATTGACATAGTACATTCCGCAACGGGTTGCCTCTTCCTTGATTGCATCTGCAGCCTGCTTCTTTGTTCCAACAAAGAGGATAGTGCCGCCCTCAGCAGATATGTCGCGTACGAAGTTATAAGCTTCCTCAAACTTCTTTACGGTCTTCTGAAGGTCGATGATGTAGATACCGTTTCTCTCGGTAAAGATGTACTCCTGCATTTTGGGGTTCCATCTTCTTGTGTGATGTCCGAAATGGACGCCTGCTTCAAGCAGCTGTTTGATTGAAATTACTGACATTTTAAATGTCCTCCTTCGGTTTTTCCACCACATAGCTCCTGCGTTTTCATCGCCCGATCGGACGACACCGTTACGCCGCGCCGCCATGTGTGTGTATTTTGATTACTATCGGCAAATCAAGCCGACGCAACCGATATTATACCATATTATATATATTTCTTCAATATCCATATTTTAAATTAACAAATTGTTTACAATTACCAGAAGCTTCTTTTCTTCTTTTCCTTTTCTCTGCAGCGGTATTCCTCTGCCGAGAGCTTCACGAGTATTGCATCTGAGCCGATACACTCTATTTTGCACCACGGAATAATAATATCGTCATCCCGTCCAAGCCCCAGAAAACCGCCCCCGCGAGGCACGATAAGCGCGGTTATTCTTCCGTCGCAGACATTGAACTCAAAATCACTTGGACACCCGAGCCTTGCTCCGTCGCAGACATTTACAACTTCCTTTTCTCTTAAATCACATGTGTTAAAGCGTTCCATAACAGTTCCCTTTCTCAAGCTTTGAAGTGTAATGCTTTAAGCGGAGTATGGGGCAACGCCGTTGCCCCATACAATCTATGCTGACTCAATATCTGCATATTCTTATTTGTTTGTCCTATTTTTTCTCGGTCGCGTGGAGTCTGAGGTTTCCTATCAGGAAATAAAGGACTGCGCACACCGCCGCGGGTATCGGAGTCATCAACAGATATGGCGCGGGTATTGACGCGATTTCAAAGAGAGCTCCGAACTGCTCCACCGAGAAGCAAAGAATTATAAACACTACCGCGAACAAATCAAGACCAATTGCGATCTTGTTGATATTTATATTGCCGAACCGTCTGAAATTATCAATTCGGATGCAGTACATAACGGCAAGATGCAAGAGTATCATTGATATAAAGAGATATTCACTCTGGCAGAAATATTGTCCGACGATACCCGTAAATCCTACTACAGCAGGCAACAGCACCGCCGTAAGAGCGCCTGCCGTTGCGGCAATTATCATTCCCGCGTTATTTCTCACAGGAGCGCGGAACTCGCCCGAAATATTTCTGAAGCCTCTCGCGTTCTCCGCTCCGCATTTTTCGGCGGCGAATATAAGCATTACGACGATGTCCAAGATAAATCCACAGAAAAGCGCGTGTCTTGCGTCGAGAAACGCCTCTCCGAATATCATCGGCAGCATCACCATAACCAGTCTGATAAACTGACTGCACAGCACATATCTAAAAAATCCCGAAAGATTGTTATAGGCAACTCCCGCGAGCGCAAACGCCCGTCCGACAGACATAAGTCCGCCTCCGCTCTCCGAAGGTCTCGGAATTATGGCGTCGGCTTCCGCCTTCACATCCTGACGGCAGGAACGGCTCTGGGCACCCCCGGGCACCTCAAGCGCCTCTATCTCCTCCTCGAAATGTCCCGTAAAGCGATATTTCAGCTCCGAGCAGGTAAGAAATACATCGGGCTCCTCTGAAAGCTTTTTGCCCATCTCCGAAAAGCAAAGCACAGCCACCCTTTTGTTCTTTGAGTGAAGATATTTTATAAGCTCACTTATCTGCTCGGCAGATAGGTCGCGATAGGTATCAAACAAACCAAATTTATAATGCACGGGCAAATTATGCGACTCAAAATCCGACGCCGACACCACTCTGCCCACCACGGGCGCGGGAAGCTCGGAATATCCGTACTCGTCAGCCTTTGCCGTCGAGACGAACGAGACCGTTCTCACACCCAGCTTTTTCATTCCGCCAAGGGCATCTCCAAAGGAGACCGAAACCCTTTCGGAAAGCACCATCATTCCCGCAAAGATCTGTCTTGTGGAGAACTCGCCCTCGGACAGGGTAAAGACAAGCACCTTCATTCCCTGCTCCGCATATCTGTCGTATGTGGTGGCAATGCCCTCTCTGCCCTCGTCGCTGATATTCTTTATTCCGTACCCGAGATAAGCTCTGTCACAACCGTCGAGCGCGTCTTTGCTCTGCGAAACACTCAGGACATACTTAGTCCCTCTGTCGGTATAAAAGAGCTTATCGGTTCTGTCCGACGAGTTTGCGGGGACATATCCGAGAATATTACATCTTATTTTGAGAGCCTCGCTGTCAACTCCCGTTTTTTCGATAAACTCACCGAGCGCGCCCGTAAATCGTCCTGGGGCGTGAACTCCCGTGGTAAGTGTGTTCTTCTCAGCGGTATTATAAAGCGCGACAAGCTCGGCAAACGCCGTCATAGAAGGGCTCATGGCATTAAAGGCTACAAGCTCGCCCTCGGCGCAGACCGCCTTGTGGTAATGCAGGACGCCGTCGCTGACCGCGCTTCCGTCCAGCAAAAAGAGATATTCTACCGAAACCAGCCTGTCCATTATCTCAGCGCTTCTGATTACGAAGGGATTAGCCCCTCCGAGTCCCTGTCTTGCCTGTCTTTCAAAGAATATCCTGCAAACCGTGCAGGAGAGCTGAGACATAGACGAGGCTGCAATAGCGAGCGCCGCAAAAAATGTAGTCGCGAGCGTAACGGTTTCGTGGCTGAACAGCAGACTGAGAATGCTGAACGGCAGCGTGATAAGCATAATCGCCAATTCAAAGGACAGGCAGTATTTTCTGAGCAGCTTCAAGCCGTGAGGAATAACTGTCCTCTCGGGCAAACGCACTCCGCCCGTCATCGCCCCGTAATATGTATATCTTCCCGTAGCCGTGACGATAGCCCTCGCGCTACCCGTAAGCACGCGTGAGCCCGCGTGAACCATATTTACCATACTGGTTATATCGTTCTCGTTCTCACGCACAGCTCCCTCGGCTCTTTTTTCGCACTCCTTTTCGGTATCTCTGTCAACTCGCGCCATAACGCGAAGATTGTCCGATGTGACAAGTCGTGCGTCAAAGCAAAGTATGTCTCCCTCGGATAACAGTACCACATCTCCGGGCACTACGCGCTCCGCCGATATCAAGAAAGCCTTGCCCGAGCGCACCACCGCAACCGACGGTCGGAATACCGCCGATAAGGACTCAAACATTCTCTGCGACCGAAAATAAAGAAAAATACAAGCCGCGAGATTGAGAACGATTATCACCGTCAGCGTTATTCCCGTCTGGTACTCGGTAAAGCAGAGCGCTATAACCGAGCATATTATCAACAGTGCCAATGAAAAATCCGCCGTTATATCCAAAATCATAGAGGTAAGCTTTTTGCGCGGCTTTATATAGAATGAAGCGTTCTCTTTTTTGTAACGAGAACGAGCCGCCTTTGGGGATAATCCTGAGGCGGCATTGGTCTTTAATTTCTTTTCGATGCTTGCGACATCACATAAAAACCATTTTTCGTTCATAATCAAATACACTCAACAACAAGCTTTCCATCGTCGTCAACAAAAAGCGACGCGATGCTGATCTGTGCGTTATAATCCGAGATTATCTGTTCAGCGAGCTTATCCTCAACATTTGAGCAGATATATCTGCGCATATTTCTCGCGCCGAAGCGAAGCGAATAGGACTCTCTTGCGATAAGCTCCGCCGCCGCGTCGGTAAATCTGAACTCTATGTGCTTCTCCGCCAGAGCCATTTTCAGCTCTCCGAGCATTATCTTGGCGATAGCGGTAAAGTCCTTCTCCGTCAGAGAATTGAAGGTTATTATCTCATCGACACGGTTGAGAAATTCGGGGCGAAGGAAGGCAGAAAGAGCCTTTTCGGTCTTGTTCGCCGTCGCCTCGTGTGAACTTGCGGAAAAGCCTACCGTCGTTGCCGACTTATCCGAACCCGCATTCGTGGTCATAACTATTATCGTGTTCTCGAAATTAACCGTCTTTCCTCTTGCGTCGGTGATTCTTCCGTCGTCAAGTATCTGAAGCATAATATTCAGCACATCGGGGTGCGCCTTCTCTATCTCGTCAAAGAGAATGACAGAATAAGGTCTGCGGCGTATCTTCTCGGTAAGCTGTCCCGCCTCGTCGTAGCCGACATATCCCGGAGGCGCTCCGATTATTCTGGATACCGAATGCTTCTCCATAAACTCCGACATATCGAGTCTTATAAGCGTCTCGGGCGAGTCAAAAAGCTCGGCGGCGAGCGTCTTGACAAGCTCTGTCTTACCCACACCCGTAGGTCCCGCGAAGATAAACGACACGGGCTTTCTCTTATAGGATATTCCCGCTCTGTTTCGCTTTATTGCGCGTGAGACCGCGTCCACCGCCTCGTCCTGACCGATTATTCGGTCAAGCAATCGCTGACGCAGAGTATCTATTCTTTCAAACTCGTTCTGAGTTATGCTCGACGCGGGTATACCCGTCCATACCTCGATAACACTCGCGATCTCCTCCTCGCCGAGCGTTACATTCTCGCAGGACGGCTCTATCTCTCGAAGTCTTTGCGAGAGCTGCATCTCCTGAGCCTTTATCTTGGTTATCTCCTCGTAAAGCTTCTGCGCCTCACTGTCACTTGCGGGGGTCTGCGCCTCTGCGTCCTCGCGCTTTTCCTTGAGCTTCAGAAGCTCCTCTCTGAGCTGCTGAGCCTCGTTAAGCACCGAGCTGCTGAGAGAGAGGTGCGACGCCGCCTCGTCGAGCAGGTCTATCGCCTTATCTGGCAGATATCTGTCGGTTATATATCTTTCGGAAAGAATTACCGTTCTTCTTATAACGCTATCGGGAATTTTTATCGCGTGGAACTCCTCGTAATAATGCTTTATTCCCTGAAGCATCTCGACCGTCTCCTCAACCGACGGTTCGTTCACCGTAACGGGCTGGAAGCGTCGCTCAAGCGCGGTATCCTTTTCGATATATTTTCTGTATTCGTTGAGCGTCGTCGCTCCGATGACCCGTATCTCACCTCTGGAGAGCGCAGGCTTGAGAATATTCGCCGCGTTGACTCCGCCCTCGGATTCGCCCGTTCCGACGATATTATGCACCTCGTCTATAACGAGAATGACATTTCCCGCCTCCTTTACCTCGTTCAGCAGTCCAAGTATTCTCGACTCAAACTGACCCCTGAACTGTGTTCCCGCTACGAGCGCGGTAAGGTCAACGAGATATATCTGCTTTCCGCGGAGCTTATAGGGTACATTGTTATCGGCTATTCTCTGAGCGAGCGCCTCGGCGATAGCCGTCTTTCCCACACCCGGCTCACCGATAAGACAGGGATTGTTCTTCTGTCTGCGGCAGAGTATCTGAATAACTCTCTCCAGCTCTCTTTCTCTGCCGACTATGCGGTCAAGCTTGCCTTCCGCCGCGCGCCTTGTGAGGTTTCGGCAGTAGACATCGAGATATTTATATTTTTTAGGAGCGGGCTTGCTCTTTTTGTCAAAATTCTTGCCCTTGTGCTGAGGACGCTCCTCTGAGGGAACTACACCCGCTTCCTCGCCCTCAAAGAGCTTGGGTAGAGGAATAGCAGGCGCGCCGCCGTCCTCAAAGCTCTCTCCGTCCCCTCCCTCATCGTTCTGGGCGGGGATAAGTCCACTCTCCTCGAGATAATCGTTTATATCGCCCTCCATATCCTGCATGCTCTCGAGCATCTCAGGCGGAAGTCCCATTTTATCCATAACATTTCCCAGCATACTTTCAACCGGGATACCAAGCTCCTTCGCGCATTTCATGCAAAGTCCCTCAGTTACCTTATTTCCGTTTTCGACCTTAGCGACGAAAACCACCGCAACTCTCTTGCGGCACTTTGAACACATTACCATAATTAATTATTTTCAGCGGCTTCTGCCGTATCTGATTTCCCCTCGGATTTTTTTGCGTTTTCTCTGTATTCTTCCGCCGCTTCTCTGTCCTTGAGCGACAGATAATGCTTAACATACGCCGCAAATGTAACAACAGCGCATATTACCGCGGGCAGGAATACCACTATCATAAGAGCTATATTGTCAACAAGTATATCCTGTATAATGACCGAAAGCACGACCGTAGCGTAAAAGACGCAGACCGTCATTTTTCCATACCACTTGCTCACCACGACGACCTTTCGCCTGCCAAGCACGAGCAAGCCCATAAAGAGGGTACAAAGCTCCTTAGCGAAAAACGGAACCACGAACCACCACGGTATCATATTTTCCATGAAAAGACACACCAACACAGTGCATTGCATCAACTTATCCGCCACGGGATCGAGTATCTTTCCCGCTCTCGTTATCCAGTTGTTTCTTCTCGCCAGATATCCGTCAATAATATCGGTAGCACCCGCCACAAGAAATACCACGAGCGCTATATAAGGACTGACGCAGAAAAAGGTGTATATAAATACGCCCACAAGCAAAATCCTGATAACTGACAAAATGTTGGGAATATGCTTTAACTTCATTTTCTTCGACCTCTCAAAAATTTAAACTTATCAACCGATTTAACCGTTGAATTTTATATAGACCGCCTTTGATTCGGCGCAGACTATTGCAGTTTCCTCATCGTAAACGAGTAATTTACCCGACTGACATTCGTATTTTTCTTCCTCGCCGCTCGCGCTGTCCACGCGAAGGGCTCCCGTGTCGGATTTAATAAACACATATTTTCCGCAAACGCCTATCTGGTTTGCAGATTCTCTTACGATATCGTTATATAAAATATCGCCCTGACTGTCAAACGCGATTATCTTATTGACATCGTTAAGCGCTCCCGTTTTAAGGGCTATCGCCGCGCCGCTCGCGTCTGTATGAACCGCCGATATCTCGCCGTTGTATCTTACCTCATCGTATACATTATACAAGTCGTCAAATACCGTTGCCGAGCCATCTGTCATAACCGCTATCCTTCCCTTTTCAAGGAATGAGCAGGCGAGCGGAAACTCGTAGGGGAGAACCTTTTCGGCAAGAATCCTATCCTCGTCGGGTTCTCTGCCGTCGTCCTTTCTCTGCGATATGTCGTATACTCTTACCGTCGTAGCGCCGCGTCCGTCGCCGATACCATAGTAAAGCACCGCCATTCTCTCGCCGTCAGCGTCTATCGCCACATCAAGCGCGTATAGGTCCTTGCTGTATTTTCCCGTAATCTTGATGTTCTTATTATAAACGCTTATCACCGATTTATATTCAGCCGAGGAGCTGACCACCGCGAATACGCCCGAGTTGGATATAGCCGCGTCGGTAATGGCGTTTTCAAATGTCTCTGTGTATACCTTGGAGAATGAATTATACAGAGAGAATGTCGTTCCCGACATATCGTAAACCAGCAAATACTTATCCGAGCATACCGCGTACGGCACTACATAATCAGAACGGCTCTTTAGCGTTCGCCTTCCCGTTGCGGTATATACCGACACATTCGTGGGACTGACCGCCGCAATTCCCCCCCTGTAAAGTGAGAAATTCTGATTCTGATAAACATCGTAGGCGAGTGTTTCGTAATTCGTGCTTTCTATATCCACCGCGTTCCCGAAGTCGCGCACGAAATAAAAGAAATTTCCATAGGTTATATCCCTTATGTTCGCGAATATTGAAATGAGGAGAAAAAGCACGAGCAAGAGAGAAAATACTCTCTGCGCTATCTTATAGCGCGCCGACACAGTTGCGTAATACGCGTCCCCCGCGCCCGCAAAATCCTCACGGCGGAGTATTTTTTCCTTCTGAGGCTCGGCGCTGAAGAACTCTGCTACGCGCTCGGCAAATCCGCCGTCTCTTTTGGCGTCATCGCCGTCATTATTCTGTTTTTTCCAGAAAGGTATCTTCACGCGTCCTCCTCCTTTGCTAAAAATCAGTCCGTGGGCAAGCTTATGTCAATTATAGACCACTCTGTTGAGATACAAGCCCTTAGCGGGTGCGGTTATCCCCGCCAGCCTTCTGTCCTTCGCGTCTGTGACCGCGTCTATATCCTCGGGAGAAAGCTTACCCTCGGCTACCGCGATAAGCGTTCCCGTGAATATTCTGACCATATTGTAGAGAAAACCGTCTGCAGAGACCTTGAATATGACCGTATCTCCCTCTCGGTAAACCTCTGCGGCGCGAACCGTGCGAACCGTCTCCTTTATATCCGAGCCCGCCGCCATATACGATGCGAAATCATGTGTCCCCACAAATCGCTGTGCCGCCTCGTTCATTCGGGCGACGGTATCATCGTCAAGCGCTCTCGGATAGTGCCAGCTTCTGTCCGCCAGAAACGGACTTGGCACCGCTCGGTTGTATATCATATAGACATATTCCTTGTATTTCACATCATACCTCGGGTGAAAGCCGTCGTCGACCTCCTCCGCACCCCATACCGACACATCGGTGGGAAGTACCGCGGTAAAGGCAAGAGGTATCTTATTCGTCGGTATCGAGGTGACAAGTCCGCTCTTTCCCTGCTCGGAAACGGCGGCACAAAAATCGTTTGCGTGTACCCCGCTATCGGTTCTGCTGCACCCCGTCACATCGCATCTGACACCGAACACCCTCTCTGCCGCCTCGCAAAGAACCTGCTGAACGGTGATAGCGTTCTTCTGTATCTGATATCCGCAATAATTTGTTCCGAGGTAGGATATGTGAAGCAATATTTTCAAAGCAGACTCCTCCCGACACTCAAAAATCTCAAATCAAGCGGTGTAAACCAACCCGAGAATATTCAGGTAGATTATTCCCGCGAGGAAAATTATCATAACTATCAACGCCGCGATATCCGAAAAGCGACATTTTCTGACGACCATTCTAGTGCCGTCACCGTGGTAGCAACGACATTCCATAGCCACGGCAAGCTCGACCGCGTGGCGCATCGCCGAAACTATAAGAGGAATAAGCACGGGCTTGAGCGCCTTTGCTCTCTGCACGAGACTTCCCGTTGAGAAATCCGCGCCTCTCGCCTTCTGCGCCGTCATTATCTTATCCGCCTCCTCGACGAGGGTCGGGATAAAACGGAGCGCAAGCGTCATCATCATAGCGAAATCGTGGACGGGCACCTTCAGCTTTTTCAGCGGCGAGAGCAGATCCTCGATAGCGTATGTCAGCTCGATTGGCGTCGTGGTATATGTGAGGAACATACTCGTTCCTATGATAAGCGTAAATATTCTGACTATCGTAAAGAGCGCCAGATAAAGTCCCTCTCCGTATATCTGTAATTTCCACCACGCAAAGAGAAGCATATCTCCCTTTGTGAAGAATACCTGAAAAAATACGGCAAAGAGCATCACGAAAAGCACGGGCGTAAGGCTTCTGAATATCGTCTTGAAGGGTATCCTTCCGAGCGCCACGATAAGCAGCGCCGAGACAAGAAGCACGCCAAAGCCTATTATATTTTTGCAAAACGCCGCCGCGCATATATATATGAGCGCCAACAGGACCTTTATTCTCGGGTCAAGTCTGTGTAACGGCGATTTGGCAGGATAATACTGACCTAGTGCGATATTTTTCATCAGTGAAATTGCCTTTCCTTACCGCGACTGTGCGGTGTCTTTTTTGAATAGCCTTATCAGCTCCTCATAAGCGCGCTCCGAGGTATACACACCCGTGTCAACCTCAATTCCGCGCTCTCTGAGCAAAAGCATAAGCTTGGTTATCTGCGGTATATCGAGCCCCGCCTCAGCGAGTCTTTCGGGTTTGGAAAATACCTCGTCGCGAGTTCCGTTCATTATGAGCTTACCCTCCGACATTACCATAACTCTGTCGCAGTATCTCGCCATATCCTCCATACTGTGACTTACGATAACCACCGTACTTCCCGAATTCTTTCGGTACTCCATAATGTTGGAGAATATAGCCTCTCTGCCCGCGGGATCAAGTCCCGCCGCAGGCTCGTCGAGAATAAGCACATCGGGTCTCATAGCGATAATTCCCGCGATAGCCGCCCTTCTCTTTTGTCCGCCCGAGAGGTCGAAGGGGGATTTGTCGAGCATATCCTTACCGAGTCCGACGAATCCCGCCGCCTCGATAACTCTCTCCTCTATCTCCTGCTCAGACAGCCCCATATTGCGCGGACCAAACGCGATATCCTGTCTTATCGTCTCCTCAAAGAGCTGGGATTCGGGGTACTGCATAACGAGACCTACCCTGAATCTTACATTTCTTATCTCCTTCGGCTTCGCCCATATGTCGGCTCCGTCAAGAAGCACTCTGCCCTCCGCTGGCTTCAGTATTCCGTTGAACAGCTCAACGAGCGTCGATTTACCCGAGCCCGTATGACCTATGATACCCGTTATGGTATTCGGAACGATATTCAGTGTAACGCCGTCAAGCGCCTTTATCTCATAAGGCGTTCCCTTGCCGTGAAAGAAGGATACATTTTCAACAGATATCTCAGACATCTCTACCTTCACCTCCAAGCGCCCTACCGATAAGCTCGGCGCACTTCTCGGGAGTTGTGCAATCCCCCTTGAGCGCGACACCCGCCTCTCTGAGTCTGTGAATTATAGCGGCACATTGAGGAACATCAAGCCCCATAGAGCGCAAAAGCTCCTCGCGCTCAAACACCTCCGACGGCTTTCCGTCAAGCGCTATGCGCCCCTCGTCAAGCACGACTATTCTTCCAGCCATCGCCGCCTCGTCCATATAGTGGGTTATCATAATCACGGTAATGCCCATCTTTTCATTAAGCATTTTTATGGTCTGCATCACCTCGCGGCGACCTATCGGGTCGAGCATTGCCGTCGACTCGTCGAATATTATACATTTTGGCAGCATCGCGATAATTCCCGCGATAGCGACCCTCTGCTTCTGTCCGCCCGAGAGCCTGTGCGGCTCGTGGTGAGCGTATTTCGTCATTCCGACCGCCCGCAGAGCCTCGTCGACTCTCTTTCTTATCTCCTCGGACGGAACACTCAAATTCTCGGGACCGAACGCCACATCGTCCTCGACGATAGTCGCGACGAGCTGGTTATCGGGATTCTGAAAAACCATACCGACAGTCTTTCGGAGTGCGAACACATCGTCGTCGGTCATATCGGGGGCGGTTATATCCTTCCCGTCAATGTATATTTTTCCACTCTGCGGAGAAAAGATCATATTCAGTAGCTTCGCAAGTGTGGACTTGCCCGAGCCGTTATGCCCCAGAACCGCCACAAACTCGCCCTCGCGTATCTCGAGGGAAAGCTCCTTTATCACGGGAACGCCGACACCGCCGTCCCCCTTGTATGAATAGCTTATATTTTCAACCTTGATAAACGGTAAATCCATTAAAAGCACCTTTTCGTTACTTATTTTTTGTCCTCAGCACATCAGAGGGCTGTCCACCTCGCGCTCGCTCCGCAGGGGAGATATCCTCCCGTGGCAGATATCTTCAGTCCAAGCTCGTCGGTCTGTGTCCTTCCGCCAAAGCGAGATGTGACCCTGAGGTCAAGTATATATTTCATAGTCATCGGAGAGAGCCCCGTCGTATAAGAATTTATCAAAAAGAACAACGGATCGTCAGAGAGCAGCTGCGCCGCAAGAGTGATGAGCGAATCGGCGCTGTCCTCTATCTTCCACACCTCGCCCGACGGCCCTCTGCCGTATGACGGGGGATCCATAATGACCGCGTCGTATCTGTTCCCTCTGCGGATTTCCCTTTCGACGAATTTTTTGCAATCGTCGACTATATATCTTATCGGAGCGTCGGCAAGTCCCGAGAGAGCCGCATTCTCCTTAGCCTGCGCCACCATTCCCTTTGCCGCGTCAACATGGACGACAGACGCGCCCGCCGACGCCGCCGCAACGGTTGCTCCGCCGGTATACGCAAAGAGATTAAGCACCTTTATCTTTCTGCCCGACTTGCGGATAAGCTCGGAAAACCAATCCCAGTTAGCCGCTTGCTCGGGGAAAAGCCCCGTATGCTTGAAGCCCATAGGCTTCAGAACGAACGAAAGCTCGCCGTATTTTATATTCCATTGAGGCGGAAGCGAATTCTTATTCCAACCACCGCCGCCATTTGACGAGCGCCTGTATATCGCGTCCGCGCGTCTCCACGCAGGATGCTTTGCGGCATCCTTCCATATCACCTGAGGGTCGGGACGCACAAGTATGTATTTTCCCCAACGCTCAAGTCTCTCTCCGTCTGACGCGTCAAGCAATTCGTAATCCTTCCAATTTTCGGAACACCACATATTCAAAACCTCCGCCGCAAAATGCGGTCTGAACTCATTTGTTATAGTATTGCGCAAGTCTCGACGCGCCCGAGTGGGCGTGACAGACCGCTATCGCCAAGGCGTCTGCCGTATCGTCGGGCTTCGGCGGCTTTTTTAATCCCAAAAGGGTCGTAACCATAGTAATGACCTGCTTCTTCTCCGCCCTGCCGTATCCGACCACCGCCTGCTTGACCTGCAAGGGCGTATACTCAAACACGGGAACGCCAAGCCTCGTTGCGGCAAGCAGAATAACTCCCCTCGCCTCGGCAACGCGGATTCCCGTTGTCTGGTTGGTATTGAAGAAAAGCTCCTCAACAGCCATCTGCTCGGGTCGGTATTTTTCGATTATTTCCTTCAGGTCGTCATATATAGCGCATAGCCTCTGCTCTGTCGGCATACCCGCGGGGGTTTGTATCGAGCCGTAGCCAAGCACCTCGAAGTGAGAGCCCCTGTAATTTATAACACCCCAACCCACGATTGCAAGTCCAGGGTCTATACCGAGTATTATCATCAAAAAGCCCCCTTTCCGAAAAAGACGATTTTCGTCGGGCAAAAAGCCCTCGTCCAAAAACAGTTTACTCTATATTATATCACACAACCCTCTCCAAGTCAAATATATTTTATAAAAAGTCGAATATATTTTATAATTTTGTAAAATTTAAAATAATTATTTACAAATTATTGGTATTATGATAAAATAATATATGTGTTGTCGCAAAAATATATTGCAACACGCCGAAAAGGATAAGGAACTACGATATGACTAAGATAATACCGTTCAAGGTGAACGACACAATAGAGCTGAAAAAGCCGCACCCCTGCGGAGCGAGGGAGTTCAGAATACTCCGCGTCGGCAGTGAGGTACGGATAGTCTGCCTCGGCTGCGGCAGAGATATGAACATCGACAGAATAAAGCTTGAAAAAGCCACGAAGCGCATCATATCCTCAGCCGACGGCGACGCTCAAAATTCATAAGAAAGGCGCAGAAAAATGAATGATACGATAAATACAGAAAATACAGCGGCAACGGAAGCGGCGGAAACGGCGCAAGACGCGAAAAAGCCGTATTTTCTCAGAAGGATACAGCAAAGGATAACGGGGGCAAAATCCTCATATCTCGCATTTTGCTTCATAATTCCCGTTGTGCTGACATATCTTCTCTATCTTGCGATGGAGATACACCCATTCGGAAACGGCTCTGTCCTCGTGCTCGACCTCAACGCGCAGTATGTATACTTTTTCGAGGCGTTCAGAAGCTTCATTCACGGAGACGCCGAGCTGCTCTACTCATTCTCGCGCTCTCTCGGCGGCGAGTTCGTGGGTATGTACGCATACTACCTCGCGAGTCCCCTCTCGCTCATTGTCGCCCTCTTTCCAAAGGGCAGAATGCTCGAGGCTCTGCTCACACTCTTTTTGCTCAAGAGCGGTCTTTGCGGACTGACCTTCGGATACTATCTGCATAAAAACTCAAAGAACACCAACAGAGTTATGGTCGTGGCGTTCTCGACGATGTACGCGCTCTGCGCCTTCGCGGTAGTCCACCAGAACAACACGATGTGGACCGACGCGCTGATACTGCTCCCCCTTCTGACATACGGAATAGAGCAGCTCGTCAAGTTCGGAAAGTACAAGCTTTTCGTCATAACTCTCGCGCTTACGATATGGAGCAACTACTATATCGGATATATGGTCTGCATATATGTCGCGCTCTATTTTTTCTACTATCTCATCGCCTACGGCGGCGGAGCAAACAATCCCCGCGAGAAGCGCGCGCACTTCCTGCGTTCGTTTATACGCATAGCATTCTTCTCGCTCATTGCGATAGCCATCTCGGCGTTTATAATCCTCGGAGCATATTATTCGCTCGGATTTGGAAAGAACGAGTTTTCAAATCCCAACTGGGCGCTCACGGCAAGATTTGACCTGCTCGACTTCTTTACGAAATTCCTGCCGGGCTCTTACGATACCGTACGCCCCGAGGGCTTACCATTCGTCTATACGGGACTCCTCACGCTCATTCTCGTGCCCATATTCTTTATGTCCAAAAAGATAAGCTCGAGAGAAAAGGTTGCCTCGATAGCCTTTATCGGCTTCTTCTGCCTGAGCTTTATCGCAAGCACGCTCGACCTTATATGGCACGGCTTCCAAAATCCCAACTGGCTCAACAACAGATATAGCTTTATGCTCTGCTTTTTCCTGCTCGTTCTTGCCTACAAGGGATTCGGAAACCTGCGCCGCACAAGCGAAAAATTCATTCTCGGCATCTGTGCCTTTATCATTCTTTTCGTGGCGGTATGTCAGAAGCAGACATTTGAGACATACCTTGAATCCGACTCGGCGCTTCTCACCCTTGAGTGCGTATGGCTCTCGGTGATAGCCGCCGTGGTATTTCTTGTTCTTCTCTGTCTGCTTATCAAAAACAAGAATGTCAGAAAGAGAGAAAACCTCGCCGGAATACTTGCCGCGGTCGTTTGTATCGAGCTTTTCTGCAGCTCGCTCACCTGTATGGTTAAGTTTGACGAGGATGTTGTATACTCAAATTACAGCGGATATAACGAGTTTGTCGAGGAAATGCGCGAGATAACAGACCTGGTTCACGAGGAAGACAAATCCTTCTACCGAATGGAGAAAAACAGACACAGAACTGTAAACGACAATATGGCGCTCGGAATCAAGGGCGTGTCAAACTCGACCTCGACGCTCAACCGAAAAACGATAGATTTCCTTGACCGTATGGGCTACGCATCTGTCTCCCATTGGTCGAAATATCTTGGCGGAACTCCCGTGAACGACTCGCTTCTCGGTATAAAGTATATTATAGACACGCGAGCGTCACAAACCTGCCCGCTCTACTACACAGAGGAATATTCCACCCTGAAAAATTCCGCGTATCTCAATCCGTACGCGCTCTCGATAGCCTACGGGGTTGACGATTCTGTCAAGGAGTTTGACCTCGGACAGCATCGCAGTCATTTCCTCAAGCTCAACGCTCTTGTCGGAGCTATGCTTGGCGAGGACGCCCCCGCGGAGCTGTTTATCCCCATTCCGATAGAAGAAACGCAGTCCGAGTCGAACAGCTGCGAGGTATCGACGATTCAGGGACACACCAAATACACGGCGGAAGCCGAGACGGGCTCTTATGTGACCCTAACTGTCACCGCCCCCACCGACGGAGAGCTGTTCTTCTTCGCGCCAAGCGATTATACGAGACTTACCAAGATGTATGTAAACGGCACGAACAAGGGCGAATACTTTGGAAGTGACTCGACTAGAATAATCTCTTTGGGCGTATTCGACGAGGGCGATATTGTAAAAGTCAAGCTCGAGCTTGAGGACGAGGATCTTTACCTTGCCAAGAACGAGGACTATTTCTACTATCTCGATATCGACGCCTTTCGGGAAGCCTTCGCAACACTTGGCAGCAATCCTCAATTTGAGGTTGACGAAGGACATACCGACGAGTATCTGAGCGGCAAGATAACCACAACGGAGAGTGACAGTATGATACTCTCAACTATACCCTACGATAAGGGCTGGAAGGTTCTTGTCGACGGAGTTGAGGTCGAGACCTACGAAACACTCGACGCTCTTATGGCGTTTGATATTCCCGACGCGGGCGAGCATACCCTCGAAATGAAATACAGCCCCCGCATATACACCGTAGGCGCAATAATATCGGTATCGGGAATAATCATATTCGCGGCTATCTGCCTGCTTGAGCTTATTTCAAAGGCTCTGTTCAGAAAGATATTCAAGACAGAGGCGCAGAAGGTCGAGGACACATATTGGGTACTTGAGGATTTTGACAACGACGCAATTGAGGAAGCAATAACTCCCCCTCTGCCGAAAAAACAGAAAAAAGCAAAGGATTACCTTGAGAGCATCAAGGGCTTCTTCACGAACCTTGTCGGAATAAAGAAAAAATCCGAGGTCAAGGATACCGATAATAACGAAAGCAACGATAATAGCGATAACAACGATAATAATAACAGCGAAAACGACACCGCAGACGGAGGAAATTAATGTTCTACTATATCAGCGGAAAGCTTGCGCGGCTCGAAACGGGATTTGCCGTCATCGACGCAGGAGGCGTAGGCTATAAACTCACAATATCCGACTCAACCTACGCGCAAATGCCCCCGCACAGAAGCGTAGACGAGAAGCCCACAGTAACTCTGTATTCTTATATGGCGGTAAGAGAGGACGGAATAGAGCTTTTCGGCTTTGCCACCGAGGACGAGCTTGCCTCGTTCAAGCTTCTTATCACCGTGTCGGGCGTAGGACCCAAGGCGGCGATATCTATTCTCTCCCTGCTCTCCCCTCAGAAGCTTGCTGTGGCGATATGCACCGACGACAAGAAAACGATATCAAAGGCAAACGGCGTAGGGCCGAAAACGGCGGCGAGAATAGTGCTTGAGCTCAAAGACAAGCTCAAGGGCTCTGCCGTACTCGACTCTGAGGGCGACAGCCTCTCGGCAGAGGATATTTCCTCTGTTTCGGGAGCAGGTGACAAGCGCGCCGATGCGCTGAGCGCGCTGACCGTCCTCGGATATACCCGTGGAGAGGCAGAGGCGGTGCTAAAAAAGATAGATATAGCAAACCTTGAGGTTGACGATATCATCAAGGAAGCGCTAAAAAAGCTTATGAGATAAGGAGGAGTCCGTAATGATAGAGGAAGAATTTGACTTTGAAAACCGAATGATGTCCACATCTTACACAAGCGCAGACTCCGAAACCGATATATCTCTGCGCCCCAAGGTATTCGACGATTATATCGGTCAGGACAAGGTAAAGGAAAACCTGAAGGTATATATAGAGGCGGCAAAGCTCAGAGGCGACAGCCTTGACCATGTGTTGCTCTACGGCCCCCCTGGACTTGGAAAAACAACTCTTTCAAACATTATCGCCAACGAAATGGGCGTTAATATCCGAGTTACCTCAGGTCCCGCAATAGAAAAGCAAGGCGACCTTGCGGCACTTCTCACAAACCTCTCGGAGGGTGATGTTCTCTTTATCGACGAAATACACCGTCTGCCAAGAACGGTAGAGGAGATACTCTACCCCGCTATGGAGGACAACGCTCTTGATATTATCATAGGCAAGGGCCCCGCGGCAAGAAGCATCAGAATCGACCTTCCCAAATTTACCCTTATCGGAGCTACCACGAGAGCGGGACAGCTCACGACCCCTCTGCGTGACCGTTTCGGAGTCGTGCTGAAGCTAGAGCTTTATACACCCGAGGAGCTTGCGGAGATAGTCCGCAGAAGCTCGGGAATACTCGGCTTCCCCATAACCGACGACGGCGCGTACGAAATAGCCTCGCGCTCAAGAGGAACCCCACGAATTGCTAACAGACTGCTCAAGCGAGTAAGAGATTTCGCTCAGGTAAGCGGCAAGGAGAAGATAGACAGCGTGATAGCGAATTACGCGCTCCAGAAGCTTGAAATAGACCAGCTCGGACTCGACAACACCGACAGAAGAATGCTTGAAACGATTATAAAATTCTATGACGGCGGCCCCGTAGGACTTGACACGCTTGCGGCAACCGTCGGAGAGGAAGCGATAACACTCGAGGATGTATACGAGCCATATCTTATGCAGATAGGATATCTGAGCCGTACCCCTAGAGGACGCTGCGTAACAAGACTTGCCTACGAGCATCTCGGAATAAGCTACCCCAAGTCACAGAAAAATCCCGACCAGTTGAATATATTTACCGATAGCAACGATTGAAACAAGCAAAAAGCTTCCGACACACTGCTTGGTGTGCTTTTTGAAATTAGTCGCAAACATTCCCCTTGTTTGATAGAACGCCTCATTGATTATCCAAAGCGCGGAGGACATCTTCTGAACATCTACATTACAGACTTTTCTATCCGAAGCTATGAATAATACCCAAGTGCGGCTAAAAGACCGCTTTATCCATCATACTTTTGATGGATAAAGCGGTCTTTTCTCTGTATATTTATTTGTGTATTTTTGCTCTGTGCCGAATGAATCAGCCCCGAAAGTTTCACTTTTTATTTTCAAGTATCCCCAAAAGCATCTCGCAGAAGGACGCTGTATACCTCTCTTTCGCGGCAAAATCCATACATGACGAGTATATCCTCTCAAGCGCGAAATGATACTCGCCGGCCTCCTCAAATGCCTCGCAGGCGGAAGATAGCAATGCCTCGTAAAGCCTTGTGTTGTATTTGTATTCCTTCTTCACTCTGTCGGCTGCGTCCTTGTCGATAAATCGCTTCATATTTACCCTCGTACCGACCGCGTCCTCTGCCTCTGAGGGCGGCACCGACACGAAGGCAACGCCGCTATTGCGAAGAAAGACGGCGTCGGGGCGCTCGGCGTTTATCGGGTCGTATGATACAGTAATCGGAATATTTCTCCTCTCGGCGCATACGGCAACAGCCCGCAAAAACAGATGCGCGGTCGAATACCAATCTATCACGCTGTAAATTTTCGTGGCGCACTTCTCGTAGGTATCAAACCTCACGCGTCCACGCATTCCTATCGAGTCGACAAGCGCCGTTCGCTGTCCGCCAACCTCGCCCGACGGAAACGCCGACACTATTCTTGCGACCGAGGAAAGCATCTTCTTTTCCTTTAGCGCGGGATAAAAAAGCGATGTGTTTATCTCAGACAGCTCTCCGCAAGCCGTGAGATATCGGTAGCCCTTCCTGTAAGCCGCGCTCTTTTTTTCGCTCAGCGCAAGTATTTCGGAATATCGCTCTGCAAGACGCGCTCCGTCCCAGAACTCACCGAGATTGATTATCTCGTCTCTTGCTCCCGCTATGATAGTGTCGCAGGTATGCGGCGCGGTACCGTCTATTATCGCCACTCTGCCGTCGATAACGATACCGTCGAGCGAATCGGGGTCCGAGGAGCAGTAGTAATACTCAACCGAATACCCCCGCCCCTCAGCGCATTTCGCCGCATCCTTCATAAAGCTACTCTTGCCCGTTCCGGGACCGCCTTTGATTATGTATAGCCGTTGGAGTTTTTTACCGTCAAATATTTCACCGTAATAGCTTTTGAACCCATCTGAACTGTTTGAGGCAGCAAAAACCCCATCTGCCTTGAAATAATCCTTCTGCTCTTTCTTAGTCATCATACGCCTCCTGCAGTTTATCTGTATTACAAGAATATGCATTAGGCGAGCTTTTTGATATTATCTTTCAATTATCGTTATATTAACGGGCAGAATTCCCGCCTGCTGGTAAACTATTTCGTTTATCTGCGATATCTGAGCAGGGATAAGTCCGTCACTGCTGACGACAATACTTGCGCTCTCGCCGCTTATTACGGCAACGCACTCCTCAAAGCCCTTGGCAATGATGAGAGTCTCGATGTTTGCCTCGGTCTCCATAACGGTCGCAAGCTTGTTTATCTCTGCCAACGCCTCGTTTTTAGCCGTTTCGGTAGAGGACTGATTGTCGACCACGCTCTGAAGCACCTCAATAGCCTCGTCTCTCGTTCTCTGTCTGTTTATCTGCACGCTTGAAAAATACGAGTCGACATCTGCCGCAGGCGTCGTTGTTGAAGCCGTTGTCTCCCCGATATCGCCGTTCATACCCGCGCTCTGATTATAATCAAAGCCATCGTCGTCCTTGCTTGAGGCAAATACGGCAAAGTTGACCACCACCGCCGTCGCTATAAGCACCACCGCCCCCGCAATAATAAAGTTTCTTTTTCCAACGCGTTTGCAGAAGGACATAAACTTTTCCTTGAAGTTTTCAAATTTCATAATATGCTTCCTCCGATAATTAGTTTCTACGCTACATATATATTAGCGCATGTTGCGTTTTATAACCCGAAAATCAGTTTTTACCCTCTGTAACATAAATTTTATTACTGCTCACCCCGAAAGCAGCGCTCACAAGGGCAATTATCTCCTTTTTTGTCTCGGAGTCACCGCCCCCCGAGCAAACTATCCCCACGCCCGATATCCGAGGCGCCGAATATCCTATCAGAAGCGCCTTTTCGGACGAGCCGTTTCCCGTGAGTACAAACTCATTTTTATACCCCGAGCTACCCGACTGGGAATTTTGCGCGTAAACGGCGTTATATCCCCCATCGAGCGTTACGCTGACATTGACGCTGCCAACTCCGCTGACCTTCTCGCAAAGTCTCGCTATCCTCCCTTCTGTCTCCCTCGCGTATTCGTCGGCGTCAAGCGAGGAATATTCTATGCTCTGAGCCTTCTCGCTCTCGGCGTCACTATCGCTCTTTTCGGCATAGCTTCCGAAAACAAGGAGAAAAAGTCCGAGTGCCGCTCCCAAAATAATCAATATTATTTTTCCGCTATTTTTTGATTTTTTATTTTCATTATTCATAACTGTTTTCTCCGATTATATTTCAATAAAATATGACATTATTCTTTAATAATTAATAATATACGACATTTTATTTATATATTATTTCGCATTTACAATCAAGCAGATTTTCGAGAAGCTCGGATATTTCGTGAGGATTCTGAGTTATAGCCTCGGGATAAAGAGTTACCGTGGCGGATAGCACCGTAATCTCCTCTCCGTTATACCCACTCTCTACTGCCACCTCGAAGCTATCGCGCTTCATATCCAGCTCCTCGCAAATAATCTCCTCACACCTTCGAGCTATCTCCTCAGAGGTATACGAGCTTATACTTTCATTGCAAATTTCCTCATATTTATTTATATACTCCTCGCGCTCAAATATATCGCTCAGACTTTCGCCCTCATAATCCTCTAAGCCTTCGGCAAATGCAGTAAGCGGAGCTATCAGAACGCAAAGCACGCAGAGCGAAGCTATGAGCTTTATATGTTTCTTTAATCCTTCGCCCTCTCCGTCGGGAGAAAGTATCGTGATAAACCCACAAAAGAGCGCCGTGCCGACAAGCGTAATTATGTATTCCTTCATATTCCACACAAATTCCTTTTTGTTACATTTTTCGTCACATTGCGGCAACCGTGGTTCTGATAAACAATGTCATAGCGAGAATAAACATAACAGAGGTCATAGCCACCACCGCTATCATACACGCCCACACATTCCCAAGGTCGGATATCAGTCTGCTCTCTCCCTCGCATCCGAGCAGGTCTGCCACGCACCCCGACACCGAAAAGGCAAAACGAGTAAGCAAAAGTGAGATAAGCGTAGGCAAAAGCAGAATAAGTATCATAGCTATCCCTCCAACGCCCACTATGCTTTTCATATACTGCACCCCCGACGCAACGGTACGGAGAGTATCCGATACCGAGCCGCCCACGACGGGAATAACCGACGAGGTAACAAGCTTCGCCGCCCTTGCGGCAGTAGTATCGGCAGACGCGCTAATAGCGGTCTGCGCCGAAAGTATCGCCAACAGAACAGTCATAATAAATCCGAGAATGAAGGTATAGCACTTTTTCACGCCCGAGGATATCCCCTGAAGATTTATGCTCGGGGCAAGCCCTCGGCAAAGTGCGAGAGCCGTACAGATACAGCTCACGGGCACTATCGTCGCCGCGCAGATATTTTCCGAGACCGCGAGAGTCGCATACAATGCTCCGCTCCCCGTCGCCGCCGTACTGACATTTCCGCCCATAGCCCACACCGCTCCCGTTACGGGTATCATAGAAAGCATAAGAGAATTTATCCGTTCAAAGTAGCTCTCAACCATTTCTATCTGCTCGTAAATCAGCCCCGCCACCGCCGCAAAAACCGCGCAGGAGGAGCAAAAGGTGACAGCTGAAGAAAGAGCCTCGGATCTGAGTGAATTTTTGAGCGAGGAAAACAGAGCAGATATCACGAGTATTCCGCAGAGCCTCGCCGCGACTCCGAGAGCATCGCCGAAGCCGTCCCACACAAGCTCCCCGAGAAAATCAAATATGTGTTCGGTATCGACAAGCGTCATAATCGCGTCGCCTACTGCCTCGCTGTCCTCGGAATATACCTCGTCGGGAAGCTTTGAGGCAACCTCGTCGGGTATCTGCTCGAGCATATCGTAATATTCCCCCGGAAGCCCGTCCGCACCGCTCTCTGAAGCGGTAGCGCAAAAAAGGAAAAACGAGCCGAGTACGCAAACCGTAAGCACGGTCAATACTACCCTTTTCCCTTTGCTCATTTTCTTTCCCTGCCTTTCCGTTGTTTTGCTCATCTTACCTCTTTGCTTTGCTTTTCTCAGGACATCAACCGCGAGGCATAGCCAAGTATCTCACCTATGAGGGGCAAACAGAGAAAAAGTATCTCTAGCTTTCCCGCAAGCTCCACTCCCGCCGCAATGCTTCCCTCGCCGCAATCCCGACAGATTCCCGCCGTAATATGCGTCAAAAACGCAATTCCAAGCGCCCTTATCATCACCTCGGCGTATTTCCAATCTCCCACTATCCAAGCGTTGCTCACTCGCTCTATAAGCCCCTCGGCGCTAATTATCAGAATCCCGAATATCATAATACACGCCGCCGCGCGTATCGCAAAGGATATCTCCTTTCGTATCTCCTTTATCAAAGCTCCCACCACGACGCAAATCACGGCAAGAGCGCATATTTTCATAAGCTCTCCGCTCATTACAGTCCAAACACCGAACGAACGGTATCAACAAGATCGCCTATCTCACCCACGAGCATAAGCATAACAACGACTATCCCCGCGACCGTCACGAACATAGCCTGCTCGTCCCTGCCCGATTTATTCAAAATCGCCGAAGCCGCCGACACAAGCAGTCCGACACCGGCGATTTTCAATATAAGTGTGACATCCATAAAATTATGTATCCTTTCACCTGATATCAAAAAGAGAGCCTTAGAAAAGCAAAATTATCAGAGCGATAGCCGAAGACACGCAAAGCGTTGAGTTAACCTTTTTCTTCGAAGGAATCGTCTCGGCAAGCCTTTCTCTGCGGTCTCTGAGCAAATCAATGTAGTAATCGCACTCCTTTATCTGCTCCTCTCGGTAGCATCTGCCAAAGCTTGCCGAAAATCCTCGCATAAGGTGCGCCACCTCGGCGTCGCTTATAGAAAAGCTCTCAAAAAGCGCGCAAAAGTCCGAGGGAGGCTCGCCTCCCTCAAATCCGCACGAGCGAAGCAGCTCGTCGTCACACACCGCGATTATTCGCGCGGCGGGAAGCGCGAAGCACTCTACCTGCGAGCGGATAAATCTCAGCAGGGCAATAAGTCCCTCGGTCTGCCGCAATGTGCGTGAAAGCCTTGAATTTATCATAAAAGCAGCGCCAAATCCGCTAAACGAAAGAATCAGTGCGCCTGCTATTCTGTAAAAGAACATACGCATCCTCCGCCTCAGTAACCGTGTATTTATATTCACCACCCGCGGTACGCCTCTCAATGCGAACATAAGCCCCAAAAACTCCCGATAAAAAGAGTCTGTATATCTCGGTACGCTTCAAAAGCCCCTCGAGCGTGTCTCCGTGAGCGCTCGCAAGCAAAGGAACGCCGCAATTCTGAGCTGAAATTATCGCGCTCGCCTCGTCCTCGCCGCCTATCTCGTCACACACCATAAGCTGAGCGTTCATAGTCCTCGCGGCAATCTCTATTCCTATCCCCTTAGGATAACCCGAAAGCACATCCATAGACGCGCCCCTCATTTCCTCAAAGCACCCAAGCTCCCCTCTGGTATCTATGAGCGCAACTCTCCACGGTGCCACTCCACTCGACATCTTGTATGCCACCGAGCGAAGCAGAGTCGTTTTTCCCACGCCCGGTGGAGAGTAAACGAGAACCCCCGCGCTCTTTTTCATTCGCCTTATAAGCTCACAAACAGGCTCCCCTACGGAATGCAGCGGAGACGGTATCCTTATGTTAAGCGCAGATATGTCATATACCCCCAACACGCCCCCCAGCTCGGTAGCCGCTCTGCCGCATAGCCCCACCCTTATTCCGCCGCCGAGGGTAATATATCCGTTGTTTATCGTGTCTCTGTACGCGTAAAGCGAGCCTCCGCACATAGCGTTGAGTATTCCGCCAAGCTCTGCATGAGTAAGCGTCGTACCGAGAAAGATATTCCCCCTATCGGTCGTAAGCGCGCATCTGCCGCCCGCTCTGAGGCGTATTTCCTCTATTCTTCCCAGCGAGCCGCCAAGGCTATTTATTTCCGACGCAATCCCCGACGGTAAATACCTGTCCAATTCCAAGGGATATCTCCGCCGTGAGGCGGCGTTTCGAATAGTTGTCCCCATTTTTTCACCCCGTGCTCCAATGCCTGATTTCTCTTTTCTGTATAAGTATATTTTCTCGTTTTCAGTCTTATGACAGCTCGTCTGACTTTCAAATCAAAAAAATTAACACTTGAAAATACCCCGATTTCAAAATACGGCAACTTTCGTCAAAAAAACACACAACATATTGTGGTCAGCTTTTGCGTTGTTAAAAGTTTGTTCATAGTTATTTAATAATATGTTGTTGTATATGTAATATAAATATGGTACAATTATTGCGTGTAAGTATAAATGAACTGTCGGAGGTTTATTAATGATTTTCAAGAATAATTATCGCCCGGCTTTTGCAGGCGTAAGCGAGCCTCAAAGCCCCCATTCCGCAAAAAAGCGTAATGACGGAATGATTTTCAATACGGCAAACAGCGACACAGACGATTTCAACGCCTTTGACGCAACTCCTGCCACGACGAAAGAGCCCAAGAAAAAGGCTCCGAAGTCCCCCAAAAAGAAACTCGACATTGAGCTCAATTCCAAGACTCTGCTTATTGCGGCAGCTGCCCTGGTCGCAGTCGTGCTTCTCATAGTTATGGTCGTTGTCTTCTCTCAAAACGCAGGTAGTAGCAACGGCATGAAGATGGATAACAATTCCTTCGTCGCTTACGAGCAGGACGGGCTATATTATGTAGCTATGAACGGAGAGGTAATAGGCGCGGGATTTGAGAACGAGCTTTCGGTTACCCCCGCGGCAGATAATTCCTTTGCGTATGTCGTCGAGGATACCCCCGAAGGATTTTATGTATATGTCCTTCAGAAGAAGGAGTTGACTCAGGTCGTTCCGAACGCGGTATCCGAGGTAATTGCCCTCGCTGAGTTTGAGCCCGGTGTAGTTTACAGAGACGAGGCTGCGGTATACTTCTACGCCGACAAGAGCGAGGAAAGAATAACCAAGAATATTACGGCAGGCAACTTCGTTGTCGCACCCGACGCTTCCGCCGTAGCGTACACACAGTCCAAGAAGAACGATGTAAATCAGTTCGACCTCTTCCTTTTCCAGGGTGGATTCAGTGATGACTACGCAGATAATATGTACCCCGTTGAGGTTTCTGCTGGCGGAAAGTTCATATACGCGTACGGTATCTCCTCCGAGGATTTCATAAGCAAGAAGCTCTATGCTATCCCCACGGGTGACAACACCGAAAGCGAGAAACTCAACATTGCTTCGGGCTTTGACGAGATCACATACGCGAATGTCAAAGGCACCGAGATAATCTATACCGTCGGCTCTGCTGAAGCAGGATACACTTCCTACATATACAACATCAAGAAGAACGAGTCCCACAAGATCGGCGCAGGCAAATGCGTTCCGCTTATCGCAGACCCCTCGATTGCGTGTCTCGACTCACTCAAGGATATCGTTGTTGAAAACACTTTTCTTAGCGGATTGACCAGCGCTACTTACCGTATAGACAGTAAGTACGAATCCCAGTCCCTGAGCAAGTACAACGGTAAGCTCAATTCCGACGGAGATATGTTCTATTTCGTAACAGCCGATAACATACTCAACTATATCGACCTCGACGATAAAAACCGTTCTCCTCAGAGAATAGCTGAGGGCGTTGTAGAGTATGTCGTAACAGAGAAAAATAACATCTACTATATCGACGAGGAAGATACACTCAGATTCTACAAGGCTTCCTCCAGAAAGAGACAGACCATCGCAAGAGATGTCACAAATATCTCTATGAATAAGTATTCCAATGTTCTCTATTTCGAGATTATGGAAGATACAAAGGCTTACATGACCGAGGAAGGCTCTGGCAAGAGGATTGCAGAGTTCAACCGTGCGGAGATCAAGACCGCGCCCGAGTTTATCGACACAAATCTCAAGCGCACATTCACCTATGTTGCAGACCCCGACCTTGGAACATACGACCTCTATTACACCTCCACAGGCAGCTCCTATAAGCTTATCGCAGCTAGCTGCACCTCAATTTACGGTATAGAGGACTACGAGAATGACAGTCCGAACAACAACATCATTCCTACTCTCCCCTCAGACGATACGAATGAGGACGGCTCCTCGGGCTGATACCACTAAGTAAAAAGCAAAAACCGCAAGGATTTTATCCTTGCGGTTTTATTTTATTCATATAACACTCAAAGCGCCTTTAGAAAATCAGCCAGCAGCTCTGCAATAAACTTGTGTCCCAAATCGTTAAAGTGCAGACCGTCAGTTGTATACTTTTCGGTATCCTCACGCTTATTCGGGTCAATGCCAAGCTTGTCGTAAAGACTCAGCACAGGTATTCCCATCTTAGCGCCCGTCTGCTCTATAATATCAACATAGCCCTTGAGCGGAAGCGCGTCGGGCTTCTTTTTATAATTGGTCGAAGGTTCGTAATCGTGACCGTAATCAACGCGATAGCAATGCGCGGGAGCCATAAAAATTATGGGCTTCTCGGGATAATTCTCCTTAAGAAAATTCATAAGAAAATATACAGCTCCGTAAAAAGTCGCGGGAGTTTTGTCCCCCTCTGCGCCTATCGGAGCATCTCCGTGCAGATAATCATTGACTCCGCCGTAAACGATGACCGCATCCGCGTTCTTATCCGTCTCGTAAGCTCTGCCGCAGAAGCACTGGTCATATCTTGGCTTTTCACTCGGTACGATCTGATGCGCCAATCTTGTTCCGCCAATACCGTAATTATTCACCGCCTTGAGTCCAAGCAGCTCCTTGAGACGGTTGTCATATCTGCAATTTTCAATATCAGATACGCCCGAGCCCTCAGTGATACTGTCACCGAGAATATTTATAACTTTTCCTTCAAAATTCATCTGAATACACCTCTCTTTTGAAATTCGACTAATTATAACACATAAAGCCAATAAAATCAAGGCAAAAAAAAGAAAATCCGTTGTTTTTTAAACAACGGATTTTGTGATATATGCCCACTGAAAGCCGAATAAAGGAAATTTAGGAGTAAGGATACGAAACCCAAGTAAATTAAAATCGTTTGGAACATTTAAGTCCAAGCCCTCGGTCTATTAGTATCGGTCAGCTAAACACATTACTGTGCGTACACCTCCGACCTATCAAACTTGTAGTCTGCAAGTGACCTTACCTAATCTAGTTAGGAGGGATATCTAATCTTGAGGCGTGTTTCACGCTTAGATGCCTTCAGCGTTTATCACTTCCGCACGCGGCTACCCAGCTATGCACTTGGCAGTACAACTGGTGCACCGGAGGTGCGTCCGACCCGGTCCTCTCGTACTAAGGTCAGCTCCTCTCAAATATCCT
>JAGAKG010000055.1 GCA_017625755.1 Clostridia bacterium | reverse complement strand
TGCTCCCGCATCTATAACGATTACGACGGCGTTACCCACGATTACACCCGAAAGCGAGGACTTATCTACGAACAAGTATTTTTGCCCGAACACGCGCCAAAGGAATGGTCTGACCGAAGCATATTATGGAACGCTGTGGAGGAAGCCGAAAAGACGAAGGACAGCCGCCTATCCCGTGAGCTTGTCATTGCCTTGCCCGTAGAGTTTGACCTATCGGTTTGGGAAAGGATGCTGCAAGAATATATCAAGTGCAATTTTGTAAACAGAGGTATGTGTGCCGACCTTTGTATTCACGATACCGACGGGCATAATCCCCACGCGCATATTATGCTGACGGTGCGCCCGCTGAACAAAGACGGTACTTGGCAACGCAAGACCGAAAAGGAATATCTATGTGTCCGTAACGGAGAGGAACGCGGCTTTACCGCATCCGAATACAAGGTAGCGCAGAAGAACGGATGGGAGAAGCAGTATCTATACAAGATCGGCAAGAAAAAAGAATACCTCCCGCCGTCAAAAGCGGAACGCTTGGAGCGCGTGAACAAGTATCCGAAAAGCACGAAGTACGGCAGACAAAATCCAATCTCGGAGGCGTGGAACAGCGAAGAAACTCTCCTTGAATGGAGAGAGCGTTGGGCAAGCCTTGTCAATTCCTATTTCAAAGAATTTGAAATGGACGAGAGCATCGACCACCGCAGCTTTCTGGCAAGAGGGATTAAAAAGCAGCCTACCGTTCACGTTGGCGTTTCGGGCTTTGCCATCGTCAAGAAGAAACGCTATTGTGACCGCTACGAGCTTAACCGCTTGATACGACAGGACAATCAATTCATCGACGATATTGTGAAGACCATCGAGTATTTGGTGAAGACTATTGCCTTGGCGGTAAGTGCTATTGCCGATGCCCTTGAAGTTGCTCGTGTGGAATTGATCTGCCTCAAATACAGAGAGCGCCACTTGAATATCGCGCACACAACGGGAAAGTATTATAACGAATACTACAAAGAGCGCTTGAAAGCCTATCACGCTCTTACGGAACAGATCGAACAGAAAACAAATGAGCGCAACGAAGCCATCAAGGAAAGCAAACGCTTCTTTCTCAAAGCCGATAGGCGCACAGAACTGACAAAATCAATTTCAAATCTGACCAATGAGCTTGAGGATTTGGAGAGCCGCCGTAATATGCTTCTTGAATACTTGAAGTGCAAGAGCACCGACGAACTTCCGCAAGCCGAGGCGCGTATCAAGGAAACCGAGAACAATTTGCCGAAAATCCAAGCCGAGTGGGATAAGACCGACGAAGCGTTGGACGAAGCTATTGCCGAATACGGAAAGCTGAAAGCGAAGGCGAGTGACTTTGACAAGGACGAGCTTAACCAAGCGCGTAAATCTCTCCGTACCGACAAGGAAAGCGAAGCACGAAAGAAGATACACGAGGAACACGGAAGATGCGACGATAACGATTTTGCCGACAGCAAGGAATATATCGACAAGCGCATCGGAGAATATGATGATCCGCCACAGATAGAAGCGGAGATAAAGCCCGTCTATGAAGCTCCGTCGCAAGAAGCGAAAGATAGCAAAGCTCCGAGCAAATCCCAAAGAGAGCGTGATGGATGGGATAGATAACGAAATCGGGGCAAAATCTCATATTTTTAGCCCTCGTTCCGCAATGAAACGAGGGCTATCACAAATTTATTTAAGGTTTTTGCAACTTTTGCAGAAAAACCCCTTGACAAATCTCTTCTCAAAGGGAGATCTTATCCCAATACGCTCGCTCCAATGGTTATCACAATACCCAATTTTTCGTGGATGACGGAGTTTCGGGTACGACCTTTGACCGCCCCGATTTTCAACGTATGCAAAGAATGATCGAACACGGCGAGATCGACACAGTTATCGTCAAAGACCTC
>JAGAKG010000054.1 GCA_017625755.1 Clostridia bacterium | reverse complement strand
CTACTATCTTTTGTATTCGAGCTTTTCTATCTTAGCTTTCTTACTTTTGTTGAGTATATATAACTCGATTGACGAGATCAGTATTTCGCACTTGCAATGCTTTGTACTTCTCTCTTGTTGTTCAATTTTCAATGACCGTGCCACCCGCTCCGGCGGATAGCTTGACTATTATATCACATCACTTTTCCTTTGTCAACACTTTTTTGCAAGTTTTTTTACTTTTTTTCTTTTTTGGATTCTTTTTCAGCATTTTTGAGTTTTACGCCCTTTTCTTTAGCTTTTTTGACCAAAATTTTATTGTTCAATTTGCCAAATAAATCTGCAAATCATTGACAGAGAAGCAAGCTTATGATATACTAAAAGAAAAGGGGTTTTATTATGCAATCTTATAAAATCAAAACAAAGCACAGAAATCTTTTCCTGCGAGTATCCGAGGGACACTTTGCGACCAGCCACAGCCATATCAATTATTTTATTGATGTAACGACTCAGAAAACGCGTCTTTCGGAAGCAAACGCAGTTGCGAAAGAGCTTGTTTCCTATTATAATACCACAACCGTTGTCGACACAATCTTGTGTCTTGACGGAACCGAGGTCATAGGAACCTGTCTTGCGAACGAGCTGACCAACGGTCACTTTATGAATATGAACGCGCACCAGACCATTTATGTCGTCACCCCCGAGCATACCTCGGGAAGCCAGATAATTTTCAGAGACAACATAGCCACCGCGATTTCGGGCAAGCATGTTCTTGTTCTTGCGGCATCGGTGACCACGGGATACACGGCTCAGGCGGCTGTTGAAGCGATAAAATACTATGGCGGATATGTTGCGGGCATTTGTTCTCTTTTTGCCACTACCGACACCTGCGCCGGATATGATGTAAAATCCATATTTGACCCGAAGGACCTCAAAAATTACGCAAGCTATCCCTCGCATGACTGCCCTCTTTGCAAGAAAGGTGAGAAGATAGACGCACTAGTTAATAGTTTTGGCTATTCTAAATTATAAAGACAATTTCCCCACCGTAATGATATGCCAAGCCTGCGGCTTGGATAAAAAAATCCGAAAGCTTTCGCTTTCGGATTTTTTGGTGGGGGATGGTGGATTCGGACCACCGAAGTCAGTGACAACAGATTTACAGTCTGCCCCCTTTGGCCGCTCGGGAAATCCCCCAAATATCAGGCTACGCTCGGCGTAGCCTTGGAGCTGGTGATCGGAGTCGAACCAACAACCTGCTGATTACAAATCAGCTGCTCTGCCATTGAGCCACACCAGCAAATCTCCGTTCAGTCACGGAACGATATAGATTATACCACATTAAAATCCATTTGTCAATAACTATTTTAAAAAAATTTTTGTCGATTTTCCTTTACTTTTTATCACTTTTATTATAAAATATATACAAACACATTATACGAGGTTTTTTATGGTTAAAAATAGACGGATAATTATCGCGCTTACCGCCGCCATTGCGGTCATTTTGCTTTCATTTATTATAATAAAGGCATTCGATATTCATTTCAATATCATCACCTACCACTCATTTGAGCAGGACGGATACTCTTTCAAGTTCAAAGGTTCGGCGAACACGGTGAGAAAGGTTATTATAAAGAAAGATTCCAAAAAGGCGGGCTCGCTTCCCTTTGATGCGTCGTCCGAGCTTTTCTCCAAGGACGAATTGGAATATTCCGCTATCCTTGAGGACGCTGACGGTGACGGAGACGAGGATGTTATTCTCCCCTGCGCCTTTGACGACGACAACGATATACATTACACAGTATACCTTACAGGAGAGAACGGAAAGCTTGGGTATAACGAGGGTATGAAAGACCTGCCAAATCTGTTAATAGACGGCGAGTATCTCTTTACCGAGCAGACCTCCAAGGAAATCTTGGTTGAAAAGAACACGAATTCGCCCGAGGTATATATAAGGAAGCACAGTATAACGAAATACGCTTTTCTTAACGGAGAATTTACCGCGCTCGAGGAGCGGGCAATTCTCTATTACGCCGAAAACGATTATTACTGCTATTCGGTCTACGCATACGACGAGGAATACGGTGGTTTGAAATATGTTGACGAAAAATGGTTTGACCCCGAGGATATAGACAAATATCAGCTTTCGTGGGAGTAACGAAATTTTTCGCTTAATCCCGACGAATATTCAAAGAGGAAAACGGTTCGTCGAGAGCGCCGACCACTACCAATGCTACAAGAAATCAAACCAAAAAGGAACCGTTTCGGTGTAGAGCGGTTCCTTTTGCGTATTTTACGGCATAACTATAACCGAGAGCTGTGTTCCGCGTTTGCCGCCGCTAAAGCGGTGCGAGAAATATCTCTCGGGGAGACAGCAGGTGCAGTCCTCCGAAATATCAATATCGCACTCGGCAACGCCCGCCGACACAAGAAAATCCTTATTCATACGGCGAAGGTCGGTATGCCACACGCCCGTCATTTTACCGTCGGGCAGCAGATATTTTGCGGTCAGCTCCTCGCCGAGAATTTCGCTTACAGCATCATAAAAATCCGACCTGACCTCAAAGCATTTGCCGCATATTGCGGGGCCTATGGCAACCCGAACGCGCTCCGTGCCAAGCGACCTCATTTGTTCAAGACACTTCACCGCTATGCCCGATACGGTACCGCGCCACCCCGCGTGAGCCGCGCCGACGCAACAAACGGCGCCGCTTCGGTCATATCCTTCCATAAGTATCGGTACGCAGTCCGCCGTCTTGACACCCACGGCAACTCCCGAGGTATTAGTGACATATCCGTCGCATTCAAAAGCTTCATTTATAATATATCCCTGCCCTGCGTGGCTACCGTCAACGAGTCTCACATCTGCCGAATGTATCTGATGTACGCTCACGAGCCTCTCCGCATCAAATCCCACCGCCGCCGCAAAGAGAGAAAGATTTTCCAGTACCGTATCTCTTTCGTCTCCTCTGCCGAAGGCAAGATTGAGAGACGAGGTATGAGGCAACTCACTCACCCCGCCCACACGCGTGGAAAAGGCGTGAATTGAAGTTATATTCTCCGAGCGTATAAATTCCACTCGGTTCTCTGCTCTGAATATCTGCATAATCCCCCGCATTAAAATAGGCTGTCCCAAATTGAGACAGCCTGAATTTTTTAGATAACTCTTACTCTTACGATTCCTTCAACCGCGCTGAGTTTTGCAACGGTTTCTGCCGAAACATCGCCCGTAACATCGACAACGGTATATGCGTTATCGCCCTTAGACTTGTTAGTCATATTCTCAATGTTAACGCCTGTCTCGGAGAGCGCGCCCGTGATCTGCGAAAGAATCGTGGGAACATTTGCGTGAAGCACGCAAACTCTCTTGTCTGCGCTGAGAGGCATCGAGAGGTTCGGGAAGTTAACGCTGTTCTTGATATTACCGTAACGAAGATATTCATCAAGCTCAACTGCCGCCATAACCGCGCAGTTGTCCTCAGACTCTGCCGTGGAAGCTCCGAGGTGAGGAATGATAACCGCACCCTCAACGCCTACCATCTCGTCTGTCGGGAAGTCGGTAACATAAGCCGCTACCTTACCCGAAGCGAGAGCCGCCTTCATATCAGCCGCATTGACGAGGTCTGCGCGGGAGAGATTGATTATTCTCACGCCGTCCTTCATCGTAGCGATGGTCTCTGCGTTTATCATATTCTTGGTAGAGGGTGTTGCGGGAACATGGAGGGATATGTAGTCTGCCTCTTTGAAAATCTCCTCAAAGGAAGCTACCTTATTTACGCGGTGGTTGATGTTCCAAGCCGCGTCAACGCTGAGGTAAGGGTCGCATCCGAGAACGCTCATACCGAGGTGAACCGCGGAGTTTGCAACCATACCGCCGATAGCGCCAAGACCTATAACGCCGAACTTCTTGCCCATAACCTCAACACCTGCGAACTTGGACTTGCCAGCCTCAACAGCCTTGGCAACGCCCTCTGTTCCAACAAGAGTGTCGACCCACTTGATTCCGCCGACAACATTACGGGAAGCGAGCATAAGAGCGCATATAGCAAGCTCCTTAACGCCGTTTGCGTTAGCTCCGGGGGTGTTGAATACGACGATACCCTCCTTTGAGCAACGGTCAACGGGAATATTGTTTACGCCCGCGCCCGCTCTTGCGATAGCAAGCATTTCGGGAGCGAAGGTCATATCGTGCATTGCTGCCGAACGAACCATAATAGCGTCGGGATCAGCCACATCTGTACCTACATTGTATACAGTCTTATCCAGCTTGTCGGTTCCGACAGCCGCGATCTTATTCAAGCAAAGTATATTTTTCATTTCTGTTATTCCTCAATACAATTATTTCTTAGGATTTTCCTCTGCGAACTTCTTCATGAAAGCAACGAGTGCCTCAACGCCCTCATAAGGCATAGCGTTGTATATCGAAGCTCTCATACCGCCGACAGAACGGTGTCCCTTAAGGTTCTTCAGACCTGCCTTTGCAGCCTCGGAAGCGAACTTCTTATCGAGGTCAGCGTCACCCGTAACGAATGTTACATTCATCATCGAGCGGCTTCCCTTCTTAACGGGAGCTACATAGTAATCCTGAGCGTCGAGATAGTCGTAAAGAAGCGCTGCCTTCTTCTCGTTTCTGACCTTCATTTCGTCGAGACCGCCGATGGAAAGTATCCACTCGTAAACGAGCTTAGCCATATAGATGGCATAGCAGGGGGGAGTGTTATACATAGAGCCGTTCTCTGCCATAGTCTTCCACTCGAGCATCGTGGGCATCTTTTCCTCTGCGTAATCGAGAAGATCCTCTCTTACGATAACGAGGGTAAGTCCTGCGGGAGCCATATTCTTCTGCGCGCCTGCGTAAATAACGCCGAAGCGGCTTACATCAACAGGCTCGGAGATAATGCAGGACGACATATCGGCAACGAGCGGAATATCGCCCGTCTCGGGAATGTATCCGTACTTGGTTCCGTAGATAGTATTATTGAAGCAAATATGTACATACGACGCGTCAGGTCTTACCATATCCTTTGTTACCTCGGGAATATGGTCGAAGTTGTCTTCTTTAGTCGTAGCGATGCACTTTACATCGTATCCAAGCTTCTGCGCTTCCTTGAACGCCTTGCCCGAGAACTGACCCGAAACAATATAGTCCGCCTTGCCTGTTCTTCCGATAAGATTCATCGGAACTGCGGCAAACTGAGTGGAAGCTCCACCCTGAAGGAAAAGCACCTTGTAGTTGTCGGGAATGTTCATAAGCTTGCGAAGCATAGCCTCGGCATCGTTTATGATTGCCTCATAATCCGGAGATCGATGGGACATCTCCATAACCGACATTCCTGACTCTCCGTAGCAGACCAATTCGGATGCTGCTTTTTGAAGAACCTCTAAAGGAAGCATGGAAGGGCCCGCTGAGAAATTGTAAACTCTGTTCATTTTCTGAACCTCCGTAAATTAATGAAACTCACGCCAAAAAGCGTGTATAGGATATATTATATTCCTATTTTCCTTATTCGTCAAGGGAATATCGAAAAATTTTGTTAATTTTTTGTCTTTTTCAGCTCCAAAATCGTCTTATTTTTATAACCAAAAAGTTAGTTATGCCTTGGCGCGATATAAACGCCCCGAAAGCTTTCAAAATATACCGTTTTCAGGTCTAGAATCTTCTCCGTACACCGTATTTGATTTTGCCCGAAAGAGGCTAGAATATGACAATTTTTGTCTTATGAACAGCAAATCAAAAGGCTGTTTTGCGCAAATGCAAACCAGCCTTTTATTTATTGTTTTATCCCTTTATTATTATAAGCTCCTTAGCATAAGGAAGCTCTGCTATCCAGTCGCAATATGCGTGCCACTCGGCGAGCTTGTGCGTCTTGCGGGCGTAATACATATTTATCAGATTTTCATAGTTCATAGTTACCGTGCGCATCTGATTGTAGCTCGACGGAAGCATCTGTATCATATTGTGCCAGGGCTGTCTGTCGGTCTTGTCCTCGCAGAAGCGCACTCTCTGCTCCTCAAGATAGTCTATCGTCGCGTCAAGCATAGCGAGTCCCCCCTCGTCGAGTCTGTCGCAGGAAAAGTCGGCGCGCTCGAAGGGCTTCGAGTGTATCTTATGCATAGTTGAGGTAGAGTTTGCCACGGTTCCTACCTTATATGTATCAAACTCCTTCCACCAATAAAGCGGAGCGGTTATGTCTACCGACACGAATATCTGGCGCAAAAATTTTCTGTGGTCGCTTCCCGCCGTCGCAAGGCGCTGAGCAAGACTCAGGTCGTTCTCACCGAGGATATAATTCCCCTCGTCATCGTAGGAGCTGTCCATTCTGTCCCAGCTGTTAAGCGGATTTCTCGCCCCTCTTATAGCATTCTCAAGATTCATTACAGATGTTCTTTCAAGCTTTATCATTTTTCTTCCCTCTCAATTATGTATATCAGTTATATCTCACATATCGTAGTCAAGAACAACTCTCGACTCAACGACCTTTTTGACATATTCCGCCACCTTGAGGTGCTTCGGATGAAGCGCGTACGCTCTGAGCGTCTCGGCACTTTCAAACTCGGTAACGAGCACGAGGTCCATAGACGCGTCGGAATGAGTGATATCAACACCCGTTTCCATTTTCTTTATCTCGTCTATCTCGCCAACAAGAGCGTGAAGTCCCTCGCGTACAATAGCGATATTCTCCTCTTTCGTCCTGCCCTCGGCAAGCTCCTTGAATTTCCACATAACGATATGCTTTATCATTTTCGTGTCTCCTTTTCGGTCAAAATACGACCGTATATTAATAATATCATAAATTGCGTCAAAAGTCAATTGACATTTCACTATTTTTGTGGTATCATATCTAATATATATCATTTTTTAGTATATTCAGGAAAGGCATTGAAATTATGTTAAACGATACACCCGTTTCCTACTCGGGCGTTCAGCCCAGCGGAAACCTCACCATAGGCAACTATCTCGGAGCTATAAAGAACTTTTCTCTTTTCTCCGAAAAATACAAATGCTTCTACTGCGTCGTAGACGAGCACGCTATCACCGTGCGTCAGGTTCCCGCGGAGCTTAGACGCAGAACATACGAAACTCTGGCACTCTATATGGCGTGCGGACTTGATCCCGAGAAAAACACTCTCTATGTTCAGTCGCATGTAAAGGAGCACGCCGAGCTTGCTTGGATACTCAACTGCTTCACTATGTTCGGAGAGCTTTCGCGAATGACACAGTTCAAGGATAAAAGCTCAAAGCACTCCGACAATATAAACGCGGGGCTTTTCACCTACCCCACGCTTATGGCGGCGGATATCCTGCTTTATCAGACCGATGTCGTTCCAATAGGAATAGACCAGAAGCAGCATGTTGAGCTTTGCAGAAATATCGCAGAGCGCTTCAATCAGCTCTATCCCGACACATTCACGATACCCGAGCCCATAATCCCCAAGAGCGGTATGAAGATAATGTCGCTCGCAGACCCCACCAAAAAAATGTCCAAGTCCGATGAAAATACGAACGCGGTCGTATATATCCTTGATGACAAGGATACCATAATACGCAAGTTCAAGCGCGCGGTAACCGATTCGGACACCTGCGTACGCATCGGAGAGGACAAGCACGGTATCAATAACCTTATCGGTATATACTCCTGCTTCACGGGCAAGACCGTCGAGGAGATAGAGAGAGAATTTGACGGACGCGGGTACGGAGAGTTCAAGCTCGCAGTCGGCGAGGCTTGCGCCGATGCATTGGCACCGATACAGCAGAAATTCCATGAGTATCTCTCAGACAAGGCTATGCTCGAGGCTCAGATGAGACGCGGCGCCGAGGAGGCTTCCTATTACGCTCGCCGCACACTCTCCAAGGTTCAGAAAAAGCTCGGATTTGTAAAAATTTAATCGCGCCGTAACAATTCGCACACACTACATCTTAACTTCATTTATATCGGGAGCGGAATTATGATTCAAACATATTTTCAAAAAATTTCCGCCTGGTTCGGAAACGACTCCTCCGAACCCTCGGCACCGTTGCTCTCGCCTGACGGAAAGATAAAATTTTATAATTCAAACAAAAAAATCTATAACTCGTTTTTCACCGCAATAACGGTAGGCACGGTTATTGCTATGATAGCGATAATTCTTTATTATGTCTACGCTTTTGCTTCAATGTATAATGGAAGCACCAAGTTCGACTGGCTACTTGGAATCTTCTCGGATTTCGTCGTGATAATGAATTACTCGCTTGAGGAAAGCCCCTATGTCGTGGGCGACTCCTCATATCCGCCTATTGCCATCGCTATTCTCTACCCCTTCGCGCTTATATGTAAAGATGTGTTCGCGCAATTTGAGTTCAGCGAAATGACGGCAGACGAGCTGACCGCCGAGGTAATAATCTATCCGCAATTCTGGGTAGCTATCCTGCTTTTCTTCGCTATCTGCTCGCTGCTTATAATCCTGCTCACATCACATCTTTTCGGAATCAAGGGTAAGGATAGACTTAAGCTCGGTGTTATGATAATGTTCAGCGCGCCCTTTATCTATACGGTAATGCGAGGAAATACGATATATTTCGCGCTTATCTTCCTCGTTGCTTTCCTTATACTAAAGGATAGTAAAAATCCCGTAGCGCGTGAGCTGTCTTATGTCTGCTTAGCCATAGCAGGCGCGATAAAGCTATATCCTTTGTTCTTCGGCGTATTTCTTCTTAAAGACAAAAAGATTTTCGCATCATTCAGAGTTGCGGTATATTTCGCGCTTATCTTCGGGGCATCATTCTTCTTCTTCAGAAACGATTTCGGAGATGTCTCCCCGTTTATAGACAATCTGGGCGGATTTATGTCGAACGAAGTAAGACTTCTGGCGACGAACAACCTTTCAATCTCCGCTCAGCTTTATAAGCTCCTGCACCTCTTTGTCCCGGGACTTTCGGCGGAGTCAACGCTGTTCAGCGTAATCAATCTCACGGTAATATTCGCCGTATTCGCGATAAGCACCTACGCGGCAATCGCAACCAAGAGCAATTTCTCGCGCTACGCGATATGCTTCGCAATAGTCGTGCTTATCCCCACGATATCATATTTCTATGTCATAATCTTCTCGATACTCGCATTTCTCGAGTATATCAGGATATACGGCGAAATGAATATCAAAAAGCGTATATTTTATTTCATCGCCTTTCTTTTCCTCTTTACCTCTTTCGTGGTCATCGCGAAGAATTTCATACCGCACTCGCTGATAATAATGGCTATACTTGCCGTTGAAATAATATCTGTAATCAAGGAAAGACAGCAGATAAGAGCAAAAAGGAAATCGGAATAAGCAAATAAACACCGACCCCGCAAGGGGGTAATATTCTCAGCCGAGAATTTAAAAAATTCCGAAAGCACCATATATAACAAAAAAGAGCAAACACGCAAGACGATAAAATCTTGTATGTATGCTCTTTTTTCTGTCAGTGAAGTTTTTGCTTATGTAAATATTTTTAAGAGTCTGATGTATTCATTTCCTCACCCAGTCTGTGCCAAGCCTTGTTAGATTCATCAATAATGTCCTTTAACGCTTGGTATCTGCGGAAATAAAGGTACGCGGAATCCATATCTCCGAGCTTCTCGTAAACATCGGAAAGCTCCCAAAAAAGATTCAATAGCTGCTTTCGCATACGCAAACAGGTCTCGGTGTTACGCGTTTGAAGCGGACGCTTCATACATTCGTTGGCGAGGAGAAGGGTGTCCCTTGCCTGCTCGTATTTCTCTGCCGCTTCATAGGCAAAGTAAAGAATCATATAGCAATCGCACAGCTTTGAGTTGTCCGAAAGTCGCTTTTGCTCACTCTGCAACTCCGCCGTCTCCTTCGCCGCGGCAATCGCGCTCTCGTGGTCTCCGAGCTTTTTGTAGATATATGAAAGCGAGCAAAGAACGCCCACGAGCGTCTCTCTGTGTTTCTCGCTCGGCGCAGTCTCATAAATCCGTCTCGTTAGTTCAAGAGCCTTGAGGTTTGCCTCCTTCGCTCCCTCAAAATTCTCCTCTAACAATAAGTATCTGCTCTTAGCTCCCATAGTTTGTATATACACCCAGGCGAGCGAGCGGCTCTCGGGAAATTTCTTCATTTGAGCGAGAACACAGTCCTCCGACAAGGACAGCCATTCCATCCCCTCGTCGTCTTTCTTTGTTATATACAAATTAGCAATAATCACGCATATCATAAACAAAATAGCGACAAACTCTTCGTTCTCACAATCTTGCTCTGTCGCGTCAAGGGCATAGGAGTGAGCTTCAAAGGCAAAATCAATAGCCTCGTCCAGCTCGTCAAGCGACTCTGCCGTCTCGGCAAGAAGCCCGTAAATTATAGCGACGCGAGATTTAAGTTCAAGTGTCCACTCTCCTATATCCTCGGTGATGTATTCAAGCTCCCGAACCTGCTTTTTGAGCATTCTTTTTATCCCACAGGCGTTAAGACAACCGCTGATGACGGCAAGATTTTTTGCTTCGATTATAGCGTCGGCATAATCGAGCGCGTTCTGCTCAATAGAGTCAGTATCGTAAGCCTTACGCCTTGCCTCAAGCATTCTCTCCTGGTATTCGTACGCCTTTTTTGTGTCTCTTGGAACACCATCACCCGTGACATACATATCCACAAGCTTCTCTGTTGCCTCGAGCAATCCCGCGTCCGAGGCTCGCGTGATAAGAGACAATGCTGTCTCGGCGTTCTTTTCAACATCAATACCGCAAAGATACGCAAGACCGATAAAAAACAGATGAGCAGCGTCCTCGCAAAGAGCCTCTCCGTCCTCTCTCAGTCTCTCTGTAAGTGCCGCAAAAAGCCTATGCGTCTCAGCGGCTCCGATAAGCTCGTCAAGACCGTCGTAGGACTCGCGGAGTGCCCTCGCGTCCGTCGGCTCAAGCTCCACTGCAAGCACGGGCTTGCCCGCATCCTTTGCCATCGGGAACTCGATTTGCATAACATAATTGTTTTTCTCAAGGAGATTTGGAGTAACGGCAAGGACAAATAAACGGCTCTTGAACAAAGCCTCCTTTATTCCCTCGTTGAAATTTTCCCCCGGCGATAAAAACTCGTCGTACCATATAGCAACATCACGGCAAAGCTCGTTTTGATGAATGAGACGCATAAGGCGTTGAGCCGCCCTTCTATCCTTCTTGCGGTAGCTCAGAAATACATACGACTCAAAGGCGGAGCGCACTCTCTCGGCAGTCGTATCGTCAAGCACGACGCGGTCTATAAATTTTTTGAGTTGCTGCTCGTAGCTTGAAAAATTATCGGAAACCGCGTTTTCATTCAGAATGTGCAGATCTCCGCATATTTCGTTGAAGTCGTATTCCAGACCCTGCTCGTACAAAAGCGGCAGAACGGGAATGTGGTTCTCCGTGGCAAACTTGAATTCAAGCTCACGGGCGGAATTTGACTCAAAGAGAAATTTCGAGGTAACGGGCACAACGAAAAGCTTCATAAGCGAAAGAGCGTCAAAAAGTTCATCGTGAGCAGGCTCCGCGGCGGTTATGTCCCGATAATAAATAGCGCAATCGCTAAGTTTTAGGATAGAGTCGCAAATATCGTCAAGATACTCTGCGAGGTCATCGGGGTGGGCGCACAAATACACCCTCGCCTTACCCTGCGCGGAGCAGCCTCCCCTCGTTTTGCATTTTAATACAGACATATTTTTCTCCTTAAAAAATAAAAGGGTGAAAAACTAAAAAATCATCTCAGCGCGCGTACATCAAATTCTGCGAATTTGATGAGCTCGACTCGTTTTGAATAACTAAAAACACCGGAGACTCGAACTCACACGCGCGCTAAAATCTCTTTTCTTTTTCGTCAACTTCAACGCGCGTACATCAAATTCTGCGAATTTGAGGAGTTCGACTCGCTTCGAATAACTAAAAACACCGATACCGCATTTGCGGTATCGGTGTTTTTGGTGACCCACCGGAGACTCGAACTCCGGACCCCTTGATTAAAAGTCAAGTGCTCTACCGTCTGAGCTAGTGGGTCTTATTGGCGTTACCAATATATAATATCACAAATCGCAAATTTTGTCAAGAATATCTTTGGTGTTATTTTAAACAAAACTACGCCCGCTTATGCTCTCTCAAATTGTTTTATTTTACAAATTTTATCGTCTCATCTGCCCATTATTTTATCCGAAAGCAGATAAATATGCTCGGGAATTATTTCGGGAAGCGAGCCCGTGTAAGTCGCGTCCTCAAAATCGTGCTCTGTTATCGACTTGCGTATTGCTCTCACCATAAGCTTTTCAATGCCCTTCACCTTCTCAGGCTTCAACTCTCCGCCAAAGCAGTGGTATCCAAGCGACGGATTAAATTTTTTGGGGAACTGAGTATTCACATATTCCTCAAATTCGTCGGGAAATCCGCAGCATAGAAAAACGGCAGTTTGCTTCTCTGCCAAAGCTTCCATATTATCCTTTATATATCTCTTTACTTTCTTTGAAATGTGTCCCATTCTCACAGAGCTTCCGAGTATTACCACATCATAATATTCAGCAGATATGGGCATCTGACATTTCATATCAATAAGGTCAATTTCGTTACCGCCCGTCAATCTGTCGGCAAGCACCGTCGCGCATTCAGCGGTCGTGCCGTGCTTTGATGTATATGCTATAAGTATCTTCATTTTCCCACTTCCGTTTTACGATATAGACACATTATACACTATCTGAAGAAAAAAAGCAAGGGGCTATCGCAAAATTGCGATAGCCCCGAAAATCCTTACTGCTGTGTATTAATCAATCCGTACGCTCCGTCGTGTCTCTTGTATACCACGCAGACCTCGTCGGTCTTATCATTCTTGAAAACGAAGAACTCGTGCTCAAGCAGATTCATCTGCATAATAGCCTCCTCAACCGACATAGGCTTGAGCGAGAAGGTCTTTTCCCTTATAGTAAACTCCTTCTCCTCCTCAAAATCCTCGTTAGTCTCAAATATTCCGTTGTCAAAGGCGCCCTGTCTGAGCTTGCGCTGGAGTCTGGTCTTGTTTTTGCGTATCTGGCGTTCTATCGAATAAACCGCTTTGTCGAGCGCGTTGCGGAATGTTTCGTCCTCGACCTCACTTCGGAAGATTATTCCCGACGCGGTTATCGTAATTTCAAGGCATTTACGGTTGTGCTTGGAGCTGAGGGTGACCGTTGCGGTACACTCGTCGCTGAAATATTTGTCAAGCTTCTTCAGTTTTTCGTCAATCGTCTCCTTCATCTCACTCCAAACATTCATTTGTCTGCCGATAATGTTAACTTTCATCTTGCTTCCTCCTTGAAACTTATATAAATGAAGATATAAAATCTTCACTTATATTATAGCACAAGCATTATGGTTTGTAAACAGTATATGATAAATTTAATTATTTTTTACATTTTTTGTGCATATTTGACATAAGAATAATAGATTTTGCAAATTTCAATCAATCCACTCTGTGCATAACATAGAAATTAAAAATCTCAGCATTTTTTCGTTGATTTCTGCCATCGTTTGTGATATAATTATAAGTGCAGACGCAAAAAGCAAGTCGGCTCAAAACGAGCCGACTTGCTTTTTTGTTCAAACTCTTATTATATTGCTCCACGCCTGCTTTCCGTCCGCGTCTATAACGAACGCGCGGACGAAGCAATCGGAATCCACGGGGGTATACTCGGCGTATGTCAGCGCCTCTCCGTGTGTGGCTCGCTTGCAAATAGAGGTATTAGAAGCGAAATATATATGCTCAACGGGAGAGCAGTTTACTATGAAGTTATCGCCCTCACGGCTCAGGTGAAGCTCAGGTCCCTGCGTCGCGTAAAAGCGCTTTTCAACTATCGCGCGCTTTATCTCCTCGGGCTCGTTGCTCTCGCACTCCGCCATAATATACGACACGCAATTGTCTGCTCCCGTATAACCGTGGGAGTCATCTGTTGCGAGAAGCGGATAAATTCCACCCATATACGCCGCCGTATCTATTATCAAAGAGGAATCTGGGCGGAAATTATAATTCACTGCCGACACCGTGTTGTATATCTCGGTAGCGTCTATACCGTCAAGAGCAAGCATCATCTCGGGCGTATTGAGTGACCATGCGGGGTGAGCCAGAACGGCAAGACCGCCCGCGGCGTGAATTTTATCTATTATCGTCTGAGCGTCGTCAGCCCTATCGGGCTTTGGATTTTTCCTCGCAAAAAGCGAGAGAATGTGGTAGATACCGCATCTCGCGTCCTTGCCGCCGATATCAAATTCCGCGCCCGAAATTATTCTCAGTCCGCTGATTTCGGGAATATCGTTATAGTACCAGTGGTCGGTAATGGCAAGCGCGTCATATCCCGCCGACTTATATATTTCGGCAACCTCCTCGGGAGTCTTTTTTCCGTCAGACATCGTGGAATGACAATGAAGCCCCACCTTCTGTCTCGTTTTTCCGAACATATCCTTATACATAAGCTAAAGCCTCCTTAAACATCTTCCGTCATATTTTAACACACACGCACTTATATTTCAAGTGCTTTGAGGATTTTTCAGTATTATTTTTTCTGTGCCGAAAGCGCCCTGAAGCGCTGGGGCGAGCAGCCCTTTTTCGCCTTGAAAATACTCGATAGCTGGGTGTAGTCGCCATATCCCACACGATACGCGATCTCCCTTATGCCGAGGTCTGTCTCGAGAAGCAAGCGTGCCGCCTCCTCGACTCGGCGCAATATCAGGTATTCCTTAGGGGATATCCCTCTGTATTCAATGAATATGCGGCAAAGATACTTGCGCGAGATATGAAGCCTCGCGGCTATTTCCTCAATTTTTATATTCGAGGCATAATTTTCGTTGATATAATTCATCGCCTGACGGACATAGCCCTGCTTGACTCCACCGCCGAGCATTCTGTCGCTGTATCTCTTTTTGTGGTATGACATAAGCTCGTAAAATTTCGAGTACATATACATATCCATATCAAGCCCCGAATGCTCGGAATAGAGCAGATCCTCAAAAATTTCGGTGACCTTGTCAAGAAAATCAAACTCAAAAATACAGCTCTCCTCGGTTATTCCAACGCTCCGTAAAAGCCCGTACGCGTCTCTGCCGCCGAATATCATCCAGCAGAAATGCCACGGCTCGTCGTGGTCTGCGGACATAGTATCGACAGTATCGGGGAACATAACGAAGCCCTGCCCCCTGCCTATCCGCTCACCCTTGAAGCTCCCCACGCCGTCGGTTACATAATGAAATATAAACTTGTCCTGCGTGGTATGCCTTATGGTTCTCAGAGGATATGACTGCTCCTTGCCGAAATTATAAAACCTTATCGGCAAAGATGAGCGCTCCTCGCGGTTCATAAGCATATCGTCGAAATAGCGTTGCTCCTCTGAGGGCTTTTTTATAACATTTTCAAAAAATTCGCTTCCGCCCCCGGGAAGGTCTCTTTTATACTGTATTTTACTCATAAAAGCTCCATAAACACTTGATTTATCTCCATTAATTTTATCACACAAGCTCCACTATGTCAATCAAAAGTCAAAAAAATACGCCAAATTTTTGGCGTCTTTTTATAATATATAGGTATCTTTTTACCATTGAAATCGTGACGCAATAAGTTTACAATAAAACCGTAAAGTATATATATTGGAGGCAGCAAGATGAACTTTGACTTCAAACACCACAAATCTCTCGAAACTCTGCATCTGGGTTGCGAGAAGCCGCGCGCTTATTTCATTCCCTACTCGGACGAGCTGTCCGCGCTTGAAGATAACAGAGCGGCAAGCAATCGCTTTCTATCGCTTTGCGGCGACTGGGATTTCAGACATTATCCCTCTGAGAATCACCTCGACGATTTTCTTGCCGATACATTTACGACGGACGGATTTGACAAGCTGACCGTTCCTATGTGTTGGCAGAGCGAGACAGACAGAGGATACGACACGCCTAACTACACGAACACAAAATACCCCTTCCCCGTCAATCCCCCTCATGTCCCCTCGATAAACCCCTGCGGGCTTTATGTGAGAGATATTTTCGTCGGTGACGAAATGCTCGGCGGCGAGGTATATATAAACTTCGAGGGCGTTGATTCCTGCTTCTACCTCTTTGTAAACAACACATTTGCGGGATACAGCCAGGTCAGTCATTCCACGAGTGAACTGAATATCACCTCTCTGCTTCACAAGGGATATAATAGCTTCAAGGTTCTCGTATTCAAATGGTGCGACGGCTCCTATCTTGAAGACCAGGATAAATTCCGCTTCTCGGGAATCTTCCGCGAGGTATATCTTCTCGCGAGAGACAAGAATCATATCAAGGATATCTTCCTGAAGCCCACACTCTCCGAGGATTACTCTGCGGCAAAGCTTTCTGTTGAGCTTACAGCCGACTCGGATATAGCAGTTGAATATAAGCTCCTCTCTCCCTGCGGCGCACCCGTGGCAGAGGGCAATAGCAATACCGCGACAGGAATATCCGTCGACCTTGACGCCCCCGCGCTCTGGAGCGACGAATCCCCTGCTCTCTACACACTCATAATGAAGTGCGGCGAGGAATATATCGTTCAGAAGGTCGGATTCAAGGATATAAAGATAAAGAACAGAGTTATCTATATCAACGGCAAAAAGGTCAAGGCAAAGGGTGCAAACCGTCACGACAGCCACCCCTATCTCGGCTATGCCACCTCTATGGAGCATATGCTCGAGGACCTCTATATAATGAAGCGCCATAACATAAATATGGTCAGAACCAGCCATTATCCCAACGACCCCCGCTTCCCCGCGCTCTGCGACCGTCTCGGCTTCTATATGTGCGACGAGACAGACCTCGAAACTCACGGAATGGGCACAGTCGGATATTGGGATATGCTCACCGACAGCGAGGAGTGGGAAGAATCCTACCTCGACAGATGCGAGCGTATGTTCGAGCGAGACAAGAACCATGTCTGCGTTATTATGTGGTCGCTCGGAAATGAGTCGGGTATTGGCGTAAATCAGGAAAAGATGTACGACTATCTCCACGCTCGTATGCCCGATTGCATAGTACATTGCGAGGACGCGTCAAGAAGATGGGCTGAGCATACCTTCCAGAACAGAACGAACGAGCCGCACAAATTTCTGCGCGATTACCACAAGTGCAGCGATATATATTCCTTTATGTACTGGAACACCAAGGATTGCGTAGAGCTGATACTCAAAAACAAGAAAGCCGATATGCCCCTTTTCCTCTGCGAATACTGCCACGCTATGGGTAACGGCCCTGGCGACCTCAAGGAATACTGGGATACTATATACTCAGACGATAAATTCTTCGGCGGCTGCGTATGGGAGTTCACCGACCACTCGGTAGCTATCGGCGACGATAAATACGCAAATCCTCACTTCACCTACGGCGGAGACTTCGGCGATTATCCCAACGATTCAAACTTCTGCGTTGACGGACTTGTTTACCCCGACCGCCGTCCTCACACGGGACTTCTTGAATATAAGCAGGTAATAAAGCCCTTCAAAATAACAGAGTGTAACTTTGAGGCAGGATTTTTCAAGCTCCGCAACCTCAGATACTTCACATCTCTCTCCGACCTATCGCTCGTATGGACATTCGAGCAAAACGGAAAAACGGTTAAATACGGCTCGGTTCAGGCACTCAATGTAAGACCTCAGACCACCGCAAAATATAAGCTTGACCTTTCGGGCGTTGACCTCACACGCGGCGGATATCTCAATATCTCGCTCCGCTCGAACGCTCCCACAGAATGGGCAGACGCGGGCTACGAGGTAGGATTTGAGCAGATAGCTCTTGCCGACAAGAGCGAAAAGCAGGATATTATCGAGCTTACCCCCGCGCTTCCTATGAGCGTCAGCGAGAGCGCTGAGACGATAAGCGTCACCACCCCCACAGACAGCTACACCTTCTGTCGCGACTGCGGACTGCTTATGTCCTTCGTATCGTCGGGCAAGGAAATGCTCTCCTCTCCCGTAAAACCTATCGTATGGCGCGCGCCCACCGATAACGACAGACGCGTTAAGAACGATTGGTACAACGCGGGATATAACGCATACGATGTAAACTGCTCCTCTATCAAGGTCACAGAAAACACCGATAAGGCGGTAACTGTCGAAGCCGAGTACACTATGTCCTCGCGCTCCTATCGCCCCTTCCTTTTCCTCAAGGTAAAGTATACTATGCTCTCAAAGGGCGGTATCGTGTTTGATGTTCACGCGAACAGAGAAAATGTCCGTTTCTTCAACGACGCCGTATATCTGCCCCGCTTCGGCTTCCAATTCAAGATGCCCGAGGGAACGGAGGCGCTTGAATACTTCGGCAGAGGCCCCGTCGAGAGTTATCAGGACAAGAGATGGGCGTCGAAGCAGGGACGCTATACCTGCAAGGTAAGCGACCACTTCGAGCATTATGTCCGTCCTCAGGAGAATATGGCTCATACCGATACCAAGTGGGTTGCCGTCACAGGACTTGGCGGACACGGGCTTGTTGCGCTCGCAAACGACACAATGAGCTTCAACTGCTCCCACTTCACCCCCGAAATGCTCACCACGACCTCGCACGACTATAAGCTCAAGCCGCTGAAGGAAACCGTGGTAAACATCGACTATAAGCAGAGCGGAATAGGCTCTAACTCCTGCGGCCCCGTGCTTAACCATAAATACAGACTTCAGGAACGCGAGTTCGACTTCACTTTCCGTTTCCTCGGCGCGAATATCAACGATATCAACCCCTTTGAGGAAGCGAATAAGGTAATTATAAAATAATAGTTTTATACACAAAACGGCTACCGCTTCGGCGGTAGCCGTTTGATTCTATTCCCCGTCCAATAGAATGATAGAAAAGGATAAGGCGTAATAAAAATTATGCCCCGCTGTTGGGGTGAGAATATGCGAAAGGCTATCGCCTTCTTGGACCGTCGGGAACGGTGTGTTTATCCGCATATCCTCCCAATGTAACTCCCCGTGCGTCATCCACGCCCACTTACATTTTCTTCAATACAGGTATCAACTCCGAACATTCTTCGCTTGTATGTTGAGTGGACAAACCGCTCTGGGTATCAAAGAAATACTGATAGCTGAAAAATGCCGCACCCTGACAATTTTCCATCGTCTGTATATATTCGAGCGAGCGGCGCAGAATATCTCGGTTCTCTATCCACTCACGCGCACCCGTGCCCGCCCAGACATCAACCTCGCCCGAATATCCACCGTACGCCTTGCCAAGCGTCATTCCGATAATAAGGTCAATGCTGTCCGTCTTTATCATATCGGCAAACTCCTCGCAGACCTTGTCAAATGGGCGGCTCTCGTGTTCAAATCCAAAATAAACCTGCGGACAGAGATAGTCGATATACCCCTCGTTCGCGCACCATTTGGCAACATCGGCGTAAAGCTCGTTATAGTTCCTATCTGTATTTCCCCCGGGGCTTACCCCGAACAGTACCGTATGATTTTCATTCTTAACCGTGGCGTATATATCGCGTACGAGCGTGTTTATCTGCTCACGCCTGAAATCGGCGAGTGAGAGTATTCCGCCGCTACCGACATACTCCGAATACGCCTCGGTGTCAAAATTCTCCTCTGTCGTGGGATAAAAATAATCGTCTATATGTATTCCGTCAACGGCGTATTTTTCAAGTATTTCTCCAACGCCGTCGCAGATAAGCGAGCGCACCTCGGCATAAGCGGGATTGAGATAGCAAACATCGCTCACCGTCACTATATACCTGCCGTTCTCCTCGGCATACCAGCGTCGTATGTCATATCGCAAGGATACCGCCGACATCTCGCTCTCCGACATACAGCGCAGAGGATTTACCCACGCGTGTACCGAGAGCCCCGCTCTGTGGGCGATACCGAGGAATATGTCAAACGCGTCGTAATCCCCCTCTCTGCCGTATGCTCCCGTAAGATATTTCGAGGTCGGATATAGCTCCGAGGGATAAATGCTGTCGCCATTCGGTCTGAGCTGAATTATCACAGTATTCATTCCAAGCGATTTTATATTCTCTACCACCCGAGTCACACGCGCGGTGTAGTCGGCAATATCCCTCTGCGCTCCGCCGTCGGTATATATCGGCATCATATCAAACTGTGAGAGCCAGACCGCCTTTGTCGTACTGTAATTGAGCGCCCTATATTTTGCCCCCTCCCCCGCATCGGTCACAGGGTACGCCGAGGTATTGGTGTCGGTATTTTTCTCAACACCGCTTCCCTCTCGCCTGCCACATTGACTTATTCCGACCGCCAGAGAAAAAATGAGCGCGACCGCCATAAAAACAGCTAAAGCCCGTCCTCTGATAGATATCACCCCCGCAAAGATTCTCGTAGAATGATATGCGCCGTGGACGGGCTTTAGAACTGTATTATTATATTTTCACCGATGTAAACTCGCCGTTTTTCATAACGACAAGCTCACGCACACCGCACTCCCTCGCGTACTCGACCGCCTCGGAAAAATAACAGAAAAGCGTGTCTGCGGCGTGGGAATCGCTATTTAGCATTACCCGACCGCCTCGCTCGGCTATATGCCTGAGAATAAAGTCTGCGGGATAGGGCTCTCGGCGATATCCGCGGGAGATAGCCCCCGTGTTTATCTCAAATATCAAATCCTCGGACAGCAGAGCGTTAAGTGCGTCAAGCGCGTATTCTCTGTATTTAGGCGAGCGCTCGTCAAAAAAGCGACCACCGCCGTTGAACTTCGCAAGAAGGTCAAAATGCCCTACTATATCGCACCCCGTACGCTCATACACCGAGGACACACCCTCGTAATAGTCGCGCGCAAAGGCGTAAAAATCACCGCCGTAATGCTTCTCTATCTCGGACTCAAGCAGGTCGGCATCAAGGTCGACCGGTATCATAACTCCGTTTTTCTTAACATAATGCAGCGAGCCTATGATATAGTCGAACGGCGAGGTATCACAGCTTGAATATGTATCGTATTCAAGTCCGAGATATATCTCTATGCGGTCGCGATACTTCTCTCGAAGCCTTAACACCTCAGAGATATAGACCGCCATATCCGCCTCGCTCATACACCAGTCCTCGCCCTCAAGCGGTGAGTGCCCCGAAAATCCGAGAGCCTCACAGCCAACATCTATCGCGCCGAGAACCATCTCCTCTGCCGTATTCGCTCCGTCGCACAGCTTCGTGTGCGTGTGGAGATTGCACCTAGGCATCATTTTGTCATCTTCTCCTGCTTTACCTTATGGTCTATGACATGACGCGACGCAAGCTCGCGCTTGATATCGTCAAGAGATATTCCCATCTCTATCATAAGCACCATAACATGGTATACAAGGTCGGATATCTCGTATACCGTCTCAGCCTTATCGTCTGCCTTGCCCGCTATGATGACCTCGGTACACTCCTCACCAACCTTTTTGAGGATTTTGTCAATTCCCTTCTCGAAAAGATAGGTTGTGTAAGAGCCCTCTTTTTTCTCAGTCTTTCTGCCTTCAATAAGCGTCATAAGCGCGTCAAGCGAGAAATCAGAGATTGTATCACTCTGAAAAACATAGTCGTTGAAGCAGGAATCAGCCCCCGTATGGCAGGCGGGACCGTCCTTGCGGACAAGAACTGTGAGCGCGTCACGGTCGCAATCGGTCATAATATTCACGATATGCTGACGGTTGCCCGAGGTCTCCCCCTTTCTCCAAAGCTCCTGACGCGAGCGCGACCAGAAGCAGGTCATCTCCTCTTTTATGCTTATCTCGAGGCTCTCGCGATTCATATAAGCAACCGTGAGCACCTTTCTCGAATCAACATCGACAACGACCGCGGGGATAAGCCCCTTTTCGTCAAATTTAAGCTCGTCAATATTTATCATAATAATCCTTCTTCCTTTACTTGTCTTATTATCTTCTGACATTTATTCCGTTCGCTATAAGCGTATTCTTCAAATCCTTTATCTCGACCTCTCCAAAATGGAATATAGAAGCCGCAAGACCTGCGTCGACCTTGGGAATCGCGTTAAAGAGGGTAACGAAATCCTCCTTGGAGCCCGCTCCGCCCGAGGCAATAACAGGAACATTCACCGCATTACATACCGCGTCGAGCATTTCAAGGTCAAAGCCCTGCTTCACTCCGTCGGTGTCGATACTGTTAAGCACTATCTCGCCCGCGCCCGAAGCCACGCCTCTCTTTATCCACTCAATAGCGTCCATTTCCGTATCCTCGCGTCCACCCTTGGCAAACACGCGGAATCCACCGTCGACTCTCTTTGCGTCAACAGAGAGAACCACGCATTGGTCGCCGTACTTTCTCGCCGCCTCGTATATAAGCGAGGGGTTGCGTATCGCGCCCGAATTGACGCTGACCTTGTCAGCCCCGCATTTGAGAACTCTGTCAAAATCATCGACCGTATTTATTCCGCCGCCCACGGTGAGAGGAATGAATATCGTGCCCGCCACCTCGCGCAGAATATCGGTAAAGAGCTGTCTGCCCTCAAAAGAAGCCGTGATATCGTAAAACACAAGCTCGTCTGCGCCGTTGTCGCTATAATACTTCGCAAGGCTCACTGGCGAGGAAACATCGGCAAGTCCGCCAAAATTAACACCCTTAACCACGCGCCCGTCGCGCACATCAAGACAGGGGATTATTCTTTTCGTTATCATATCTCTGCCCCCCTTGCCACGGCAAGCGCCTCTGCGAGGTCTATTCTGCCCGCATATATCGCCTTTCCGAGTATAGCTCCGTACATATTCATCTCCGCGAGCCTTCTGATATCGTCAAGCGTCGTAACTCCGCCCGACGCGGTTATATCCATACTGAACCGCTTCGACATCTCGGCGTAAAGCTCGAGATTAGTTCCCGCGAGCAGTCCGTCCTTTGAAATGTCGGTACAGATTACCGTCCTCACACCCATTGCCGAGAGCTTCTCACAAAAATCAAAGCAACTCAGCGCAGAGGTCTCTGTCCAGCCCTTGATTGCCACCATTCCGTCTTTGATGTCGACGCCAACGGCTATTTTTTCGCCGTATTCGGCAACCGCAGCCGCGAGAAATTCAGGGTCCGTGACCGCCGCCGTACCTATGATAACACGCTTCGCTCCCGCCTCGACATATCTGCGAACCGTTTCGAGCGAGCGTATACCGCCGCCGACCTCAACGAAAAGCCCTGTATTTTCAATAATCTCTTTTATCGTGTCAAGATTTGCGAGCGAGCCGTCACGCGCCCCCTCAAGGTCTACGACATGCAGATACTCCGCGCCGCACGCCTCAAAGCCTCGCGCCACATCGACGGGCGAGTCGCTGTAAACCGTGACCTGCGCGTAATCGCCCTTAACAAGACGCACCGCCTTGCCGCCTATCAAATCTATTGCAGGAAATAATTTCATCTGTATCCTCCGAATTTATATCTCACAGAAGGCGCGGAGAATAGAGAGTCCCACCTCTCCGCTCTTTTCGGGGTGAAACTGCGTTCCGTAAACATTCCCCGACGCCACCGCCGCCGTTATCTCAGCGCCGTACTCTGTCGTCGCGATAATCGATTCGTCGCAGTCCGCTCCGTAATAGGAATGGACGAAATACACGAAATCGCCCTCCTTGATATACTTGAAAAGCTCGTTCTTCTTTCCCTTGAAGCTGAGCGAATTCCAGCCTATCTGCGGAATTTTAAGCTCGTCCGGAACGACTCCCTTCATAGGTCTTACAGACCCCCCGATAAGTCCGAGTCCCTTATGCTCTCCGTACTCATAGCTCCTCTCAAAGAGCATCTGCATACCAAGGCAAATTCCAAGCAGTGGCTTTCCCGCTCTCGCTTCCTCAACAACTATCTTATCAAGTCCGCTCTCCGAGAGCTTTCTCGCCGCGTCCTCAAACGCCCCAACCCCTGGGAGAATTATTCTGTCCGCCGCTCTTATTTCCCCGATATCCGAGGTGAGCTTCGCTTCCTTTCCAATATAGGCAAACGAGCTTGCGAGCGAGAAAAGATTTCCAACGCCGTAATCTATAATCGCTATCATACTATCGTACCCTTCGTTGATGGAATCTCTCCCGCTCTCGCGCTGTCAATGGCGGTTGCCTTGGCGAGCGTTCTTCCGAGTGCCTTGAATACGCCCTCGATTATGTGGTGAGAGTTTCTGCCCTCGAGCTGTCTTATATGCAGGCTTATCTTCGCGCTTCTCACGAAAGCCGCGAGAAATTCCTCGACAAGCTCTGTATCAAAATCGCCAACCTTCTGCGCGGGGATATCAAGTCTTGCCACGAGGGTATCGCGTCCGCAGATATCGACCGCGCACATGATAAGCGCCTCGTCCATCGGGAGAATGATATCTCCGTATCTCGCGATGCCCGCACACTCTCCAAGCGCCTCGGAGAGTGCGCGTCCGAGACATATTCCGATATCCTCAACGCTGTGGTGGTAATCAACATAGGTGTCGCCTACGCACTCAACCTCAAGGTCATAGCGCGCGTGCTTTGCAAAGAGAGTGAGCATATGGTCAATAAAGCCACAGCCGCTCTTTATATTGCTCCTTCCCTCTCCGTCGAGAGAGAGAGAGAGCTTTATATCGGTCTCACCCGTCCTTCTGACTATTTCACTTTTTCTCATAACATCTTCCTTTCTTTCAAACCAAGAAAATCACTTTCCGAGAATTTCCTTCACCGCTCTGAGAAATACATTCATTTCGTCGTCGGTTCCTATCGTTATGCGGTTGAAATCCTTAATACTCTCACGCGCGAAGTGTCTTACGAGAACACCTCTCTTTTTCAGCTCCGCATAAAGCTCCTCACCGCCCATCTCGGGGGTGCGCGCGAAGATAAAATTCGTCTTGGAATCAAGCACCTCAAAGCCGATATTTCTCAGCTCCTCAGTCACTCTCCTGCGAGTGCGCGCGATGATCTTGCAGTTGTTCATATAATACATATTGTCCTCAATGGCGCGGCAACCCGCAATCATCGAGAGCCTGTTTATATTATAGGGATTGGTTGAAAACTTTATCTTATTAAGGTCTGCTATAAGTCCCTCTGAGCCTATGGCAAAGCCAAGTCTCGCGCCCGCCAGAGAATATGACTTTGAAAAGGTTCTGACGACGAGCAGGTTGTCGTACTTGCCCACAAGTCCGACACAGCTCTCGGCTCCGAAATCGACATACGCCTCGTCAACAAGCACGAGATTGTCGGGGTTCGAGGCGACTATCCTCTCGACCGTCGCTCTGTCAAGAGCGAGTCCCGTGGGGGCGTTCGGATTGGCTATAACTATATTCTTGCCGATACCGATATAATCCTCGGGATCTACCGAAAAATCCTGAGCCAGAGGTATCTCTGTGTAATCAACGCCGTAAAGATCGGCATAAACCTTGTAAAATCCGTAGCTTATCTCGGGGAATACCACCGAATGGCTATCCGCTCCGCAGAATGCCATAAACGAGAAGTTAAGGATATCGTCGGAGCCGTTTGCAACGAAAACATTCTCCTTGCCGTATCCGAAAAGCCCCGCAATCTTCTCTCTGAGCTCCGAGCAATCGGGGTCGGGATAGAGCTTGAGAAGTCTTACACTATCTGCGTTTATCGCGTCAACTACCCCCTCAGAGGGCGGAAAGGGCGACTCGTTAGTGTTAAGCTTCACATATTTCATATCCCTCGGCTGCTCACCTGGAACATACTCTTTGAGAGATAAGTATCTGTCATTAAGAAATCGACTCATCACGCTACCTCTCTATTTGTCGGATTTCTGCTTTTCCGAGCGCACGACCGCGCTTGCCGCGTGAGCGGTAAGTCCCTCTTTCTTAGCGAAATACGCAACATCGTCGCATACCTTCGCGAGGGCTTCGGGGGTGTAATAAGTAAACTGAGACTTCTTCACAAAATCGTCAACAGACAATGGACTTGAAAATCTCGCTGTACCGCTCGTGGGAAGCGTGTGGTTAGGACCCGCAAAGTAATCTCCGAGCGCCTCGGGACAGCTCTTGCCCATAAATATCGAACCCGCGTTGCGTATCTTTCCGAGATAATCAAATGGGTTGTCGACACATATCTCGAGATGCTCGGGCGCTATTCTGTTAGCCACCTCGATAGCAAGGTCGAGATTCTCGGCAATTATTATCTTTCCGTTGTTGTCGATAGACGCTCTCGCTATCTCACTTCTCGAAAGTGTGGGAATTATCCTCTCAAGCGACTCGCTGACCGCCGCCGCAAGCTCCTCACTGTCTGTGACGAGCACCGCGCTCGCAAGTCTGTCGTGCTCTGCCTGAGAGAGAAGGTCTGTCGCCACGACATCTGCGTCACAACTGCCGTCAGCCACCACCATTATCTCGCTCGGCCCCGCTATCATATCAATAGCGACCATACCGAACACCTGTCGCTTCGCCTCGGCAACGAATGCGTTCCCTGGGCCCACTATCTTGTCGACCTTCGGAACGCTCTCGGTTCCGTAAGCCAGAGCCGCCACCGCTTGAGCGCCGCCAACCTTGAATACTCTGTCAACACCCGCGATTCTCGCCGCCGCGAGTATTACGGGATTTACCTTTCCGTCCGCTGACGGAGGGGTTACCATAACTATCTCGGAGCAGCCCGCTATCTTTGCGGGTATACAGTTCATAAGCACCGACGAGGGGTATGCCGCCGTACCGCCTGGCACATAAAGTCCTACCTTTTCGATAGGCATTACCTTCTGACCCATAACGATTCCGTCGTCGCCGTTTATCACGAAGCTGTTTCTCACCTGCTTCTCGTGGAAGGCGTATATATTTTTAGCCGCCTTCTTCATTATCTCCTTGAATTCCTCATCGACCGCCGCGTAAGCCTCGTCGAACTCAGCCTCGCTCACCTCAAGCGAGGAGAGCTTAGCTCTGTCAAACCTCTCGCAGTATTCAAGCACCGCGCCGTCGCCGCGCTCCCTGACATTGGCGATAATATCGGCAACGATAGCCGTAACATCGACCTCGGGAACCACACGGCTGAATATCTCGTCGTCGGACACCTCGCCGTATTTATATATCTTTATCATAACAATCTCCTCAGTTCTTCTTTATCTGCTCCGAAATCCTCTCACACATAGCGGTTATCTCGGCATTTTTGAATTTATAGCTCACCTTGTTCGCCACAAGTCTCGCGCTTATATCAACGATAGTTTCTCTCGGCTCAAGGTCATTCTCGTAAAGCGTCTTTCCCGTCTCGACGATATCAACGATAACATCTGAAAGTCCAAGAATTGGAGCTAACTCAATAGAGCCGTTGAGCTTTATTATATCTATCTCCCTGCTCTGCGAATTGTAGTATTTCTTTGCTATATTCGGGAATTTCGTGGCAACACGGAGCGTCTTATCGCGATTATCGCAAAAGTCGCGTTTGCAAGCCACCGCCATACGGCACTTGCCCATTCCGAGGTCGGCAAGCTCGTAAATATCGGGGGAATATTCAAGGATTATATCCTTTCCCGCGATACCTATATCCGCCGCCCCCCTCTCAACATAGATAACTACATCGGAGGGCTTCACCCAGAAATATCTTATTCCCTTTTCCTCATTCTCAAATATAAGCTTTCTGTTCTCCTCGCGTATCGACGGACACTCATATCCCGCCGCCTCAAATACACGGTATGCCTTCTCTCCAAGCCTTCCCTTGGGCAGAGCTATATTAATCATTTGTTTCAAGGACACTCACTCCCCCCTCGGAAAATTTCAAAAGCTGTCTGTATCTTATGCCGTTAGGCGCGCAAAGCTCACATCTGACAGTCCTGCCCTCACCTCTCAGACTCTCTGCCGCTCTTGCGACCTGAGCCATATCCGAGCCGCTCTCATAGAGCAGAAGGGTGTCGACATCGTATTTCTCACTCTCAAAATCAAGCCTTTCAAGCATATCGAGATAAACGGCAAAGCCGATAGCTCCCGCGCGCTTACCCATCTTCTTCATAAGGCTGTCGTAGCTTCCGCCCGAAAGTATTCCGTCGGGAATACCTCTGACAAATCCCTTGAAGGTCACTCCGTTATAGTAATTCATATCGTTGACCGTAGAGAAATCGACATATATTCCGTCAGCGTTTCCGCAGGCGGACAAAACTCCGTATATTCCGCAAAGCTCGTCATACGCCGCCTTCATTTTCTTTCCGCGGACTATATCCCTGACCGCCTCGAGAGCCTCTCCCATAGGCGCGTAAAGCGCCGTGATGTCGCATATTGCCCTCGCGTCAGCCTCGGATATCGCGCGCTCCGCGCAAAACGCCTTTATAGCAGACAGATTTTTATGCTCGATAAAGTCCAAAAGCGAGTCGGCGTCGATGCCCTCTATTCCGATATTCTCCATAAGCCCCGCGACAAATCCCATATGCGATATATCGAGAATACTGTTCTCGCTTATCAGCTCAAGGCTCTTTTTGGCAAGTGTTATGACCTCACAAACGGCACAAAGGTCTATCCTTCCCACGCACTCAAGTCCCGTCTGCATTATCTCCCTAAAACCGTCGGCGCCTGCCGAGGTACGGTAGACATTCTCGTTGTAATAGAGCTTGTGCGTCTGCGTGTCGTCATTGCCTATGTTCTTTATTATCGACAGCGTAACATCGGGCTTGAGCGCCATAAGGCGTCCGTCGGTGTCGGTAAATGTCAGTATATTTTCACTTATAAGAAAGCTCTTGTTCCTTGCGTAAAGGTCGTATTCCTCGAACTTACTGACCTTGTGCCTCACATAGCCGTACCTGCTGTAAAGCTCACGCAGACTGAATACCGCCTTCTCATCGTTTTTCAAAGCAGTAAAAGACACACTCATTTCGTTTCCTCTTTTATCTTGTTAAGAATTTTTGCGTAGCCGCCCGTGCCGTAATTATAGCATCTGTTTACGCGGCTGATGGTCGCGGTACTCGCGCCCGTTTCGTCAACTATTTTGTTATATACAACCTGCTCCGAAAGCTTTTTAGCCACAAGCAATCTCTGGGCAATATCCATCATTTCCTTGCGCGTCATAATATCCTCAAGGAAATCGGCACACTCCTTTTCGTCCTCTATTGCGAGCAATGCCTTAACCAAAAGCTTAAAGCTCTCGTTCTCGTGAAAATCCATTGCGATACCTCCAAATATTTTTCATCTATTCTTTACTGTATTGCGCTTTAGTATGATAGCACAATAAAGCGCTAAAGTCAATCCTTTTTCTGAAATTTCAAAAGATTTCTGCGATTTGCACTTATTTGATACGCGTCGGATAACATATCTATTGATTTTTAACAAAGCGACTGGGGCTGTCGCAAGCCTGCAACAACCCCAACTACTCATATAAACCGCTCACATCAATGCTCTTTCCAGCCATACAAGTCCGATTCCCATTGCATCGTAAAGTCCCTTCTTTGAACCCTGATTTTTGATATCCGATGAATTTTTAGGATTTATAACCTGAATAAAGATATCGTCGGGCACCTGAACTCCGTTTGTATCTTTGTATGACATTATCTCAAGGACAAGAATATATTTGTCGGTCATATCGCCGTAGCAAATAGTGTCTCCTTCGCGTACGAGCGGCTTGCCCTTATATTCAAGGTACTTTCCGCCGACGGTGGCTTTCTCTGCTGCCATTAGCTTCCCTCCCATTCCTAATGTAATATTACATATTATTTTATAGTATAACATATATCGGCGACAAAGTCAACTGTATTTTTATTTATTTTACCGCGCGAGTGTCCCGGCTTGCAAAAAATCCCACTTTAATCTTTATATATTTTTCAAAAAGCTCGGTTTGTTTATAGTCTGTTCAAAAATTAAGTATATAATGGTATGAGTATTTTCGGATATTAATTATATATTTTACGGGAGTAGCTTGTTTATGAATAAACGAACCGACACCTGCGCGCGCCCTCTGCGCGTATTTCTCGCAGGAGTTCTCTTTCTCACACTCGCGGGGATAGTTCTCCGCACACTGAATCTTGTATTTTTCTATGATTCCGATATAGGATATTATTCCAACGACGCAATCCTGCCACTCGTTATGAATATCTTTATGCTGATTACCTTCGCCGCAATCGGAATTTGCTCGGCAATTCTGCCGAAGAAGCCCTATATGACCACGGGCAGAGAAAACAATATTGCTTTGAAGCTCATAGGCGCTCTCTGCGCGCTCGCCTTCCTCGGCGCGGCGCTCTGCGCCCTGCTCGGATTTGTTGAGCCTGTTACGAACAAAACTTATATTTTCATAGTCGCGGCTCTGGCATCGACGCTGTATTTTCTCCTCGGTGCGCTTGGAAAGAGCGACGAAACGAGAGCCTTGTTTCTCATTCCTCTTGTCGTATCAATTGTTTATATTCTCGCAATATCCTATTTTGATGTTTTCGTTCAGATGAACTCCCCCAACAAGGTGCTTTTGCAGATAGCCTGCCTTGTTTCTATGCTTTTCTTCGTATACGAAGCTCGTTGCATCACGGGAGAGCTTAAAAAGAAGCTCTATTTGTTCTCACTTGCCTGTGCGGTATTCTTTTCGGGTACGGCATCCGTTCCCTCTCTTATCGCCTATTTCTCGGGAAAGATGGGCAACTATTTCGTGAGCATAAATTATATCGTGTTCGACGCGATTTTCGCCGTTCTTTTCCTCTACTTCACCGCGCGCCTTATAACTATGATGGTAAGCGCCGACCGCGTGGACGATGCGGAGAACGAGGAGATTGACCCTGCCGAATACGACTCTATCTATGCTGAGGTCGAGGAAGAATCCGACACGGCGGAAGATACGGAAATCGAAGCCGAGACAGAAGCAGTCTCCGACGCAGATACCGACACCGACGAAACGCTCCCCGAATGACACCAGAAAGGAAATAATGATAAATGAACGCCGATCTCAGAATTCAATGGCTGCATAAAAAGCTGTGCGAAAACTGTTATCCCAACGCAATGCGCCTCGCCGAAAAATTCAATATCTCACACCGTCAGGCGCAGCGCGATATCGAGCATCTCCGCAAAAATCTCGGCGCCCCCCTGAAATACAGTAACGCCCACAAGGGCTTCTATTACGACGGAGAATTTTCTCTGCCTATGCTGTTAATGACAGAAAACGACTCGGAATATCTTGATGTAGTCAGCGGACTCGATTTCTTCGGAGAAGGAATTGCCGACCGCTCTGTCATACAGATGCAGATCCCCTATAACGCTCTGCTTGAAATAAAAGATAAGCTGACGGTTATGAATATGCGTCCCTTTATCGTGGGACAGCGCCCGAAGCATATTTACGAGTGCGAGTTTCAGAGCGTGGAAATGTTTCTCGGAGCGATAATCGCTATGGATTCGGACATAAAGATACTCTCGCCCGACTGGCTGAGAGACAGACTTGTCAGCTCTGCGGAGAGAGTTTTGAAGAACAACAAAAAACAATTTAAATTTTTAAAACTTTTTTCAAAAAAGCTATTGACAAAATAAAACATTTATGATATCATATCGAATGTTATCCAAAGACAGCAGGTTTCCGTAAAAGCCAAGCTTCCCTGCCGAGGAGAGATTTTAAATCATTTTATGCTTTTTATCTTTCTTCGCGCTTGCTTGCCTTGCGGAAGAAAGATTTTTTATTTTCCTGCGCATTTTCACATCAGGAGGTGAAAAAACAAATGCCAAGCAAATCTATTCTTGAACAGAAGCAGGCCGTAGTTGCTGACCTTGCCGAAATGCTCAGAAATTCTCCCGCGGGCGTTCTCGTAAACTATCAGGGAATCACCGTTGACGATGACACAAAGCTTCGTAAGGCTCTCCGTGAGTCGGGCGTTAAGTATATGGTCATGAAGAATTCTTTGACAGGCAGAGCTTGCGACGAAGTAGGTCTGGGCGATATGAAGCAGTACCTCAGTGGTATGACCGCTATCGCCATCAGCGAATCCGATCCCGTTGCTCCCGCAAAGGTAATCAAGGAATACGCTGAAAAAATCGAATCTTTCGAGATTCTTGCAGGTTATCTCGACGGCGCTGTTGTTGATAAGAACACAGTTATGTCCCTCGCAGATATTCCTTCAAAGGAAGTTCTTATCGCAAAGTTCCTTGGAAGCATCAAGTCTCCGCTTTACGGATTCGCTTATGCTCTTCAGGCAATTATCGACAAGGACGGCGAAGCTGCTCCCGCAGCAGACGCACAGGCGTAATCGCGCCACACACATCTACGGCGAAAATCGCCGACAAATGCGCATAGCGCAAATCTAAATTTATAAAAAATCCATTTTACAGGAGGAAATTTAAAATGGCATCTGAAAAGATTACAAACATTGTTGAAGAAATCAAGACACTTACAATACTTGAGCTTGCTGACCTTGTAAAGGCAGTTGAGGAGGAGTTCGGCGTATCCGCTGCTGCTCCCGTTGGCGCTGTTGCTGTTGCAGGCGCTGCTGCTCCCGTAGCTGAGGAGAAGACAGAATTTGATGTTGTCCTCAAGAGCTTCGGAGCTAAGAAGCTTGATGTTATCAAGGCTGTTCGTGAGATCACAGGTCTTGGACTTAAGGAAGCTAAGGAAATGGTTGAAGGCGCTCCCAAGAGTGTTAAGGAAGGCGTTTCCAAGGACGAGGCTGAGTCCATCAAGAAGACTCTCGAAGAGGCTGGCGCTGAGGTTGAGGTTAAGTAATTTAAGCTTCAACATAGAAAAAGACCGTTGCTCAGGCAACGGTCTTTTTTTGTTTGATTTTTTAATACAAGTCTCGTTTCAAATGAGCCCGAGTAAAGGCTTATTCCTTGCTCAACACCTTTTTGTTCCAGGATTTTTCGTTGCATTTCGGGCATCTCATATATCTTGTTCTGTTGATATGCATAGCAAAGAATACGCTTTTGAAGGTCGGAACATACCTATGTCCGCATTTAGCGCACATATAATATCCCGCTGTCTGTTCAATTCTCAAGCCGTATATACAACCAACCATACAGATAACAACTCCCGATATTATTATAAGAACTCTCAGCCAAGCATACATAGGCACGAAAGCGGCAACCATCGATGCCCCCAACAAAATAATAACGGCAAACACACCTATCACTATTTCCAAAGAGAGCAATCTCTTGTCGAACTCCTCTTTTTGTTTCACCATTTCAATCAAGCTTTTTTCTAATTTTTCATTATAATCATCCACTGTAACTACCTCCCCATTCAATAAATCGTTTACACTGATCTGAAGAATATTACACAAATCGAGCATTATCGAGGAATCGGGCATTGATTTTCCCGTTTCCCATTTAGATACCGCCCTATCGGTAACATTCAGTTTTTCTGCCAACTGCATTTGCGTCAAATTCAGATTTTTTCTGCACTCGGCGATAAATCTTCCTATTTTTACCTGGTCCATTTGAACACCTCCTTGTGCTCTCAGTATAAATCAAACCGACTTAAAAGTCCACACACCGTTGGTTGATGGGGAGATTATTTTATATCCACCAACGGTTGAGTCAGATTTTGAGTATCATTTTAACATCAAAACGATATCATATATTTTGGGGATTGTCAATAGTTTTTCAAAAAAATCTTGACAAGAAGAAAAATAAGTCGTATAATATACCGCAGTGAGTTCGTAACCATCCTCACTTAAAACAAAACTAAGGAGTTCCGAGGGCTTCTGCCTGTCGGAATCTGCTTCGGCAGAGTAAAGAAAATGAAAAACGATCTTCATTCACGAGCGCTTTATATTTGCAGGGCGGCACTTATCGCCGCACTCTATGTGGCGCTCACATTTTTTTCGTCCGTTCTCGGACTTTCCTCGGGCGTGATACAGATAAGATTTTCCGAAATGCTCTGTATTCTTCCTATGTTCACCCCCGCAGCGATCCCCGGGCTGACGCTCGGCTGCCTTTGCTCGAACCTTATAACGGGAGCTATATGGCAGGACATACTGTTTGGAACTCTCGCCACGCTTCTCGGCGCGCTCGGAACCTACGCGCTGAAAAAATTCAAGTGGCTCGCGCCCATTCCGCCCGTCCTCGCGAATACCGTCATAATCCCTCTCGTACTCGCTTACGGATATCATTTCGAGGGCGGTCTGCCGTATTTTATGGCGACAGTCGGCATCGGCGAGATTATTTCGGTCTATATCCTCGGTATGCTGCTCTATCATTTTCTGAATAAGAAGAATTTGTTTGAATAACTAGTAAACCCCGACAGACCTCAAAAATCTGTCGGGGTTAGTTTTATTCTGTTTTTCTTAATCATTGCCGTTCTTCTTTATCAAATTTTTGTTTATCGTTCCATCAGTTTCGACTTTGTATTACAAAAACATAGTGCAAAGTATGTACTTCTATTCCTCTGTATAAAAGCAATCATATTGCCATTTGATAGGATTTTCATAGATATAACGAGATATTTTTTCGTAATCATTTTTGTCGCGTATCACATGATCATGAAACGATTTTTGCCAAATTGCCGCACCAACCTTTTTGGATACACAACGCTTCATTTGACCAACAGCCGTCAAAATACTCGTAGGGGAGGATATTATCCTCCCGTTATCGCACGGAATGAATAATATCATATGAATGTGATTTGGCATAATGACATATTGTAATAATTCAATATGTGGATAATGTTCGGGAATTGCGTTGATTGCTCCTTCCGCAATTTTGCCATACGGTTATAACCGCACATTGTTATACGGGAGGATAGTATCCTCCCCTACAAAATCAGGTTGATTTTCATCCCAGAAAATATTTTTTCTGCCTTTCGTACATATCGTTATAAAATATGCGCCGTTTGAACTATAATCGTAATCTTTCAAACGATTTCGTTTTCGCTTAGGGAACTTATTATCGGCATCCATTGTCATCACCCACATCATTGTAATACAAATCGGCAGAGAAAACGATACCTCTGCCGATTTTTGCTTTTATCTTACCGAAAATTTATATACCGTCGTATAATCGTATACCTCACCCGCGCGAAGGACGCAATCGGTGAAATTATCGTGGTTTATACTGTCGGGCATCTTCTGAGTTTCAAGGCAGACAAAGCTCTGCGTTCTCTGCGCAAATCCGCCCTTCATCGGGTATTTTTCATTCTTGAGAAAATTCGCCGAATACATCTGAACGCAGGGCTGATTTGTGAAAAGCTCCATAACGCGTCCGCTTTCTCTGTCGTAAAGCTCTCCGCGTCTCTCTATTTTTCCTGTCTCACCACCCACGAAATTCAGACAGTGGTCATATCCCCCAGCAACTCTGAGCGCCTCAAAATCCGCGCCGAAATCTCTGCCTATCTCCTTGGCTACCCTGAAATCAAAGGGCGTTCCATCGACAGAGCAAAGCTCTCCCGTAGGGATAAGTCCCGAATCGGTGGTGAGAAATGTGTCGGCATCAAGATAAAGCTCATGGTCGAGAATGTTTCCGTCGGTACAACCCGCAAGATTGAAATACGCGTGGTTGGTAAGATTTATAACCGTATTTTTGTCGGTAACGGCTCTGTACTGTATAGACAGCTCATTATCCGCGGTAAGCTTATATGTAACTGTCACCTCAAGGCGTCCGGGGTATCCCTCCTCGCCGTCCTCGGAAACATAGAAAAGCTCAAGCGAGGGATCATCTCCGTCATTCTCGATAACAGACCATATCTTTGAATCAAAGCCCTGCCGTCCGCCGTGAAGATGGTTATCCCCGTCGTTACAAGCCAAGGTATACTTGACACCGTCAAGCGCAAATTCACCGCGCGCTATTCTGTTGCCGAAGCGTCCTATCAGCGCGCCCTGATATCCGTCCGCATTCTCATAGGACGCAAGATTATCATAGCCACCCACGACATCGGCAATCACCCCAGCTCTGTCGGGTACATTTATCTGGAGTATCGTGCCGCCGTAACTCATTATTTTAACACTCATAACGCCGTTACAAAGCGTGTACGCGTAAACCTCTCTGCCGTCGGAGCAGATACCGAAAAGCTCTTTTGTTATGCTCATAATTCTATTATTCTCCGTAACCGTCGGGATTGTTTGACTGCCATCTGTAAGAATCGCGGCACATATCCTCAATATTGTTCTCGGCGCGCCAACCAAGCACACGGTACGCCTTATCGGGGTTCGCATAGCACTCGTCTATGTCACCGGGGCGTCTTGCGACTATCTTATAAGGAACCTTAGCGCCCGTCGCCGCCTCGTAAGCCTTGACGATATCAAGCACCGAATATCCTACTCCCGTTCCAACATTGAAATACTCTACTCCGCTAACCTTCTCTGCTCTCTCAATAGCCTTCAAGTGCGCCTTGGCGAGGTCAACGACATGAATATAATCTCTAACACCCGTGCCGTCGTGAGTGTTGTAATCATCGCCGAATATCGAAAGATAGGGGCGCTTACCCGTCGCAACCTGAGCAACATAGGGCAGAAGATTGTTTGGAATACCCTTGGGGTCCTCCCCTATAAGACCGCTCTTGTGCGCTCCTATGGGATTGAAATATCTGAGTATCGAAACGCTCCACTCGTTATCTGCCGCGTGAAGGTCTTTCAGTATGCGCTCTATCATAAGCTTGGTCTCACCGTAGGGATTGGTGGTCGAGAGGGGGAAATCCTCGGTTATCGGAACACTCGCGGGCTTACCGTAAACGGTCGCAGAGGAGCTGAAAACGATTTTCTTCGCACCGTACTTCTGCAAAAGCGCGCAAAGGTTGAAGGTTCCCGTGAGGTTGTTGTGATAGTAAAGCAAGGGCTTCTCGCAGGACTCACCAACGGCTTTCAGTCCCGCAAAATGAATACAGCTCTCTATCTTGTTCTCAACAAATACTTTTTCAAGCGCGTCGTAATCGAGAAGATCTACCTCGTAGCTCTTGAAATCCTTTCCCGTTATCTGCTTTACTCGCTCAAGCGCGCAGGGCTTACTGTTGCTGAAATTGTCAACACAAATCACCTCTCTGCCCGCATTAAGAAATTCAACCATCGCGTGAGTTCCTATGTATCCCGCTCCACCTGTTATAAGAATTGCCATCTTTTTCTCCTTAAATATAAAATATAAATATATATCAGCTTAATTTTTCAGGGTATCTGAGACCGTCCATCAATGCGGCGATGCTCGTCTTTACCTTTTCCTTGTCCTCAGCGTATGTAACGCCGTACCACGAATCCTCTGAGCGGTATACCTTAACGGTACATTTTCCCGCTTCCATAAGCTCTGTTACCGCGAAAGGAAGGTAATATTCACACTTCATCTCGTCCGCGTGAGGCTGCGAGAGGAATTTTGCAAATCCCGCGCTGACGCCCTCGAATATATCGGGTGTAAAGCCCCAGCAGTTCATAGAAACGACTGCGTCAAGCGGTATTGTGTATGTTCCGTCGCTCTCAACCGAAACCGCCACATCTCCCTGCTTCTCTATCTTGGTTCTCTCGTTCACCTCGGTAAGCTCGCCCGACTCGTTTGTGACGCAAACACCTCTAGATACTGTGCCATTCTCGGTCAGCGTGTTTGAAAGAACATATCCTACCATACAGTAGTCGCCCGACTTCTGCGCTCCGCCGTTCGCGAAATGCTCAGCCAAGAGCTTGTAGGCGTTGTAGCCGTAAAAATCGTCGGCGTTTATAACCGCAAACGCGTCCTTTACCTCGTTTCTTGCCGCGAGCAGAGCGTGAGCAGTTCCCCACGGCTTAGCTCTACCCTCGGGAACCTTGAAGCCCTCGGGCAGGTCGTCAAGCTTCTGGAATACATACTTGACCTCTATCTTATCCTCAAACCTCTTTCCAACACTCTCTCTGAAGGCCTCGAGATTTTCCTCCTTTATAACGAAAACGACCTTGTCGAATCCGCTTCTGAGCGCGTCAAATACAGAAAAATCAATTATAAATTCTCCGTTTTTCGTAATCGGGTCTATCTGCTTGAGTCCTCCGTAGCGGGAACCCATTCCCGCCGCCAAAATTACAAGTGTCATAGCTTCTCCTTTTAATTAATATTTAAATTCAGATAATCGAATTATATACCGTCGGTGCAGAAAAGTCAATTAATCTTCCTATTACATTTATGTATAATTCTTCTTTTGATGTATCTAAATATATATTATACACTTTTTCCAATACCTGTTAAAGGGTGACTTAATATTGTTAACAATTTATTTACACATTTTGACAAAACTCTATTGACATAGATTTTACAATATGATACAATATAATTGTCTCATTTGAGACAATTATATAAGGAGGTGCTGCGTGAATATTTTAGAAAAATATCCAAATTTGAAGAACAATATCATTTTCAAGAACGCCTCCGAGGAAAGCATCGGTAGATTTATCACAGAGGATAAAATTGATATACACCGCTTCGCGGTGGGAGAGGATATCTGCTCACCCGAGGACACCGATGTCCCCGTGAGCATTATTCTCGAGGGAACGGCAACGGTAAGCTCGGCAGACTGCGGCAGAAATGTGCTTTTAAAAACCGTCACAGAGGGCGCTGTATTCGGCATTGCCACCCTGTATTCCGCAGAAGTCCCCTTCCCTACGCTCATAAAAGCCAAAAGCGCATGCAGCGTTCTCTTTATCAACGCGGCGGCTGTGCGTGAGCTTATCGAGCACGACCGCGCGGCGGCAGTTGGATTTATGGAATTTCTGAGCAACAAGATAGTATATCTCAACAAAAAAATAAACGCCTTCACCGCGGGGTGCGCCGAAAGACGGCTCTCGCTCTTTCTCGCAGATAACGAATCGGACGGAATTTATTCGGCAGAGGCTTCGATAAGCGCGCTTGCCGATATGCTCGATATAGGCAGAGCCTCGCTTTACAGAGCCTTTGACAAGCTCGAAGCCGAGGGATTTATCGAAAAGAAGGACAAAATAATAATAATCAAGGACAAACAAGCTATGCTTGAAAAATATTTCCGCTGATTTGCAGCTGTAAATCGGCAAAACATAATAAAACACCAAAGAAAGGAAAAACAAAAAAATGAAAAACACAATCAAAAAAATCCTGCTGGTAGTACTGGCACTCACCCTCGTTATTCTCCCCCTCGCATCATGTGCGAAGGATAAACCCGACTCAGAGCTTGAAATGAAGATATACCTGCTCAACGGAACCACCGCTCTCGGCGCGTCAAAGCTCATTTGCGACGCAAAGAATGACGCGCTCGATATGAACTATAAGATAGAAACATTCGCTTCGGCAGACGCAATAACGGGCGCTATTGTATCAGGCGAGTGCGCGATTGCCGCTCTCCCCACCAACGCCGCCGCTAATCTCTACAAAAAGAGCGAGGGCAAGATACAGCTTCTCGCTATCAACACCCTCGGCGTTCTCTATCTGCTCAGCAACGGCGTTGAGGTGACAGATTTCAACTCGCTCAAGGGCAAGACCATCTATCTCCCAGGCGCGGGCTCAAACCCCGAGTTCATCACCGCCGCACTCATTAACGCCAACGGCTTGGAGGGCGAGGTCAAGCTCGACACCACCACATACAACTCTCCCGACGCGCTCTCTGCAGCCGTCACGGCTGGACTTGTCTCCCTTGCGGTGCTTCCCGAGCCTAAGGTCACGGTTGTTACAAGCGGTAACGCAGATGTCAAGGTAGCTATGGACTTTACCGATGAGTGGGAAAAGCTCTACGGTGAGAACACAATGGCTCAGGGCTGTCTCGTTGTCAACTCCGAGTTTGCAAAGGAGCATCCCGTTGAGGTAAGCAAGTTCCTTGATGACTACAAAGCATCGGTTGAATTCATTTCCGAAGCTACGGACGACTCTATAAACGCGATAGTCGACGCGGGAATACTCCCCAAGGCACCCATCGCGAAGAAGGCGCTCCCGAACTGCAATATCTGCTTTATCGAGGGCAAGGATATGAAGGACGCGATCTCGGTATTCTACGAAAAGCTCCATCAGTCCAATAACAAGTCCATCGCGGCTATCCCCGACGACGGATTCTACTACGAAAGATAAGCTCTGAACGCTTCACATTCACGGGGGAAGGAAACTCCAAAGCTTCCTTCCCCCATTTTTAAAAATTACAGAAGGGAGAAAATATGACGAACACAAAAAGCCGCGGCTTTAAAATCTATAAAATAGTGACTCTGATTCTGTCGGTGCTTTTCTGGATAGGCGTGTGGGCGCTTTTTTCGCACCGCGTAAATCTCGAATTTCTTCTCCCCAGCCCGAAAGCTACGGTAATTGCTCTGACAGAGCTTGCAAAAACGCCCGAATTCTGGCAGATATCGGGTCTCTCTCTGCTCCGAATACTCTCGGGCATTCTCATAGCGGTCGCGCTCGGTACAATATTTGCGGTTTTCACCGCAAATATACACACCCTCGATTCCCTGCTCTCACCGCTTATGACAGTTGTGAAAGCTACTCCGATAGCGTCCTTCATCATTCTCGCACTGCTTTGGATAGACAGAAACACTCTCCCCATATTTATCACCGTCCTTATCGTCCTTCCCGTCGTCTGGTCGAATGTGTCGGCGGGAATCCGCTCGGTCGACAGAGGGCTCCTCGAGGTGGCAAAAATATACCGATTTTCTCTTGGCAAAAGGATAATAAAAATCTATCTGCCGTCGGTTATGCCCTATTTTCTCGCGGCGTGTCAGTCGGCTCTGGGTATGGCGTGGAAGGCAGGAATTGCCGCAGAGGTGCTTTGCACACCCGAGAGCGCGATAGGTACACAGATAATGAACTCGAAGGTCTATATTGAAACGACAGAGCTTTTCGCGTGGACTCTCGCGGTCATAATCCTAAGCGTGATAATCGAAAAGCTGCTTATATTCGGACTCAAAAAGCTCGCGCAGGGACTCCATGTGTCCCGAAAGGAGGTATCCGATGCTAACGCTTGAAAACATAACTTTGAAATACGGAAAAAATACCGTGTTGGACAGACTTTCATATAGCTTTTCCGAGGGCAGAATAACAGCTATCGTCGGCGAGTCGGGTGTTGGAAAAACCTCGCTTGTAAATATTCTCGCGGGACTTCTCCGCCCCACGGACGGAAGCTTCACAAACACACACGGGAAAATATCCTATATCTTTCAGGAGCCAAGACTGTTCCCATGGATGACCGCGCTTGAAAATGTGGCAACGGTGAGCGACGAAGCAAAGGGGCGAGAAATGCTGACGCTTATGGGACTTGAAGACTCACTCGATAAATACCCCGCCGAGCTTTCGGGGGGAATGAAGCAAAGAGTTTCAATAGCGCGCGCGCTCGCATACGAGCCTGATATAATCTTCCTCGACGAGCCTTTCCGCGGACTAGACGCAGAGCGCCGCCATAATGTAAGCAAGACGGTTTTTGAGCTTCTCCGCGGCAAGACGGCAATAATAGTCACACACGACGAAGCAGACCTTGAATATGCCGATATCGTGCTGAAGCTCTCCCCCGCCCCCGAAAGTAAATTGATAAGGATAGACAATTGATACACAAGCATACACCCCTCGGCGGATAATATCCCGCCGAGGGGATATTTATTAGAGTGTAAATATGCGAACATTATCACCTATGAAAACCTTCCCCTTGATGAGAAGGTGGCGAGCGAATGCGAATCGGATGAAGTGTAGCCACCGCGGTAACATTATTTTTTACGGTTGCTTCCGCAACCTACACCTCACCACCCGCTTGCGCGGGAGCCTCCCCTCTAGGGGAAGCCCAGACCACTGACAAAATGGGTTAAAACAAGTGTATATGGGCAAAATACGCAAAAGCCTTCCCCAGCGGGGAAGGTGGCACGAGTTTGCGAGTGACGGATGAGGAGAACATTGTTTCGCCTTGTTTTGCTCTCCTCATCCACCGCAAGCGGTCCCCCTCGATGTTTGCTTGCAAACTCGTCACGGAGCGTAGCGGAGTAGGATGACGCGGACGGAGATATTAAAGTAAACCTTTAGTTGTTACAAGGTAGTAGGGACAGGCGTACTCGACTGTCCTTGAAGCAAAAATCAGGGGAAACCTCGTTGAGGTTTCCCCTGAAAGTGTTTATTCGATTTAAGAAAATCAGAAATCGAGGTTGTCGTTTACCGACGGGTCGCTTCCCTTTTCCTCGGTAAGCGAACCAAGAATACCGAGAGAAAATGTAAGAACATCAATTATATCAGAAGCAAAAGCTTCAAGCTCGGGATGTGTGTAATTCTTTTTCATTCAAGCACCCCCTTAGGCTTCCGTATAAGTTGCGAGGTAGTTAAGAGCTGCCTGCTCGTTCTCGGAATATGTTGCCATAGCCTCTGCGTCAGCAACTATCGCAGCAGCGAGAGTCTTAACAGAAGCAGTTGCTTCGTCGGAGTAGAGCGTGAATGTTGCGGTATCACCAAATTCAATTGTTACATAACCAACAGCAACATAGTTCTTTGTGAAGGACTGAACGCCTATAACAGAACCTCTGAATACGCTCTCTGTGTAGAGGTTAGAAACCTCACCTGTAACGGTAAGATAAGCAACATAATCTGCATTGCCTGTCGCCTCTCTCTTAGCCGCCTGATATGCCTCAAGATTTTCTATGGTCATATCCTTGCCCATCGCAGTCTTGTGGTCCTCAACTGTAATAAGAGTTCCCATTTCAATTCTTGTGATAGCATCGGTCTTGTTGAGAAGATCCATGATCAAGCTATCCTCGAAAGCAGATGTGTATCTGATACCGGGGTTAGAAGCAAGTCTGAGAGAGGTATCAGATGTGATATCCTGATTCTTAACATACTCTGCAATCTCTGCAACATTCATAAGGGAGTAAACCTTACCTGCAGTGGGTGTGAATGTAGCATCGGTAGCAATAGCAACGCCGTTGTCCTTAACTGCAACAGCATCTGCAAGATAGTCAGCAACCGTGAACGCGGAAGCGTTGATAACGGTAGCCTCACCTGCAACCTTAACAACTGCCTTGCCTGCGGGAGCAGCCATTTCTGCGCCGCTAACAGTCGCGTTGTATATAGGCGCGTCGTAAATTGTAACGCTCTTAAGTCCGAACTTGTCGTTCGACTGCTGGAGGAAACCTATATCTCCTGCAGGAGCCGCAATTCTGTAACGAGGCGTAGCCTTTATAGTGTATCCGCCTGCGCTTACATATACGCAAACGAGGTAGTTGTTTTCAATAACCGCGCGGAAGCTTATGTCATTACCCGCAGCGATAGCATTGGAAAGATTTGTGGACAAACGTTGATAGTTGTCGCTATTAGCCTGAATGTATTTGTTTGCGGAAGCATCATAAGCCCAAATTGAACAGTTATCAGACGCCCAGTTCTGGTCAGCTCTGATACGAAGCTTGAATGCGTTGCCGTCAACAAAGTTATAGCCCCAAGGCTTGTTGTTAGACGCGCTGTTTGAAGAAACACTGTTTCTATCGTCATTAAGACCAAACGCAAGATAGAATATTCTTGCTTCAGAGCCTCCTGCGAGGGTGAAATCAACGGTATAATCACCGAGGTTTCCGTAAAGGTCACCGTCAACCTTAATCATATTGTTGTATGATATTTCCTCAGCTACAGTTGTCTCATTCCAAAGAACGCCATTGTTAAGAGTTATCGTTCCGTATCCGTCTTCCTCACAAATATCGTAAGGAATAGCATCAATGTCAGCCGCGTTAGCAATATTATAGTTATGAACTATATTAGCCGACTCGGTAGGAGCAACATAAGAGCCTGTCTTAATTTCGATAGACTTGATGTTAACGGTGTTGTTATCACCCCAACCTGCAAGCCATACTCCGAAATATCCAGCCACATGGAAATCGGAATTAAGCGTATAAATAATTGTCTCGCCGCCCGCAACAAGGTAAATCTTATCAATTTTTCCGTCCTTAATTACGAACGAGGTAACGAAATCAGCACCTGTCATAGCGGGAGCCTGAAGCATATAGTATCTTCCGTCCGCGTCAAGAGCGGTTCCAGCCGCGTTAGTCGTTGTTGTGCAGTTATCGGAAACAGTAGAATCAGCCGCTGTTGCCAACATAGATGTACCAAAGTTAGCCTGCTGGTCGCCTGTATCGGTAAATGATGCTATCGTATCTCCTAAAGAGTTATTTCCATCAGATCCTCTGTCAGGACCGCCCGAATAATTGAATGCCAACTGGTTTTCAGCCCATACCTTAGAGGGAGTGTAGTCATACGACCAACCAAAACGAATCTGATTGAATTTATATGTACTATTCCACTTAACGGTAACAACATGGTCGGTATTACCGTCAACGATGCTTGCGGGAATATTAGAGGTAGGAGTCAAGCCAAGTCCCTGCTTTGCTCCTCCGAGCATAACACCGTTTTCGGTTATAGAAGTCCACCATGTGCTCTGGGTATCGTTAGAAGCAACAACTCCCGTGGGAAGACTGCTGTTTATATTACCGTCCGTACCGTTGTCAGCGGCAAGGGTCGTGAAATCCTGCGAATAGTCAAAGCTTGTTGTAGCATAGCTACCTTTTTGTATACTAACAGACTTTACATACATATAGTTGTTAGTTCCCCAGCCTGTATGAGAAACCGTAAAGCCCTTTACATCTTTTGCTGTTACAGGGTAAGTTATCGTCTGTCCATCAGCGGTAATATAGATGTTAGTCAGTTTTCCAGCAACCACTTCGAGCGATGTTGAAAAATCGCGACCTGCAATAGCAGCGTCTTCAAAAGTGTCAATTATCTGAGCCTGAGTAAGCACTTCACCTGCCTCATTTGTCGGGCTAGGCGAAATATTGGTTGCCGCATTGTGAAGTCTGAAATATCCTCCGAGTGTATCGTAGGCACCAGTATCATGATTCCAAAACGCCTTTCCGCCGCTAGGACCTGCATTGTAACACCAACGGTAAGTCCAGTTTGTGCGAAGAGCTGTTCCTCCTACCGAGAAACAAAGATAGGAGAACTTATAGTCAGTATTCCAGTCAACCGTAATAACATAGTTTTCGGTAGTGCCGAAAAGATCAAAACCTGCATCTGAAGGCGATGTTAAACCGAGACCTACATTTGCACCTCCGAGTCTAACACCTTTCTCATCAATCATTGTTCTCCATCCCGCGTTACCATCGGATGTATATGAACTAGTATCAGCCCCCCAACCTGCAGGAAGACTACCATTAATAGTACCATCCGTTCCGTCATCGGAATACTTGGTGAAATCCCACGACCAATACGATTGACCGTCAGTCGCAGCGCCTGTCTCACCAGTTGCACTTGTAATGAACGCCGAGAAGGGTATCATCAGGGCTACCATCACAAACGCGAGAAAAAGGGATAATGCTTTTTTCATTGTTTTTTCTCCTTTTTAAAAATATTTTTTGCATTTTAAATTTGATATTTATAAACCTTTGCGGTAACAAAGGCGTTATACGAAATTTGCGCGTACGGGTTTCACTGAAATATCCGTGTTATGACATTATAATTAATATATAAGGGCATCTCAAAAACAAGTCCGCAGTCTAAATTGTATAAAATTTTCAGGTTTTTGTCAATCAAGTTATCACTTTTCGCTCCAATTTTACCCTATTAGGGGGGAATAATGAAGATTTTTTTCATATATTTCCGTAAGACGAAAAATTTTATCCCCGCCCCCACCCTCGCGCTGTCATTATACTCCGCTATGCTCCACCCCCG
>JAGAKG010000053.1 GCA_017625755.1 Clostridia bacterium | reverse complement strand
CGGGAACACTTGACGGAGACGGACACAGCGTTACGAACTTCAGCACGAGTAGCGGAATGTTCACTTCGGGCTACATAAAGGGAACTATCAAGAATATAATCCTTGGAACAGAAACCGCGCCGATAAATATAAATCCAAGCAATAGTACGGGTACGGCGGTTTTGTTTGGAACTTTAGATGATGCAAACACCGAGTTGGTCTGTGATAACTCTTGACCTCAACGGAAAAACGCTCACGGGTGAGCTTGTCGTTAAGGACGGGACTGTCGTTATAGGCAACGGAACGCTTCGCTCGTCGGATATCGGATATGCGGTTACGGCGAAGGGCGAATCAACGCTTATTCTTGACGGAAAGGCAAAGGTCGTTGGAAATAAGGGGGTATGTGTATCGGAAAGTTCGAGAATTATACTCAAAAACGCTGATATCAGTGTGGTAAATATTGCGGCGGCTTGCGAGAACAGTACCGCATACGCGGAGCTTACAATAAAGGGAGCAAAGCTTAAAGTGACGGGCGGAGCAGCCTCCGACTGTGCCGTAAAGTGGAATTCTTCGGCTATTCTCTGCGTTGAGAGCGGAACTGTAACGGCGGACGGTAACGGTATAGGAATTCAGTACAATAAAGGAAATGTAGAAATAAAGGGCGGAGTTATTGGCGGTAAATATGCGCTGGCTCTTGACGGAGCTTCAGGCTCTGCGCTTACGGTAAGCGGCGGAGAGCTTCGCGGAACAGCTGCGGCTGTTTATGATATGGGGAACGACGGAGATGTTCGGATAGTTGGCGGACTCATTAAAGGAACTGCTGACGGCGCGTTTGCGGCAGAAAGCGGATTTAGCGGCAGCGTAAAGGTGCTCGGCGGCAATTTTGATGAAACCGTTCCGAAAGAATATCTGCAAAAGGGAGAGTATATATCTGAGTTGGACAAAAATAGCGAGACATACTATGTTATTGCGCATACTCATACATACGAGGGTGGCAGATATGAGCAGTTTGATATCGGCTCACACAACAAATTCTGTACGATATGTGGCGAGTCTGTACGCGAAGCGCATGTATGGAGTGATTACATAAGTGACGGTGACACGCATTACAGAGAATGTTCGTTGTGCGGCAGGACAAGTATGCATCTGAAGCACACCGAGGAGCTTGACGAGGCAGGCAATACCGTTTGCCCGATATGTAATGATGTAATCGTCGAAGCGGAAAAGCCTGCAGATACGGCTGCGTCGACGGAGGAATCCTCGAAAGCAGAAGAAAATGGCGGCTGTTCGTCTGTTGTTTCAGGCGGCTTCGCCGTAGTGCTTGTTATTATGGCGCTTACAGCTTTCTTCGGTAAAAAGAGAGTAGGCGCAGAGTGAGGAATAAAAATATTAACTTTAACAATGAGGTTTTTATGATAAAAAAATTATTTTGCATCACAATGGCGATTTTAATGCTTTTCTGCTTTGTTTCATGCAATAACGACGGTATCGGCGCAGAAACAACAGAAGCAACTGAAGTCTCAGAGGGGCCGAAAGATGACTCTAAAAATGACAAGAATGAAACGGAGGGACAGGATTTGCAGATCGTTACATATCCGCTTAATAGCCGCTCATGGGGCGTAAAGACACTCGGTGTGCGTACACTTGAATCAGATACGCAGATAAATTGTGACTGGTCGTGCTCCGGAATAGAGCTGAATATAGCGCATTATGGCGGAGACATTACATTTTCTGTCGGTTCAAGTGACAGTTGCCATTTTAAGGTGTTTGTCGACGGAGCGGTGGTCAAGGGTCCCAAAATTCCGACGCAGTATCATGTGGTAGACTCTGAGAAGGATGAAATAGTTTTGAAGGACATACCTGAGGGCGAGCATACCGTACGGCTTGTACTATACTCATATGATGTATGATTGCTCGTT
>JAGAKG010000005.1 GCA_017625755.1 Clostridia bacterium | reverse complement strand
TTGTAATTTCAGCTTCGACATTCAAGTTCTTAATAGTACCAACTCTAAGGTCATAAAATACGCCTACATCTCCGCTGCCGTTTATCGTGATACCCGTAAGAGAGTATCCGCATCCGTCAAGGGTAAGGTCTCCCGTCTTGTTCCAGATAGAAGTCGTATAGGTCGTTCCGCTGAAATCAAGGGTCTTGGTAAGATAATAGGTTCCGCCCGCTGCCATATTCACGAATTCTGAAACGCTGCTTACAGGGGTACCCGTACCGGTGTAGCCACTGTCAACGCTTCCTACCGAGCTAGGCGCTCCGTCATATATTGCGAATGTCGGCACCGACATTGTTAGCAACATAATGAAAACCAATACAAATGATATAAATTTTTTCATTTTTTTCTTCGCCATTTCATTTCTCCTATAATCCTATAATGAATACTCTTATCCTAATAACGCTCTGTCGAATGCTTGTCGAGCTACTATGATTTATTGTATTTTAGCAAACCACACTAAAAAAATCAATTGACATTATACGCCTTTTGTAAAAACAGACAGACTCCAATAATACAATTTCGTAATAAAAGCCTTTTATATAGGTTATAATTTCAAAAAATCATTCCTTAAATTGGCGATAATAAACGAAAAAGTTTTGCTCACAATAATAACAGAGCGCGACGAAAGCGCGGATTTCGATACACTAAAGAAAGAACAACGCGGCACAAGAAATTTCTCTTTCGGCGTCAGCTCAATTAATCATAGATAAGTTTACGCCGATTGCGTTGTTCTCTTACAGCGTAAGGGTAAATGCGAAAAGCGTGATAACGGCGTAAGAAATGAACAAAAAAATCCAACATCATTTCGATTACGCCCTGCCCGCAGAACGCGGACAGAAAAGAAAGGAAAGGTAATCATTATGGCAAGCAATAAAACACTTGTTCCCGAAGCAAAGGCTGCACTTGAGAAGTTCAAGATGGAGGCAGCAAGCGAAGTAGGCGTTAACCTCACACAGGGATACAACGGTGACCTCACCGCCCGTCAGGCAGGTTCCATCGGCGGTCAGATGGTCAAGAAGATGATCGAGTCTTACGAGAACCAGATGACAACAAAGTAAGTTTCTCGGATGCGAAACATTTCTGAGGGTATTAGATTCGGCTCGGAATTCAGTACGAAATTGCCCGATATCGCAAAAATCTATATTTCTTCAAAGCACGGCAATAAGTCACTGAGCAGAAAAACCGTCAAAAGAAAAGAGCGAGACGAAAAAATATCCGAATTTTCACAGAAGCGAGATAACTCGAATTTGTGAAAAAACGGGCGGCTGCGATCGCAGCCGCCCGTTGAGGTTAAATATACAAATAATGGGATGTGGGCTGTCGCATTTACGGAATTGCTCCGCTTTGGCGGAGTTCGACTACGAAAACATCACACTGTGATATGTTCTCCGCTCAACGAGTTTGCTCGCAAACTCGTCACGGAGCGTAGCGGAGTATAATGACGCGCGGGGATGCTGTTGGGGGTGTAAATATGCGAATGAATAGAAAACCGCATTGGTAACTCGGTTACCAATGCGGTGATTGTTATTTCTCGGGATCGAGATATTTCCAATATGATTTTATGTAATTTACTCCAGACCACACCGTCATAACAACGGTGAACACCATTGAGAGCCAGGTGAGGGGGTATATTCCGTGAATAATGTTATTCTCCGCTCCGCCGACGATAAGCTCAACAAGATATTCAACTACGGGCTCGAGAAAGACCGTGCATATAAACACTATCTGCGAGACCGTTTTTATCTTTCCGAGGCTGTTAGCCGCGATAACTATTCCCTCTCCCGTCGATACGACGAGACGCATAGATGTGACCGCAAGCTCTCTGAAAACGATAACGATAAGCGTGAAGATCATAGCCGTTTTGAGATTTTCAAACTTATGGAGTATAACGAAAAGCGCGCCTATAACCATAAATTTGTCTGCAACAGGATCAAGAAATTTTCCGAAATCCGTGATAAGCCCTCTGCTACGGGCGATCTTTCCGTCAAACATATCGGTAAGCGCAGTTCCAATAAAAAGCACCGCGCATATAACACAAGAAACATAAAAAGGAATTATACTGTCGGGCAGCATACCCACCAGCAAAAATACGGGAACGAGACAAAGTCTGAGAACCGTAAGCTTATTCGGCAAATTGAGTTTCATAACATAACCCTTTCTTCGTTTTATTTATTCAAATCCTTGGTAACTACCCGTCCGATAAGGTCGTAATCGAGCACATCTCTTATCTTGACCTTAACAAAGCTTCCCGGGGCAATCCTCACATCGGAGCGGAAATATATCTTTCCGTCTATCTCAGGCGCGTCCGCCTCGCCTCTGCCAAAATGGACCTCGCTCACGGGATCGTATTCCTCGCAAAGCACAGTAAGCGTTTTTCCTATCATAGAACGGTTTCTCGCCTCGTTTATTTCAAGCTGCTCGCGCATAAGCATATCCATTCTGTCCTGCTTGACCTGCTCGTCTATCTGTCCGTCAAAGTCGTACGCGGGTGTGTCTTCCTCTCTCGAATAGGTGAAAACCCCTGCCCTCTCGAATTTTGTTTCCTTGACAAACTCGCAAAGCTCCTCGAAGTCCTCCTCGGTCTCACCTGGGAAGCCGACTATAAATGTCGTGCGGATAACGATATCGGGTATCTCGCGGCGGAGCTTGGATATAACTTCCTTTATCATAGCGCTGTCACCGTGACGGTTCATCGCAGTGAGCATATTGTCGCTTATGTGCTGAATCGGCAAATCAATGTATTTGAGTATTCTGGGATTATCTCGCATCTCGGCAATAAGTCCGTCGGTTATCTTGTCTGGATAGCAGTAAAGCAGGCGTATCCATGGGATACTCGTAGCGTCTGTTATCTTGCGAAGAAGCTTATCGAGCCTATATTCCCCGTAAATGTCCTTTCCATATCTCGTCACATCCTGCGCGACTATCGTAAGCTCCTTAACGCCAAGAGCGTCAAGCTGCTTTGCCTCGGCAACTATATCCTCCTCGGTGCGGCTTCTGAATCTTCCTCTTATTGACGGAATAGCGCAGTACGCGCATCTGTTATCGCACCCCTCGGCAATCTTGAGATACGCCGTATATTCGGGAGTGGTGAGGACGCGGTCACCGCCAAGTCTGACACACTCCTTATCCTCAAACGAGGTATATCTGTATGACTTTTTCTTCTTAGGCGAGGTCACAGCCTCGATTGCCTCGACTATATTGTGTATACTTCCCACGCCGAGAACGGCATCTACCTCGGGAAGCTCGTCTAATATGCTCTCCCTGTATCTCTCGGCAAGGCAGCCCGTTACAATAAGAGCCTTGAGCCCCTTGTGCTTTTTAAGCCACGCCACATCGAGAATATTGTCTATGGCTTCACGCTTGGCACTCTCAATAAAGCCGCAGGTGTTGACAATAACAATATCCGCCTCGGTCTCCTCAGGGGTTATCTCATACCCCGCCGCCATAACCTCGTGAAGCATCACCTCGGTGTCAAGCTGATTTTTCGGACAACCGAGTGAAACAAATCCAACCTTCATTTGATAATGTACCTTTCTTTTCATTCAAGCGCAAAGCCGCGCTTGACCAAATTAAATGATACCACATTCAGTTGTTTTTGTCAAGAGAAATACGACATTATAAGACATAGCAAGAAATTCAATTTCATAAAATCACGCAAAAAAAACATTTTAAAGCAAATCTTAGTATAATTGATATTGACAATAGCGAAAAAATATGATAGAATATTGGGGTTGAAAACAGATTTCGGGGTGTGGCGCAGTTGGTAGCGCGCGACGTTTGGGAGCGTGCAGGCAGTTTCTGTCTTTTCATTTTCGGGAAGCCCGAAATCCCTTGTAAACACTGACTTTTTCGGGTGTTTCACTTTTCAAAAATCTCGCAACAAAGTGGTTTGACCACAGATTTGACCACTTACGGAAAAATTTAATACAATATCGGGGTGTAGCGAAGCTGGTATCGCACCGCATTTGGGATGCGGGGATCGCACGTTCGAGTCGTGTCACTCCGACCAAATTGGGTTTTGGGAAACA
>JAGAKG010000052.1 GCA_017625755.1 Clostridia bacterium | reverse complement strand
AGTTCAAATCTATTCAGTATCGGAAAATATCCATTTTTCATCTACGAAATCGAACATAAAAATTTCGCCCTAAAAAAGCGAAAAAGCCTTGAAAAATCAAGGCTTTTCGGGGCGATATCTTTTTTGTCGCCCTTTGATGGCGGAGAAGAGAAGATTTGAACTTCCGCGCCGGTTTCCCGACCTACACCCTTAGCAGGGGCGCCTCTTCGGCCAACTTGAGTACTTCTCCATAAAAGTACGTAACTGTGCTTCTTGGCACGTTACACAAACCGCCGTTTCTTAGTTTGCTCTACAATTATACACAATTTTTATTGCTTTGTCAATAGTTTTTTATGTTTTTATTGCAGTTATTATTTTTTATTTTTGTAATTTTTAAAAATCCTATTGACATTTGTCAAAGATTGTGTTATTATATGTTAGCAAAATCAAATGCGCTCCTAGCTCAGCGGATAGAGTGCCCGGCTACGAACCGGTAGGTCGAGGGTTCGAATCCCCCGGGGCGCGCCAAGAAATTCGACAAGTTTCGACTTGTCGAATTTTTTTATCCATTGCGGAAGTAATGGTATATCATCTGCCCCTATTAGCCGGATATCATCAAGGGTGTCTTGTCGCCTTTGTATCTTATCACGCATCAGCGTGCATTTTACTGCAAAATTCCCCGAACGGTATTGGATATAACGCGCCAAATGTCGTGCGGTGATCGTTGATTAGAATAACTTTACTGAATAAATATAGCAAAAGAACGGACAGAGTGTCCGTTCTTTTGTATTTTATATATTAAAGAGAAAGGAAAAGCTTTTAGCCTATTAATAGCTTAAGAAGCTCTGAGAGGCTTCTTTTTTTGAATACGAACCAGAAAAGCGAGAAGCCGCCGAATCCTGCCACTGTCACAGAACCAACGCAGATAGCAGAGATAGCTCCGCCTGAGATTGGCTCTTTTTCTATTGCGATAGTACAGTGATCGCACTTGTCGTCCTTGTTTTCATCCACATGGAACGCAAGAGCTCTTGTAGTTTCATTGCAGATATTGCATACGTTATCGCACGCGTTATCATACACGTGGTCCGTTGTTCCTGCGATGTAAGGAGCTTTGCAGAGCTCGCAAAGAGCGCCTTGAGTACAGCTTGCAGAGCCGCCTGTGTGGCTTGATGAATCAATTTCTATTCCGCAGCAGGCGTATGATCTTATATGCAAGGAGCTATTTATTGGATCGGGCTTATAGGAAAATTCAGACGATGCGTGGTTGCTTTGATTGGGAACTCCGTAAGCCTCGCCGCAGTGCTGACAGATTGCGGCAGAAATGCAGTTAGGCTCACCGCCCGAATGATATTCCTTGTTTATATAAGCGTTACAGCAGCTATGATACATATTATGCATAGAGCCGTTTTCGCTATAAACCTCGTAGCGGATTTCTGTGCTTGCGTGATTGCTTGGATCAAGCTCTCCGTAGGAAGCTCGGCAATATTGACACTGTGCGCTCAAAATACAGCTTGCCTCGCCGCCGGAATGAGCTTCAAAGTAGCTTGCTTCGCAGCACTCATATGAGCGAGTGTGCTTTGAGGGATCGTCCTTGCTTTGAACGGCAATTGCGGGGGCGGAGTGATTATTGGGATCAAGCGCACCGTAGCTTGATTTACAGCCATCGCACACGGCAAGAGCATCACAGAAGGCGTTTCCGCCGAAGTGAGCCTCGCGCTTTACAGCCTTACAGCATTCGTAGGTCACATCGTGAACAGACGGATCTGCGTTTTTAGCATATGAGCGTTCGGTAGAGGAGTGATTATTGGGATCAAGCTCACCGAATACCCATGAGCATATATCGCAAACTGCGCGCTGAGTACAGGTAGCGGGATTTGTTGCGGTATGCTTTTCAGAGCTTAATTTTTCTCCGCAGCAGGCGTAGATTGATTTGTGATTTGAAAGATCGCTCGAATCGGGGACGAATATAGTGTCAGCCGTTTCGTGACGACTCGCGTCAAGCTCTCCGTAAGGAGCAGAGCATTCCGAGCATATAGCGAGCGTTGAGCAGGTAGCGATACCGCCCTTGTGCGAAGCGGCTCTTGTCTGCTCGCAGTACGATACATTACAGGTCTGATCGCAGGAGCTGTCGTAGATATGAACTACATTGCTTCCGCCGTTTGAGTGATTCCAAGCAGAAACGGTAGTATTGAGCGAATAGAGATAAGAAACATCGTTTCCGTTCGCATCGGTCACCTTAAACGAGTCAACGGTTATCTTACCTCTGCTCTTATCCAAAAAGAGCTCAACATCGGAGAGAGAATGACCGAGCAGGAATACTCCGCCCGCTTCCATAATGATGTTTTTTATATCGAACTCAACCGTTCCGTCAGAAAGGTTAAATGAGCATTCCTTAACGAGCATTTTTATTTGGCGCTTAATATATATATCAGCGCTGTTTTCGCCGATAGATACGGAATATTTGCCAATATCGGTCATATTATCGAGCATTTCGCCGTGCTCGTTAGTAATATTAACGGTGAAGCTCTTGTTTTCAATACCGAGTACAGTCTCGCTGTAATTTCTGTAGTAGGTGTCGTAGAGGCGGGCAGTAACGATAAAATTATACGTTCCGCCTTGCTTTAAGGCAATAATATGAGTTAATTGCTCTGCCTCTGTTGAATAATCAACGGTTGCTTCGTTTATTGTGTTTCCGTTTTCATCCTGTACGGTTACGAAATAGTGATAAACGTGATCCTCGTCAAGAGCCTCAAGACCGTTCCAGCTCAATGCCACGCTGTAGCTTATAGCTGAGCCGTCGTGGATATAATTTTCTTCTATCGGTTGGGGATCGTAGCTTGGTACGATATCAACGTAAATAACCGAAGTTACTCTTTCGTAGTTCACGGCGTTTCTGACCTCTTCGTTGCAGGTAACGTAGAAATAAACACGGTATCCGTTTTTATACGGATGATAAGGGAATTTGCTTGAATCTCCGGGAGCTTGCTGGAATTCTGCACAAAAAGATGATATTGAGGTAGAAATGCCTGCGCTTTCAAGCGTGTCTCCGTTTACAAGTCCTGTTACCTTAATATCAATTTCCTGTCCCATGGGAACGATGTACCAGGTAGAGAAATTGCGAATTTCGGTGCGTACGCTGCTTGGGATTATGAGCTCGGTTGAGAGCTGCTTTTTATTTACGGTTATTATAAAGTCCTTGTATCCCGAAAGTAATTTGTCTGTGTGGCTTGCTTTTACTCTGAGGATATAATTTCCTGCGTTTTTAGGAATACCGTCGAGTCTTACAAGATCGTAAGGGTCGCCGTAATAATCGAATTTTACGCTATACCATTCAAATGAAAGGGAAGCACCCTCGCCTGCCGAGAAGTTATCCGCTGACGGAGCAGGGATAATATCGCCGTAGGTGTACTCGGTAGCATAGCTCTTGTTTTCGATGCTTTGGTAAAGCTCGGGAAGAATAATTCCGTTTACTGTTTCCGACGTAAGAAGCAGAGTTACGCTGCTTTTGTAAATTTCGGAATCGTGATTGTATTCGATAGACGCCTTAAGGGAGTATCCGCCCGGCTCGGCTTTTATAGAATCGCTAAGCTTTACAGTGAACCAGCCGTAATACGCTATATCGTTGTCGGCGTTGAAGCCGGATTCAAATTTTGATGTGCCGTCGTAGTATTTTTCGATTGCGTAGGGAGTTACGTTTATTGTTATCGGACGAATTATAAGCACGTCCTCGTAGATATACGTTTGACCCTCATAATCGTTTCTGCCCACAACCACAAGATCGTACGAGCCTGCCTCAACAGCGTAATAGCATTCGTTGCCCTCGGAATCAAGGAAATATACCGTATATTCCTGCATAGCGGGAGGATCGGTTACAAGACGGTGGTTATCCATCATATCCTCGGGTCTTATGGCGTTTGCATCAAAATCCTTTTCTATATAGGTCATTCCTATCATATCCTCGATATGAATAGCTATAGCGGTTATTGTTTCGCTCGTATATGTTTCGCCGCCGACGGTTATGCTTGCGGTGTAATCGCCTCTTACGGGAACGCGGGAGGTATCAAAATAAACGTCTGCCGGAGCAAGAACCTCCTTACCGCAAGCGCCGCAGATAACCCTCGCCTCGCAGGTAAAGAAGCGTTTGTCCCAAATAAATTCTATAAATTCGGAATAGGTGTGAGCCTCAAGTCGGGCAGTATCCTCCTTATTATTATAGTAAACGGTTATACCGTTACAGGTAGAGGTTTTGAAAACCGTTTTAGCGCCGAAGGTCGGATAAGGATCCTTTTCAAGATCCTGACCGCCGTAAACGCCGCGCGCGGTGTGTATCTGAGAGAACTCGTAGCCTATCTCACCCGATTCAAATTGAGAGAGGGAGTATTCGCCTATATCGTTTGCTTCGCTGTCTGCAAGACAGAAGGCGTAATTATATTCAGATATGTTTTTATCGTATGTGAAGGGAACGTTATTTCCGCTTTCGTTTGTTACGCCGTAGGCTACGGACGCATAAATCGTACAGGAGTCATCGCTTATAGCGGATATTGCGCCCTCTTTTCCGTCGTCGGCTGATACGAATACGTTATCCGTGATCAGGATATATTTAAAATCAGCCGAGGATGCGCTTCCTGCTATTGCGCCAACCTTGGAAGCGCCCTCAAAGTGACAGTCCGTGATCTTTAAATTTTCGATCATAACTGATTCTACGGCTCCGAAAAGACCGATATTTTCGCCGTCAGAGCGAATATCAACACCTCGGATAACGTGGTTGTTTCCGTTGAAGCAGAGCGCGTCAAACGGATTTTCAGACGTTCCTATCGGAACGAAGCCCGAAATATCCGTAAAGTCAAGATCGCTATGCAGTGTTACGATGGATGGATAACCCCACTTCGTCATATTTCCGCTATTTACATAGAGCGCGAAGGAGATCAGCTGTCCCTCGTTATATATTTCAAAGTCGGTCAAAATGCCCTTGTCGAGCATTACAGGATCTTGATAGTGAGTAGAGTCAAGCTTACAGATTCCGTTTTCGTCAAAGCGGTGCTTTTCGGGATCGTTGCTAACGTTTCCGCAAACGCAGGGGCTTATACAGGTAATGCCAAAGGAGCAGGGCTGCTCGTTAAAGCTATCACCGCAGTTCAAGCAAACGTTTACGTGAGTGTTAGATGCGGAATCGTATTTATAATTTGAAAGAGATTCCTCTGTGTGAGTGAAGTAGTCGAGCCTTCCGTAGCTTTTGCCGCACTTTGAGCATACGGCAAGATCCTTACAGGTAGCGTTGCTTTGGGGAGTATGGATACAACCGATATCGACCATTTCGCTTACAAAGCTTATGCTGTTCTCGGCAAATTGTGTAAGCTCCCAGAATGCAAGGACGGTATCGCCGTCGTTATATCCGTCGGGAAGCGTGAAGGATATTTGGTATTCCTTCGTAGATATCGTATCAGCATTTCCCTCGTAGGCAGCCTCGCCGATAGCGCCGTAATATTTCACTTCGCCCGTATCCTTATCCTTTATTATAATGCTTATATTTTTGGTATCTCCGCTATTATAATAGGTCGAGGGATAAACGTTTGTATATTTCAAGGTAACAGTATTGCCGTTTACATCAAATACCTCTGCCTTGAAGGGAGCTTCCGAATCCTTGTAAAGCGGAGAGAGCATAGCGAGCTTATATATATTGTTACCGAGATGTCTTGAATAAGCTATTTCGGATGATTCAAGATTTGTAGCAATTCTTACAGCTGCTTTTCCATCGGCGCTCGTTTGGATTACTCTGCCGTTTGCGTCTACTGCGCCAACGAGGTTTCCGTAAATATCGTCAACGCCCGTTCTGAGCCACCAAGCCGTGCTTGCGCCGGATGTCATATGAGTTGCGGCAAGACCGGGAGCTCCGCTGTAGCTTGCTACGTATTTTTGAATTTCGTCAACAGACGGGATAAATACCTTTTTATTATTTACAAGAGCCTCGCTTCCGTCACGAAGATCTAACTCCCACTTCATTCCTTCATAATTATATCCGAACGCGCCTGCCATAGAAAGCGCATCGTCAGTCTTGGTTATTGCTCTTATAAAGGGGAGCTCCTTTTTCGTGTACGACTCCATCATATTGGAGTTGATTTCAAAGAAGCTTTTGTTGTAGATATTTTCCCAGTCCATATAGTCGTTTGTTGCTTCGCCGTTCATTGAAAAACGGACGTCAAGCCTTACCGCCTGCTCGGAGAGAAGGAACATAGCTCCGCCTGCCCCCGTGTTATCTGCATCTGCGTCAAGAACGCGGAAGAGAATTGGCTCGTACGTGCTTGTTGAATCGTTATAGACAGATCCAAGATAAACGTATGCTGACGGATTGAAATAATATCCCTGAGAGGTCGTAACCTTTTCGGGATCCTTTATTCCTTCGGCAATTCCGAGGAAGAAGTCACCTCGCACATCCGATAATTCGGATTCGGAGGCGTTAGCGGAGATATCGTAAGCAGAAATATGCCAAATTGCTCCGCCAAGCATAAGCGCGACGACGAAAAGCGTCAGTATCGCCCTTGTTATAAGATTTTTTCTTTTAGCTTTTTTCATATTGACCTCCGAATCGAAAGATTACCGTTATTTCTCCGAATCAGCCTTCTTTTCAGCCTTTTTGGAGTCTTTGCCCTTTTTGATTTTTTCGGGCTTTTCCTTTTTTGGTTTTTCTGTTTTTTTCTTTTTAGGCTTTTCGGGAGCTTTTTTCTCGTTGTCCGCCTCGTCCTCGTCCTTTGGAGTGTCGGGCTTGTCGGTTGCGCGGCGCTTTCTCATAAAGAGAATAACGGCTGCGCCTATTGCGAGAAGAAGAACGAACGCTACGGGAATTATCCACGTCAAATGATCAAATTTGTCGATCACATAAGACTGAGATATCATTCCCTCGTAGTTGCCTATGCCCGTTACGGTCACGATGCCCTGCTTTCCGTTTTCGTTTACAGAGTAGGAAACCGTGTAATCGCGATCCTGTTCGAGCGTTATTCCGTTAAACGTAAGTGTTATAGGGGGATTTTCCTCTTTTCCCTGAGTAATGCTCAGAGTAACATCAGAAAGATGTCTTTTTTGAATAGTGAATTCAAGTATTCTCGTTCCTACACATTTTCCGTTTTCGGTAGCGGTTATGATAGCCGTAGCCGTTCCTGCATCGGTGTTGTTTATATAGCTTACTGTATAGTCAACGCCCTCTGTAAGAGTATCCTGAGCGTTTATAATCACCTTGGGAGTCTTTGGCGCTCCGTCGTAGATAATACCCTCGGGTGCTTCAAAGCTCATATCTGCTATTGAAAGATCTACGGATATAAGGCTTACATAAGCCGTCATATTGTCAAGAGAGGCTGTGATTATTCCCTCAGCTCCGCTATCGCCCGTCAAAATGCCGTCCGAGCTTATTTTAGCCGACTTTTCGATTATATCGGCGTTCCACTCTATTCTTGCGGCAGCGCTTGAGCCTGAGTTTATGGTGATGTACTTAGCGCCCGTCTTTAATGCGAAGGTGAGCTGCTTTGCATCCGCGCCGCTGACGATTGCGCCGACCTCCTTACCCTTGTATAGAATAACGGGCTTTATGCCGTCAACGCCGAGAATTGAGTTTGTAAGAGTGCAGCCAAAGGGCATGCTTTTGTTTCCTACGGCATCCGTGGCAAATACGCTAAGCTCCTGATAAGCCAAGGATTCGTCAACCGCTATGCTTGCGGAGAAGCTGCCGTTTTCGTCTGCGTAAACGGATATTGAAGCTCCGTTCGCTATGGAAATATCAACTTTTGCGTTAGCCTCGGTTATTCCCGTTACGGTTATTTGATTTCCGCTAAAGAAGCCGCCGCCCTGAGGCGAGGAGAGGAAAAGTCCGGGAGCTTCCGTATCAACTGCGAACTGATAAAGCGCAGAGAACGAGTCGTTTGTTTCGTTTTTGCCCTCTACTCTTAAGGTATAAGCGCCCGTTGCAAGTGAGCCGAGCGCGATATCCTTGCCGTCCCACGCAATTTTTTCGCCGTTATTAAGAGAGTAGAAGCCTCTTGTTATAGTGCCAACATTGCTTATTCTCACCGTAATGGGGTTTGAAGCTACCGTGTCGATAAGCTGACTTGACGTTCCTATTTTTGAAGAAACGGAGCCGTCAATTTCAAAGGATGGCTCGGTAACGGTAGGCATAACCATCATTACCTCGTTTGAAAGCGTTGGCTTGGAGAGAAGACGCGAGCCGTCGTCCATAATCTTGTAGCTTTGAACGGAAACCGCATAAAGCTTTCCTGCCTCAAGACCCGTATATGTCGTTACACCGTTTTCGTCGGTTGAGGCGTATCTTCCGCCAAGAAGAATAGCTGACAGCGCATCGGATGCTTGCTCATCTGTAAGCTCCGTAACGTAATTGGAGAACGTAGTGGAAACAAGTCCGTCCTCTGTCACCTCGTAAACGGTAGTTATAAAGCCGTCGCGATCGGTGTCTGAGGTTACTGCAAGTGTTATCGTATAATCTCCCGAAAGAGCAATATCTGCAGATGAGGGAGCGCTTGGCTGAAGGGGATTTGTGTATGAAAATTCGCACTCAGCCATTGGATTTGAGATTTTTTCGCCGTTTTCATCGGTTTCTGTGCCGACAGCCCTCAGCATGTATGTGCCTGTGGGAAGATTTTTCGGTAAAGAGATGCTTGCCGTTACCGTATCAGACGTGATATCTGCAGGATCAACGCTCGTAAGCGGATAAAGATTGCCGTTCTCGTCCTCTGCATATATTCCAAGCTCGGAGAGCAGATTAAGACCGTGACCGTTTACGGTAACGCTTGAAAGATCGTTTGATATGCTTACGGATGAGATTGTTGCCGTGCGCGCGATGCCGAGAATCTCGATATCGGAAGCAACACCGACCTCTACCGTGATTTTTTTGGAGAAGTGATTGGCGTCAACAAAAGAGATACATACGTTTGCGAGGCTTAAATCCTCGTCGTATTGGAATATTGCGTTTGTGCCGATGTTTGCAATATGATCCGCGTCGTAGGCGGGGTCGAACCATTCGAGCTTTAGCTCGTCTTCACCAACGGCTACCTCTATGGCGTTCTTTATATCCTGCGCCATAAGGATATTTTCGCAAGCGAAGCTTATAACGACCAAGCCGTTTTCGTTCGATGCGGCGTTTAAGGTGAAGCTATGCTTCTTTTTGTCGTCTGATGAGGTTATCTCTGTTTCACTAAGTCCCTTGTTTAGAGATGTTGCAAGCGGACGGATAGCGTTGGTTACGTCCATATAAAGCGTTTTGCCAGTTTGAATATCGGTATATACGGGGATCGCGTTCATAGCTACCGATCTTGGCTTGGGAACATCGTATTCCTTGCCGATATCGATGCTTACGCTCTTGCCCCAATAATATTTAACGCCGAAGCCGATGCCGATTATAGAGGCTGAGCCCCAGATTGCATTGTTATCTATTCCAACCGCCGCCTCGCCGATCTTAAGACCGCCGATTATCCATATTTTATCTGGGATTTTAATAGTAGCCTTGGCAAAGCCGCAGAAGTAGATTCCCTTGTCGGTATCCTTAACGATTATAGAGCCCTCGCCGATTATGGCGTCAAGAATATCAACTCTTATTCCGAATGAGAGGCTGAAGCTTGGATACCAATAAATTCCGCCGCCGATCCTGTCGATAAGTGTGATGCCGGCAACGCCTACCTTTGAGAGATATCCCTCGATGCCCTGAGGAGAGAGCGAGATATCGGCTCTTGCCGAGAGAATATTGAATATTGCAAATTCACCGTGTAAAAGAAGAGTTATCGGGGGTATGGTTTGTCTGCCGAAGAAGGTTTCGTAGAGGTTGGATATTCCTGCGCCCGCGCCGCGTACCCAGAAAACTCCGAATGGATCAACGGGTATACCGGGCTTGATTCCGCCTATAAAGAAGTCTATTTTATCGGGAACGGGAATTCCGTTGTAGCTTTTAAGCTTAAGAGATGCCTCCATCTCGAATATAAGCAGATCGGCAGAGCCCTCAATGCCAAATTCCCAATAATCATTTATAACCTTGAGAGAAAGAGTTCCCTCAATATAAGGCAAGCCGTCTGCGTAAGCGGGGATGCCTACTGAAATCGTTGTATTGAAGCCTATAAAGCCGCCCGCGCCAAACAGGATATCGTCCATATAAAGATTGAGAGTTCCTACTTGACTGTCGCGCCATTCCATCTGATCCTTTCTGAATTTAAGATCGGTGGCGCGGAGCTGAGCTGCGGTATAGTTGCCTATACCCATTTCTCTTTGAGCCTTTTCGAGGTTGGAGTAATGGGCGGCCGTTCCGACATTTCCGTTCGGAACGAGAATGGATGGGTCAAGGCTTGCTCCGAAGGTAATTACTCTTTCAAGGCGCTCTCCCTGCTTCATAAGAGCGAATTCGCCGTATCTGAAGCTGAGAAGAAGTCCTGCAAGGGTTTGAGCTCCGCTTGCAGCTCCGGGCCAGAGAAGTGTGACAGCCTCTGCGTCCTCCTCGCCTTTAGCATATGAGCGCTCTCCCTGCTCGGAGTATACGGGAAGGGTAAAGAGCTTGCCCTCGGTGAACGAGGTTATAGCCAAAACTCCGTCCCAGATCTTCGTGTTTGCCTTTACTGTGTAGACCTTTCCTTCTATATCTACGGTTATTTCCGTTTGCTTTCCGTTTGAGTCAAAGTTTTTTGTAATTGTTACTCTGCCGTTTTTTACGCTGAGAGTATCGTTAAGCACGATAGTGTCGCCGTCCATAATTGTAAGAGCCTCTGCGCTGTAATTGCCCTTTTCCTCTGTGGATAAAACGCTTACGTCGCCGCGAAGCACGAGCATTATGTCGTTCGGCTTTGTCGAGGTGCTCTTGAAGGCATCCTCGTTTTCGTAGTTAACTATATCGTAGTGAGTTCCGTTTCTTTCTATTGTAACGATTCCGTAAACTCCGGAGCTTACAAATCCGGGATCTCCCTTTTGAGGAATATCGCTTACTATAAGTCTGAGCGCGTCGCTCTGCATATCCTCGATGGTGGTATCGTTCCAATCTATAATTATATTGTATGTGGTTGCCTCAAGCTCCATATCGAGAACGAGAGTAACCGTATTAAGCTCGGGATTTACAACGACCTTATCCTGATCAAGAACAACGTCCTCACCGCCGTTTGTTGGGCGGAGAACAAAGCGATACTGAGTTTTATCGCGGATAAGACCAAAATTAGTTCCCGTTATGTAAGCGAAGCGCTTACCTTTAATAAATACCTGCTCGGGAGTCATTCCCGTAAAGCCTATTTCAGAGCCCTGAGCGCCGGGGCAGAGGACGAAAAGCTCATCCTCAAGCACCGTGTTTTCGTCGCCAAGGGTAACGCTTGATTGGTTCGTTATGTTATATATAACTATTTTTATTCTTCTGTATCCCGTTGCAAAGGTGGGATCTATTTGAAAATCGAAGCGAATATCACGCGCCTCTCCGACCTTAAGCTCGGAAATTTCCTTATAATACGGATTCGTTGCCGATATGTTGGTAACGAAGGAGCTTCCGTTGTGCGGGATGACCTGCTCCTCGGGGTAAATTGCTATGGCGAGCTTGCCGATGTCGCTCTCGGTTATGTTCTGAACCTTTAAGGTCGTGGAAAAATTACCGGGAAGAGAGCCGTTTATATCCTTATAAGCGCTCTCGTCGTCGTTAAAGAACATTGTTCCCGACGATGTAAAATTCAAAGCGACGTCGGCATCGCCTGCGTTATAGTTTGAATATACGCCGTAGTAAAGTCCTACGGTAGAGCCGTCAGCCTTTGCGCCCACGCCCTTCATATCGTAATAAAGAGCGACCGCGCTGTCTGCGGTAAGATGATCAACGCTTCCGTAAATGTCTGTGAAGTTTATAGGGTCCTTTTCGGACGGAGTATAATCGTACACCGAGGAAGCGAGGTTTGCCCAGTGAGCGAGGGTGATTTTTTCCGGAACTATCATTTCGCCCGCTACGCTTGCGTTTACCATATAAGCCGTAACGTTTGGAGATACCTTGTCGTCGTATGCGAATAAATAGTTGCTGTAGTCACTGCCCTTGAAGGTCTTTTCCGTTTCTACAGGGATGTAAGAGCCGTCGTTCTGAGCGAGCATATAGTATGCGTAATCCGTGCTGCCAAGAGCCGTATCTACCATAACTCTCGCCTTTACGCTGTCGACGGGAGCATCCTTGGTATTTGTAACGGAGTACGAGATATAAGCCATACCGTGCTGATATGTATCAGTGCCCATAAGAGCAATTATCTGCTTGAAATAAAGTCCGTCAACGCTCCATTCTGCCGTTATCGCGTTGTCTGCGGATTTATATACGTTTACGTCGGAGCATTCCACTCCGATGTTTGAATAGTCGCGTCCGAAGATATAATCCTTCGTCACGCCCGAGCGCGTTACGCGGAAGGACGTAAACGACGTATCAAAGCTTTCGTCGGCATAGACGAGATCCTTGTCGTTATCTGTTTTCGATATAACGTCGCCCTCGTCGGTGGCAAGGTAGAAGCCGCCGTTTTCGGTGCTTACCTTTACCGTTATGTAACCGTCGCTTATTTCGAGATACCCGAGAGGGTTGTCAGATCCGCCGCGCGAATCGGATAAAGCAGTATCACTAAGCTGCTTTATTCCCTGCGCTATAGCTGCGACAGGCAACGATGCGAGCAGAAGCACCATAGCCAAAAGCGCAGTTATTATCCTTTTTAATGTGTTTTTCATAACTAAACCTCCCGGGTTTTCTCATTTTATAAATTTTTTATTCGATAGAGATCAAAATTCTGAAATAATCTCTGTTTTGATTTATTATGCATATTGTGTAGATGCCCTTTTCGAGCGTTCCGAGATCAAGCTCGGAGGAAAGAGTGTAATCTGTAAGCTCGGTGATACCGGACTTCATTTGCGATGCCGTTTTTATTCCTTTCTTTATAAGCGCTCTGTAAGAAAGTCCTGCGCAGTCTATATTGAAGGTTATATTCTCGCCTTCGGGAAGGATTAAGCCGTCATCTCTTGAAAGCTTTTTGTCGCCGTAATAAACGACAGGCTCGTAGATAGAAGTTATTCTTAATCTTCCGTATTTAACGGTCGTATTACCCGCGGCATCTGTTGCAGAGTATTCGACATCGGTGACACCTATTAACGAAAGATCGTCGGTGAAGCGAACGGAGAGCTTTATTTCTCCCGGCTCGTTATCGAACGCTACGATATTTGCAAGCAGCTCCCTTTCGACCTCAGCCCTGTCAGTGCCCTCTCTTACGGAAACAGTGGCTTTGCTTATTATAAGATCGGGTGATGACGTATCGGGAACCTTTACTTTTGAGAACTGATGAGTAAGAACATTTCCGTATTCGTCGGTAATAATGATGAACGGGCATATACCGCCTACCGAATCGGGAATAGCTATCGCAGTCCATACGCCACTCTTAAGCTGTACCGTAAGACCGCCGGAAAGCTCTGCCGTTGCATCGCGAAGGGGATTTACATATACCGTATCTCCCGTTTTTACCTGAAGAACTGCGGGATCGGAAACAGCCTCGCTTCCGTCAGATGAGGTGCTGTAAAGAGCAGTAAGCTCATCAAGCACGAGCTCTGTTATTTCAACGCTTATTTGGGCTGTAAGTCCGGACATATCCGTAAATCCGAAGGTATATTCGCCGTTTGCGGTTATTTTTCTTTGGTAGTAGTATTTTCCGTCATCTCTTTCTTCACCTGCGTATCCGCCGTTTGTTATTACCGTGCGCTCGTCTGTTGCAAGGGTTAATATAAGAGATTTTCCGTTTGGAGCGAGCTCACGGCTCACAATGCTTATAACGGGAGCGCTCTTGTCTATATTAGCCACCTCATCAAGTCTTACGGTTACGTAAGAGCCGTTTTCTGCAAAGCAGTCGATCTCGATTGCAGGATGATTGTCCTTGTAGGTTACGGTAAGGATATTTCCCGTCACCTCAAAGCTTACTATTGAGCTGTCGTGCTCGGAGCAGAGAAGCCTTGATATATTATCCGAAAGATAAGCCTTTACGGATATTTCTTGATTTGTAGCCTCAAACGCCTTGTTTGACGACCATACGATTCCGTTTTCAAGAAGCGTCATTTCGACGATACGTATTTCGTTTACCGAGATATCGACAGTATCCTGAACGTAAACGTCGTTGTAGATCATACCGTAGGTAAGAAGATATTCGTCGTTGTCGGCGTATTCGATATAGAGCATACCGTAATATTCGCTTCCTGCTTCAAGGTCCGTTTTTACGGTGTCTGCGCCAAGTATCTCAAATTCGGTTACGTCGTTTGGCGGAATGATATATGCTCTTACAAGCTCCGACGATTTTTGAACCTTTATTATTTTCGGCGCGGGAGCGTTGCCGAGATTGCTTACTTCAAACGCGACGGACGAGTAATTGTTTTCCGAATCTACAACAAAGAGAGAGAATTTAGCGTTTTTCGTTACGTTAAGGAGCTTCGAGTTAAGCGTTACTCCATCGATCATATCGCTGATTCCCGTTTCGTAGTCGGGAGCATCTGCGTAAAGCCCTTCCTTAATAAAGATGCGCGTTCTGCTCATATCCACCGTTTCTATAACGAAGCGGAAGGATGAGCTCCATCCAAGTCTTTCAAGCATTTCGCTTGCGTTAGCTCTGTTTCCTGTGAATTCAAAGAGCTCGTAGCCCTTGTAATCCGTAAGGGCAGAGGAGCCTCTTGCATTTTCAAGCTGAAGCGCAAGCTTAGCGTCGGAATATACTCCGTTGAGATTTGAGTATGCAAGTATCTGAACGTTTGGCGTTTCCGCGTCTATCGAGTCCTTTCCGATAGGATCGGGCACGGAGTAGAGAGTGAAGTCTATTGAAGCCGTTATATCGTTCAAAAGCTCTGCCGTTTCATCTCCGAGCGTAGCGCTGATATCGCTTGCCGAGAAGGTATAAGAGCTTTCGCCGCCCGGCTCAAATGTGAAGCTCGGTATTGAATCGGAATATTTATCCTTCAGTGTGAAGCTTGGATCTGCAAGATATACCGTAACGCTTCCGTAGAGGTATTTGTTTCCGTATTCATCCGTTTGCACCTCGTTCTCGTCATAATCCCAAACAAGCTTTGGCGAGGGCTTCTTTATGTTGCTTACATTTATGAAGAACATTTTTTCCAAGCCGTCCTCGTCGATATATCTGTATGAGAAGCGGTTGCTTTCAAGCACCGTGACCGTTACGCTTGGAGTTCCGTTGTTCTCAACGCTCATAACAGCGTAGTCGTTTATATCAACGAAAATATTAGCTCCGTCCGATCTTGAAAGAGTTACCGTGACGGGCTTTGCCGTGTCGTTTGCGGTTGAAAGCTCTATTTTTGTTGCTTTATCCGCTGAGCTGTCTACGGTGTAGCTATAGATGCGAGGGGTTCCGTAAAGGTCGGTAAGCATTATTCTATATTCGCCGTCTTGGAATATTCCCGTTTCTAAGGAGCTTCCGTATTCAACGGTTTCAAAGGAGAAGGAGAGCTTTGCACCCGATTCCGTCATATCTATACGCTTTATTTCGTAATCGATATATGAAAGTGTTACGCTTCCGCTTGTCTCAAATTTGTCGCCGTAGATGTTTGTGCAGCTTATAGTGAAGCTTCTCGTCACTTTAGTTCCCACGGGGTTTTCTTCGGTAGCTATTGGGTTTGCTACGTAGAATGTTAGAATTGAATGTATTGAAGCTCCCATATATCCGATAGAGTTTTCTCCGCCGCTTAAGGGGAGAGTTATCGACTCACCGAGATCACCGCCCTTGAAGGTTATCGTGGCAGTGTCAAGATGCAAAAGCTCTGCGTTTTTCATGTTTTGGAAAAGCACGCTGACATACGAGGATTTGCTCGATACAGTCTGATCTGATAAGCCCCAGGATATATCGTTTGTCGATATATTGAAAAGATTGTACTGAAGCTCGGGATTTGATTCAATAAGAACGGAATTTACTATTTCTCTGTCCTCTGTGTTTTCCAAGAGAACGTTTTCAAATCCAAGAAGCTCTTTTCCGAAGAGCTTTGCTTGATTATAAGCAATTCTCCACGAAAGGAATGAGTCGCCTACCGTGTAAGGATCTCCGAAATAAGTTCCGTAGTAGTCAATATTGTATTGATTGTCTAAGCTTGAGCCTGTATTCGTTCCGTAACGGATATGATCGCCTATTTGCGGGGCAACTATCGTAACTCCGCCGTATTCGTCAGTCGCCGCAAACACCGCGGTACAAAGCGAATTGTAATTCGGGAAGTCCGAGGTATAGCTGTTTTCCGTAAAGTCGGCGAAATCCTCGACACCCATGTCCGTTGTCAGAACACCAAGCTCTTGATTTTGCGGAGACGGATCATTAATAAACGATTCCGTAAGCTCGCCGTTTTTGTAAGAGCCGATATTCATTCCGTAATCCGACCAAAGATCAACGCTGACGTTGCCCGATCCGTTTAAGGAGTATGCCGTTTCAACGAAAAATCTTATACTGTGAGCGTTTACGACTCCGTTTATCTGAGATGCCTTGTGAGAGGGAACGTAATTATCTATCGCTATATTAAGCTCGGGAGTATAATCCGTAACTATTATCGTAAATTGCTTTACGGGGGATATATATCCGTTTTCCATTTTTACCTGATAGCAAATAGTGTTTATGCCCTTCACAAGATGAAGATCTGAGAAGCCGTCAGCGCCCTTCGGTATCGTATCGGGAGTGAAGATATCGTCTGTTCCGTTTATTCTTGAGAGGTATATATTATCCTTGTCGGTGTTTGAATAATTCTTTTCAAAGCCGCGCGCTTCTATCTCGTCCTTCGTAGGCTCGGAGAGAAGATTCCACATCTTGTAGCCCGCGACGCGTCCGACGGTCATTCCCTCGTATTCCGCCACAGAATCGGGATTTGAAAGAATAACGCTTATGCCCGAAACTCCGTAGCTGTAAACGGCGAAAACGCTGCTTCGCATCTTTTCTCCGCCGATGCTTACCGCAATTCCCAAGGAATCAAACGGTTCGTCCTCGGCAAGAAACGTTTCCCACGAGTAGCTGTCGCTCATAACCGCGGATATGCTTGCCTTTGTCTGATACGAATACTGCCAAATGCCCGCGTTATCGGCGGTCTGCGCGTCAAGAACGAGTCTTGAGGATTCATAAACATCCGTTCTTCCGCTATTGCTTTTTACCGTTACTCTTAAATAATAAGCTCCGGTTATAAAGCTATCTCCGAGATCGGTATAGTTCTTTACGGTAAAGTACTGACTTCCGCTTGCCGCAAGACCTCTTTGAGTCATTACGACAACGTCTTCCTCGCCGTTTTCGCCGACTCTTAAAAGCTCTGCAAGCGAGCTTTCGTAGTCAAAATCGAGAAGACCGAAGTCGCCCTTTGCCTTGTTTGAAATATCAAAGTGGATTTGCAGATTTCGCATAGGATTTACATTCTTGCGAGCCGCATTGAATTTGTACGGAGAATTTCCCTTATCTCCGTCCGAAACTACCGTTACACCCTCGCGGTCGATCATTTCGGTAAAGTCAACTGCGTGGATCACGTTTTCCGTGTAGTAGGGAGAAGCATATCTTACGGTGTAGAAATTAGGATCTGCAAAATAGCTTCCCGCAGTTGCTTTTGAATAGAAATATCCGCCGATTTCGGGAGTCATATCTCCGTAGCCGTTTTCAAAGGATATCTTTATTTCGCCGTAGTATGTGAACAGAGAGTACATCAGGCTTCCTTCTGTAAGAACGTATCCAGCGGGAACGTATTCGGGAGAGGAAACGTGGGTGTAATTGTTCAGTCCAAGCTTTACCTTATACCAGGTAAGACCCTCAAAGCCGAGAATATTAGCCGTTTCGCCTGTCTTTACGAGCGTAACGTACGAATATTCGGGGTCGTCAATCGGCGTTACCGTTACTCTTGTATAAGCGTCAGCTCCGTCAAATGCCGAAGCGTCAGGGCCGACAACGGTTATTTTGTGATGATTGCTTACATTATTTATATCACCCTCAAGGGTTGCGTGGGTCGATGGCTTTTCAAGGCTTAGCGAGATCGTTTTCGCAACAGGCTCACATTCGTTTCCGAATTCGTCAATAGCCTTTACCCAAAGCGTTTGAGTATATATTTTATCGCTGTCCTCGCCGTATCCGCCGTAAATCCACGACGCCTCAGCGTATATATCGCTTCCAGGCTCGAATTCCCACACCTTCCAATCGGGCTCTGCGCCTTCCTCGGCGCTGCCGTCATCAAAGTAGTAAAGAAGTCTGTCTATTCTGTTTCTGTCCGTAGCGGAAACGCCAATGGTAAGCTCGATCTGCGTATTATCGTTTATAGCCTGCTTTTTCTGAGATGAGAAGTGAAGCTTCGGCGCTATCTCGTCGACGAGATATTCAATCGTATCGGGCGGATCTATCTTCGTTTGATTTCCCGATATGTCCTCGCCGTCAAGAGCGACGAACAGATCGTCTATATAAAGCTCATCGCTTTCGATAAGCAGGTGAAGGTAATATTTTGATTCTGCATTGAGAACCGTAACCGAGCCTGCCTTCGTCATGGCGTTTTTGCGAAGGATAAGCTCGTTTGTGTAATCGTCCTTGCTTTGAGGCGGTAGTGAGCTTTCAGAGATGAGAAATTTCACTGTTGTGTCCTTATCGACTCCGCCGCCTATTACGATATCGGCGCTCGTACCGAGAAGTCCCGATATCTGTGAATAATTTTCAACATCCTTTAAATCAAAGCCAATGCTTATCTTGTAGTATTTTGCAGGATCGCTTTCGTCAGGCTCGTGAACCTCAATAGCGAAGCTTTCCGTCGTTACCGTCGGAGAGGTAAAATCTCCGTATAGAATATTTGACGGTTCGACGACGTTTATATACGCGGTTTTGTCATCTATATCGTCGAACATTCCCACTATCCGTATTTTCGGCTCTGATTCCTTGCCCTCGGCAATATCGAGCCTCATTTTATCGGAAATTTTTATATTCTCGAACTTCAAAAGCGTTCCCGTCAGGACGCTCTCTCCGTAGACCTCGTTTATCAGATAATCGGACGAGGACGTTGCGTAAGCCTTCAGATACTCTTCGTTTTCGTCAAGAATATTAAACTCAACGTAAACCTTTTTGCTCTCCTCGGCGGAAAGCTTTTGATCTAAGTAAACGTAAGCAAAAAGCTCATTTGCAGGACCGACAAACATATCGGCTCTTTCAGCCTCGCCCTCTATGCCGTCGCCCGTTGCAAGACCTACCGTTTTTTCGTTGTAGAGCTTAACGTCGATAGCCTCAAAGGTGTTGCTTATATAGCTTTGATCGCCGAATGACCAGTTGGTAATGCTTGATGTGTTGATCGCGTTTCCTGCGTAGTCGCAGAGCGCGGTGGTATTGTCGGTATATCTGAGATAGCCGTACGTATTCAGGCTGAATATGTTGTTATTGTAATCTACCGTGTCGTAAGAGCTTACGTACATTTCATCGGCAAGATCTACCGCTGCGTGAGTGACCGTGCGTTGGGAAAGTGCGAAGCTTGCCTTGGTTATTCTGTTTACTCTGAAGTTTTTGTAGTTATAGAATCCTATATCTCCGCGGAAGGTGAGAGAATCTCTTCCGTTAACGCTTTGAAGATAGAGCCGAACGGTGCTTTTTTCTTCGTTTAAAAGATCATAAAGCTCAAGCTCCACCCAAATGTTATCAAGATCGCTTGAGGCGCTCTCGTCCGCAAATCTTATTGCCTCGTTAAATGTCATATTGAGAACAAGATCGGCAGAGTAGTCATCGCGAACATCTCTTGTTACGCTGATATGACGCACCGACGGAGCAGTATCGTCTATAAGAGTCAGCGCGAAATCCGTCATTATATTGTCGCCTGTGCCGATACCGTTGTCGGCATCGTAGTAGATCGTCGTCCAAAGAGTGCTTTGCGACATTGGAGCATCAACGCTGAGAAGCTTTGAGCCCTCGTCACCCCTTACGGAATCGTAAACGTAAAAATTATTTCCGCCGTCGCCCATATTTATGTCGATCCTTCCGTTTCCGGAAAGAAGAAGCGCCTCGGCTCTGAGATTTACTTGATCAATATTGAGCCCTATCTGCTCGGTCAGATATCCTGCAAGAATCTCCTTGAACGCTCTTGAATTGGAAAGATTGCTAAGGTCGTTTATGGGACGAACGGTGATTCCGCCGTTTTTAAGCGTTACCGTTGAGTTGATGGGGCTTGAGCTCGTACCGCTTTGATATGTAAAAATGCTTTCTCTGCCCTCGCGGAACGGAAGCTCCGAGGTTATTTGCATATCATCCTTTCTGTCTATCCAGAATTCGTAATCGAACCAAGGAGTGATGGATGACGTGTAATAAGAGCTGTATCCGTCAAGCTTATACGGGTGAATTTTATAATCGCTTATTGAATTTACGTGTCCGATCTTTAGAAAATCATACGCGTGAGAATTTAAAACAGGATATGTTTTAACGCTTACCTCTACGTCGTACGGATTTTTTGTCACCGACGGTATTTTTATATCGTCAAGTGACGTTGGCGGCTTTTCTTCGGTAAGCATCATATCCGCCAGCTCGGACGCGATAATTCCTGTCGGAGTCGTCAGAATGTTTATCAGCATTAAAACCGACAGAATAAACGATGCTATCCGATATTTTATTGAAGATCTTTTATTCATATAAAACCTCCGTTAGAGTTTCCTTATATATTTTATGTGAGAGAGGAATCTTGGTTAAGATTAAATTTTTCAAGGTTTCTCTCAAGAAATCCGAGCATATTACTTACTGCTCTTTGCGCTAAAGCAGGATAATCGAACTCGGAAACGAATTCTATCGCTTGAGCTATTTTTTCCTTCGGCACCTCGTAAACGAGGAAGGTCGTTTCAAGGAATCTCTTTACCTTTCTCTCCATTGTGAAGTATCTGTCGCAGGGAACTGTAAGAAAGCTCCTCATAATTCCGCCGGAGGCGAGCTCAAGCTCGTAGAAATCGTTTGAATTAAGATGCGGAAGATACTCCTTGAAGATATCCTCAAGCTTTTTTGTTATCGTATCGTAAATTATGCTTGATGACTTGGGGGATGAGTACGCAATCGAGTACAGCTCTCTTATGTGCTCAGAGCTCTCGGCCATATAAAGCTGAAGAGTCGTTTCCGCCGCGTAAAAAAGAATTTTATCGTGCTCGATATTTGCAAGGAACTCCGCTGTCGCCTTAAACTGGCCCTCCAAAACGTAAGCGACGAGCTCTGCAAGCAGCCCGTCCTTATCTCCGAATACTCTCGGAACTGCGTTATTATCACATTCCGCAGCTCTTGAAATGTCAACCAGCTTGGTCGCGGTGTAGCCCTTTGCCAAAAAAAGCTTTGCAGCGGTCAGCATAAGCCTCGCCTTTAATGCTTCAAATTTTTCACCGTGTCCTATGTTTGCCATACATTCCTCCTGTACTGTTAATTAGCAAATCAAATTGCTAATCAATTATCTTTTTGATTAGTATATCACATATTGATCATACAGTCAACACATTTTTTCAAAAAAATTATT
>JAGAKG010000051.1 GCA_017625755.1 Clostridia bacterium | reverse complement strand
TTCATTACTTGATCCTCCTTTGATGTTTTTATTGTTTGGTTGGCAGACCAACTTTATTATACATCAAAGGAGGTATTTTTTCTACGCATAGCTAAAGCTTTTTGGCGCCACCAGCACTGCTGGTGGTTGATGGGACAAAAAACGAACCCCGACAGACACTAAAAAATCTGTCGGGGCTACTTATTTGTTTACTGTGGAGCAAATCTGCGCCATGTGATTTCTCCAATAAGAAATTTTTTATTCTAAAGAATCAACTATCCGCATCCATTCCTCGCGGGAGGCGTCACTCGGCATACGCCAATCGCCTCTGGGGGAGAAGGATACACTTCCGACCTTCGGACCGTCCGGGAGGCAGGAACGCTTGAACTGCTGCGCGAAAAACCTTCTGACGAAGTTTTTGAGCCATTTGAGCAGTACCTCGTCGCTATAATCCCCCGCGAAAGCGATTTTCGCGAGTCTGTAAAGCTTATCGGGCGCGAAGCCAAAGCGTATCATATTGTAAAGATAGAAATCGTGAATTTCATAAGGTCCTACAATATCCTCCGTCCTCTGCGCTATCTCGCCATTCTCGTCGGCGGGGAGAAGCTCTGGACTGACAGGGGTATCGAGAATATCACGCAGAACCGCGCAAAGCTCTCCTCTGCCCTCTCGCTCTGCCCTCTCGGCATACCACGCCACAAGATATCTGACAAGAGTTTTCGGAACAGACGCGTTCACTCCGTACATAGACATATGGTCACCGTTGTAGGTCGCCCAGCCGAGCGCCAGCTCGGAGAGATCTCCCGTTCCAACGACTATACCGTTGCGCGCGTTCGCGACATCCATAAGCACCTGCGTTCTCTCGCGAGCCTGAGCGTTTTCGTAAACGACATCGGTCATACTCTCGTCGTGTCCGATATCTGTAAAATGCTGTCTTACCGACGCCCCGATATCAACGCATATCATCTCGGCGCCAAGCGCCGCGCAAAGTATCTCGGCGTTTGAGCGAGTTCTGCCCGTCGTGCCGAAGCAAGGCATAGTAACACCTAAAATATCGGTTCTCGGACGACCAATAAGGTCGAGTGCCTCTGCCGCTACCAGTATCGCAAGGCAGGAATCAAGTCCGCCCGATATTCCGATAACGCACTTGTCGGCGTAAGCCCTCTGTATTCTCTGCGACAGACCGTGAGCCTGGATTGCGAGTATATGTCCGCACCGTCTTTCTCTCTCTGCGTCGTCGGCAGGAATAAAGGGGTGTGGGTCGACCGCTCTTGTCAGCTCGGTGTCCACTATATCCATAGAAAATTCTATTTTTCTGTATCCGCTGTTATCAACGGTGTATGTGTTCACGCGTCTGCGCTCAAGTGAGAGACGGCAAACATCTATCTCCGTGCATATCAGCTCGCCTCTTGCGTAGTCGAAGGGTTCTCTTTCGTCAAGAACGGTTCCGTTCTCGGCTATTATCGAATTTCCGCCGAAAACGAGGTCAGTGGTCGATTCGCCCTCGCCGCAGTCGGCATAAATATATGCGCAGGAGCATTTTGCGGACTGAGCCTTAACGAGCAGTCGTCTGTAATCGTCCTTAGCGACCGTCTCGTCGGACGCCGACAGGTTGGCTATCACGGTAGCTCCCGCTGCCGTGTGGTAGCAGGATGGCGGTATGCTTACCCACAGATCCTCGCATATCTCAACCGCAAGCTTCAGCTCGGGAAGCTCTCGACAGGCGAAGATGAGTTTGGTTCCAAAGGGAACTGAAGTCTCACCTATATTTATATCCTCGGTAGCCGAGGGAGCCGCAGAAAAATGACGAAGCTCGCCAAACTCAGCATAATTTGGTATATAAGACTTCGGAATAACGCCTAAAATTTGTCCTTTTTGACAAATTGCAGCAGAATTATAAATTTTATCATTGACAACGAGGGGCAAACCGACTATACTAATCATATCGGAATCCGATGTGCTCTTTGCAAACTTTATCAGCGCGTCACGCGCAGAGGTAAGCAACACATCGGAATAAAAGAGGTCAGCGCAGGTATAGCCCGTTATGCAAAGCTCGGGATATACGAGTATCTTAACTCCCCTCTCACAGGCATCGTCGAATATCCTGCGCATCTCGCGCAGATTCGCCTTGCAGTCGGCAACGCTGACGCGCGGGGTAGCCGCCGCAACCTTTACAAATCCGTGTATCATCAAAACGCTCCTTAATGGATTTTGCCGCAAGTAAGACAAGCTAATCTCACGGCTTGTTCTCATTATACCTTCTTTTTTCAAAAAATACAATACACATTTTGATTTTTTATAAAGCTTTAAACGATTTTTTCCCTAAAAAACAAAGAAAAAACAAAAATCAGCCGATATTTTCGGCAAGGAGGACACAAAAATGGATGTAAAAAGAAATCTCACTATGCTCTGCGATTACTATGAGCTGACAATGGGCAACGGATATCTGCGCGCGGGTATCGGCGACAGAATAGTATATTTTGATGTATTCTACCGCAACAATCCCGACAACGGCGGATACGCTATCGCCGCAGGTCTTGAGCAGGTAATCGAATATATCGAAAACCTCAAATTCACCGATGAGGATATCGAATTTCTCCGCTCCAAAAACTGTTTCTGCGAGGAGTTTCTCGAATATCTCCGCAATTTCAAGTTCACGGGAGATATCTGGGCTATCCCCGAGGGAACGGTGGTTTTCCCGAACGAACCCTTGATGATAGTCAAAGCCCCCGCAATCGAGGCGCAGTTTATTGAGACATATGTCCTTATGATGATAAACCATCAGTCGCTTATTGCCACCAAGGCGTCAAGGCTCACAAGAGCCGCCAAGGGGCGCGCTGTGAGCGAGTTCGGCTCGCGCCGCGCTCAGGGAGCCGACGCGGCAATGCTCGGTGCGAGAGCCGCTTATATCGGCGGAGTCGGCACGACAGCCTGCACGATAGTCGACAGAGATTATGATATTCCCTGTACGGGCACTATGGCGCACTCATGGGTTCAGATGTTCGACAGCGAATACGAGGCGTTCAAGACCTACTGCGAGATATATCCCAACAACGCAACCCTGCTCGTTGATACATTTAATGTCCTTGAGAGCGGTATCCCGAACGCCATAAAGGTTTTCAAGGAAATGGGAATAACCAAGTGCGGCGTCAGAATAGACTCGGGAGATATCACCTATCTCACAAAGAAGGTCAGAAAGATGCTTGACGACGCGGGACTTACCGAGTGCCGTATCGTTATATCCAACTCGCTTGACGAGTATCTTATCCGCGAGCTTATCCGTCAGGGCGCCGAGATCAACGCTTTCGGTGTCGGCGAGAGACTTATCACCGCTAAGAGCGACCCCGTTTTCGGCGGAGTTTATAAGCTCTGCGCGGTCGAGGGCAAGAACGGCGAGGTCATACCGAAAATCAAGATAAGCGAGAATGTTGGAAAGATAACCACTCCTCACTTCAAAAAGCTCTACCGTTTGCGCGATAAGGAAACGGGCAAGGCAGAGGCAGACCTGCTCTGCGTCTATGACGAGACGGTTGACGATACAAAGCCGATAGAGCTGTTTGACCCCGAGTACACCTGGAAGCGCAAGACTCTGACGAATTATACCGCAAAGGAGCTTCACAGTAAGATATATGAGAATGGAAAGCTCGTCTATAAGCTCCCGAATATCCACGAAATAAGAAAGCACTGTCAGGAAGAAATAGAGGGTATGTGGGACGAGGTTCGCCGCTTCAGCAATCCTCATAACTACTATGTCGACCTTTCTCAGAAGCTCTGGGATATCAAGCACGCTATGATTTCCGAGCATAGAAAGATAAAATAAAATACAATATAATGAGCGAGGGGGACTTTTGAAAAAGTCCCCCTCGCGCTCCCTTCAAAAACTTTCAAGCTGGGATAAGCTGACCCATTTCGTTTTGTTTGATTTTTCGTTCAAGGACAGTCGAGACGCCTGTCCCTACAAGTCTTGATATAATTTGTTCGGATATTTTCACCCAACCGCAAGTAGGGGAGGCGTTTCGCCTCCCGCCTGAAAAGACTTTAAATAGCGGGAGGGACAAACCCTCCCGCTATCTGAAATTTTCTCCAACTCAATAAAAGTTTGTCGGCTTCAAACGCCAAACATTTAACGATTTGAGGCTTTCTCTCTCTCCCATCAGATAAACTCCGACCGACTCCGAGGCGTTCTTCGAATAAACCCTTCGGCATATAGCCTGTCTTTCGTTTGCATATACCTCTATCACAGATTTATCCACAAAAATATCCAGAGAAAGCATCTCTCCCTCACTCAACTCAAACGGGGCTTCTTCCTTTATACCCCATTTATCATCTCTGCAAAGAGAGGTATCAAGAACAAGCGATGAACGCTCACGGTCGTAATATACGGAAGCGTAGCTGTCTCCGTTTTTATTGACACGCACACGAAATCCCGCTTTATCCTGCGCATCGCAATCAAAAGTAGCCCGAAGTCTGAAAACCTCGCCGTCGTGAATTTCTATCTCTCCGTTTTCTTTCGGTCTCGGAGAATGACGGTCGTATTGCAACAAATCAAGCTCAGACACAGGTGACATACGCAAAGTATCGTTTTCCCACCACACGACTCTGGGAAAGCTCCAAACACCGCTCCAACCAAATGTGTCGAAATCGCAGGGGGGATTGTCAAGCAACCACGCCCACATAATATGTCTGTTCTTTTCATCTATAAGAGCCTCGGGCGCAAAATATGCATTATCCCTCCACGACATTCTTCCGTGTTTAAATGGAATAAATCTTTCTCCGTCAAGCTCTCCAACATAGTATTGGCAACCTCTGTTATGCGATATAAAAAGCTGTAAATATTTGTCGGTCTTATTTCCGTTCTCTTTTGCATCATATAGCGGAAGAAAGCTCGGACACATATCGTCCTCGGTTTCATCAGGATATGTATCGTCGGTATGCGGATTGATATAAAATCTTTCCACATATCTCCAATTTTTCATATCGTCAGAGCAAAACAGGTCTGTCCAATCCCCCGAATAATACTTATCCGCGGTTTCACCGCTACCCCAATATTGGAGTACTTTTTTATTTCCCGTCTGAAGATAATACCTTCCGTTCATCTTCCAGATATTACTAGGATCAGCGCAACCGACATGTCTTATTTTCCCTTCAACAAGCTCGTCACGAACACCCTTGTCGATCCTATCAAGCTCGGTTTTACCTGCCTCTACGGCAAGCGGTGTAATACGCTCCCAATGCTCATACGGCGGCTTTGAGAATGCAATAGCTGTGCCTCCGTTATCTCCGTTTTCCTCGGGAGAAGGAAATTTCCAGAAAGTAAGATACGCCGTTCCGTCATCGTCCAGAAAAGCTCCTCCGCTGAAGCAGCCTTGATCTTTGCCGCTGACGCAAAGAGCGTCGGTATGGTGCCGCCAATGCAAAAGGTCGAACGAGGAGATGTGCGCCCAATGAAAGTTCCCCTCGGCTGTTCTGTAAAGATACATTATATGATATCTTCCGTCCGCATAGAATGCACCGTTGGGGTCTGCAGGGTCTCCGTTACTGTCGGGCAACGCAAAATGAAAGGTCGGACGATAATCGTCCTGCAAAAGTTTCTCGCGATACCTTCTCACAGTTCTGCCTATGTCTTCCGGTTTTATCATTTCAGCTTTAGCACTCCTTTAAAATTTCTGTCCCTCGTCGTCCTCGGAATATCTGTGTATACCGCTGAAATCTGATACAAGTATACAACCTACGGGGCAATGCTTTGCGCACTCACCGCAGTTGGTACACTTTTCGTAATCGACTCTTGCAAGATTATCCTCAACCGATATCGCGCCCGAGGGGCAATTCTTCACGCACATTTTGCAACCGATACAAGCATTTGAGCATTTCTGCCGCGCCACGGCGCCCTTTTCGCGGTTGTTGCAGGTGACAAGCACACTCTCGACATCCGCCATAACCGTAATAAGCTTCTGCGGACAGGTCTTTGCGCAAAGACCGCAACCGATACACTTTCTCGTATCTATGTGCGCAATTCCGTTTTCAATGCAAATCGCGTTGTTCGGGCAAACGCCGACGCAGTCGCCAAGACCTATACAGCCGAAGCTACATTTCCCCGCTCCGCCGTAAAACATCTTTGCCGCCTGACAGCTCTGTATACCGTCATAATCCATCTTGTGTGAGGTGTGGTTACAGTCACCATAGCAATGTACAACGGCAACCTGCTCCACAACATCCTCAAATTCAACTCCGAGAATTTCGGATATCTGCCTTGCCGCGCCGTCTCCGCCCGGGATACAAAGATTTGTCTTTATTCCCTCCTCCTCGGCAAGTGCCTTGGCGTAACCGTCACAGCCCGCGTAACCGCAGGCTCCGCAGTTAGCGCCGGGGAGACATTCTCTTATTGCACCGATTTTTTCGTTTTCCTCGACGCTGAAGAACCTCGCGGCTATAACGAGAACCACCGCGCAAAGTATTCCAATCGAGCAAACGACTATTACCGCAAGTAAAATAGGATTCATATCGGCACCTCCTTACGCGAACAGTCCGTCAACGACTCCAGAGAAGCCGAAGAAGGAGAGTGCCACGATTGCCGCCGACACGAGAGTTATCGGCAAACCCTTAAATGCTTCAGGGGGATTAGCAGTCTCAAGTCTTGAACGAACACCCGCGAAAAGTACCATCGCAAGCAAAAATCCAAGTCCGCAGCCAAGCGAGTTCACCATAGATTCTATGAAGTTGTAGGAATCATTGATGTTATTAAGCGTAACACCGAGAACCGCGCAGTTCGTGGTGATAAGGGGGAGATAAATGCCGAGAGACGCGTGAAGCGCGGGCATATACTTTTTGAGTATTATCTCGACTAGCTGCACCAGAGATGCAATGACCAGAATGAATACGATAGTTCTCATATAGTCAAGCCCGTTCTTGGCAAGAATATATGTATATATCGGCCAGGTAACCGCGGTCGCGAGGAGCATAACGAATATAACCGCCACGCCCATTCCCGCCGCCTGATTAAGCTTCTTTGAAACTCCGAGGAACGGACATATTCCAAGGAACTTAGAAAGCACATAGTTATTGACGAGAACCGAGGTCATAAGTATGATTATAAGCGATTTCATCATTTGTCCTCACCGTCCTTTCCACAGCTCTGCGCAGGACGCTTTCCGCACATATACGCAGAGGGACAGCTGTCACAACCGAAATCCTTTTTCTTAACGCCCTTGCCGTGAGTCAGCTTATTCACAAGCGCTATAAGGCAACCGAACACAAAAAATCCTCCTGGTGCGAGTGTCATAATAGATATCGGATTTTCCGAGAGCCACGGGATAGATATGCCCATCCACGAGCCGTTTCCGAGTATCTCTCTTATAGTAGACATCGCAAAGAGCGCAAGAGTGAAGCCCACACCCATTCCGAGCGCGTCTATCGCCGAGTCGATAACATTGTTCTTGCTGGCGTACATTTCCGCGCGTCCGAGAATTATACAGTTTACGACTATGAGTGAAAGAAAGATTCCCAGCGCCTCATAAAGGTCGGGCGTGAAAGCGTGCATTATCATTTCTATCATAGTAACAAATCCCGCGATAAGCACTATATAACAAGGTATTCTGACCTTGTCTGGAATTACCTTTCTCAGGGCGGATATCGCCATATTCGAGCAAAGCAGAACCACAGTTGCCGCAACTCCCATTCCGAGCGCGTTTATCACAGAGGATGTGACCGCAAGAGTGGGGCAGGTTCCAAGCACGAGAACAAGCGTGGGATTTTCTTTGATTATTCCTTTAAGAAAATTCTGAAGCTTAGTCATTATTCCGCCGCCTCCTTTGCTACTTCGTATGCCCCGAAGGCATCTCCCACCGCATCTATAAAAGCACTTGAGGAAATCGTCGCGCCCGATATGGTGTCGACACCGTCAAGCTCCTCGTCAGCTCCCGCAAAGCGACTCAAAAAGTCCTCTCCGCTGACCTTGGTACCAATGCCCGAGGTCTCGCCGTTGCAGGATACCACATGGCATTTCGTGATATTTCCGTCATTGTCGATGCCTACGGCGATAACCATAGGATTTGAGCTGTCATATCCCTTTGCGTTGAGCATTACGGCGTATCCCTTTCCGCTAACCTCGGAATACACGGCGACAACGCTCTCGGGAAGCTCCTCGTCCGTCTCAACTCGCTCAAAGTCCTCAGCTCCGTCGATTACGAGGAAAAGGGCTTCCTTCTCTGCCTTTGCGTTGGCTTCGGCTATCATAGGGGCGGTAACGCCGTTTATTGCCGCCATAAGCGCGGCGATAACAAGACAAATTACGGCTATAACGATTACGCTTTTAAGTGAATCCTTTTTCATACCGTCTTTCCCTCCTTTGCTTTTTTAGGTGCCTTGATAGCTCCGAAGGGCTTACGCCTTGTCCATTTATTTATGTACGGCGTAAGAATATTCATAAGAAGTATCGCGAAGGAAACTCCCTCGGGATAGCTTCCGAAAACTCTTATGACAACGGTGATAAGTCCGCAACCCACACCGAAAATAACCTTTCCCCAAGTAGTTGAGGGGGTCGTGGAATAATCAGTCGCCATAAATATCGCGCCGAGAATAAGACCGCCCGAAAGCAGGTGATAGAGCGGATTCTCACCGAGAGAGAGCGCAAAGAGCGCAACGGTTCCGAGATAAACCACGGGAGTGTGCCAGGTAATAACACCTTTGGCGATAAGATACACGCCGCCGATGAGCAGCGCCAGCGCGCAGGTCTCGCCAAGGCTTCCGCCGTGTCTGCCGAGGAACATATCGAGAAGAGAGGGCATCTCACCGCCCGCGTTCATAATTGAGAGCGGAGTCGCGCCGCTGACCGCGTCGTTTACCGCGTCAAACTTCGACATCGTTCCCGAGAACGAAAGCAACATAACTATTCTTGCCGTAATAGCTGGGTTTGCAAAATTCTTTCCGATTCCGCCAAAAAGCTGCTTGACGACTACTATCGCCACAACGCTTCCGAACGCCGCCTGCCAAAGGGGGGTTGTCGACGGAAGATTGAAGGCGAGCAACATTCCCGTAACGACCGCAGAAAAGTCACCGACTGTGACCTCTCTCTTGCAGAGCTTTTGAAAGACCCACTCGGAGAGTATACAAACAGCCACACAAAGCGCGGTAAGCACTAGCGCTCTGAAGCCGAATATAACCACAGACGCAACAAGCGCGGGACAAAGCGCTATAATGACATCAAGCATTATTCTTCTCGACGAGTTAGACGAGCGAATATGTGGGGACGGAGATACGAGCAAGGTATTATCCATTACTTACTTCCCTCCTTCTTCGACATTTGGTAGTTTCTGAGCATAGTCTTTGCCAGCTTGTTCTTCTGAACTATATTTCTCTTTGCGGGGCAGACATAGCTACAACAGCCGCATTCCATACAAATATTCACCTTGAGCTTTTCAAGACGCTCTGCGTCACCCGCATCGTACGCCGCCGCAATATCGCAAGGCGAGAGCGAGAACGGACAGCTCGCGGCGCATTTTCCGCACTTGATACAATCTGTTGACCGAGGGAGTACAGCCTCCTTCGCTCCAAAAGCAAGGACGGCATTCGTCTGCTTTGTAACGGGCGCGTCAAGGTCTACCGCCGCCCAGCCCATCATAGGTCCTCCGAAAATAACCTTTCTCGGTGTTTCCTTAAATCCGCCGCAAAATTCAAATATATCGCGAAGCGATGTACCTATGGGAGCGATAACATTCTTCGGCTCCCTGACCGCCGTTCCGTCAACGGTAATGCACTTCTCAACTAGGGGCATACCCGTCTTTATGTACTTAGCAATAGTCGCCACAGTCGTACAGTTGATAACGATAACTCCCTGATTCAAGGGCAGCTCACCTTCGCGTATAACGCGTCCGAGAGTGTGGTAAACAAGCACCTTTTCACCACCCTGCGGATATACCGAGGGCAGGGCTTTTACCTGTGCCCCCTCAACATCTGAAAGTGCTTCTCTCATTTTTGCGATACACTCGGGCTTGTTCTTCTCAATTCCGAGAATAGCCGTATTGACCTCAAGATATTTCATAAGCATACGGATACCCTCAGCCACATACTCTGCGTCGTCAAGCATCGTGCGTGTGTCGGATGTTATGTATGGCTCACACTCGGCTCCGTTGATAACGATAGCGTCTATCTTGCTCACATCGGCGTCAAGCTTGACCGTCGTGGGGAATCCCGCGCCGCCAAGTCCGACGATACCGCTGTTTCGCATAGCCGCGAGAAACTCCTCTCGGTTGCTTACCGAGGGCGGGGTTATCGTTTCGAGTATCTCCTGTTTACCGTCGGTCTCGATAATAACAGTTCTTATATTTGCGCCGCTTGCCGCTACAATCTCATCTATCTTCTTGACGGTTCCCGAAACGCCCGAATATACGGGAGAGGAAACAAAGCCCGCCGATTCGCCGATAAGCTGTCCAACCTTGACAGTATCACCCGCCTTGAGAACGAGGCTTGCGGGCGCGCCGATGTGCATTGACATCGGTATGACCACAGTGCTCGGAATGGGCATTCTTTCGGGCGCCATTCGAGCGGTATTTTTGCGGTGCTTAAGATGCACTCCGTGTAATCTGAAAATTGACATTTTCCCTCCTTTAAAAACGGTAAAATGATATTTTCCTGAATTTGAATTATGTCAAAACTTCATATTTCCATAAAAAATTATAACATTTTTAAGTCCTTCTGTCAACATCATTTTCATCTCTCCGAGCCTTATTATATAAAGATTTGCAAGTTTTTTTATACATAGATATTTCCTTGTCAAAGAACTCATCAGGTTCACAAAAAAGCAATCGTTTGTTAACATTTTTTAGACCGCATTTTCCAATATCAAAAATCTTTTTTATTTCTTTTTGGTTTCATAATGACAAAAATATAAATCTATGCTATAATTATAAAAGCCGAAACCTCTCCGAAAGGATGTATATATGAAGTCTTACACAACGAAAAATTTCCGTGCCGCCTCGCCGACCGTCGTCGCGCTGGGATGCTTTGACGGAGTACACCGAGGGCACGCCGCGGTCATCGCAGAGGCGGTAAAAATTGCGCGTGAGCGCTCTCTCCCCTGCGCCGTGTTTACCTTCCGCGAGCCTCCAAGAAACTATTTTACGCCGAACGCAGCTCCACTCATAACAGATTATCGTGAAAAGCAGCGGCTTATGCGCGCGCTTGGCGTTGATATATTTGTATGCGTCAGATTTGACGCTGAAATCGGCTCGCTTTCCCCCGAGGCTTTCTTTGAGGAAATATTGCTCGGTCGTTTGAACGCGTCGCATCTGGTGTGCGGATTTAATTATTCCTTCGGCAAGGGCGGGCGTGGCGACACCGCACTTATGCGCCATCTTTGCGAGAAAAGCCAAATAGGGCTATCCTGCGTTCCGTCCGTGAACGACGGAAATATCACGGTCTCCTCCTCAGCGATACGGCAGGCTGTTGAGAGTGGAGACATGGAGCTTGCGGGGCGCTACCTCGGCAGACACTTCTCGCTCTGCGCACCGATAGTCGGCGGGCAGAGACTTGCGAGAAAGCTGGGCTTTCCCACTATAAATCAAGTATTCGAGAAAAATATTCTAATTCCCCGCCGTGGCGTATATGTGACACGGATAGCAGTCGGGCGGAGGAATATGTTCGGCATAACAAATGTCGGAATAAGACCGACGGTTGACGACCACACTCTATGCGCCGAAAGCCACATTTTTGATTTTGAGGGCGACCTTTACGGCAAGACTGTACGCGTGGAATTTTTGAAATATCTGCGCCCCGAGAGAGAATTTTCCTCGATAGTGGCGCTGTCAGAGCAGGTTCAACACGATATTGCCGAAGCAAAGAATTTTATCACCCAAACAAAATAAACAAACAGAGGATTTTCGTACAAGCGAAAATCCTCTGTTTTGCGTTATATTTGATTTATCACATCTGACATATTGTAGAGCGCGGGCGCCTTTCCTACAATGAACTCCGCCGCTTTAAGAGCGCCGTTAGCAAAGATCTCACGCGAGGTCGCGCTGTGAGAGAGCGTGACTATCTCATCCTTACCCGCGAAAATGACCTCGTGCTCGCCTACGATAGTGCCTCCTCTGACAGAATGAATTCCAATCTCGGAGCTGCGTCTCTTGGCTCTCACACTATGTCTGTCGTAAACAAACTCGGTTTCCTCTCTCTCCTCGCCCAACGCCTCTGCAATCATCAGAGCGGTTCCGCTTGGAGCGTCAAGCTTCTGGTTGTGATGCTTCTCGATTATCTCCACATCGAAATCCACTCCGAGTGCTTTTGCCACGCGTCGGCTCATTTCTATAAGCAGATTTATTCCTATCGACATATTGCGCGAAAAGAATACGGGAACGGATTTTGCCGTCTCGAGCATCAGCGCCATCTCCTCCTCCGAGTGTCCTGTCGTAGCGATAACGAGAGGAGTGCCTGTTCTTGTGGCATATTCCGAAAGTGCGGGAAGCGCGCTATGGTGTGAAAAGTCGATTATCACATCTGCCTTATCGGGAAACTCCGCTATTGAGTGATATACGGGAAACGCGCAGGTAGTGCCAAGCGAGTCGGCATTTATATCTACCCCCGCAACGACACGAAGGCTGTCCCCGCTATTTATAGCCTCGGTAACGGCGCGTCCCATTCTTCCACCGCAGCCGCAAAGAATAACATTTATCATATTTCAAAGTCCTTTTTATAATTTTTCAAAGCTATCTAAGCTATCAAAGAATTCCGTGAGCCTTCATTGCGTCGACAAGCTTCTGCTTATTAGCGTCCTCCATCTCGCACAGAGGAAGTCTCATTTCGATATCACACATACCAAGCTCAGCCATAGCCGTCTTTACAGGAACAGGGTTGACCTCGCAGAACAAAGCGTTGATAAGCTTCAGATAATCAAGCTGCGTCTTTGCCGCGGCGGGATAATTGCCATTCAGACAAAGCTCGCATATATCGTGAGTCTCCTTAGGCAGAATATTCGAGAGAACAGAGATAACTCCCTTTCCTCCAAGCGACATGATCGGCACTATCTGATCGTCGTTACCCGAATAAACATCGTAGTAGTCCCCACACTCAGCGATAAGCTCGGCTATCGCGCTGATATTGCCCGACGCCTCCTTGACAGCCACTATTCTCTCGTGCTTAGCAAGCTCACGGTATACGGGCAGAGAGATGTTACAGCCTGTTCTCGAGGGGACATTATAGAGAATTATCGGCTTATCGGTCGCCTCAGCCGTCTCAAGGAAATTCTTGATAAGTCCCTTGGGGGTAGCCTTGTTGTAATAAGGCGTAACGAGCAGAAGCGCGTCAGCTCCTACCTCGCAGGCGTATTTGGAAAGCTCGATTCCGTACGCGGTATCGTTAGAGCCTGTTCCCGCGATAACGGGTACTCTGCCTTCGACCTTCTCAACCACATACTTAATGCACTCACAATGCTCCTCGTGAGTAAGCGTTGCCGCCTCTCCCGTGGTTCCCGCAACGACGATACCGTCGATACCGCCCGCAATCTGCGCCTCTATTATTTTTCCGAAGCTCTCGTAGTCGATAGCCCCATTCTTAAAGGGAGTGATAATAGCGGTAGCCGCTCCCGTGAAAATTGATTTTTTGAATTTGCTCATAATATAAGCTCCTTTCGTACTGTAAAAAATCGTTGGATAATGATAAAAAAACAAAAAACCGGTTGAAAACCGGCTGCAATTGTAATATAATATATGCGTATGTATACTATATTCAACAATAACAGACAGCTCTCCATCGTTTGATGACAATCCGTCAGCTTTTAACCGAACGGACCAGCCCCTGCCGCACCCGCTGCGGCATGACTTCGGCGTCGTACACTCACAGTCGGCATCAAACGGATACGGGCCCTCAACCGACGGCAGTTGCATAACGCACCTCTGTCAATATTATATTATCTTCTTGAATATAATAACATACCTTTACAAATATGTCAAGCACATAATAACAATTTTTTTGGATTCAGGAGAAATTTTAAGTGATAATCAGAAACGAAAGAGCGCACACCGACCTTCTCACATCGGATTTTTATTACGACTTGCCGGAAGAACTGATAGCTCAGCACCCATCCGAGGTCAGAGACGCATCAAGACTTATGGTTCTCGACAGAGAAAAAAACACGGTAGAACACAAAATATTCAGAGATATAATAGATTATCTGCGCGCGGGTGATGTACTCGTCATCAACGATTCCAAGGTAATTCCCGCAAGGCTTTACGGTCATGTTGAGGGCAGAGAGGACGCTCCGATAGAGTTGCTTCTGCTAAGACATACCGAGCTTGACTCGTGGGAGACCCTTGTAAAGCCGGGCAAGCGAGCGAGGATAGGCTCAAGGCTTGTTTTCGGCGGCGGAATACTTACAGGTGAGATAGTTGACATAGTCGAGGAAGGCAACCGCATCATAAAATTTGAATACGACAAAAGCTCGGGCGAGAATATATACGCTATTCTTCACAAGATAGGGCTTATGCCACTTCCCCCTTATATCACCGAGCGGCTCGAGGACAATTCGAGATACCAGACGGTATACGCAAACAAGGAAGGCTCTGCGGCAGCGCCCACGGCGGGACTTCACTTCACTGACGAGCTTCTCACAAGGATACGCGAAAAGGGCGTGGGGATAGCGAGGGTTATGCTTCATGTCGGACTCGGCACATTCCGCCCTGTCAAAGCCGACAGAATAGACGACCATATTATGCACACAGAATTTTTCTCCGTCTCCGAGGAAAGCGCAAATATGATAAACTCGGCAAGAGCCGCAGGCGGACGGATAATCTGCGTGGGAACGACCTCCTGCCGCACACTTGAGAGCGCATCGGACGAAAACGGAATCGTTCACGCAATGTCTGCCGACACAGGCATATTTATCTACCCAGGGTATAAATTCAAGGCAGTTGATGCGCTGATAACGAATTTCCACCTGCCCGAAAGTACGCTCCTTATGCTTGTTTCCGCATTCTACGATAAGGAACACATAATGAGCGCATACAAAACCGCGGTTGAGGAAAAATATCGCTTTTTCTCCTTCGGCGATTGCATGCTCATACAATGAGCATGCAATGAATTGCAACCTTGCGGTTGCATGAATTGAGCGTAAGCGCTCATGAATTGGCTACGCCATGAATTGCACTGATGTGCATTGAAGGTTGCAATTCAAATCATGGAGCGCAAAGCGCGAGAAATCATGAAACGAAGTTTCAATTCATGACGGCTTGCCGTCAATTCATTCAAGCATCACGCGTCCCGTGAGCATTGCAGACGCGATGCTGATACGATAAAAGATTTATCGCATCAGCAGAGAAGAGATAAGAGAAAATGAAGTCGCTTCGCTGATGAATAATGAAAAATGAATGAAGATTTTCGTCGTGGCGAAAATCAAAACAAGGAAATACGCTTTGCGTATTTCCTTATTTTTCTTATTTCATCTAACTTACTGTGCCGCCACGCGCTGTCATTCTCGAGCGAAGCGAAGAATCTCGCGTGGCAACTCAGAGGCTCATTCGATAAATATTTTATTTAATAAGTTTACTGTGCCGCGTCAACGATTGCGGTAAACTTCTTTGCAACCAGCGATGCGCCGCCGATAAGTCCGCCGTCAACATTGGGCTTTGCGAGAAGCTCGGATGCGTTACCGTCGTTCATAGAACCGCCGTACTGAATAGTAACGGTCTCGGCAACATCTGCTCCGTAAATCTCAGCAAGAACATTACGGATAGCTCCGCAGGTCTCCTCAGCCTGCTCGGGAGTTGCGGTAAGTCCTGTACCGATTGCCCATACAGGCTCGTATGCGATAATAACATTCTTGAGCGCCTCTGCGTCAACCCCCGCAAGGTCGAGCTTTGTCTGCATGGAAACGACCTCGTTTGTGATGCCCGCAAGTCTCTGCTCCTTAACCTCGCCAAGGCAAAGGATAACCTTCATACCAGCCGCGAGAGCTGCCTTTGTGCGAAGATTAACAGTCTCGTCTGTCTCACCGAAATACTGTCTTCTCTCGCTGTGACCGATAATAACATACTCAACACCGATAGCCTTAAGCATCTTCGCGGAAACCTCGCCCGTGTAAGCGCCCTTTTCCTCAAAGTGAACATTCTCGGCGCCAATCTTTATGTTGGAGCCCTCAGCTGCCTTCATTGCGGCAGAAATGGTTACATAGGGAGCGCAGAAAATAATGTCGCACTTGTCCTTTCCCTCAACCATAGGCTTGATTTCATTGATAAAAGCAGTTGCCTCGTCGGGAGTGAAGTTCATCTTCCAGTTGCCGGCAATTACTGTTCTTCTCTTTGCAGGATTCATTTTTATGTCCTCTCTTTATTTTATTTTTTAATTTTAAACTGCGCCGCCTCCAATGGCGGCGCAGTCATTAGTTTTGTTTAATTACTTGTCAAGCAGGCAGGATATACCGGGAAGGTCCTTACCCTCGAGGAACTCGAGAGAAGCGCCACCGCCTGTGGAGATGTGTGTCATCTTGTCAGCAAAGCCGAGCTTTTCAACTGCAGCAGCCGAATCTCCGCCACCGATGATAGAAATTGCTCCGCTCTCTGCAACAGCTGCCGCAACAGCCTCGGTTCCGGCCGCAAAGTTCTTCCACTCGGAAACACCCATCGGGCCGTTCCAAACAACAGTTCCCGCGCCCTTGATAGCGTTTGCGAAAAGCTCGCGAGTCTTGGGACCGATATCAAGTCCCATCCAGCCTGCGGGAATATCGTCGGAGTTAACGAGCTTATACTCAGCGTTCTCGTCGTACTCTGTTGCAACTACATTGTCGACGGGAATCATAAAGTTAACGCCCTTGGCAGCTGCCTTGGCAACCATCTCGTTAGCAAGGTCGAGCTTGTCTTCCTCGCAGAGAGATGTTCCAACATCGTGTCCCTGAGCCTTGAAGAATGTGTATGCCATTCCACCGCCGATGATAAGGGTATCAACCTTCTCGATGAGGTTGTTGATAACGCCTATCTTATCGGAAACCTTTGCTCCGCCGAGAATAGCGACGAAGGGACGGGCGGGATCAGCGAGAGCTTTACCCATAACCGAGATTTCCTTCTGAATGAGGTATCCGCAAACTGCGGGGAGATATGCGGCAACGCCTGCGGTAGATGCGTGTGCGCGGTGAGCAGAACCGAACGCGTCGTTTACATAAATATCTGCGTAGTCAGCAAGCTCCTTAGCGAAGTCTGCGCCGTTCTTTGTTTCTCTTGCGTCAAAACGCACATTCTCTATAAGAACTGCCTTGCCTGCCTCAAGAGCCGCAACCTTAGCCTTAGCGTCGGGACCGATGATATCCTCAGCGAAGGTAACCTTGTCGCCGAGAAGCTCGTTGAGTCTTACTGCAACAGGCTTGAGTGTGAACTTTTTCTTGTCGCCGAGAGCCTTCTCAAGAAGCTCTGCCTTAGCTGCTGCCTGCTCATCTGCGGGAAGAGCCTCAACCTTCTGCTTCTCCTTCTTGGTCAGACCAAAGCCCTCTGTGAAAATGCTGTGGGGCTTGCCCATGTGAGAGCAAAGAATAACCTTTGCGCCCTTATCGAGCAGGTACTTGATAGTAGGAAGCGCCTCAACTATTCTCTTGTCAGAGGTGATAACGCCATCCTTGAGCGGTACATTGAAATCGCAACGGACAAGAACTCTCTTGCCTGCAACATCAATATCTTCAATTGTTTTCTTGTTATAGGTCATTTTTATATCCACCTTTCAAAAATTTTTCCACCTAATACTATACCACAAACCTTGAAATATATCAAGTATTATTTGTTAAAAAAATATCTTTTTCAGATATTTTTCTTTCCAAAAGGGCATTTTATACTCATCTCAGCCCTCATAGAGCCTTCCCTGCCACGAGCTCCGCGCGTATAGAAGCTTGTCTATATCGTTTATAACCGACACCTTGCGTCGGCTCCAGTCGGGCGCGAGAAGCTCGTCCGACATTCCGTCGCCCGTAAGCCTTGCTGTCACCGTGTCGGGCGGCAAAAGCTCAATAGCGTCGGCGACAAGCGATACATACTCGTCCTTTGAAAGCGGGGTGTACTCTCCCCTCTCGTAAATATCCGCCATCACAGTACCCCTCAGCACATGAAGCAGATGTATCTTAACCTGCTCGGGGTGAAGCTCCGACACATCTCTGACTGTCCCGAGCATCTGCTCACGGCTCTCGCCGGGAAGCCCGAAAATGATATGCACGCAGATATTTATTTTATCCGACGCCCGACGAAGCTTCTCAAAGCCTCGGCAAAAATCGGAAAAGCTATGTCCTCTGTTTATGCGCTCTGCGGTCTCGTCGCAGGATGTCTGCAAGCCAAGCTCGACTGTAAGTACAGTCCTCTCGGCAAGCTCCGCGAGATACTCAACCGTCGGCTCCTCAAGACAGTCTGCTCTCGTCGCTATATTCAAGCCCACGACGCCGTCAAGCGCGAGCGCTTCCTCGAATTTCTCACGCAGTATCTCGGTCGGAGCGTATGTGTTTGTGTGCGCCTGAAAATACGGAATACAGCGCTCCACGCTCCATTTTGAGGAGAGCTTTTTTCTCGTTATCTCATATTGCTCGCTTACAGACCTCTCCGCCCTCTCGGCAAAATCTCCGCTTCCACGCGCCGAGCAGTATATACAACCGCCCACGCCACATCGCCCGTCGATATTAGGACAGGTAAAGCCTGCGTCTATCGGGATTTTCGCGCACTTGCCGCCAAAGGTTCTGCGCAAATAGTAGTCATAGGTATAATATCTTTTGTTTGAATCGGTAAACTCATAAGGGTTTGAATTTCGCTGAGTCGTTTTTTTCATTCCCGTAACCGCCGTCCTTTATTTTATATTTTTCCGTGCGCCCTCGCCCTGTTTTTCTTATCACGAGCGCGGCAAATATCACCGATATCAGCGCGGTCAGAGCAATCGCCGCGCCCACACCCGAAAAAATCTCCTCAAAGCCACGCAGGAGCTTCAGTACTCCGAACACCGAGAATATACCGAAGGATATCCAGGAAAAAGTCGATGCGGGGAGCGCCTTTCCAAGAAAGAAGCCCACGAGCAGACCGAGTATATCCGCCGCAAAAAGCGCGAGAGTCGCTCCCGCAAACACTGCCGCCGCACGAGTGAGTGAGAACCCGTCAGTGCTTGAATCCGCCGCAAGCGTGAGGGCTGTGAGTTGAGTTTTATCACCAAGCTCGGCGAGAAAAAATGTGCCGAACACACTAAAAAACGAGCCTTTGCCTGCCCCCTCGGATATCTTTTCATCGCCGTCCTCGCCCACCGCCATATACGCAAAGCAGAGAAAGGCTCCGCCTGCCGCAAGGCTTATGAGCGTCACGGGCAGAAATCCGCCGAGAAGCGCCCCGACCCCTATCGCCAGCGCATTGAGCGCGCAGATAGAGGCGAATACGCCGACAAGTATAGTTCTTATTTTATATTTCGATGCCATAGCTATCATCAAAAACTGCGTTTTGTCTCCAAGCTCGGCAAAAAACACCATTCCGAGAACCTGCAAAAAAAGGCTCATTTTCTCTCTCCTTACAAAATACCGTTTATACAATATATTGCAAAGGATTCAAAAAAATACAAAGAGAGGGAAAAAGCTCTGCTCTCCCCTCTCGGTATAACTTGATTTTAATACGGTCAGCCGAGAAGCTTTTCGACTACCGCAAGCTTTACGCAGACCACAAGGACATGCATCGCCGCCTCAAGCTGAGTGTTTGAGGGGAATGTGGGCGCAATTCTGATGTTACTGTCGTCGGGGTCTATACCGTAGGGATAGGTCGCGCCAACATTCGTGAGCGTAACTCCTGCCTCGCGGCAAAGCGCGTATGCTCTCTTAGCGCATCCCTTCGCGGTATAAAGGCTGACAAAATATCCGCCGTTAGGCTTGTTCCACTCTGCCGCGCCCGTGCCGCCAAGCTCTGAGGAAAGTATTTGCTGGACTATCTCGAACTTCGGGCGGATAACGGTTGCCAAAAGCTTCATATGCTCGTGGATATTAGCCGCGCTCTTGAAATATTTAACATGTCTTATCTGATTTATCTTATCAAAGCCTATGGTCTGAACTCCCATAATCGGCTTTATCTGCGCCAGATTGTCCTCGGACGCCGCAAATATTGCGACTCCCGCGCCGGGGAATGATATCTTCGAGGTCGACGCAAAATAGAAAACTCTGTCATCGTTTCCGTGCTTCTCACAGAGCTTGAATATATCCGCGAGAGTGTCACCTCCCTCGTCGTAAAGCTCGTGAACGGCGTACGCGTTATCCCAGAAAATTCTGAAATCGGGAGCTGCGGTCTTCATAGCCGCAAGTCTCTCAACAGTCTCGTCTGAATAGGTAAATCCGTCGGGATTTGAGTATTTGGGACAGCACCATATTCCCTTTATAGAGGCATCCGACGCCACAAGTCTCTCAACCTCGTCCATATCAGGGCCCGTCGAGGATATTTTCACGGGTATCATCTCGATTCCGAGTGACTGACATATAGCAAAGTGACGGTCGTATCCGGGTGCGGGGCAGATAAACTTTATCTTTCCCTGCGCCCCCCACGGCTTCTCTCCGTGAGCAACACCGTAAAGCATCGCGCGGACGATAGAATCATACATAAGGTTAAGCGAGGAATTTCCGCCAACTATCAATTTACTAACAGGTATTCCGAGAAGCTCGGAGAAAAGTCTTTTCGCTTCGGGGATACCGTCAAGCACGCCGTAGTTTCTGCAATCGAATCCGTTCTCGCTCTTGCAGTCCTCAGCGTCCGAAAGGCAGGTAAGCATATCCGTCATCAAATCGAGCTGCTCACTACCGGGCTTTCCTCTCGACAGGTCAAGCGAAAGATCTCTTGCCTTAAGCACCTCATACTGCGCGTCAAGTTTTTCCTTTTCTGCCACAAGCTGCTCTCGTGACATCTGAAAATAGTTCATCAAAATCCTCCTGATATATATACGAAAGAGATATTTTTGAGTATCATCATACACACTTTGGGTATTATACCATAATAAGCCATAAAAAGCAAGAATTATTTTGAATTTGTGCAAAATGTTAACATATTATTCACATTAACAGCTTTAATTCCAAAAATCACGAATGATTTCTGCAAGAGACGCCGCATTTCCTGCATACCGCACCTCTTTCCAATGCTCGGGAAAGAGGGCTCTGTATTTTTCCTCGGCGTATCTGTCGTCAACAAGCACGACGACACCTCTGTCCTCCGCCCTTCTTATAACACGCCCTGCCGCCTGAAGGACATTGTTCATTCCGTGGAAGGTATATGCGTAGTCGTATCCGCAACCGTTGAGCAGGTCGTAATAATCCTTTATAATATTCTTTTCATTGGAAAGCCCCGGCAGACCGACGCCGAAAACTATCGCTCCGATAAGTCGGCTTCCGGGCAGGTCAACTCCCTCAGAGAAAGAGCCGCCGAGAACGCAAAAGCCTATTCTCAGCACACCCTTATCGTCCTTGAAGCTATCAAGGAAGGCTTCCTTTTCCTTCTGCGTCATATCGCGCTTCTGCACTATCGTAAGCACATCGGGAAATTTTTCGCGGAAAGCGGAGACGACATCCTCAAGCACCGCATACGAGGGAAAGTATACCATATAATTTCCCGCCCTCGCGCATACCGACGCCGCTATCGCCGAAACATACCGCATTGTGTTCTTCTTTCTGTCCTCCTGACGCACGCTCAGATAGTCGGTAACCGCCACGCAAAGATTTTCACTATCAAACGGAGACGGCAAGGAAAGACTTCTCGCGCTTTTTCCGCCGCCGAGGACATCTATGAAATAGTCCGAGGGGCTAAGCGTTGCCGAAAAGAGTATACTGCTGACCGCTCTGTTGTGAATAGTATCCATTATGTTCGATGGGTCGAGACAGTATATCTTGATGAGGGTATCTCCGCCCGATATCTCGGTGTAAAACAAAAATCTCCTGTCAAAATACTCGCTCACCGTGATAAACCTTCTCAGCTCAGAGAGCAGTCCCTCTATATCCTGCCGCAGAGGCGTATCGGTATTCTTCTTCAGCCAGGCATCAACGCCGTGCCTGAAGCTATCAAGCTCGGACATAAGGTTTTCAGGGGTTGATTTGCTCATATAAAATCCCCTCTCCTCACCGTCCGAGCTTCTCACGAGATTATCTCGGCAGAGCCGCTTCAGCGCTCTGAGGGTAAGTATCATCTTTTCAAAAAGAGAGTCAAGCTCTCTGTCAGAGGGCTCTATATGCGCGTATATGCGCTCAAACGAGGAGCGTTTCAGCTCCGCGGAATACATATCCCTCGCGCGCTCGGCAAGATTATGCGCCTCGTCAAGCAAGAATATGTACTTCCCCTTCTCCGCTCCGTCGGCAAAATATCGTCTGAAATAGACTATCGGGTCGAAAACATAGTTATAGTCGCATATTATAATATCGCAATACTCAGAAAGGTCGAGAGAAAGCTCGTATGGGCAGACTCTGTATTTCAGAGCCACCTCGCGTATGATCTGACGCGAAAATCCGCTCTGCCTTGAAAGCAGCTCGAATATGGCATTCTCCGCCCTGTCGTAATACCCCGCCGCAAACTCGCAGTCTATGGGGTTGCAGAGGTCACGCCGCTTGCCCGTAATAGCCGCGCCGCACATACAGACCTGCTCCTTGGCGGTAATGACGACAGTTCTCAGGTGCGCTCCACCCTCAAAAATCTTTCCCGCCGCGCGGTATGCCTCTCGGCGTGTGCTTGACTTTGCCGTGAGATAAAATATCTTATCGGCAAGACCTCTGCCGAGCGCGCGGACTGCGGGATAGAGCGAGGATATCGTCTTGCCCGTTCCCGTGGGAGCCGTGGCAAACAGTCTCTCGCCCCCCTTTATCGCCGAATAGCACTCACGAATCATTATCTCCTGTCCCTCGCGAAGCTCGGAATATGGGAACGCGGCGTCTGCCGCCGAGGGCAGTATCTCCTCTACCCTGTGCTTGAGAAACGCCGCGGTTCGGCTTATCCTCATTATAAGTCCTCTGTACCAGAGTCTCAGCTCGTCGGTATCATATTCATAGTTGAAATATTTTATCTTGCCGTTCTCGGAATTCACATAGGTTATTCTTCCGCTTATGCGGTCAAGCTCCTCACGGCAGGCAAGAAAATAGGCGTAGCACTTCATCTGCGCAAGAAATATCTCGCGCGGCGGAGCAGAAAACTCGTACGGTCTGACGCTTTTTATCTCGTCAAGCGTAACCTTGCCGTCTTTAAATATCACACCGTCGGCTCTGCCGCTCACGGTATAGTATATTCCGTCATAAAGCTGCGTGTTTGAAAGCGACACCTCGGGGGTATATCCCCTCTCCTCGGCAGACTGTATCCTTTTGTGTATCTCCTGCCCTTGCCAGAGTGCCTCGCGGCTTCCGCGACGCCCCGTATCCAAATCTCCACCCGCAAAGACTCGCGCGCAAAGCTCACCAACAGAGAGCTCAACGGAACAGGTATTTATATCGTATTTCATTTTCCCTTCCTCCTTGCGCAAGATTTGACGAATCAACAGACTCCGACATTCTATTATAACACCGACACTGCCCTTCCGTCAACAGTTTTCTGACATAGCCTGACCGAACTATAACCAATATCGGTTCGCGTTCGGTCAGGCTAACCTTTTACCATAAATTTAGGGGTTACAATTTTCTCCCCTCGGGATTATAATTATAATACAGATACTTCGCACCCTAAGGAGGAAATATGGAATTTATACTTATAAGCGACAGCAAAATCAAGGTAATGCTTACAGAGGAAGACCTCAGGGAGTTTGAGATAGAAGCCGACGAGCTTGATTACGCAAATACCGACACAAAGAGAATGTTTTGGGATATTCTCAGCCGCGCCAAGCACATAACGGGCTTTGACACCGACGGTCAGAAGGTTCTGGTTCAGATCTACCCCTCGCGTCACGGCGGTTGCGAAATGTTCGTCACCAAGATAGGCTCACTTTGCCCCTCGGAGGAGGGCTGTCATATACAAGGGAAGCCAAACCCGATAATATCCGAAAAATTCACAGTAAAGAGCCGTGGTCGCTCCGCGGCAAGGGAGAAAAAAAGAGTATGCGTCTTTGCCTTTGAAACGCTCGAGCAAATGCTCTCCGTATGCCGCCGACTATTCTCGCTCGGATATTCCGAGGAAAGCTCGGCTTACATAGGAGAAAACCGACGCTGTTATCTTTTGCTTGAGGGCATCGACACGACGGGCTACGAGCCCATAGACAAATTTTCATTCATATATGAGTTCGGCGTATTGGAAAACTCCGACGCCACCGACTTTTTCCTCTCGGAGAGAGGAATGAGTATCTGCTCGCAAAAGGCTGTCGAAACACTTTCAAGATGTTAGGCCCACCGAGCCGGATACATATTCCCGATAAAGCTCTCTGTAAAGCTCCTCCGTCTGCTCGGTCATCTTTTTTGAGTTAAGCTCGGAGAGATATCGCGCATACGCCGCGCTTGACATACCTTGATAAAGCTCTCTGTCCTCCGCTATCCGTCTTATCATATCGGCAAGCGCGAAAAAGTCGCCCACGGGGTAGACAAATCCGTTCTCGCCGTGCCGCACCATATAGGGGTTCCCGCCGTAAGAGCTTACAACCGCGGGAAGCCCTATACTCATTCCCTCGGAAAGAGCGAGAGAGGAGGTTTCGGTTCCCACCGAGCAATTTACATTGATATCCATACAGTTAAAATATCTCTCAACATCACGGCAAAAGCCCGTAAATATCACCCTGTCCTCTATTCCGAGCGCCCTTGACAATGCCTCGCACTCTCCGCGCAAAGCTCCGTCCCCCACTATAAGAAATCTGTACCCTTCATTTTCGCGAGACAAAATTCTTGCGGCGCGTAAAAAGCATTCGTGCCCCTTACAACGCTCTATTCTCGCGCATATTCCCACAACGAAGCAGCCATCAACGCCAAGCTCTCGCCTGAACCTGTCTCTCTCCTCATCGGAATATCGCCTCAGTCCATCAACTCCGTTGATTATAACTTTTATGCGCCCCTCGCGTACCCCCATATCCACAAGATTTTTTCGCGCGGCGTCAGCGACCGCGACGGTGTGATTTGACAGAAGCATATTCGCCCCGCCGACAAGCTGCTTTATCGGAAAGATTCTCATAGCGCGCGGGACCTCGTAAGCACAATGCCTTGTGTATATCCTCACAGGAACTCCGCAAAGTGCTGCAGCAATTCGCGCGGAAAGGCAGCCGTGCGCGTTTATTATATCGGGCGACTCCGCCTTGATTATTCCGAATATGCTCCCTATCGCCCTTGGGTCAAAAGACCTATCAGCTCCCCCGTCAAAGCATATTACCCTGACTCCAATCTTCCCGAATTCCCCCTCAAGCATACTTCCTCGCGGCAGTATCACGGTAGTATCAAACTCCCCTCTGTCGCTGTTTGAGAGTCTTGTAAGCAAAAGTCTGCCCGCTCCACCGATATTCGTATCACTCAACGCCTCTATCACCTTCATTTTTTGCCCTCCGATGTTTTTATTAAAGGATTATTTGACCTTATTTGAAAAACAATTCAAAAAGCAACGCAAATTTGAGCTTTCTTAACTCTCTGCCGCCTATCTTATTGGCAACGATTCCTGAAATTCTTCATAAAAGCTTGATTTATCCGAAAATATATGATAAAATAATGTAAGAATTGCAACTAATTGTTGATGCGCAATATCACACAATATAGTTATATGCGTATGTTTGCTTGCAGGGGGTGTTTGCTTGAAAAAAACACACGGTAATTCCAATGGCAAAAAAACTTTCTTTAGTGTTTACGAAAGCGTTTTGCTTATTTTAAGTCATATCCTGATTCTTACAGCCTTTTTTATATCTCCTCTTGTCGGTACCGACGCAAGTATTTTGTCCACAATAACCTCCATAATCGGTATATGGGGCATTATTATGATCTCGCGCGGAAGCTATGTTTCACACTATATTTATATCGTCTTTTCGATTATGTATAGCTTAGTTTCCATAACAGCCGGTTATTACGGTGAGGCTATCATATATACTTTTATTATGCTTCCAATTCACATTTTTTCTGCAATCTCGTGGAAAAAACACAAGGCAAATAATTCGGATAATGAAGTTCAAATCAACAAAAAAATCACCAAGGGACACCTTATTATTTCAGGCATTATTTGCGCGTTGCTGTCCGTGCCGTTCTATTTTATCCTGGTCGCTTTGAACACCGAAAATCCCGTTTGCAGCGTGTTATCTCTTTCAACAAGTGTTTTTGCGGCTTATTTGATGTTAAAGCGAGTTAAGTTTTTTTCGGTCTTCTTTGCCATTGACGACCTCTTTCTTATCCTGCTTTGGGGTATACAAATCCTCAGCGGAGAATATCAATATATGCCCACACTGATCGTATCATTTACTTTATTGGTAAACGACACATATAGTGCTATATGCTGGCTAAACCGTTCAAGAAAAAGAAAGGAGCGAAAGCTATCAGATGTTTGATGAATGGAACAATGTTGCCGAGGCTTGGAACAAAAATATGAAAGACGGAGATTGGTTTCAGAGAAACATAATCTATCCTGAAATTTTGCGTCTACTGGTTAACACAGATAAGAAAAAAATAATTGATGTAGGTTGTGGCAACGGTCATCTTTCCCGCTTTTTAACAATTCACGGCGCACAAATGCTCGGCGTGGATAATTCGCAACAGATGTTGAAGTGCTGCAAAGCCTACAACTCAGACATAAAATACGAGCAGCTTGACATTACCGACGACACATTTCCCTACGAGGATTGCTTTGATGTGGCAATTTTCAATAATTCCATGCAGGATATGGAAAAATATACAAACGGGCTCTCGAATGCGTACCGCATTTTAAAGAAAAACGGGCACTTGCTGATCGTAGTAAAACATCCTTGCTTCCACGGTCGAAGCGATGAATGCGGTTGGCGTGTTACTACCGAGGACGGTGACACATTCACCACGGGACACGGTCTTACCGAGCTTGAGAAAAACAAGTCCAATTATACTGCCGACTTCTTTTTAATTAACGATTATCTTAATAAATCCGAGCATACGAGAGAATGGTATGGACTAAAAACCACTTCATATGCCAGAACGCTTCAGGATTACATAAATACTGTTATACAGGCAGGTTTCACTATAAAATCAATATCCGAGCCTTCTCCTATTCCCGAAGGACAAGCCGAAAATCCATCGCTATACGAGCTTCTGACAAGAATTCCAAATTTTATTTTTATTTATTCTGAGAAAAAACAATGACTATACGAAAATTTTTAATTGATATTTGCGGTATATTCCTTGGCGTTTCACTAACCGAATCGATAGAAAGGCTAATAGACGAATTCTCCATATTGGCGCTTTGTTCTTTTTTGATAGTCGCTTTTCTATCTCTTAATTTCTTCTTTGCCAAGGTCAAGCAGCTTACCGAGGAGGACGAGGTAATTACCCTGTTCGGCTTTGTTGTTCATGTCGTTACACTTGCCTGCTTCGCAACTATGGCTTTTGCCTTGAATAATTTTATACTCTTTATGTCAACGCATATCGGTATGAGAATTTCCGATATCCTTTTGATTATGAGCCATAATCAGTGGAAACGCAAGAACATTGAAAAAATGGAGTCCAGATGGCTCATTTTTGACATATCATACTTGCTAATACTTATAACCTTTATTGTTTCCGTAGTGCTGATAAAAATCGAACTGCTCGAGATAATTTTCATGATCATATATCTCCTGATGAGTATTTTTGAAGCCTTGTTTGATTTTGTTATAAACAAGAAAGAATACGGTATGGCAGCTAATGAAATTGAAAATGAATCGGAGAACAACACGGAAGTCCCTTTGTCTCAGCTTGAGGAGAAAACATGATATGAAAACAAAATATTTGACCGTTGGAACCAATTTCGATATCAGTCAGCTTGAATATTTTATTGATTGCAACGAAAGATATGACGAGGTAAAAATAGATAAAGTATACGGAAGTATCCGTTCAGAGCATATCGGACTATGCTCAGCCCGACCTGACTTCAGGCTCGGAACAGCTGACAAAAAGGATTTTGAAGAATATGTCAGGCTTGCTCTAAAACACAAGATTGGTATTGATTATACGGCAAATGCCCTATTGAATATGCCGATTGAAACACTGCACGAAAAAGAATCTTCAATTGTAGATCTTTTCAAATATCTTGAGTCGGTTGGAGTGGAGAGAGTAATCGTTGCTAATCCGCTCATTATGGAGCTGATAACGAAGCATACCTCGCTCAGTCTGAAGTGTTCGACCATTTTAGGAATAAACTCTGTAAACGCTATAAAATATTATGCACAGTATCGAGTGGATTCCATTTGCCCCGACATATATATAAATCGCAACATACCGCTTCTTTCCGATATGCAGCAGGAATGTCAAAAATACGGTATTAACCTTGAGCTTCTTGCAAATGAGGTATGTATGTTTGGCGATGTCCCCTGCAATAATATCCTACGCACAAATTGCTATATCCACTCGTCTCTTGGAGGCAATCCTCAGCATTACTTCGATTCATGGCCCTTTTCTCGTTGTCAGACAGCCAGGAGAGAATCACCTTCTTCGATTTTAAAGATACCTTTTATACTTCCCACTCACATAGAGCGTTACCGTCAGGAAACGGGAATCTCATTTTTCAAGATTTCGGGACGGACAAACACCTTTGAGTATCTGACCTCGACGGTTGAAAAATATATGTCTCAGACCTTCGAAGGCCCGATTGAAAATCTATTTATGCTTCCGCAGAACAAACAGCATTCGGTTGAGAACTCGATAACGGTTGAACAACTCACGGAACAGGGCTTCTTTGAAAAGATTTTCAATCGGTCAAATCCTTGTAATTATCAATGCCATAAGTGTCAGTATTGTGATAAACTATATGAAAAATTCAGAGTATGATTTAAATAAAATTCTCCCCGCCTATATTCAGCGTAAAAGCGAAAGCAAAGATGAGGGGAGAATATATGACGAGCTCAGATTGTCTCCAACACCAACCATAATAAGCGGCGGTCAGAGTGGCATAGATAGCGTTGCATTAATGGCTGCATCCTTTTTGGGGTTGCCCGCTTTTGCCATAACGCCCAAGGGTGGGAGACGAGAGGGCAGTCCGATAGAGGATTTCCAAAAAAACACGGGCACTATTCTAAGAAAAATAGAGCTTTCCTCGGATAGCTATCGTTTCCGCACTTACGCAAATGTTTATTTTGCCGATGTAACAGTAATATACGATTTTGTCGGTAAAAGCGAGGGAACATTAGCTACTATTGACGCCTGTAATGCCCTGCATCGCCCCTATTTGCTTTTGACAGACACGGGAAATGCAGAAAAAGAGGCGTTATATAGCTTCCTTGTAAATCATTCACCCGATGTGATTAATTTCGCTGGAAACAGTCTTAGCAAAATAAACGAGCAAATACAGGACGCGACATATTCAAACATTGTTGCCGCGTTGAAAAAGTATTGCTTCTGCAAAAAGGCTTGTAAAAGTGATGAAATTCACAATTGTGCAAACGCACATATAAAGCCTACCGTAGCCATACCCAATTTTTCTGTCAGTAAAAATATATTTAGGGACTTTTTGCGCTCACAGTACGATATTGATTTTAATTTTTCATCGAAATTAGTTTACGATTTCAACGATATTCGATTAATTTTAGCCAGAGCGCGTGAAATTATAAATCTTGTAAAGTGCGGAGTAAATATTGGCTTTGTGGGAGAAGATTTGTGCCTTGAATACAACTACGGCGAAAAAATTCTGCTTGATACGGGTTTGATTCCAAACAATACCGTACTTGTCTCCAAACCGAAAGCAAATTTGGCCAATGCAAAAATTTGCAGTCAATATCCGAATTTGGCAAAAGAACTTTTGAACAGACGCGATATCACTCATATAAGTGGCTCCGCAGAAGCGTATATCACTTTGGACATATATAATGCGTGTGTCGATAGCTATCAAACAGGAAAAACTGTTTCACAAAACGGCCTTATGGTAAACAGTGTATTGAAAACGACATCGCTCGTTATGATAGGCAATGAGGAAATTTTGCACACAGATTTTTACAGGCGTTTTGTAAAATATCTCAGCGATTTGTAAAAGTTCAATTCAGTTAAAAAACTCAATAAAACAGCAAAAGCCGATACGAATCCGTATCGGCTTTTGCTATCGTTTATATAATTTTAGGTTGTTTCCTCAACAGGAATATAAAGCTCGTAATCCTTCAGCTTTGCCTTTGTGAAGATTGCGGGGCAGTAGTAGGTCGATTTGACCTTAGAAAGCTCCTCTCTTACGAGAACCGCATTCTGATTGAAGCATATCGGGATAATAGGCATATCCTCTACTATCATTTCCTCTGCCTCATGGAGCAGCGTTGCTCTTGCGGCGATGTTCTTCTCTGCGAATACTTCCTCTATCTTCTCGTTGTAATCCTCGCTGTCGTATCCCGAAACATGAGGAGAGAGGATATAGTCGGTATTCGTCATATCCATTCCCTGTCCCGAGAACGCCTTTGCAAGTCTTGAAAGAGCTGAATATGCGTCTGCGGAATATGCGTGATAATCTACTGCCGCAACCTCAAACGCGCCTGCTCTGAAGCTCTCCGCAAACTCGTCGTCCTTAATATCTCTCGGAACATCGTCTATCATCTCGAGGATATCATCGTTAGTAATAAGGTCTATCGCATTGATAGCAACATGGAAACCAAGCTCCGTCCAAGCTGTCTGAACCATCTTAGCTATCTCCATATGTACCTCGTCGTAGGAAGCCACTGAAATAGCGAACATATACTTGGAAGCGTCAACTCCCGACTCTGCAAGAGCCGCCTTTGCCGCCGCCATATCAGCAGATGTCTTGATAAGCTCGCCGCCTACCTCACGGAAGGACTTCTTTGCGGAATCCGCATCGAACACTCCGTAGGGAACGAGTCCCGTAGCAGCCTTAGCGAACACAACAGCCTCGGCTATGGCATCTCTGTCGATAGCGAGAGATAGTGCCTTTCTTACATCCTTGTTTGCGAAGATCTTGTCGCCGTCTGTTCCCTCTACGAGCGGAACACCGTCAACCATTCCCTTTGCGATCTGTCCCTTATCGGTACTGAAAAGTATCTCGTTCGAGGAAAGCGCCTCAAAGCCCTCTGCGTTATAGTATCTTATAACCGCGTCGTGGTTGAGAACATATGTATGTGTGCTGAGCGCGTCGGTTATCTCTGCGATATCCTTATAGTCGCCACGGACAGAAAGCGGAATATCTCCAACATAGAATATCTCTCCTGCCTCGTATGCTGCCATAATTTCATCAGCCGTCTTGGTGTAATCTATAATAATTCTGTAAGGAGTAACAGATTTGTCAACAGCGTCCTTCTTAAGATCGCGGAAATAGTAGGAGTTTCTCTCGAGAATCATCTGAGCGTCGTCCTCCTCATAGGATACGCTTCTGAGACGGAACGGACCGCTGCATACCATCGTCGAGCCCTTCTTAGCCCAGTCGTAGCTTCTCGTAACTATCTCCTCACGCAGAGGTACGAGCGCATAGCTCGTGATATTGAGAAGGAATTGATCATAGTCGATCTTCTCCTCGAAGATTATCTCAAGCGTTTTCTCGTTAAGCGCGTAAATACCGAGGTCGTCGATAGTTGCGTCACCCTCTTTTACCGCGCGCGCATTCTTTATGTCGAACAGAAGCGAAGCTGCCTCGTAGGAGTCCTCGACCGTCATAATACGCTTCCACGCGTAAACGACATCATTTGCCGAAACTGCGATACCGTCTGTCCAGCTGGTATCCTTAAGCTCTATCGTCATCTTATACTCATCGAGCTGCTCGTTCTCAGAAACCTTGTAGCCCTTTGCGAGAGACTTTTTAACCTTTCCGTTCTCGTCAAGAACAAACAGATTGTCGTATATCAAGCTGATTATTCTCAACGCTGACTCATTTTCATACGCGTGAGCGGGATCAAGGTCATAGACCATATCCGTCAGATACATATTGACATACGCACCCTTGTCGTTCTCATCCTTCTTGGCGCATCCGACAAAAGCGGAAGCAAGCATAATTAAACAGAGTGCTAATGCAAGAACTCTTTTTGCCATTTTTTAAAAACCTCCTCTGGTTTACAGAACTGATTAACCTTTTTCGAGAATTAACTCAGTATATTATAACATTATTTAATCTTAAAATCAATGTTAATAACAACAAAGAAAAAACTTTCGGATACATGCACAATTTTTTCCTCATTTCATTGTGCATTTTAAACATTCAAAATCTCTCAAAAATTTACTTTTGGATAGGATATAAAAAATGTTTCGTAAAATAATAATAACAACCGATTTTTTACACGGAGGGTATATGAACAACCGTATTTATTCCGACCTCGCTCTTGAAAGCAGCTACGCTCTGAGAGGTAACATAAAAAAAGCAGGAGAGTATTCCGAGACAGAAAGAAATGGGATAAAAATATGCCGTCTTGACATAAGCTCGCAAGCCCTTGCCGAAAAATACCGAAGAAGCCGAGGCATATACATCACCGCAATATGCGGAAAAATATGGCTTTTTTCCGAGCAGGAACTTGAGAATACCGCAATGGCAGTAGGCGAGGAGCTTCGGGCAATGATCACCGAGCTCTGTGGCTGCAAAATAAGCAAGGATTTCAGCGTACTCGTTGCGGGGCTTGGCAACGCGGAGATAACCCCCGACGCCATAGGGCCGCGCACAGTATCAAGGCTTACCGTAACTCGTCATATTCCCCGCATCAGTGAGAAGATATTCAACGACCTCGGGCAATGCACGGTGTCGGCAATAGCCCCAGGGGTACTCGCGCAAACGGGTATAGAAACGCTTGAGCTTATACGAGGAGCCGTCAGCAGTACCTCGCCCGATATAGTTATCGCAATCGACGCGCTTGCGGCAAGAAGCTGTGAGCGACTCGCCGCCACAGTTCAGATATCCGACAGCGGCATAAGCCCGGGCTCGGGAATAGGAAACCTGCGAAAGGCGATAAACCGAGAAAATATCGGCGTTCCCGTAATCGCGCTCGGTGTTCCCACGGTAGTTGACTCCGCCACTCTCGTTTACGATGCGCTTGAGCGCGCGGGGATAGAGTGCATAGAGGAGAAGCTGAGGAATGTGCTTGACAACGACAAGGGATTTTTTGTCTCCCCAAAGGAGAGCGATGTCATAGCCGACAGCGTAAGTCTTTTGATAGCAAAGGCTATCGACTTCGCACTTCGCGCCGATAGCTTGCGATGACATATTATCACTCCCATACGAATATATTATAATGAATAAAAATCAAAGGAGTGAATAATATGACAGGAAATCAAAAAAAGCTAAGACCGCCAAAGGAAACGCCTCTGCTCTCCCCTGCCGAGATAGAATACAGAGTAGAGAAAAACGCAAGGAAGATAGGTCGTTGGTACAGAATATATCTCGCGACGGCAGTAGGCGTTGCCGTTCTGACGGTTATATTTATAATCATAGGTATCACGCAAGGAAATATCGCAAAAAATTCTCCAACTCTTGAAAATATCGCATCCGCCTTCCTCTCGGGGGAGCTTATGGAGCTTTCGGGCAATGCCCCGCCGTATAACAAGGACGAGGTCAAGGATAATTACAATCATGTTTTCGATGTGGTGGACGGCATTCTCATACCATCAAAGGACCCCGACAGCTCGGGAACGGTTGTGACCCCCGACAAGCCCACGGAAAACGACCCCTCGTCGATATACGATTTTGACTATTCAAAGATTCCCGCGGGAGAGACCGCCATAATCCCCATGGATCTCTCGCTTTCCTCTCAGGGGGCAGACTACATATATAATTCAACGGGCTATACCCCAAACACAAAGGCGCTCCTTGCCGCGAATTTCACATCATCAAATTCACCGTCGTATATCTCAACCAATGCTCCTCTGGTTCTCATAATTCACACTCACGGAACAGAAAGCTATTCCAAGAACGGAGCTATATCGTATATAGACAACGGCGGAGAGATAGCCCGCTCGGAGAACACCTCAGAAAATGTGGTGGCGGTAGGCGCCGTTATGGCAGAGATACTGAACAAAAAAGGAATTCCCACGCTTCATTGCGCGGTAATGCACGACAGAATACAATACAAGGATTCATACAGCCGCGCCGAGGAGACGATAAAGCAGTATCTTGAAAAATACCCCTCGATAAAGCTGGTTATCGACCTGCACCGCGACGCTGTGGTGAAAAGCACGGGAGAGCTTGTTCGCCCCGTGACAGAGGTAAACTCAAAGCCCACGGCTCAGCTGATGTGCGTGGTCGGAAGCGACTGGGGCGGAGATGCCTGCCCCTCGTGGCAAAACAATCTCTCGCTCGCGCTCAAGCTCAGAGACTCTCTCAACAAAAAATACGGCAACCTCTGCCGTCCCGCATATCTGCGCTCCTCGACATACAATCAGGAGCTTTCGCCCTTCTCACTTTTGCTCGAGGTGGGGGCTTGCGGAAACAGCCTTGAGGAAGCAAAAAACGCCGCCATACTCGCCGCCGAGGAGCTTGTTCCGCTCATAAAAATGATGTAATTTTTTGAAAATTTACCGTTTTTGGAAAAATATTTTCAAAAACCCCTTTACAAGTCGAATTTTGTGTGTTATAATGTTTCCATAATAAGAATTTTCGTGAGGAAAATATTATGGATTATATTGAAAGAATAAAGAAAATCAAAAGCGAAAGAAAAATAACCAACGATCAGCTTTCCGAAATGACGGGTATTCCGCTCGGAACGCTGAGCAAGATTCTCGCGGGCATAAGCGACTCGCCGAAGCTCGTGAATATCGTAGCCATTGCCGACGCGCTTGGTTGTACCCTTGATTACATAGTGAGCGGAGTTTCCGAGAATACGAATAACTACACGCTCTCCCCCAACGAAATCGCGCTCGTCGAGGATTACAGAATGCTCGACACCCACGGCTCTGAGCTTGTTAAGATGGTAGTCAAAAAGGAGCTTGAACGCACATCTCCCTCGGCTTCGCGCGAAAAGAGCGCCGTCGTTATTCCGAGAAGCAGCGTAAATCGAAAGATAAGCTATATGGAGGCATCGGGCGGTCTCGCGAGAAGAAATATTCCCGTTTATCAGATGCCCGTTTCCGCAGGTCCCGGGGTATATCTTGACGACACCACCGCCGAGGAGATAAGTATTCCCGATAACGAAAAGACCGCGACCTGCGATTTCGCGCTCCGTGTGAGCGGAAACAGTATGGAGCCTATCTACCACAACGGCGACCTCGTTCTCGTTGAGGATTGCGACTCTGTCGAGGTGGGTGAGCTTGGTATCTTCGTTCTCGACGGCGACGGATATTTCAAAAAATTCGGCGGCGACAGACTTATATCGCTTAATCCCGAATACGCCGATATCCTTATCCGCAGCTTCAGCGAAGCAGTCTGCTGTGGCAGAGTGGTCGGTAAGTTGAAAAAGAGATAATATAGATAATATAATTTATGTGGGGGAAGGAGAGAAACTTCTTGAAAGAAGCTTTCTCTCCTTCCCCCACACCCCTATCCTCTCTTCAAGAACTTTAAAACGATAGGATTTATTTTTGTGAAGTGAGTTTTATCTTATTTTTATTTTGTTTGTAAATAAAGCTTTTTTAAAGAGCCCTATCTCTATCCCAATAGCGTAGCCTGAGGAGATTATATTAACTTAAAAAACATAAAAACCATTCGCTTTAAAGTTTTTGAAAAGAGGGTGGGGTTTAAGGTGCGGGGGAAAACTTTTGCAAAAGTTTTTCCCCCGCCCCTTGTATCAAATCCAATTACTTAAAATACTCCACAGCGGATTCGAACATCTTCATATCGTATTCGCCGTAAACATTCTTGTAAAGACCCTTACCGATACGCTCGGAGTGACCCATCTTTCCAAGCACATGACCGTCGGGAGAGGTAATTCCCTCGATTGCGTGGCAGGAATTGTTGGGGTTAAAGAGGATATCGGATGTAGGCACGCCGTTAAGGTCGACATACTGAGTAGCAATCTGACCGTTAGCGGCAAGACTTGCTATGAGCTCGTCGGACGCGAGGAATCTTCCCTCTCCGTGAGATATCGGAACGGTGTAGACCTCGCCTGCCTTGGTGTTTGCAAACCAAGGAGATTTGTTCGACGCAATTCTCGTGCGAACGAGACGCGACTGGTGGCGTCCGATAGAGTTAAATGTCAGAGTAGGACAATTCTCGTCGGTGTCGATTATCTCGCCGTAAGGAACGAGTCCGAGCTTGATAAGCGCTTGGAATCCGTTACAGATACCGCACATAAGTCCGCCGCGGGTCTTGAGAAGCTCGTTTACCTGCTCCTTGATAGCGCCGTTGCGGAAGAAGGCAGTGATGAACTTACCCGAACCGTCAGGCTCGTCTCCGCCCGAGAATCCACCCGGAACGAAGATTATCTGAGACTCTGCAATCTTCTTTGCGAAGCTCTCAACAGAGTCGGAAATACCCTTAGATGTGAGGTTGTTAACAACGAATATCTCGGTCTCTGCTCCCGCTCTCGCGAATGCCTTTGCCGAATCGTATTCGCAGTTAGTTCCCGGGAATACGGGAATGAGAACCTTGGGCTTTGCGCACTTAATGATAGCCGCGCTTCTATTCTCTGCGTTGTAGGTATATGTGGGAATTTCTCCCTCTGCCTCACGCGCCTTTGTAGAGAATACGCTCTCGAGCTTGCTCTCGTAAACGGTGTAAAGCTCGTCAAGAGAAACGCTCTCGCCGCCGAGAGTTATAGCCGCGGTATCGTTTGTCTTACCGAGAAGCGCAAATCCCGCGGGAACTTCGCCGTCTATCTCGAGAACGAAGGAACCGTACGCATAAGCAAATATGTCGTTTACAGAAACAGACGGGTCATACTCAAATCCGTAGCCGTTACCAAAGCACATCTTCATAACAGCCTCGGCAATACCGCCGTATGTGGGAGTGTATGCCGCAAGAACCTTACCCGCCTTAACGAGTGCGTTCACCTTAGCGAACACATCAATGAGAGACGCCGCCACGGGAAGTCCGTTTGCGTCGCACTCGGGAGCGATACGGACGACATTATGTCCCGCGCCCTTAAATTCGGGAGATACTATATTGCTTATCTTGTCGGTTGTAACCGCAAAGGAAACAAGCGTAGGAGGAACATCAATGTTCTCAAAGCTTCCGCTCATAGAGTCCTTTCCGCCGATAGAGCCGATTCCGAGATCCATCTGCGCCTTGAACGCGCCAAGAAGTGCCGAGAGAGGCTTGCCCCATCTCGTGGGATCCTTCATAGGCTTTTCAAAATACTCCTGGAAGGTGAGGTAAACATCCTCAAAGGATGCACCCGTCGCAACGAGCTTGGATACCGATTCAACTACCGCGAGGAATGCGCCGTGGTAGGGGCTCTTCTCGGAGATGAAGGGGTTGAAGCCCCAGGACATTACCGAGCAGGTGTCGGTGTCTGCCTTCTCGACAGATACCTTATGTACCATAGCCTGAATAGGTGTGCTTTGATTCTTACCGCCGAAAGGCATAAGAACGCTTCCCGCGCCGATAGTCGAGTCAAATCTCTCGGAAAGTCCTCGCTTCGAGCATACATTGAGGTCTGAAGCAAGCGCTTTCATTCCCTCTGTGAAGTCACTCACGGGTGCCTTCGCGTAATTCTCGGGTGCCTTTGCCTTGATGTTTATATGCTTCTCTGCTCCGTTCGAGTTCAAGAACTCGCGGGAGAGGTCAACTATAACCTTGTCGTTCCAGGTCATTCTGAGTCTGGGCTCTGCCTTGACTGTTGCCACAACGGTGGATTCAAGGTTCTCTGCTGTTGCAAGCGCGCGGAACTTCTCCACATCCTCGGGAGCGACTACGACAGCCATTCTCTCCTGAGACTCACTTATAGCAAGCTCTGTGCCGTCAAGTCCCTCGTATTTCTTGGGAACCGCGTTAAGGTTGATATCAAGTCCGTCCGCAAGCTCACCGATAGCGACAGAAACACCGCCCGCGCCGAAGTCGTTACAACGCTTGATAAGCTTTGAAGCCTCGGGATTTCTGAAAAGTCTCTGGAGCTTTCTTTCCTCGGGTGCATTACCCTTCTGCACCTCTGCTCCGCAGCTTTCAAGCGAGTGGAGCGTATGAGATTTTGAGGAGCCCGTCGCGCCGCCACAGCCGTCGCGTCCCGTTCTTCCGCCGAGGAGAATTATAATATCTCCGGGGGCGGGAACCTCGCGTCTGACATTTTCTGCGGGAGCAGCCGCGATAACCGCGCCTATCTCCATTCTCTTTGCCACATATCCGCTGTGATAAAGCTCGTCGACCTGACCCGTCGCAAGTCCTATCTGGTTGCCGTACGAGGAATATCCTGCCGCCGCTGTGGTTACTATCTTTCTCTGCGGAAGCTTACCCTCCATAGTCTCGGATACGGGAAGCAGCGGGTCGCCGGCTCCCGTAACTCTCATTGCGGCGTATACATAGGAGCGTCCCGAAAGCGGGTCTCTGATAGCTCCGCCGATACAGGTAGCCGCGCCGCCGAAGGGCTCTATCTCTGTGGGGTGATTGTGTGTCTCGTTCTTGAACAGAAGCAGCCAATCCTGCTCCTCGCCACCAACATTGACCTTTATCTTGACAGTACAAGCGTTTATTTCCTCGGACTCGTCAAGCTTGGGAAGCTTGCCGTTTGCCTTGAGATATCTTACGGCAACGGTTGCCACATCCATAAGATTTATCGGCTTCGTGCGTCCGATAGCCGCTCTCGTGGCTATATACTCGTCGTACGCCGCCTTAATAGTCTCGTCCTCAAACTCAACGCTGTCGATAGTTGTGAGGAATGTGGTGTGACGGCAGTGGTCTGACCAGTATGTATCTATCATCTTTATTTCGGTGATAGTGGGGTCTCTATGCTCGGTTTTGAAATAGTCACGGCAGAAGCGGATATCGTCGATATCCATAGCAAGACCGTACTGAACTATGAAATCCGCAAGCTCCTTCTCGTCAAGGTCGGTAAAGCCCGTGAGAGTCGCAACGCTCTCGGGAACGGTATACGCCATAGCGAGCGTATCGTAGGTTTCAAATGAAGCCTCGCGTGACTCAACGGGGTTGATAACATACTTCTTTATCGCCTCAAGCGTTGCCGCGTCAACATCGCCGTATATCTTGTATATTCTTGCGGTCTTGACGGTAGGACGCTCGCCCTGTGAGATTATCTGGATACACTGAGCCGCAGAATCCGCTCTCTGGTCGAACTGACCGGGGAGATATTCGACCGCAAAATCGGTGCTTCCATCGTTCTCGTATTCGTATGTAACGATGTCAAGCTGGGGCTCGGAAAATACTGTTGACACAGCATAATCAAAGAGCTGCTTGTCGATATTCTCAACATCGTATCTGTTGAGTATACGAACTCCCGTAACACCGTCTATCTGCAAAAGATTTTTAATTTCTCCGAGAAGCGAAGCCGCCTCGTTGGCAAGCTCGCTCTTCTTCTCAACATAAACTCTGTAAACCATTCGGGTATCTCCAATCAGTTAATTTTCGGAATAAGCCTTGAGTGCTCTCTGTCCGATGTCTCGTCTATAATACGCGTTTTCAAAATTTACCTTCGGCACATTCGCGTAAGCCTTATCTATCGCCGCTCTAAGGTCGGGTGCCGTTGCGGTAACGCCAAGCACTCTGCCACCCGCGCTGAGAAGCTTTCCGTCAGAGAGCTTTGCTCCCGCGACATAGACCTCCGCCTCGCAGTCGGCATCAACCGTTATTTCAAATCCCGAAGCGTACTTCTGAGGATATCCGTCGGACGCCATTATAACACAGCAAGCGGCTCCGTCGGAGAACTTGACCTCTGTGTCGGCAAGAGTTCCGTTCGAGCAGGCCTTCATAATCTCAAAAAGGTCGCTCTCGAGCAGAGGCAGCACGACCTGAGTTTCGGGGTCTCCGAAGCGACAGTTATATTCAATAACCCGAGGCCCGTCGGGCGTAAGCATAAGTCCGAAATAGAGACAGCCGCAAAATCTTCTTCCCTCTGCGTTCATCGCGTTGACCGTGGGAAGGAATATCTCCTTCATACAACGCTCGGCAATAGCCTCTGTATAATAGGGGTTGGGAGCGATAGTTCCCATTCCGCCCGTATTAAGTCCCTCGTCGTTGTCCTTTGCTCTCTTGTGGTCCATAGAAGAAACCATAGGAATAACGACCTTTCCGTCGGTAAAGGAAAGCACCGATACCTCGGGACCCGTGAGAAACTCCTCAATAACTATACGGCTTCCGCTCTCTCCGAACATCTTGTCTGCCATCATAGAGCGTACCGCGTCGGTAGCCTCGTCGCGCGTCATCGCGATAACCACTCCCTTTCCGAGAGCGAGTCCGTCAGCCTTTATGACCGTGGGGATAGGCGCGTCCTTAAGATATTCAAGCGCTGCGTCCATCTCGGTAAAGACCTCGTACGCCGCGGTGGGTATACCGTATTTTTTCATAAGATTCTTGGAGAAGATCTTACTTCCCTCTATTATAGCGGCGTTCTTTCTCGGGCCGAAGCAGGGTATTCCCTTGTCTTCAAGCGCGTCTACCGCACCGAGGACAAGCGGATCGTCGGGTGCGACGACCGCAAAATCAATTTTGTTTTCAATAGCGAAAGCAACTATTGCGTCAATGTCCTTAGCTCCGATATTCACGCACTCTGCGTCAGCGGCGATACCGCCGTTTCCGGGGAGCGCGTATATCTTGTCAACCTGAGGACTTTTTGCCAGCTTTTTGATTATGGCGTGTTCTCTGCCTCCGCCGCCGACAACCATTATCTTCATCTGCATATCTCTCCTTGTCATCAATGGTGGAAGAGTCTCATTCCCGTAAACGCCATCGTGATACCGCGCTTATTGCACTCGTCGATAACGAGGTCGTCACGGATAGAGCCGCCAGGCTCCGCGATATAGCGTACGCCCGATGCGTGAGCGCGCTTTACATTGTCTGCGAACGGGAAGAATGCGTCGGACGCGAGAGCTATCTTATCAAATCCGCCAAGCCACTCGCTGCGTTCCTCAGCCGTCAGAGGAGCGGGCTGCTCGGTGAAGTAATTCTGCCAGATTCCGTCAGCGCATACATCTTCTTCGTTTCCGTTGATATATCCGTCGATAACATTATCTCTCTCGGGGCGTCCCATAGTGGGAAGGAAGGGCAGGTCAAGAACCTTGGGATGCTGACGCATAAGCCAGGTGTCTGCCTTTGTTCCCGCAAGTCTCGTGCAATGGATTCTCGACTGCTGACCTGCGCCAACGCCGATAGCCTGTCCGTCGGTTGCGTAGCAAACCGAGTTGGACTGTGTATATTTAAGTGTGATAAGCGCTACTATAAGGTCTCTCTTTGCGCTCTCGGGCAGATCACGACTCTCTGTCACAACATTTTCAAGCAAATGCTCGCCTATCTTGAACTCGTTTCTTCCCTGTTCGAATGTGATGCCGAAAACATCCTTAGTCTCAATAGGAGCGGGGCGGTACTCGGGGTCGATCTCAACGATATTGTAGTTACCCTTTCTCTTGCCCTTGAGTATCTCAAGCGCCTCGGGCTCGTAGCCGGGAGCGATAATTCCGTCGGAAACCTCGCGCGCGATAAGCTTTGCGGTGGTGACATCGCAAACATCGGAGAGCGCTACCCAGTCGCCGAATGAGCAAAGGCGGTCTGTTCCTCTCGCTCTTACATAAGCGCACGCAAGCGCGGAGTCGTCAAGTCCCTCAATATCTTCAACGAAGCAGGCTCTCTTGAGTCCTTCGTCAAGAGGAAGTCCTATAGCCGCAGAGGTGGGGGAAACATGCTTGAAGGATGTAGCCGCGGGATAACCGAGCGCCTCCCTCAGCTCCTTTACAAGCTGCCACGCGTTGAAAGCGTCAAGAAAATTGATATATCCCGGACGACCGTTAAGAACGGTTATCGGAAGCTCACTTCCGTCCTTCATAAAAATTCGCGAGGGCTTCTGATTGGGGTTACAACCGTATTTAAGTTCAAATTCTTTCATTTTCTTCTTCCTTTCGACCGTTCAGCAGTTTTTATTGACTATTCTCGTCTCGGTCTCGCCCGACTCGATATCTATGTATCTGACGAAAAGCGATACCTTGTTGTCCTCATTGAGGTTTGTCCATATAAGCTCGGTAAGCGCGTCTATATCCACATCGGGAAGCTCAAGCGTCTTGGGCTCTCCCTCAAAAGAAGGAAGCGGATTGCCGTCGCCGTTGTAGGTATGGATAAACTTTGCTCTGCCCGCGACAGGCGAGGAGTATGCGTATGTAAATCTCTCGCAGCTCGAGTCATCACCCTCTGCGCTCTTGAGAATAGACATTGCGTAATTCATATCTCCGTTCTCACGGTGGATTATACCCGATATACGGGGGGTGAAGTTGGGCTTGTCGTCCTCGAACTCACGGGTTCTGAGCGCCTGCTCAAAGGTCATCTGCTTGTCCATAAGCTCGTATATCGTATCGGTCTGATCACCGTTGGTAACGATAGTCTTATTTCCAAGCACTCTTACGGGGTAGTAGATAATGAGATGGGGATCGACCATCTTCGATTCGTCAAACGCCTTTGTACGCATAGCGTCGCCCTCGGCAACGAATACGCGGTTGCGGCTGTTTACGCTTCTTCCCATAATGAAGTAAGCGGTTACCGCCTTCTTGGCGTCGGCACTCTTGCCGATAATGATTCCTCTGCCGTGATAAGCGAGAGAATTAAGCTCGTTCGCAATAGTTGAAACCTTCATTTTTTATCTCCTCTGTATATCAGTCAATATAGACCTTATTATCTTTTACGGTAATCTTATCGAAGCAGAACAGCCTCACAGCCTCGGGAAGTATCTCCCACTCTGCCTCCTCCATTATTCTTCTCTGGAGTGTTTCAGGGGTATCGTCCTGCTTGACCTCGACCGCTCTCTGAAGAATTATCGGTCCCGCGTCGCACTCGGGGGTGACGATATGCACCGTAGCTCCCGAGACCTTAACTCCCTTCTCAAGTGCCGCCTCGTGAACGCGTAGTCCGTAATATCCCTTTCCGCAGAAGGACGGTATGAGCGCGGGGTGGACATTGATTATCCTGTTCGGGAAGGCTTCATACACCTGCTCGTCAATGATAGTCAGAAATCCCGCGAGTACCACGAGGTCTATTCCTTCTGCCGTAAGCGTATCGGCAAGAGCTCGGGAATAGTCCGCAATGCTCTCATAATCCTTGCGCGCGAGGACCTTTGACGCGATACCCGCGTTTTTTGCTCTCTCGAGCGCGTAAACACCCGCCTTGGAAGCCACGACAAGAGTTATTTTGCTCTCGCCGAACATTCCCCTGCCCTCGGCGTCTATAAGTGCCTGAAGGTTGGTTCCTCCGCCCGACACCAGCACCGCTATCTTTTTCATACTCATCAGCAGAACACCACGCCTTCGTCGCTCTTGATGATCTCGCCGATAACATAAGCGTCCTCGCCGTTGGCTCTGAGAATCTCAAGCGCCTCATCGACCTCTGCCGCAGGAACTACTATGCTCATTCCAACGCCCATATTGTAGGTGTTATACATATCTCTCTCGGGAACATTTCCCGTCTTTGCTATAAGCTCGAATATGGGAAGCACCTTAACAGCGCTCTTTGTGATCTTAGCCGAAAGTCCCTTGGGAAGCGCTCTCGGAATATTCTCATAAAATCCACCGCCCGTGATATGGCTGATTCCCTTTACATCGACCTTCTCAAGCAGAGCAAGCACGCTCTTTACATATATTCTCGTAGGAGTGAGAAGCGTTTCGGCAACGCTCTTTCCGCCAAGCTCCTCGCAGGGAGTGTAAAGCGAATCGGGATTGTGGTCTATATCAAACACCTTTCTTACAAGCGAAAATCCGTTCGAGTGAACTCCGCTCGACGCGAGCGCGATAACCACATCACCCTCTGCCATTCTGGTGTTATCAAGTATCTTTTTCTTATCGACTACACCAACCGCAAATCCCGCAAGGTCGTAATCGTCCTCGGGCATCATACCCGGATGCTCCGCGGTCTCACCGCCTATAAGCGCCGCTCCCGACTGAACACATCCCTCGGCAACGCCGCTGACTATCGCCGCTATCTTTTCGGGAATATTCTTTCCGCACGCGATATAGTCAAGGAAGAAGAGGGGCTTAGCTCCGCAACAGATAATGTCGTTAACGCACATCGCAACCGCGTCGATTCCTATTGTGTCGTGCTTGTCCATAAGTATCGCAAGCTTTACCTTAGTACCGCAACCGTCGGTTCCCGATACCAGCACTGGCTCATCCATTCCCGCAATGGGAAGTCCGAAGCAACCGCCAAAGCCGCCGACATCGTCGAGACAGCCCTCGTTCTTTGTTCTCGCAATATGAGCCTTCATAAGCTCAACTGCCTTGTATCCTGCGGTTATATCAACTCCCGCCGCCTTGTAGCTCTCACTAAAACTTTTCATTTTTATCCCTGACCTTTCTTTATTCAGTACCGTTCTCTCTGAACGCATTATTTACTTGTTGTATTTTTCCTCTATTGCTCTGTTCTTCTCCAGAACCTTCTGCGCTCCCGCGCGGCGAGCCGCGTCAAGCTTCTCGGCGAGGGCGCCGTCGGTGACGGCGAGTATCTCAACAGCGATAAGCGCCGCGTTTGCCGCACCGTCTATTGCGACCGTAGCTACGGGAATGCCCGTGGGCATCTGGACTGTGGAGAGAAGCGCGTCCATTCCGTCAAGGTTTTTGCACTTTATCGGAATTCCGATAACGGGAAGCGTGGTATTAGCCGCAACCGCTCCCGCAAGATGCGCCGCCATTCCCGCCGCGGCTATAATAGCTCCGAAGCCGTTCTTTCTGGCGTTCTCGGAAAACTCCTTAGCCTCTACGGGCGTTCTGTGCGCGGAAAAAACATGAACCTCGTAAGGCACTCCGTATTCCGCAAGTGTGTTGATAGCCTTTTCAACTATCGGAAGGTCGCTGTCGCTACCCATAAGAATTCCAACTTTTTTCATTTTTTCCTCCAAAAATCAAAAATAAAAGCAAAAACGGACAGTCCTCTCCACAACAAAAGGACTGCCCAGGCGGTCGGCATATAATTCTCTGCTTCCGCATGGTCAATTCCATTTATCCGCCGGTTACAGAAAACCCACAAGCTTGCGCTCGTTTTTTCTCTTATTAATTATACCATAACGAAAAATGAATGTCAACAACGCTTTTTCATATCGCAAGAAATTTTTAGACAAAAAGAGTGTCGGAATTTGTTGATATACCACAAATCCCAACACTCATTTTAGATTACAAAACCGTATTATCAGTCTTTTTTAGCCGCGCCCTTAGCGTCGAGGTATATAACTACCTTTCTGTTGCCGTCGGAGCCTATCGAGTTAGTAGAAACGCCCTCGATATTCTGAACCTCGGAGTGAATTATTCTTCTCTCATAAGGGTTCATCGGCTCGAGCATAACGCTCTTTTTGTATTTGAGAACTCTGTCTGCCATTCTTCTGGCAAGTGAGCGGAGAGTCTCCTCTCTCTTTGCTCTGTATCCCTCGACATCAACCGATATCTTGACATAGTCCTGCTTCTCGCCGTTAACTCTCTTGTTAGCCGCGAGGGTAGCGATGTGCTGAAGCGCGTCGAGAGTCTCGCCGTGGTGACCGATGAGTATTGCCGCATTAGTGCCCTCAACGGTTATCTTCTTCTCGCCCGACTCGCCGTCAGTCATAGTGACCTCAGCCTCAAGTCCCATATTAACGAGCAACTCCTTTATAAGAGTGAGCGCGTCCTGCTCTCCGCCAACGGTATAGGTAGCGGATATCTTTGCGGGTGCTGCGCCTATTCCGAGGAATCCCTTCTTAGACTCCTCAAGAACGGTATATTCTATGCTGTCAACGCTCGGCGCTCCAAGCTCCTTGGCAGCCAATTCACGCGCTTCATCAACAGTTTTAGCGCTGATTACAACTTCTTTTTTCACTTTCTTATTCCATTAAAGATTATTTTTTATCGTCTGTATTGTCAGTATTTTCTGTATTTTCGGTATTCTCCGCAGAATCTTCCTTATTGGCTTTTTTTCTGAATCTGCTTCTGAACGACTTGGCGTCCTCGTGAGGCTTATCCTCCTTGATAGGCGCCTGACCGAGAAGCTTACTGCCCTCGCTCTCGTTCGCCTCACCCTCAGCCTTTGCCTCGGTCTCCTCTGTCTTGGGAGATTCGGTCTTAGGCGCGGGTGCGGGCTCGTCATCCTCGGCGTCTATATAGTGAAGCGAGCGTACCTTCTTACCGCTCGATGCTCTGGGCGCAGCCTTCTCCGCTTTCGCGTTGTATTCCTTCTCTGCCGCCTTCAGCTCCTCGTCCGTCATCTTGGGTATAGGCATAGCCAGATGGATAAAGAACTGCTTGAGCATACCGATAAGGCACTTGAATATCCAGTATACACCGAGAGCCGCGGGAACGCCGAATGTGATAAACACGCTCATCAGAGGCATAGCAAAATCCATAACCTTGTTTGAGCAACCCATAGCCGCGTCATTCTGCGCGGGCTGATATGTGAGCTTTCTGTTTACCTTCATGCTAAGGAAATAAGCTACGAATGTGAGTACGGGAACGAGCAAAAGCCAGTTGATAGCGGTAAACTCTGGAGTTCCGCCGAGGTCTATTGCTCCGCCAAACATAGTCAGATTAGGAATATCGGCAACAGACGCGATATGGTCGGAGAAGCCCTCGACACCCGAGAACACCTCAACACCGTCGGTCTCGATAATCTTCTTGACCGCTCCCATAAGGTCAATGTTTCTGGTAGCAGTGAAAGCCTTGTCAGCATATTCGGGATAAGACTTAACAACGCTTATAACACCGTTAATAGCGTCGGTCGAAAGTCCGCAGATATACTTCAAGGGGTTCATTACGATATTATAAAGCGCGATGATTATCGGGAACTGAATGAGAAGCGGCAGACAACCGCTCATTGGGTTGAAGCCCTCCTTCTGATACATTTCCTGAATTTCCATCGACATTTTCTGCTTCGTTGCCTGGTCCTCGCGTCCCGCATACTTTTTACGGATAGCCATCTCCTTGGGACGCATCTTCGCCTGTCTGATAGAATTCTTCTGCTGCTTGATGCTGAAGGGCAAAAGAATTATTTCGATTACAAAAGCAAAGATAAGAAGCGCGAGTACATACTGATTTCCGGCGATGTCATTGAACCATCTGAGCATTGCGCCGGGTATACTAATTAACAAATCCAATATATTCATCAGTTAAATAGCTTCTGCGTAAGCACGCAGAAATTCCTCTCTTTTTTTTGCCCTGAGGCAGTCGTCATTGATTCTGGTCATTTTCTTCCTTTTCGTCCGCTCTGTCCCGATATTTGGGGATTTTTTTCGGCGGAACGGGGTCATACCCGCCCGCAAAAAACGGATTGCAGCGAAAAATACGCCACACCGTCAGAAATCCTCCCACAAAAAAGCCCCGTTTCATAAACGCCTCAACGGCGTAGGCAGAACATGTTGGCGTAAACCTACATGTCGGACCTCCTTTAAGCGGCGAAAGAAATTTCTGATACAGCCGTATCAGCCATACACAAACATGTTTCATTTTTCTTCCGTTTTCGGCGTCTTATCCGCCGATATCATTCCAAGCTCCAAAAAAGCCTTTGAGAGCTCCTGCTCGATGTCTGAACTCTTTTTCCCGACGATAGCCCCTCTCGCGCTTATCACGATGAGATATCCGCGGCGAAGCTCGTCCGACATAGCCCTATATGCCGCCCGTATAATACGCTTGGAGCGGTTACGGCAGACAGCGCCTCCTATTTTCTTTGACACCGTTATTCCCACTCTGTTGACATACTCCCCACAGGGGTTTTCCTTCTTCAGCCGTTTAGCCGCGAGGTCCTTAAGCACATATACCGCGATATACCTGCCCACAAATCTGCGACCTCTGGTGTATGACTTATTATACAGGTGGTTCTCTCTTATAGCTATTTCTTTCATATTTCGTCTTTCTCTGACCTACATCTTCTCTACATAGTAAAAACCCCGATGTACTCGGAAAACAGTTATGCTTTCAATGTCATCGGCGGTTTTTTATCTTTGCGTGAGACCTGATTAATATGTCAGTCTTTTTCTGCCCTTAGCGCGTCTTCTCTTCAGGACATTTCTTCCGTCAGCGGTTGCCATTCTTTTTCTGAAGCCGTGCTCTTTTTTTCTCTGTCTCTTCTTAGGCTGGTATGTTCTGAGCATTCCGATGCACCTCCTTATTCTTTCTTTTTCCGGACACGAATATCCGGAAATTTCCGGAAGCGTGTTGCTTGTTTGCGTTGCAAACATTCAATGACATCCTATATTAAACCATATTTTCTCTCTTTTGTCAAGAGCTTTTTTCGTTTTTATAAAAATTTTCAGGGGAAAATCCGAAAAACCGAACCTTCCCCTCTCATTTTTGTTATTTCTTCCATTCCTCGGGACACTCTCTGTTCTTTTTGAACCAAGCCGTATCCTTAAGCAATGTTTCATTCGCGCTGCACTCGACACTGACACCGCCCGCGCCCGATGTGACCGTGATATTTCCGTTCATCGACTCGAACTCATCGTTATCGAAATCCTCGCATATCGTGGTAACATATACCTTATCGGTATACGGCGCTATCCTGTCGACAAAAGCCTGAGTCGGGAATTGATTTTCATTCTTATCGGTATACTCCGAGCTTCCGCAGCAGCAGCAAACGCAGACGATATCGGGCTTTATCACCTCAAGCAGAACATCGTTCGAGGAGGTTTTAGAGCCGTGATGTCCCGCCTTGTAGAGGTCTACCTCGGGAAGGTCGTTCAGCTCGACGAGCTTTTCCTCTCCCTCCTTTTCAAGGTCTCCCGTAAAGAGGAAATGCCTATCTCCCTGATTTATCATAGCGCAGACAGAGTGGTCGTTCTCACTCGAGGCGACATTGTAATAGAAATAGCTGTCGAGTATCTCAAGCTCTATATCGTGACCGAGGTCAAATACATTCTTTCCCTGCTCGATGCACTCCTTCGCCGTATAATGCTCGGCACCCGCGTCTATCTCCTCTCCGCGCTCTCTTATATAGTTTTTATACATCTTCTGCTCCGACTTATTCTCGGTTATCTGCGCGAAATCAATTATGACCTCACACTCATAGAGGTCGAATATACTGTCCGCGTCCTCATTTGTTGCAAAGCCCGCGTAATGGTCCTCGTGGGCGTGCGTGACAATAACATATTCAAGCACTCCGTCGCTGACTCTCTCGCTCAGAAATTCATCTATCGTACTCACGCTTGAGGTTTTCGAGCCTGCGTCGATAAGTATATCGTTCTCTCCCGCCTTGATATATGTGCAGTCTCCCGTATACTTGTTCCCAAGCTCGAGAAAATTTATCACGAGGTCGCCGCTCACATATGTATCGGTATCTGTCGGCTGTGTCAGCTTGAAATAACCGAAAAATCCGCCTGCCGCTCCCAGTACAAAGAGAAGCGCCGACAGGAACACGGTCAATCCCTTTGAAAATTTCTTTTTCCTTGCCATCAGCTATCTCCCTTAACAGTTATAGTTCTTACTCTTTGTATCTTTCCGTATTTTACAGAATCCACCGTATATATGATGTAATACTCACACGGCTCGGTTGTATCGACATTATAGCTTCCGTCGTCATTCTCGGTAAGGTTAGTCCTTATCTCAACCTTGTCTGATATATCCCGTCCGAACTCGACTATCTTAACCCCCTCGTCTTTATAAACGAGCGGAGCTCCGACGCTCACCGTATAGCTCTTATCGCCGCGGAGCTTGAAGCAATCGTCACGGCTCACGAGCGCGCAGGCTCCCGCACCCGCTCCTATTCCGAGCGCCAGACAGAGGAGCGCGATGATATATGTCGCGGGGTGTATTTTTTTAGCCTTGCTCTTTGCCTTACGCTTTACCTTGCGTTTTACATTGTTTTTAGCCTTTTGCGCTACCTTTTCCTTCATTTTTTCGGTATCTGCCACGAAAGCACCGCCTTTCTTTTTTGGTTTTATCAACAAAGGGAGAATGTTGTCAGACACTCTCCCTCAAAGCTCACTCGTTCTCAATTATATACTTTATCACGGTAAAGAAACGCTCAAATGACGCAATATTGAGGGTTTCCATAGGAGAGTGAAGATTTTTTATGTCGGGGCCGCAGGAGATTATTTCCATATCGGGTATCGCCTGCTTGACTATTCCGCACTCAAGCCCCGCGTGAAGCGCAGTCTTTACGACATTCATTCCGCAAAGCCTTTTCGCGGACTCAATATATCTGTCTGCAAGCGGAGAGTCGCCCGTATAGTGCCAACCCGGGTATCTGCTATGATGCGTCGTAACTCCGCCGCAAGCCTGGGCGGCACTCTCTATCGTCCTTGCGGACAGCTCTATCTGCTCGTCTATCGCCGACCTTGAGGAAAAATAAAATATAATTTTTCGGTTCTCGGTTCTCACTATTCCGAGGTTTCTTGAAAACTCGACAAGTCCCTCAATCTTCTTGCTCATAGCGAGAACACCGTTCTCGACAGAATTAACGAATTTGATAATATTCCGAGTAATATGGTCGGCAAAGACTATCGCTCCCTCGGGAAGCGCTTCGCGCTCAAATCTGATAAAGAAGCCATTGTCATCGTCGCAAAGGGTAGCGCTGACCTTCTCCGCATATTTCGAAACAACGCGCTCTGCCAGCTCCGCGTCCTTCACGGTAAGTGAGAGAATCGCCTCGCGGGGAATCGCGTTGTCCTTGCTTCCGCCGTTAAAGGAGATAAGCTCTATTCCCACCGAGTCGTAAAGCAATCCCAAAAGCTCGCCAGCCAGCTTGTTGGCGTTCGCTCTGCCATCGTTTATATTCTCACCCGAATGACCGCCCATAAGACCGCCGATGCTTATTTTCACAGCGTCTTTGTTCTTTGGCGACACATATTCAACCTCAAAAGCAGAATCCGAGCGCAATCCGCCCGCGCATCCGACGATAAGATATATCTCGTCGGCACCGTCCATATTTATCATTCTGCGCGCAAAAATACGGCTGTAATCAAACGCCTTCGCTCCGTCAAGTCCGACCTCCTCCGCAGAGGTAAAAAGGCACTGGCAGGCGGGGTGCGACTTTATCTCGCCGTCAAGAAGCGCAAGCATTACCGCAACAGAAATTCCGTCGTCAGCTCCGAGGGTCGTTCCTTTGGCGCCGATAACTCCGTTCTCCACATAGAGGTCGAGTCCGTCGTTCAGAAAATCGTGCTCACAGCCGATATTCTTCTCACACACCATATCGGTATGCCCCTGAAGCAATATAGGCGCGTCGCCCTCGCGTCCCTCTGTCGCGGGAATATTTATCAGCACATTCTTCGCGCTGTCGGTATAGACCTCAAGCCCTCTCGCCTCGGCAAATTCAACAAGATACGCCGCGATTTTTTCCTCGTGATACGACATTCTCGGAATAGCCGATATTCTTTCAAAATGCTCTATAAGAGCAGGATATTTAAAGCCCTCGCAAATCATACTTATAACCTTTCTTAGGAGAGTTAAGTTTTATTAGAGCCCTTTCTTGAGCCTGCGGGCACTCGGCTTGAAGGTCTTATCTTTGAGAGGTCAACGATGCCCTCGGGCATATTGTCAAGATATTCAAGCGCTCTGCCCGTTCCCTTTACCACGCAAAGCTCGGGATGCTCAACGACCCTCGTTTTTATTTTCGTGATCTCTGTTATCAGCTTATCAATACCGTAAAGCTGACTTCCGCCACCCGTAAGCAGAATACCGCCCTTGAGTATATCTCCGATAAGCTCGGGGGGCGTGTTCTCTATCACCGAGTAAATGGCATCAAGCACCTCGGTTATAGGCTCTATCATAGCCTCAAGCATTTCCTTCGAGGACACAGTCACCTCTTTGGGAAGTCCCTGAAGCAGGCACCTTCCCTTGACCACCATTTCCTGCGCAGGAGAGTGCTCATAGACCGCGCCTATGCGTACCTTTATCATCTCCGCCGTACGCTCGCCGATAATGACATTATGCCTACGCCTCATATATTTCATAATCGCGGCATCAAACTGATTTCCCGCAGCATTTACCGATTTCGACACGACTATACCGCCAAGCGATATCACCGCCACATCGGTGGTTCCGCCGCCGATATCGACTATCATATGTCCCGTGGGACTGAAAATATCCACCCCCGCGCCGAGTGCCGCCGCTATGGGCTCCTCGATAAGATAGGTCTTTCTCGCTCCCGCCTGATTTCCCGCGTCTATAACGGCTCTTTCCTCAACCTCGGTAATACCCGTAGGGATACATATCATAACTCTCGGCGGAAATACAGCTCCGCCGCAAGCCCTGCGGATAAAGAACTGTATCATTTTCTGAGTGACCTCATACTGACTGATAACGCCGTTCTCAAGAGGTCTGACGACCTTTATATTCTCGGGGGTTCTTCCTATCATAGCCTGAGCTTCCTTACCGACCTTGGTTATCATATCGGTATCGGTATTCACCGCCACCACCGACGGCTCGTTGAGGACTATACCCTTCCCCTGAACATACACCAGAACGGTTGCGGTTCCGAGGTCTATTCCTATGTCTTTGGTAAATGCCTGTTTTGCTTTAAATTTAAACATCAGACCGTTCCTTTTTTGTAAAACTATATAGATATATTATACACTCATACACGCACAATTGCAAGAGCCTTTTTTGTTACTTTTTTTCGCATTGGGTCGACGCGACCGACAAGCACACAGTCTCCCGCGCGCCTGCCCGTGTGAGATAAGAGAGACAAGCCGCCATACTAGCGCCCGTCGTAACTATATCGTCAACGAGAATTATTCTCTTTCCGCCAACGATTTTATCAAGTCCCTCAACGGGCTTGAAAAGCCCCTTGACATTTTTCACTCTCTGCGTGGCGCTGAGCTTTTTCTGCTCCCGTCCGCCTACTTTTCTGTGCAGAGTACGCGCCCACGGTATTCCGAGCTTATCGGATAATGCGCGGACAAGCAGCTCGGACTGGTCAAAGCCATTCTCCACAAGCGCCCTTCTGCCTCTCGGCACAAAGGTTATCACGCAATTTTCTGCGCCAAGCTCGGGCAAGTCCTTGTCCGCCGCGAGTACAGACGCCATCTGTGACGCCAAAAATCCCGTCACCCTCGGATTATTGCTGTGCTTGATAAACATAATCGTGTTATGCACCACGGGATTTCCCGAGGAATATAAAACGACCTTATGATGGCAGAGCGCGCCCGCGCCCGACAGCACCTTGCTCATACATATACACTCGCAGACCGAGCGTCCGCACACCTTACATTCCTGCGTCTTTTCGACATTCCAGCGCATTCTGCATTCATCGCAGAAAGCCTCCTCGCGTTTGTCGTAAGGAAGCAACTCGCGGCAGGAAGCGCACCTGCGCACAAGAAAAAATCTGCCGAAAAATTCTGAAACCGTCATTTTTGCCTTAGCCCTTCTCCGAAAGCCTTGCGGCAAGTCCCGTATATCTCATAGACTGACGGTTGTTATCGACCATTGTCCTCATTATCTCCTCACGCCCCACAAGCACTACCATTTTCTGCGCTCTCGTGACCGCGGTATAGAGCAGATTTCTCGTGAGGAGCATCGGCGCGGCGGAGCACATCGGCATTATAACCACGGGATACTCGCTTCCCTGACTCTTATGTACGGTTATGGCATAAGCGTGCTCGATATCCTCAAGAAGCGTGAAATCGTAGCTTACCACCTTGTCGTCAAACAGCATCTCCATACAGCTGTTCGAGTGGTCTATCTTCTTGATAATTCCTATATCTCCGTTGAATATTCCGTATCCGTCCTTGCCGTCAGAATCGCGGAACCAGTTTATATCGTAATTATTTCTGGTCTGCATAATTCTGTCGCCCTCTCGGAATATCACATCTCTGAATTTATACTCACGCCTGCCCGACGAGGGTGGATTGAGCGTCGACTGGAGTATGATATTGAGATGCTCCGAGCCCGCCTCTCCCTTTCTCGAGGGGGTTATGACCTGAATACCAGTCCTTATCTCCTCGCCATAGCTCTTTGGCAGACGGTTGCGATAGAGGTCTGCTACGGTGAGCGCGATATCTCTGTCGCTCTCCCTTCTCAAAAAGAAGAAGTCGTTGTCCTTTATGTCTATCGTGGGATATCTTCCCTCGTTTATCGCGTGAGCGTTTGTGACGATAAGGCTCTTTTGCGCCTGTCTGAATATCTCGTTAAGCCTTACCACCGAAAACCTGTCGCTGTCGATTATATCACGAAGCACATTTCCCGCGCCTACCGAGGGGAGCTGGTCGGAGTCGCCTATGATTATCAGCCTTGCCCCTGGCTTTATCGCCTTGAGAAGCGCCATCATAAGCATACTGTCTATCATAGATGCCTCGTCAACTATTATAACATTCTCCTCAAGCTGGTCAAGCTCGTTTCTGTTGAATACGGGCGTTGAGGAATTATCGTAATTCATCTCGAGCAGACGGTGTATCGTTTTCGCCTCCATCGAGGTCGACTCTGAAAGTCTTTTAGCGGCTCTCCCCGTGGGCGCCGCAAGAGCAATATCAAAGCCCATACTGTCAAAAATATGTATAAGTGCCTTGACGACGGTGGTCTTACCCGTTCCGGGGCCTCCCGTCAGCACCATAACGCCGTATCTGAGCGCGTCGGATATAGCGACCTTCTGCAAGGAAGCATAGCTTATACCGTTTCTTCCCTCCTCGCGCTCGATAAAGCGGTCTATATCGGGGAGCGATACCGACAGACACATCTTGTCTATCTGCAAAAGCTTCGACGCGATATACTTTTCCGACTCATAAATATGCGCGTCGTATATCATCTGCTCGTCGCCGCTCAGGGTGTATCTCAGGCTTCCGTTTTTAAGCAACAGAGAGATAGCCTCGTCGGCCCTCTGCACATCGACCTCAAGCAATCTCGCCGCGCTCTCGCAGAGCTTACCTCTGGGCAGACAGGTATGACCGTTCTGATTCGCGTTCTGCGACAGAACATATCTTATTCCGCTCATAAGTCTGTCGATATTGTCGTTTACAACGCCAAGCTCTGCCGCCATAGCGTCAGCCTTCTCAAAGCCTATTCCCTCTATCTCGTTGCAAAGACGGTAAGGATTCTTCTTGGCGATATCAACCGACGCGCTTCCCCACCGCTTATATATCCTTACGGTAAGAGTGGCGCCGAAATAGTTTCTGAAGAACATCATAACCGAGCGCATTCCCGCCTGCTCGCGAAATCTTTCGGATATCTCATTTGCCATCTTGCGTGATATTCCCTTAACATCGGCGAGCCAATCGGGGTGGTTCTCGATAACATCAAAGGTATCCTCGCCAAACATTTCAACTATCCTCTGCGCTGTCTTGGGTCCTATTCCCTTGATTGCGCCCGACGCAAGATAACGCAGAACAGATGCAGTATCGGCAGGCATAACACGCTCGTAATTTGAAACGCTGAACTGCCTGCCGTACTTGGGATTATGCACCCACTTGCCGTAGACCGCGATATTATCCCCCGCGGCTATCATCGGCAGTATTCCCACCACTGTTATTATCTCGTCGTCCGCCACCGCCATATCGCATATAGCGTAGCCGTTATCCTCATTGGAGTAGATGACATGCTCTATCGAGCCCTCGAGCTTCTGCAGACCTGAGCTTTCCTCAATATTCATTTTTTCCTCGTTCTGCATAAAGCTCTCACCTCTGTTTTATTCTTTCTCTGCGATATAATACTCAACGCCCCAAAGCTCTACCGCTCGCAGAAGCGTCTCGTTCTCCGAAAGCTCGGGCGACACGATAACGGCAACTCTGCACGAGCTTGTTACAAGAAAAGCGGACATCGCCTCTCTTATGAGCATATATGCGTTTTCGGCATCCGCCCGCTCTTTTATCTCAACCACCAAAAATATTTTTTCGCTTCCAAACAGCTTCTGTGTTATAAGACGAACGGCGCTGTAGAGTCCAAACACCGCAAACAGCGCCGCAATTATCTCGACCGTGGCTCTCAGGTACATATCGGCACCTCCTCGGTACAGAATATGCCGCCCTACGCCGCCGAGTCACTTTTTATTTAAGCACCTCTGCTCTCAGAGCATCCGCAAGGTCTGTCTTTTCCCACGGAACATCAATATCTGTTCTTCCCATATGTCCGTACGCTGCGAGGTCACAGTATATCGGTCTGCGAAGGTCGAACTTCTTGATTATAGCCGCAGGGCGGAAATCAAAGAGCTTGTCTGCCGCAGCCGCTATCTTCTGCTCGTCTGCCACAGCCGTACCGAATGTATCTATCATAACCGAAACAGGTCTTGCCACACCTATCGCGTAAGCCACCTGAACCTCGCACTTCTTTGCGAGTCCCGCCGCAACTATGTTCTTAGCCACATATCTTGCCGCGTAAGATGCCGAGCGGTCGACCTTGGTTGGGTCCTTACCCGAGAAGGCTCCGCCGCCGTGACGGGAATATCCGCCGTAGGTGTCGACGATTATCTTTCGTCCCGTAAGTCCCGTATCTCCCGCAGGTCCGCCTATAACGAAGCGTCCGGTTGGATTGACATATATTTTCGTTTCCTCATCCATCAGCTCCGCGGGAACCGTGGTGTTTATAACATACTTGATTATATCCTCTCTTATCTGCGAAAGCTCGACCGCATAGCTGTGCTGAGAGGAGATAACAACGGTATCGACTCTGACGGGCGTGTCGTCGTGATACTCAACTGTGACCTGCGTCTTTCCGTCGGGGCGGAGATAGTCAAGCGTACCGTTTTTTCTTACCTGAGTAAGCTTCATAGCAAGCTTATGCGCGAGCGAGATAGGCAGGGGCATAAGCTCCTCTGTTTCGTCGCAGGCAAAGCCGAACATAAGTCCCTGGTCACCCGCTCCCGTGTCAAATCCGTCGGTATCGGCTCCCTCCTTCGCCTCAAGAGACTTATCAACTCCCATAGCGATATCGGGCGACTGCTCGTGTATAGAGCTTATGACCGCGCAGCTATCGCAGTCAAAGCCATATTTTGCGCGAGTGTAGCCTATCTCTCTGACGGTATTTCTTACCACACTCTGAATGTCAACATAGGCATTCGTGGTTATCTCGCCCATAACGCTGACGAGTCCCGTGGTGCAAAAAGTCTCGCAAGCCACGCGCGACATAGGGTCCTGACGAAGCATTTCGTCAAGTATCGCGTCGGATATTTTATCACTTATTTTATCGGGATGTCCTTCGGTCACCGATTCTGATGTGAAAAGCATTTTTTTCATTTTTCTTTACCTTTCCTATTTTAAATGTATTTTAATTCGAGGGGGCATCTTCATTGTCCGAAGGTTTGCCTTCAACGCCCTCTGCCTTTGCCTTCAACTTAGCGCAAAGAAGAGTAAACGAGAATCCCGCGGCTCCTCCGCAAACGATACAAAGCAGATATATCAAAACATTCGGTACCGACAAGCTCTGTATTATACAATCCTTCGTCAGTATCATAAGAGTGGTCGCCAACACAAATCCAAAAATACAATGTGAGGCAATTGAATGAAATCTTTCAAAAACAAGCTTCATAACTCTTGAAAAGGCAAGCAGTATCACGAGCATAGAAATTCCCAGAGGAATTACCACCGAGAAATCAAGATTTGAAATTCCCTTTGACATAGCCTCGTATATTCCGAAAAACAGGAGCAATGTCGAGGAGCTGAATCCCGGAACTATAAAGCTCAGACCCCAGATAACACCGCATATCGCAAATCCGAAAATATTTTCGGGAATCGTGATAGACCACGCGTTCTCACACAGATAAAAGAGAGCGGCGATAGCGACAAAGCTTATCACGAGCGAGATTATCGAGCCGCGGCTCCTTCCTCTCTCGCCGCTGTCGCGCCAAAGCTCGGGCAGGGTGCCTATGATAAGTCCGACAAAGACGCATAACACGACGGGCTCGTTCCATTCAAGCAGCGCCGCAGTTATTCCAGAAAAGCCTATAAAACCTATTCCTCCGCCAAGCACGAAGAATATGAGCATAAACCAATGCTTCTTTATTCCCTTTATCGGATTTGAAAGAACCTCTATGATATAATCGTACATACCGAATGCGTAGCAAAGCGTTCCTCCGCTCACGCCGGGCAATATGGCGCCTATTCCGATTATCATTCCCTGAAGTACCCACAAAAGGATACTCAGGGGCGTATTCTTTTTATTTTCTGACATAATTCTCTATTCCCATATTTTCAACAAATTTTAAGAGCCAGACAGACTATCTGTATGGCTCTTTTTATTTTACACTATTTTATCGTTAAAATCAACTGTTTTTTATCAAATTCACTTTAATATAAATAAATTATTTTAAATTATTTGTTTTATCAACAAAAACCGCGCCGCCACGACAGACAGTTATTTTCCAATGACAAGAAAAATTATAACAAGTGACAACACTATAATTACTGCGGATATATTCGTAACTACAATATATCTTATAATGGATTTTGTATTAATCGTCATATCATCGCCTGATATCTCAACAACACCTATTTCCTTCATTATCGTAGACACGGGCATATAGAGCATAAGCACTATCGCCGCGTTGATCGTCGCCTTTACGAGGTTAAAGGGGAGCAATATAGTTGGTATCATATCGAGAATATCGCTCATAGATGTAGGAACTCCGATAACATATTCCAAATAGAGCGGAGTTATAAACAAATTAGCAAGCATCATCACCGCCGTTACTGAAAAAATTCCTGCCAACAGTCCGATGACCGCTCCGTAAAATGTTTTCTTATACTTATAGATAAATCCCGTTACCAATGCAAATGTAGCCGAGGAAAGCACATTCATAACAAGACCGTACCAACCCGTAGCGCTTATAGTAAAAAATTCAAGCAGCGGAACGATTATCGCAATCAAAAATCCCGAAAGCGGACCAAAAAGCAACGAGCATATTACTATAACGGCGTCCTTGATTTCAAGTGACAAAAATCCCGCCACATCGGGAAAAAAGGAGCAAAGCAGCGTGCTCACATAAGCAAGTGCCGAAAACATCGCTACCGCAACCATAACTTTTATTCTCTGTGCATTTTTTCTCATAACAATCTCCCGTATATCAAAAATCAGGGAGAAGATAACGCAAGCTGACCGAACACCGAATGTAAAAAAATCCGAATACATACAGTATTCGGGGATTAATCACTATATCTTCTCTCATCCGGACTTTACCGTCGGCACAGGAATCTCACCTGTTCGGCTCTTTCGAGTTCGCGGGCTTTACCGCCGGTATGGAATCTCACCAATCCCCGAAGCTCGCGCAATATACGCGAGTAAATATTTTTTTGCATCGGGGCTGCAAAAGCAACCCCGATGCTTCATTGTTTTAATTATCAGTAAAGTAATAATAATTAGTCAATGATGGAAGTAACGACGCCGGAACCAACTGTTCTACCACCCTCACGGATAGCGAAACGGAGTCCCTCCTCACAAGCGATAGGTGTGATGAGCTCAACTGTGAGAGCTACATTGTTATCGCCGGGGCGGCACATCTCAAGTCCTGCGGGAAGCTCGATGATACCTGTAACATCGGTTGTTCTGAAGTAGAACTGAGGTCTGTAACCAGCGAAGAAGGGCTTCTTACGGCCGCCTTCCTTCTCGGTAAGAACGTAAACATTGCCTACGAACTTTGTGTGGGGGTGAACAGAACCGGGCTTAGCAAGAACCTGTCCACGCTCGATGTCGTCCTTAGCAATACCACGGAGAAGAGCTCCGATGTTGTCACCAGCCTCTGCCTGGGGAAGAAGCTTGTGGAACATCTCAACTCCGGTAACGGTGGTTGTTGTCTTCTCGTCGGTAAGACCAACTATCTCAACAACATCTCCAACCTTAACGGTACCACGCTCAACTCTACCTGTTGCAACAGTACCACGACCGGAAATCGAGAATACGTCCTCAACGGGCATAAGGAAGTCGAGGTCAGCCTGACGAGCAGGAGTAGGAATATAGTTATCTACTTCGTTCATAAGCTCAAGAATAGGAGCGTACTCGGGAGCAGAAAGGTCTGTGCTAGCAGACTCAAGTGCCTCACGAGCAGATCCGCGAACGATAGGAGTATCGTCGCCGGGGAAATCGTACTCAGAGAGAAGGTCTCTGATTTCCATCTCAACGAGGTCGAGAAGCTCCTCGTCGTCTACGAGGTCAGTCTTGTTCATGAATACAACGATTGCAGGAACGCCAACCTGACGAGCAAGAAGAACGTGCTCTCTGGTCTGCTGAAGAGGTCCGTCTGTACCTGCAACAACGAGGATAGCACCGTCCATCTGAGCAGCACCGGTGATCATGTTCTTAACATAGTCAGCGTGTCCGGGGCAGTCAACATGCGCGTAGTGACGATTGTCGGTCTCATACTCAACGTGTCTTGTGTTGATTGTGATTCCTCTTGCCTTCTCCTCGGGAGCGTTGTCGATCTGGTCATATGCCAGGAACTCTACATTTCCGCTCTTGAGAGAAAGAGTCTTTGTGATAGCTGCGGTAAGAGTTGTCTTACCATGGTCAACGTGACCGATTGTACCAATGTTAACGTGGGGCTTTGTACGTTCAAATGTAGCCTTTGCCATTTTGAATTTCCTCCATTAATTTTAATTTTATTTTTATTTTTTGTTTACTTTTTAGCTCTTGCAGTGATAATCTGTTCCTGAATGGACTTAGGCACCTCTGCGAAGTGGCTGGGTTCCATCGAGTAAACGCCACGACCCTGTGTCATAGAACGAAGGTCTGTTGCGTATCCGAACATTTCGGACAGAGGAACCATTGCGGTAAGCTCCTGAACACCGTTTGCGGATTCCATAGACTGGATCTGTCCGCGGCGTGAATTGAAGCCACCCATAACTGTTCCGAGGTATTCGTCGGGAACGATAGTAACAACCTTTGTGATCGGCTCGGTAAGAACGGGGTCTGCCTTTCTCATAGCCTCCTTGAACGCCATAGAACCTGCGATCTTGAACGCCATTTCCGAGGAGTCGACCTCGTGGTAAGAACCGTCGTAAAGTGTTACCTTAACATCGACGACATTGTAGCCTGCAAGAACACCGTTCTGCATAGCTCCCTGAATACCCTGGTTAACAGGCTCGATAAATTCCTTCGGAATTGCTCCGCCTGTAACAGCGTTGATAAACTCGTATCCCTTTCCGGGCTCGTTGGGCTCGAGTATGATCTTGACATGACCGTACTGACCCGAACCACCGGACTGTCTCTTGTACTTGCACTCGTGGTCGACCTTCTTGCGGATGGTCTCCTTGTATGCAACCTGAGGCTTACCGATGTTTGCTTCTACCTTAAACTCACGGAGAAGTCTGTCAACGATAATTTCAAGGTGAAGCTCACCCATACCTGCGATGATAGTCTGACCCGTCTCCTCGTCAGTGTAGGTACGGAAGGTGGGGTCCTCCTCTGCCAGCTTGGAGAGTGCTATACCCATCTTTTCCTGACCTGCGCGAGTCTTAGGCTCGATAGCAACGCTTATAACAGGCTCGGGGAATTCCATATTCTCAAGGATTATAGGATGCTTTTCGTCGCAGAAGGTATCACCCGTCGTGGTGTTCTTAACACCCGAAACAGCCGCGATATCTCCGCTGTAACATATATCTATATCCTTACGGTCATTTGCGTGCATCTGAAGAATACGGCCGAAACGCTCTCTGGAGCCCTTGCTGGAGTTGTACGCTGTCGTACCTGCCTCGATCTTACCGGAGTAAACACGGAAGAAGCAAAGCTTTCCAACGAACGGGTCGGTCATTATCTTGAATGCAAGCGCGGAGAAGGGCTCGTCATCCGAAGCACATCTCTCGTCTTCCTCTCCCGAATCGGGGTTAATACCCTTGATAGCGGGGATGTCGACAGGTGCGGGCATATAGTCGATAACTGCGTCAAGCAGCTTCTGAACGCCCTTGTTTCTGTAAGAAGTTCCACAAACAACGGGAACTATCTGGTTAGCGATGGTTGCCTTTCTGAGAGCGGCCTTGAGCTCGTCGACAGTGATCTCGTCGCCGTTGAAGTACTTCTCCATAAGCTCCTCGTCTGTCTCGCAGATAGACTCGATCATCTTCTCACGGTACTCCTGGGCGAGGTCCTTCATATCAGCGGGGATCTCCTCCACTCTCATGTCCTTACCAAGGTCATCGTAGTAGACATCAGCCTCCATCGTCATAAGGTCAACGATACCTCTGAAGGTCATTTCCTTACCGATAGGCAGCTGTATCGGAACTGCGTTCGCGTGAAGTCTGTCCTTCATCATACCGACAACGCGGTAGAAGTCTGCGCCCGTGATGTCCATCTTGTTGACATACGCCATACGCGGAACACCGTACTTGTCAGCCTGACGCCAAACGGTCTCAGACTGAGGCTCAACTCCACCCTTAGCGCAAAGAACGGTAACAGAACCGTCAAGAACTCTGAGCGAACGCTCAACTTCAACTGTGAAGTCAACATGTCCGGGAGTATCAATGATGTTGATTCTGTGTGTGTTCTCCTTAACCGCCTTAGGATCGTCGTGGAACTTGGAGTGCGCCCAGAAACAAGTGGTAGCCGCAGAAGTGATGGTTATACCTCTCTCCTGCTCCTGAACCATCCAGTCCATGGTAGCTGCGCCCTCGTGAGTCTCACCGATCTTGTGAGTCTTACCGGTATAGAAAAGGATTCTCTCTGTTGTTGTTGTTTTTCCGGCATCTATGTGAGCCATGATACCGATATTTCTTGTTTTTTCAAGTGAATATTCTCTTGCCATTAATTGTTCTCCTTATATTTGTACTATTAATGACAGACAGATTAATATCTGTAGTGAGCAAACGCCTTGTTTGCTTCAGCCATACGATGGGTTTCTTCTTTCTTCTTGAAAGCTCCGCCCATGCTGTTCTTTGCATCGATTATCTCAGCAGCAAGACGCTCTGCCATTGTACGCTCTCCACGGTTTCTTGCGTAAGCAACGAGCCAACGCAGACCAAGAGTCTGACGGCGCTCTGCTCTTACCTCCATCGGAACCTGATAGGTTGAACCGCCAACACGGCGAGCCTTAACCTCAAGAACCGGCATAACATTTTCGAGAGCTGCGGTGAATACATCAAGGGGATTTTCTCCGACCTTAGCTTCAACTGCTGCAAATGCATCATAGACGATTGTCTGGGCAACGCCCTTCTTGCCGTCGTACATAATGTTGTTGATAAGCTTTGTTACGAGCTTAGAATTGTACATAGGATCCGGCAATACGTCTCTTTTGGATATACGACCTCTTCTCGGCACTGTACTTCCCTCCTTCATTAATATTATGAAATCATTGGTACTCAAAAGCATTCTTCTGTAAGCGCACAGTGGGCCCGTGAATAAACATCAAATTTATACGAACACTTCGTGGCTTGTTTGCTTTATACCTTAAACCC
>JAGAKG010000050.1 GCA_017625755.1 Clostridia bacterium | reverse complement strand
ACCGAGGCATCGAAAGCCGACAAATATATGGAAGAATATTGGCTCTTGCGCGACCACTATATCGAGTCGCCGCAGGAGCTTTTGTCATTTCAGCAGAATACGGCGGCTCGTATTGCCGAATTGGAACAAAAACGCTATGAATTACGCTTAAAGCTTCGCCGCGTGAAAACGCCCGAGGATGAAGTATCACTCAAAGAACAATGCAAGGAGCTGACCAAGAAAATGACTCCCTTGCGCAAACAATTAAAGATTTCTCTGCGTATCGAGCAGCACACCCCGCGTATCAAAGAATTGCTTGATGCCGAGCGAGAAATCGAACTGAAGAACAACGGACTCATCCAAAAGAAAGATAAAACAAGAACGAGGTAAAATGATATGAAAAACACGAAAAATATATTGATTGAGAAATTACACGCATTTGAGAACCACCCCTATAAGGTGCAGGATAACGAAGAAATGGACCGTCTTTCCGAGAGCATCCGTGAACATGGAGTTCTATCTCCCATTATCGTTCGCCCAAAAGAAAATACCGAAGATGAATACGAGATCATATCCGGTCACAGACGGGTTATGGCGAGCAGAAAGGCAGGGATTACGGAAATCCCTGCCTTAATCGTTTCTCTCGACCGTGACGCGGCGGCAATCGTATTGGTGGATAGTAACCTCCACCGCGAGCATATTCTGCCGAGCGAGAAAGCATTTGCTTATAAGATGAAGCTTGAAGCAATGAAACACCAAGGTTGGCGTTCCGATTTAACTTCCGACCAACTTGGTGGGAAGTTGGAAACTGCTGAAATCGTTGGAGAAGAAGCGGGAGATAGCAAAAATCAAGTCCGCCGATATATCCGTCTTACCAACCTTATCCCCGAAATTCTTGAATATGTGGACGAGGGGCGCATTTCCTTTACTCCCGCTGTGGAGCTTTCCTATCTGAACGAGCAAGAGCAATACGACCTCTTGGAGCAGATGGAGATCAACGATTGCACTCCCTCGCTCTCACAGGCTTGCCGTTTCAAGAAGATCAGCTATGAGCAAGGCTTGACACCCGAGGTTATTGCCGAGATTATGAGTGAGGAAAAGGCAAATCAAAAGGAGATGTTCAAGGTGCCGATGGAGCGTATCAGAAAGTATATCCCCAAAGGCAATGCCAAACAGACCGAGGACTTCGTGCTCAAAGCCTGCGAGCATTATTACAAAGTCCTTCAGCGCAAAAAAGAGCGAAGCTTATAAGGAGGACTGCCTATGACCAAACGCCCAAAGATTAACGTTGCACTCCCCGAAGAACTGCTCAATTCCTTTGCCAAAGCCTTAGTGCCCGAGATACGCGCGTTTTACGACAGCGACGAGGGCAAAGCCTACTTTGAAAAGTGGCTCGCCAAGCACCCCGAATATGACGAAAGGACACCCGATGCTCGCGCGTCGGGTGTTCCGATATCGGTACAATCGACTTATCAAGAGAAATAATTATAATTATATTAGGACGAATAGGAGGTATTACAATGAACGTAGTAATATACGCTCGATTTTCAAGCCATAGTCAGACCGAGCAATCCATTGAAGGACAGTTGAAGGTCTGTTACGAATATGCCGAATCTCACAATTACACCATTGTGGGTGAATATATAGACCGTGCGCAAAGCGGTAAGTTTGATAACCGCGCGGATTTCCAAAGAATGATTGCGGATAGTGACAAGCATACCTTTGAGGGGGTGCTTGTCTATCAGCTTGACCGCTTTGCCCGTAACCGTTATGACAGCGCGATATACAAAGCTAAGTTAAAGAAGAATGGAGTCAGAGTGATGTCTGCCAAGGAGAATATCTCGGACGATGCCTCGGGCATCCTTATCGAGGGTGTTCTTGAAAGTATGGCAGAATACTATTCCGTGGAGCTTGCGCAGAAGATCAACCGAGGAATGTCACTCAACGCCGAGAAATGCCTATCCAACGGCAGCAATCCCGGACTTGGATATAAGGTAAACAAAGACCGCACCTTTTCGGTTGACGAGGAAGAAGCGGCAATCGTCCGCGAGATATACGAGCGTTATGCAAGCGGCGAAACCAAAGCCGATATTGTTAAGGACTTGCAACGGAGAAAAGTCAAGACCTCAATCGGTAACGAGTTTACCTACAACAGCCTCAGCCACCTTCTCAAAAACAAACGCTATATCGGCATATATTTATACAAAGGAGTTGAAAAGCCCGGTGGAATGCCGCGTATTATGGACGACGACTTATT
>JAGAKG010000049.1 GCA_017625755.1 Clostridia bacterium | reverse complement strand
CTACTATCTTTTGTATTCGAGCTTTTCTATCTTAGCTTTCTTACTTTTGTTGAGTATATATAACTCGATTGACGAGATCAGTATTTCGCACTTGCAATGCTTTGTACTTCTCTCTTGTTGTTCAATTTTCAATGACCGTGCTTCCCGCTCTCAGCGGACAGCTTGACTATTATATCACATCACTTTTCCTTTGTCAAGAACTTTTTTCAAATTTTTTAAAATTTTTTCAAGTTTTTCGACGCAGATTATGATGTAGATCCCTTTCCGTTTTTGAGGGAAAGCTTGGATATTATATCACACACTTTTTTGATTGTCAACACTTTTTTGAAAAAATATTTATTTTTTAGAAAAATAAGCTCTCCCGACATTTATCTCGCTTTTTCGCTATTGACTTTTTCTCCCTGATTTGTTACAATTTCAATATAAAATCTAATCGAGGAAATTCATATCATGAAAAAAGCTACTTTAGTGCTATTTATTATACTGCTATGCATACCTATTTTATTCGCCTGCGATAAAAAATGTTCGCACGAAGAAATGTCAGAATCGCAAATCGCGCCCACCTGTGATAAAGAAGGCTACATATTAAGACAATGCGAAGACTGCGGTGCCGAATTCAAGAGCGATTTTACGCCCGCCGAGGGACATGACCTCTCAAGCAGTATTTTCTCCCCCACCTGCAACGACGAGGGGTACACATATTATTCCTGCGAATGCGGATATTCCTTCAAAAGCGATTTTGTCGCGCCGATAGCCCATACTCTACGCTCCGAGCTTCACGAGCCCGACTGTGTGAACGAGGGCTACACGCTTTACTCCTGCGAATGCGGATATTCCTACAAATCGGATTTCACCGAGCCAAAGGGTCACACGACGGTACAAAAGACTACCGCCCCGAGGTGTGAGGAACAGGGATACACGACGCATAGCTGTCTTGTCTGCGATTATTCCTATATTTCGGATTTCACCGAGCCCACGGGACACACATTCACGAAAAAGACCACATACGCGACCTCTTTTTCCGACGGTCACACTCTTTACTCCTGCGGTTGCGGATACGATTACACCGCCGACATAGTTCTCTCGGAATACATATTCCACGGAGCATACCTCGATAACGCGGGTATGCGTGCGCAAGGAATAGATGTTTCAAAGTGGAACGGTACGATCGATTGGGAGGATATAAAGGCAGCGGGAATCGACTTTGTTATAATAAAGGTAGGAAGCGTGTACGGCATAGACCCCTCTTTCGAGGAAAATTACAGGGGAGCGAAGGCGGCGGGACTTGATGTCGGTTGCTACATTTACTCCTACGCGCTCACCGTAGAGGAAGCGCTTGCCGAGGCAGAAATGATGCTCGAGTGGATAGCTGGCAAGCAGTTCGAGTATCCCGTGTATTTCGATTTGGAGGATTCCTCACAGAAGTCGCTCGATTCCGCGCTTCTGACTGATATGTGCATAGCATTTATCGAAAAGCTTCAGTCGAACGGATATTTCTGCGGACTTTACACAAATCCCAACTGGCTCACCAACATCCTTGAAGCCGATAGGCTCACGCCGTATTTTGATATATGGCTTGCGCGCTGGACATTATCGGGCGAGCCTAACTGGTCAGACTCCTTCGGAGCGCATACGGGTATATGGCAATACACCGACAAGGGAACGGTCGGAGCGCACACCTGCGCCTTCGATATGAACATATCTTACAAGGATTACCCTCGTCTTATAAAGGATTGGGGATATAACGGATATTGATGCTCGGCGAAGCCGAGCGGTTATAATCGCCGTCGGAGAGTTTAGAGTGAAGAGTCAATGGTGATTATATCATAACGGTGAGCAAAAGCGAGCCTCACAACCAAATCAAACAGGACAGAGAATTTTACATTCTCTGTCCTGTTTGATTTTATTCATTTTATTTAACAAGCGAATATGCCGACTTGTCGCAAATGAGGGTTACATCGGGATGCAGGCAAAGCAGAGATGCGGGGCACATGGTGCTTATCGGTCCCTCTACCATCTTCTTTATAGCGTCTGCCTTGTCGGCTCCGTTTGCCATAATAACTATCTTGCGAGCCTTGAAAACGCTTCCGATTCCCATTGTGAGGGCGTGCTTCGGAACCTCGTCCGCAGACGCGAAGAAGCGCGAGTTTGCCTCTATGGTATTCTCTGTCAGCGCGGTGAGGTGGGTTTCAGCGAAAAGTCCGTTCGCGTCGGGCTCGTTAAAGCCGATATGTCCGTTTCTTCCTATACCAAGCACCTGTATGTCGATACCGCCGAGCGCGTCTATTCTCTGCTCGTATTCCTTACAAGCCGCTTCGGGGTCCTTTGCGGTTCCGTCGGGCACGAAGGTGTTTTCCTTTTTGATATTTACCTTATCAAAAAGATTCTTGTTCATAAAATAACGGTAGCTCTGGTCGTTATCGGGAGCGAGAGGATAGTACTCGTCGAGGTTCACAGAGGTAACCTCTGAAAAATCAACCTTTCCCTCAGCACAAGCCTTCGCCAGATTGTTATAAAGACCTATGGGGGTGCTACCCGTAGCCAGACCTATAACGCAATTTTTCTTTGCCGTCATAACCTCAACAAAAAGCTCTGCGCCCTTTGCCGACATTTCTTCATAATTTTCAACAACAATAATTCTCATAACATTTCTCCTGCAAATCATTATTATTTTATTATTTTGTAATCATCAGATTTCATTTTATTATATTCTATCACGCGTTAAATAATTTGTCTTTCGATAAAAAGACACTTTTTTTGCATATTTGGTATAATTATATAAAATTGTTGACTTTTTATGAAAATCGCGATATAATTATATCAGAATCTGCAGAGGAGGTGTTCGGGTGGATTACAGAGCGGTTCAGCTCAGGCGCTCGGTTGAAATCGGAAGCGTTGTTTCTATACATTATTTTGAATATACCGTCGAATTTCGCTACCCAGGCGAGTCGCATCCCTTCTGGGAGATAATATACTGCGACAAGGGATCGCTGAAAATCACCGACGACGACAAGACATACATAATATCCCGCGGTCAGGCATTCGTTCACGCGCCCGAGCAATTTCACAATGTCTGCGCGCACGGCGAAAAGGCGGCAAACTCGGTCGTGTTCAGCTTTTTCTCGGACTGCCCCGAGCTTTACGGCATTTCGGGCAGACCGCTTGAATTTGACAGCTTCTCGGTCAACACCCTCTTTTCGATAATCCGAGAGGCAGGGGCAAGCTTTGAAAATCCGCTCGGATATGTGATGGACACCGAGCTGAAGCGAAAGCCATCTCCCGCAATGTTTGCCTCTGAGCAGGCGATACAGAACTATATGGAGCTTCTTTTCATACATTTGATAAGAAACCCGAAGCGTATGGGGGACTTTGACGAGGTTCCGCGCGAGGAGCGCTCCGAGCTGCTCGTAAAGCGCATATCCGACTATATGAGGGAGCATATATCGGAAAAGATAACCTTTTCGGATATAACCGCGCAATTCTCGATAAGCTCGACCACGCTCAAGAAGCTCTTCAAAAAGCATTACAATTGCGGAACTATGGAGCATCTCACGAATCTGAGAATAGATATGGCAAAGGAGCTGCTCAGAAGCGGCAAGTATTCCTGTACCGAAATAGCCTCAATGTGCGGCTTCTGCTCTATCCACCATTTTTCAAAGGTATTCAAGGAAAAGTGCGATATGTCTCCGACCGAATACCTCAAAACGGTAAAATCAATGCTTGAATATAATCAGTAAAATACGGCTATCGCCAGAACAAGGCGGTAGCCGTATTGTTTATTTTCTCCTCACAAGCGCTCCCACGGCGAAGAAAACGCCAAAGGCGGCGATATTCACCGCGACCACGGTCGCGCCCACGGGGGTGGACGCAAGCACTGATATCATTATACCGAGCGACGCGCATATCACAGACAGAAGCGCCGAGGATATTATTACCGATTTGAAAGTTCTGAAGACTCTCATTGAGGAGAGCGCGGGAAAAATGACAAGAGCCGAGATAAGCAGTGAGCCGACGAGATTCATAGCCAGCACGATTATAAACGCCGTTATCACCGCCACCGCAAGATTGAAGCCCTTGACTCCCATACCCGTCGTCGAGGCAAAATTCTCGTCAAAGGTGACCGCAAATATCTTATTATAAAAGAGTATGAAGAAAAGTATAACTATGACCGACATTCCGATGCAGAGCCACACATCAAGCTTTGAGAGCGTGAGTATCGCAGTCTCGCCGAAAAGCGTACTGCAAACATCGCCCGACACATTCGCCGACATCGAAAACATATTCATAATAAGATAGCCGATAGCGAGCGCGCCGACCGATATCATAGCAACCGCCGCATCTCCCTTTATTCTCGTGTTCTGCCCAGTACGCAACAGAAGTATTGCCGCAATCACCGTCACGGGAAGCACGAGAAGCATATTGTTTGTAAGTCCTGCCACGGACGCCACCGCCATAGCTCCAAAAGCAACATGGGAGAGTCCGTCGCCTATAAATGAAAATCTTTTCAGAACGAGTATAACCCCGAGCAGCGACGAGGAGAGTGCGATAAGCACGCCCACGATAAATGCGTATCTTATAAAAGGATAGGAAAAGTATTCAACGAGCAAATCAAGCGTCTGTCTCATCGTTTATACCTCCCTCCCCCGCGCCTCTGTAAGCTCCGCTCTTTATGTAATCCTCCTTGGTGCCGAAGAAAAGCGGCTCGTGCGCCAGATGGAGAATATGCGTCGCGTATCTGACTGCGGCGTCGATATCGTGCGATATCATTATGACGGTCATTCCGTCGTCGCGGTTGAGCGACTCGGTTATTCGGTACATCTCAAGCGTCGCGGCGGGGTCAAGCCCCGAGACGGGCTCGTCCATAAGTATCATTCTGTCAGCCGCGCAGAGCGCGCGTGCGAGAAGAACTCTTTGCTGCTGTCCGCCAGAAAGCTCGCTGTAAGGGCGCTTTTGCAGACCGTCTATACTGAGCTTGCGCAGGTTTTTGTGAGCGCGTATCTTATCGGACATACGGTATATCGGAAGAAATCCCTTGTGCCCAATGCAACCCGAAAGAACTACCTCCTCAACAGACGCGGGAAAGTCCCTCTGATGCTCGGTCTGCTGAGGCAGATATCCGATATCGGACTGTGAGAGTCCGTCGGACAGCTCTATGCTTCCACCCATAGTAGGCAGAAGTCCGAGCAACGCCTTCATAAGAGTTGATTTTCCCGAGCCGTTGTCGCCAACGATGCAGAGATAATCCCCGCGGTTGACCTCAAAGGAAATATTTCTGCTGACTATTTTTTTATCATAACCGAGAACAAGGTCACGGCATATTATTTGCGGCATATCGTTTCCTTTCAGGCAAGTGCCAGCTTGAGTATTGAAAGATTTTGTCTCATTATTCCGAGGTATGTCGTTCCCTTCTCGATATCGGTCTCGGTTATCGACTGCATAGAGTTCATAATGAGTATGGACACTCCGCTCGTCTGACTTCCCGCTATCACGGTGTCGGCAAGCGCTCTGTCGGAATTTTCAAGAATTATTACATAATCGAGAGAAAGCTCCCTGAGCTTCTTCGCGAGAAAGGTTACCGTCTCAAAGGACGCTTCACTATCGGTGCTGCAGCCCTCAAAGGCGGCGTAATATTTGAGTCCGTAATCCTCGACGAGATATCCGAAGGGAAATCTGTCGGCAAAAAGAAGCGTGTCTCGCTCGCCGTCAAGCACCGCGTCGGAATAGGATCTGTCGAGCGAGTCAATTTCGCTAAGATATTTGCCGAGATTCACCCTGATGTCCTCGGCACGCTCGGGCATAGCCTCGCAAAGCCCGTCGGATATAGTACGGCAAAGCAGCTTCGCGTTCTTGAGCGAGAGCCAGATATGCTCGTCGTAAGCAGTCTCGGTATGGGCGTGGTCGTGACCCTCGTGCCCCTCCGCGGCGCTCTCGCCGCTGACCGTATCAATAAGTCTTATCACGCGCATATCCTCGTTGACCTCTCCGCGCAGTACATCGCTGACCCACGCGTCGGACTCTCCGCCGACATAAATAAGGACATCGCAAGAGGATATCTTCGCAATATCGGCAGGCGTGGGAGAATAGCTATGCGGGTCGGTTCCGTTCTTGACGATAAGGCTGAGGCTTATATCCTCACTCTCGTCGCCAATCACATTTTCCGTCCAGTCATATATCGGGAAAACGGTACACACTATATCTGTCACACCGTCGTTCTTCTCGGTGCGGCAGCCCGAAAGACTCGCCGCCAGAAGAAGCATCGCAATTATCACACAAAAAAATCTTTTCATTCTTTTATTCCTCATTTTCTATTACAGCCCGCGCATTTGCCGTAAAGCACGGTTTCTTCCTCGTCGACCGAAAAATTACTGCAGGAGCGTATGCGGTCGAGAAGCTCGTCGGACACCGACTCGTCCATGTGAAAAAGCCTTCCGCAACCGACACATTTCAGGTGAAGGTGCGCGTCACAATGCTCGCACGCCACAAGCTGATATGATGCCTTTCGACTCTCGGGCTTTACAAACTTGCGCACTTTTCCCTCCTCAACGAGTCTCGCCACAAGCCTGTATACCGTGCTTCGCGCGGGTATCGCACCGCAAGGGCTCTCGCAGGCTATCCCCTCGGTTATCTCATCTATTGTAAATCCCTTATCTCTGTTCCGGTACAAAAAGTCCTCAAGCATTTTCTTCTGCTCGGTATGATACGCCGACATACTTAAATTCCTCCAAATTGAGAATCAGTCTCAAATTATTATACCAAAAAACGAAAATTTGTCAAGAGGTTTTTAAAAAGGAAATATTTTGACGCAAAATATGCAAAAAAGGACGAGAAAAATCTCGTCCTTCTTGCATTTATAAGTTGCTTCGGATTTAATTCTCCACGCTCTCTGCGTCGGTTGCCTCCTCAGCCTTTCTGTTCTTCTTTTCTTCCTTTTTCTGAGCCTTCTTCTTCTCTTTTTCCTTCTTTTTCTCAGACTTCTCTGCGCTCTCGCCGTCCTCGTCCTCCTCGTCCTCAGGGGGCTCGGGATATCTCGCGTCTATCATCGCCTGCGCGATATTTTTGAAAAATCCACTCAGAGAAACTATTCCGCCAATTGCCGCGAGGAAATCCTCCTCATTCTCGACATCCAAGCCCTTTGCCTCGAGCATTCCGTCGATAATTCTGCCCGCGTAGACTCGGTTGTCGTCCTTTATGTCCATATATCTGTCGTAAAACTGATTGAGAGCCTCGCCGTCAAAGCCCTCGAGCGAATACGCACCCGTGAGCATTCTCTTTATCTCGCCGATAGAAAGCGTTCCCTTCATACTGTAAACGGTGAGTATCTGAAGAATCTGCTCCTTTGTATATTTCTTTCCCTTGACGGGTGTTATAACCCCGTCCTTGGAATAGTTATTTATCATAGTTTTGGTAAGCTGACGCTCATAAAAGCGCTCCGAGCCCTCTTTCTGCTTCTCGGTAACAAGGTTTATTATCTGGTCAACATACAAATCTATCGCGGGAATCTCCGCGCTTCTCAGCTCGGAATCGTTCACTGCATCAGAAATCACAGCATCAAGCTCTGTTTTTTTCATTTTAGCCCTCCGTTATTTGGTATCAAATACTATCATACACCATTTTTATCATCGTGTCAAGTGTTTATTTTCTTTTGCCTTGCATTTCACAGCTTTTTGTGTTATAATCATAACATACATATCAATGATGGGAAAGGATTGGAAAATGACAGACCTCAGCTTCTATGAAAATGTGCTTCCGTCACCGAATAAAAAGAAAAATACTATTATAAAAATAGCCCTTATCCTGCTATACGCCCTCGTTGCGGCAATCTGGATACTGTCGGCTTTCATAAGCAAATACAACCCGGCAATCATTCTGTTCGTGATAGCGCTCCTTTCGCTCGCTCTCTGGCTCATACTCCGCCGCTTTAATGTCGAGTTTGAATACTCTGTCTCGGATTCAGAAATCACTCTCGCGAAAATATACGGAAAGAGCCGAAGAAAGGAGATTTTCTCGGCAGACGCCGACGATATCCTCCTTATCGCGCCCGAAACAGAGGAAAATATAAAAAAAGCCGAGGCATATCAGCCCCGCGCAAAATACCGTATGTGTTCTCAGAATACAGAAAAAAAGGTGTGGATAGTCGTCTTTGAAAACGACGACGAGGATAAATTCCTCTTTACCTTTGAAGCCGAGGATTATGTCACAAAAATTCTCAAACAGCTCAAACCCTCGGCTATATCGTTCAGATAATACTAAAACCCTCCCCAGCTTTAAAGTTTTTGAAAAGAGGGAGGGGGCTTGGGGGAGGGAGAAAAACTTTTGCAAAAGTTTTTCTCCCTCCCCCAAAACACTCTATTTATTTATCCATTAATCATATATAGCTCGTTCGCCGCCTATGTATTTGGGGCGGGTGCGAGCGCATATAATGTTCGCCTCGCCTATCTTCGACAGAGAAAGTCTTACGGGCACGGCGACATCGCGCAGGTGCATACCGATAAGCGTACCGCCGATATCAATTCCCGCGTGCGCCCTGATATGCTCGAGCGCCACGGGCTCGTCGAGCCCCGCGTATACCGCCGTCGCAAAAGAGCCTCCCGCCTTTGGCTGGGGCTTCACGCAAACTATCTCGTATCCGTATCTCTCGGCACACGCCCTCTCAACGATTATAGCTCGGTTGAGATGCTCACAGCATTGCGCCGCGAGATATATCCCCTTCTCCTTCAATATCGGATATATTCCGTCAAACACGGCAGCCGCCGCGTCGAACACTGAATCCTTTCCAATGGTGTGTCCCATTATCTCGGACGAGGAGCAGCCGACCACGAATATGTCGCCCGCTTTCAGCCCCGCGATATCTATAAGCTCCGCGGCAGCCGTCTCCGCCGCTCTCTTTATTTCTCCATACATATATGATCTGTAACCTCCAACGCTTCAGTTGAGAATATTATAATACTTTTTTCTCAAATTTACAATAGAAAAGCAAAAAGATTCCGAGGATAATCCTCGGAATCTTAATTTTTTAATAAAATTATGCGTTTTCCTCGGTAGCGGGAGCTTCCTCTGCAACCTCGGTTGCTTCAGTTGCTTCAGTTGCTTCGGTTGCTTCCTCGGCAACAGTCTCCTCTGCCGCGTAATCCTCAGGCATAGCAGCTTCAGCCGCCGCAACCTCCTCGAGAAGCGCTCTGATAGAAAGGCTGATCTTTCTGTTCTCCTCGTCGATAGCGATGATCTTTGCGTCAACTACCTGACCAAGCTCGAGAACATCAGCAGGCTTTGCTATCTTCTGCATAGCGATCTGCGAGATGTGGATAAGTCCGTCAACACCGTCAACGATCTCTGCGAATGCTCCGAAGGGCATCATGTTGACTATCTTTACAGAAGCAACATCGCCAACAGAGTACTTTGCGGTGAACGCATACCAAGGATTGCTCTCCTCGGTCTTGTATCCAAGAGAAATTCTCTTTTTCTCAGGGTCAAAGCTCTTTACGAAAACAGTGATGACCTGTCCAACCGTAAGAACATCAGCGGGAGTTGCGATAGGACGCCACGAAAGCTCGGTCTTATGTACCATTCCGTCAACGCCGCCGAGGTCGACGAACGCGCCGTATGCAGTCATGCTCTTAACACAACCTGTGTATGTCTTGCCCTCCTCGATCTCTGCCCAGAACGCTGCCTCTTTAGCGCGGCGCTCGTCGCGAGCTACGAGCTTGATAGAGCCGATTGCTCTGTTGCCCTTGATCTCAATAACGCGAAGCTTAACCTGCTCGCCCTTGATTGAAGCAAGATCGCCGTCTCTCGGAACACCTGTCTGAGACGCGGGAACGAATACGCGGTTAGCGCCGACGAGAACGACAACGCCGCCTCTTACGACCTCAACCACCTTGCCCTCGAGAACCTCTGCGTTCTCGCAAGCGGCAACGATCTTCTGCCAATTTCTGTCGGAATCAACGCGCTTCTTGGAAAGCTCGGCAACTCCTTCAATGTCGCTGACACGAATAACGAAGCCTTCGACCTCGTCACCCTTCTTGAACATCTCTGTCAGCTTTACAGAAGTATCGTCTGTAATCTGTTCAGCCTTGATAATGCCGGTAACATTTACGCCGAGGTCAAGCTGCAGCTCTGCATCGGTAACCATTGTTACAATTCCGGTGACGGTATCTCCTGTATTTAAAGTTTTGAGTGATGACTCAAGCAGTTCTTCGAAATTTTCTGTAATTTCGCTCATGGTTTTGTATACCTCCTGTATTAAGTCTGAAGGGGTCGATGCCCCCGCAGCAATGCCTACTCTCGTGTAGGCGGACGGAATAAGATTTTGCGATTTGAGCTCGTCCGAGCTTTCTATCCAGACGGTTCTCTCGCAATTTTTTTTACAAATTGAATAGAGCTTCGCGGTATTCGAGCTTTCCCTGCCACCGATGACTATCATGAAGTCACTTTGGCGCGATAGCTCCTCCGCTTCACTCTGCCTCAATTCAGTAACACTACATATTGTATCAAAAATTCGCGCGTTTGTATATAGTTTTTTGAAAATTTTCTGACTTTTTTTCCATTCGGACATTTTTTGGGTAGTCTGCGAAGCGATTATTGGCGTTTTTTTACCGATTTTTTCGGTTAGTCCGCTCTCTATCATTCCCGACAGCTCCTCGGAATCCGAAAATACCGCCTTGTCGCACTCGGCGTAGCTCATAATTCCGACCACCTCGGGATGCTCCTCCGCCCCGAAAAGCAGAAAGAAGCTGTCCTCTCCCGAATTCTCGTCTGCTATCTTATGTATCTTCTTGACGAAAGGACAGGTGCAGTCCTCATATCTGAAATACTCATTCTCGGCAGACAGCCGCGACAGAAGCATCTCGTCCTGCTTTGGTATGCCGTGCGCCCTCACAAAAACGGTAACGGGCGACTCCGCCGAGGCGGTTTCGGCAAGCGCGGGAATATCCGCTATCTTCACCACGCCCACACCACGGTCCGAGAGCATCTTGTTGTATATATCGTTGTGTATTATATTTCCGAGCGTAAATATCCGCTCGTTTGCGCTTCGCTTCTCAATAGCGCTCTCGAGTCTGTCGGTCGCGCGCTTTACTCCGAAGCAAAACCCCGCGTTCTCGGCAATCTTTATAATCATTTTTTCTTCTTTTCCTTTTTCTTGGGCGGCTCGAATCCCTCTCCAAGCTCACATATCCGCTCGAACACCTTGTCGGTCAGCTTCTTGTATTCGCCCGAACCCTCGGGGTCATATCCAAGCTCCTCAAATCGAATCCTCTCACCCATAATTACATATACTCGCTTGAACACTCTCGGCTTTCTATCCTTAGTCCATATATATATAGGAAAGACATCCGACTCGGCTCTCACGCAGATAAGCGCCGCTCCGTTTTTCGTGTCGGTCGTTCTCGGGTCAACCCCGGGATATCTGTGTCCCTGCGGAAATATACCCACGCATTTTTCTTCCTTGAGCATCTCAACGGCTTTTTTGATAGCTCCGACATCATTTCCCGAGCGGTCAACGGGAAACGCGCCGAGCATCTTTATGAGCGAGGAAAGAAGCGGTATCTTGAACAGCTCCTTCTTCGCCATCAGCCTGACCTGATGCTTTCTGAACGCGTAGCACATTATCACAGCATCGGACGCCGCAATATGGTTTGAGCAGACGAGAAATCCTCCCTCGTCAGGCTCGTTCTCTGGGTTTACCACCTTTATTCTGAAAATAAATCCGACTATCTCGGCAAATATAGCATAGCAAATTCTATAAAATCTGCTCGAACCCGATTTTTCTTTTTTCATCTGACAGTCCTTTCCTGCGGCTCACGCCACAACGCGACCCTCACGCGCCTGTTTTCTTGTTGACGATTTCTATAACTCCTGCCACGCTCTGCTCAAGCGTCATTCCCGAATTGTCGAAAATTATCGCGTCGGGTGCGGCGGTCGCGGGAGCTATCTCTCGGGTGCTGTCATTCTTATCTCTCTCGTTCATCTCAGCAAGCACATCCTCGTATTTCGCGTCAATGCCCTTGGCTTTTAGCTCGTCGTAACGGCGCTGAGCGCGACACTCTGCCGAGGCTGTCATAAATATCTTCACATCAGCGTCGGGAAGTATTACCGTTCCGATATCTCTGCCGTCCATAATAACGCTGTTCTTCCTCGCGATGTCCTTCTGCGTTTCAAGCAGGAAGGCGCGGACAGAGCCTATCGCGGACACGGCTGAGGCATACATCGACATCTCGGGCGTGCGTATTGCGTCCCCCGGATTTTCTCCGTTGAGATAAACACACTGAACACCGTTCTCGTACTTTACTTCAATGCTTATATTCGGCAGAAGGGCGGTAACCGCCTCTGCGTCCTTGGGGTCAACTCCCTGTCCTTTCACATAGTATCCTATCGTTCTGTAAAGCGCGCCCGTATCGACATAAACGATTCCGAGCTGTGCGGCAACAGCCTTCGCTACCGTACTTTTTCCCGCTCCTCCGGGGCCGTCAATCGCAATCTTAATCATTTTACCTTTCGCGGCAGACCTTCCCACCGCTCTCCTTTCACTTATTCACTCTTCACTATTACTTATTACTTCACAATGTCTCCCACGCCGCCCGCTCACCCGCGAGAACACCCGTGGAAAATGCTATCTGGAGATTGAATCCGCCCGTATAAGCGTCAACATCTATGACCTCTCCCGCAAAGAAAAGTCGGCGGCAGAGCTTTGATTCCATCGTTCCCGGGTTTATCTGCTTAACAGAAATCCCTCCCTTGGTCACGATAGCCTCCTCGATAGGTCGAAAGCCCGATATCGCCACCCTGAATCGCTTTATAACATCGACCAGAGCGCGCCGCTCCTCACGGGTTATCGAGTTGACCTTCTTGCGTCCGTCGATTCCGCTTCGCGCGATGACAACATCTATCATCTTCTGCGGAAGAAGGGCGTCCAGAGAATTTATAAAATCCTTGTTATTATTCTTCGCGAAATCCGAAAGTATTCGCGCGTCAAGCGTTTTTTCGTCAAGCGCGGGCTTGAGGTCAATGTGTGCCTCGTATTTTCCCGACGCAGCATCGGCAAGGTGCGCCGATGCGGATAGAATCATCGGACCCGTCATTCCGAAATGAGTGAACATCATCTCTCCGAAATCCTCGTAAACTCGCTTACCGCTTACCGTATCAATTACCGTAAGCCCAACATTTTTGAGCGAGAGGCCCTGCATTCTGGCGCAATCTCTGTCCTTTGAGGTAAGTGGAACCAAAGACGGCTTCGGGGGTACCGTTTCGTGACCGAGCGCGCCCGCAAGTCTGTATCCGTCACCGTCAGAGCCCGTGAGGGGATAGGATTTTCCACCCGTACACAAAATCACGGCTTTCGCGGCGATAAATCTGTCTCCGCAAAGGACACCGCTCACCGCTCCGTCCTCGGTCTCGATTCGGCTCACTCTGCCACATATTATCTTAACTCCGCTCTCCCTGCAACGACGCACCATAGCGTCGACAACATCCTGAGCCTTGTCGGACACGGGAAACACCCGCTTCCCTCTCTCGACCTTCAACGGAACACCCGCGCTCTCAAAGAAAGCCTTCGTGTCCGAGCTGTCAAAGCGGTCGAGCGCCGCATATAAGAACTTCGGATTAGTCGGCACGCTCTGCATAAATTCCGCCGCCGAGCAGTCGTTGGTTATATTGCACCGCCCCTTGCCCGTGATTCTGAGCTTTCTTCCGCAACGCTCGTTGCGCTCAACGAGAATTACATCAGCCCCCGCTTCCGCGGCTGTTATGGCAGCCATCATTCCCGCGGCTCCGCCGCCGATAACCACCACACCCGCGCCGTTATCCGTGCGTCTTGTCGTAGACATCATATTCGTCCCAAATCTCCTCGAGTCTGCGAAGTCTTATCGCAAGCTCGTCCTTTTTCTTTCTTGATACCGCCACTATAATGGCGTTTATTATGCTCAGCGGAGCAACGAGCGAGTCCACAAAGGACGCCATATCGCTCTGCGCGATAAGCAGACAGTTCGCCTGGTGCGCTATGGGAGCCATATTGCTGTCGGTTATCGCGATAACATCGGCGCCGACATGCTTTGCGTAGTCTACCGCGTTGATTATCCTCTTTGAGTATCTGGGGAAGCTTATCGCTATCATAACATCCTCTGATGTCATACCCATAATCTCCTCAAACATCTCGCTTCCCGATGTGGTCTCGACGAACTTGACATTGTCAAAAATCATTCTCAGGTTGTAATTCAAAAATCCCGCGAGAGAGGCAGATGAGCGAACTCCCATAATGTATATTTTCTTAGCCTTGACTATCTTTTCGACCGCCGAATCGAAATCCTCGCGGTTTATCGCGTCAAGCGTGTGCTTTATCTTTTCGGCGTCTGCCAGGAGCACCTTCGAGAGTATCTCTCCGTCGCCGATTCTGTCGTTGGTGACCTCCATTCGCTGAAACGAGGTCAATCTTGTTCTGACTATCTCCTGAAGCGCCTGCTGGAACTCGGGATATCCGTCAAAGCCAAGCTCTATGGCGAAGCGCACGACGGTCGACTCGGAGACATTCACCAGCGAGCCGAGCTTTGCCGCGGTCATATACGCCGCTTTGTCGTAATGCTCGAGTATATAGTTTGCTATAAGCTTCTGTCCCTTTGAAAACGAGGACATTCTCGTCTCTATCTCTTTAAGAATATTGTTATTCATTCTCTTACTGCCTTCCTCATATACGCTTTTTTGAAACGCAAACATAAATCCTCATTATATTATATCTTTTTATTGCAAAAAAGTCAACCACCCCCGACATTTTTATTTTCAGAATGTAAGATTACCCGACTTGCGTTGTAAATGCCTTTATTTTACCACAAAATTGTAAACTATGTCCCTTCACATTCTGTAAACTATCCTACCACACTATACAGTTTCCTCTCCCGCAAATTAAAATTTTTTGGTCGGGATGCGAAAAGCCTCCCCTACAAGGGAGGCTGAAATTTTTCGCATTGCTGTTGAGTGAAAACAGGCTGAATAATTTAATAAACGCGCTACCCCTGCTTTTTGAAATACCCCTGAGGGTGGGCACAGGCGGGGCATATCTTCGGCGGCTCCTTTGCTGTTACCACGAAGCCGCAATTGAGGCATATCCATTTAGTCTGGTTTGAGTCGGAGGTAAAGACCTCGCCGTTTTTGACCTTGTCGAGGTATTCAAGGTATCTTTCCTCGTGCGCCTTTTCGACAGATGCTATTCTGTCAAAGAGCTGGGCTATACTTTCAAAGCCCTCCTGCCTTGCCTCTGCGGCAAATTCAGAATACATCGTAGCCCACTCAAAATGCTCTCCGCCTGCCGCCGCGTCGAGATTTTTCTCGGTCGACGACCACCCGCCGAGGCACTTGAACCATATTTCGGCGTGCTCCTTTTCGTTCTCCGCGGTTTCGGCGAATATCCTTGATATTTCGACAAATCCGTCGGATTTTGCCTTCTCCTCAAACCATTTGTATCTCAGATAAGCCTGAGATTCGCCTGAGAGCGCCGTGTGAAGATTCGTTTCGGTCTTGGTGCCCTTCAGACTTGTTACATCGACTCCGTTTTTTGCGTATGTTGCCATAAAAAACCACCTTTCGGGATATTTATTCGGATAGCTTTTATCCGTATAAATATTTTTACCCCCAAAAGGTGGTTTATTCCTTATTTAGAAAAATCTTTGGCAAGTATCGCGCATTTTCCTATCGTTTTATAAGCTCCCTTGACGAACATAGACTCGCGCGCCATTCCCTCGAAGGTCATACCGAGCTTTTCCATAACCCGTCTTGATGCGTCGTTTCCACTCATAAATCTCGCCTCTATGCGGTGCATACCAAGCTCCTCAAAGCCAAATCGCATAACCTCACTTGCCGCCTCTGCGGCAATTCCGAGTCCGTGATACGCGGGATTAAGTACATATCCCAGCTCCCCCACATTGTTTACCGTATCAATAGAGGCAAATCCGCAGGTGCCTATCATTTTCCCGTTCTCGTTGTATATTACCGCCCAGTCGTAAAAATCCCCGACGGCGTAACGGCTCTCGACATATTTCAGATATTCCTCTGTATATGCGGTGCTCTCGTGAGAGGACCAGAGTAAAAATTCCGTCACATCGTCTCTCGACGCGTATTCAAACATATCTGCCGCGTCGCTATGCCTCATTGCTCGGAGAGTGAGTCTATCTGTTCTCAGCGTGGGAATGTCGGAAAACACCTTGATTAATTTTGATCGTTTCATCTGTCGGTTGCCTTTCAGTAGTTGTTTTTTGATACGCTCTACTTCATTATAATGAACAGACGCCACTATTTCAACACTTTTTCCGAATTTTCTTAAAAAATAAAGATTTTTCTTTATTTTTGAATTGCCGTATGCTATAATGTATGGTATAATATATGTGTAAGAAATTTGACTTTAAGGAGAACTGTGGTGTACTACGACTCAAAAAATATGCTTCGACAGACGGTTATACCCGTACTCCTCGGGGACTGCGCCCGCTCGCATCTTTTTGCGCTGAGGATATATCTTCGGTGCGGGATAGTCTCATATATCTGCGACGACAGAAGAAGGGCGGCGGATCTTATTAATCCCACGACGAAATTTTTCTCGCTTGGCTCGAAAAAGGACGCTCGGGTGATATGCGATATCCTCGATTACCTCGCGTCAAGCAAGGATTATCTTCCGATAATAATTCCGTGCAACGAATATTACCGCGCCTTTGTCAGCGAGAACAGAGAATTTCTTGAAGCAAGATTTATTTTGTCCGATACTGAAAGCTTTTTTGAGGAAAAGCCTATGTCGGTATTCTGATTTGAGGGGCGTTTATGGAAAAAAGAAAGGTTTTGGGTATCCTCGGAGGGCTGGGTCCTATGTCGAGCGTATACTTTTATGAAATGCTCACCTCGCACACGCGCGCCGAGTGCGACCAGGAGCATATCAACATTTTAATATCCTCGCGAGCAGATACGCCCGACCGAACCGATTTTATCACGGGGCGCTCGAGCGCAAACCCTCTGCCGACTATGGCTGACGAGGTGGACAAGCTCACTCATGTCGGAGCGCAACTTATCGCGATACCCTGCAATACAGCGCATTATTTTTACGACGGTATCGCAAGAGCGACGCAGGTTCCTATCATCAACATAATCGAGGAAACGGTTTCCTTTTGTAAGTATCTGGGGCTTCGCCGAGTCGGCGTGCTTGCCACCGAGGGAACGGTTATGTCGGGGGCTTACCGAGCGGTGCTTGAGAGAGAGGAAATAGAATATATGACCTGCTCGGGCGAGGATCAAGGCGTCGTTTCGGATATCATATACGGCGCGGTGAAGCAGGGTAAGGAGCCAGACCTCGACAAGTTCCTCGCCGTTGCCGACACTCTCACCGCCCACGGCTGCGAGAGGATAATCCTCGGCTGCACCGAGCTGTCGCTGCTCAAACGGAATTGCCGCCTTGGAATACGCTTTATAGACTCGCTTGAGGTTCTCGCGGCGCGCGCTATCGCGGAATGCGGAGCCGATGCGTGTGGGTTTGATTCAGAGCTTATGAAATTTTCCAAAGAGAAAGGAATGGTAAATAAATGCTGTTAACTCAACTTTTAAGTACGATAGAATACACCGAGATAGTGAACCCCTCGGGGCAGATACTTGCGAATCTCGACTGCAACGACCTGAGCTGCGACTCGCGCAAGGCGCATTTCGGCTCTATCTTCGTCTGCATATCAGGCTCACTCTCCGACGGTCACGAATACGCGGCTATGGCGTATAACAAAATGTGCCGAATCTTCGTTGCCGAGCGTATGCCTGAGGGACTCGCGGACGACGCGGTGGTTATCATAACGCCCGACACGAGACTGGCTCTTGCGAGACTTGCGAGTGAGTTTTACGGACACCCGTCAAAAAAGATGAGGATTATCGGAATAACGGGAACGAAGGGAAAGACCACCTCGTCCCTGCTGATATATAATCTTCTCAACGCCGCGGGTATTCCCACGGGATACATAGGCTCGAACGGAGTTTCATTCGGAGACTATCATTTCAACACGGTGAACACCACGCCCGAGAGTCTTGACCTGCACTATTATATGAGCAGAATGATTGAAGCGGGGGTCAACACGCTGGTTATGGAGGTCTCCTCGCAGGCGCTTAAATATAACCGTGTGCGCGGAATAGATTTTGAGATAACGGTATTTACAAATCTTTACCCCGACCATATAGGCGCGTTTGAGCATCCCGATTTTGACGATTACAAGAATTGCAAGCGCACGCTTTTCAAGGATTACAACACGAAGTTTATAGTATATAACGCCGACGATTCGCACTCGCAGGATATGATACGCGGTATCGACTGTGAGAAGGCGGGTATCGGAATTGAGAGCAACGATGCGAATTATAAGGCGTCGAGAATTGCCTTTTTCCGCTCCCCCGGAAACATCGGTGTCAGCTTCGACTGCTGGAACGATAGCAAAAAATATCCCGTTTCTCTCTCCTTCCCTGGTGAGTTCAGCGTATATAACGCAATGACGGCTATCGCGATATGCCGCAAGCTCGGACTTTCCTTTGACAGCATAACCCGTGTTATGCAGAAGGTCAGAATAGACGGACGCTTTGAGACTATGGAGCTTCCGAACGGAGCGACGGTCGTAATCGACTATGCGCACAACGGAGTCAGCCTTCAGGCGGCGCTATCTGCGCTCAGGATATATAATCCCAACAGACTCATCTGTCTTTTCGGTTCTGTCGGCGGAAGAACCAAGATGCGCCGCGCCGAGCTTGGGCTCGTGGCGTCGAGGAACGCGGATTTCTGCATTATAACATCGGACAACCCCGATAACGAGCCGCCCGCGTCGATAATTGCCGAGATAGCGTCTTATTTTACGGCGGATTCCTGCCCGTATATAGCGATAACCGACCGCAAGCGCGCGATACTCTATGCGCTTGAGAATTCCGAGCCTGGGGACATAATCCTCTTTGCGGGTAAGGGACACGAGACCTATCAGCTTATATGCGGCAACCGCACACCCTTCAGCGAGGCGGAAATAGTCAGGGATTTTTGCCGTGAGAAGGAAAATATTTGAGCTTGACGGTTTGGATAAGTTGTTACGATAAACATTGTAAAGCACACAAAAGGGCAGAGAATATCTCTGCCCTTTTGGCGTATCCGTGTTGCCTGTGCTTGGGTGAAAATATGCGAACAAATCGGAAGCCCAAACCCAGCTTTAAAGTTTTTGAAGGGAGCGCGAGGGGAACTTTTCTCAAAAAGTTCCCCTCGCATAATATATCGTCCCTCTCACTTTCCCACACAGAATTTCGAGAATATCTCGCTTACGATATCCTCGCCGACCTCTCTGCCCTCAAGCTCGCCAAGCGACTGCATTGCCGACTCGATATCTATACAGCAAAGGTCGAGAGACAGCCCCTCTCTTAGTGCCGAGAGAGCAGTCCTTACCGACTCCGCCGCCCTCACGAGCGCGGCATACTGACGCGCGTCGGCAACCACTGCGTCAGAGGACAGGTCAAGCTCGCCGTCAATAAAAATCGACTCCACAAGCTCGGCAAGACGCTCAAATCCGTCGCCGCTCTTGGCGCTTACCGAAAGCGACCTTTCAAAGCTCGCCTCTACGAGCGACATATCCGCCGACACATCAAGGTCGGACTTGTTAAGCAGAGCAATAACGGGACAGTCAAGCTCACCGAGCCGTTCAATCAACTCTCTGTCCGCCGCGCAAAGCTCCTTCGAGGCATCGAAGACCGCAAGCACAAGCTCCGCCGCCTCTATCTCTGCAATCGCGCGCTCTATTCCTATGCTCTCAACTCTGTCCTCGGTCTCTCTGAGCCCCGCCGTATCGCATATCCGCAAAGTAGTTCTGCCAAGCGCCACGGTCTCCTTGAGTATATCTCTCGTCGTTCCCTCTATGTCGGTCACTATCGCCGAGTCGTCACCTGTCAAGCGGTTGTATACCGAGCTTTTTCCCGCGTTCGTGCGTCCGCAGATTACGGTTCTTATACCGTCGTTCACCGCGCGCCCCGTTCTGTAAGTCGCGGCAAGACGCTCGATGCGCCCGAGAATATCCCCGAGCGTCGCAAGCATCTGCTCCTCGGTCATCTCCGCGAGGTCCTCGTCGGGAAAATCTATTTTCGCATATATACTACCCATCATCGCGCGCAGATCCTCATACAGCGGAACCGTTTTTTTGGTCAACGCTCCGCGCATACCGCCTCTGGCAAGTCTGAGCTGATTTATGTTCTTCGCCTCAAGCAGACTTCCGAGCGCCTCGGCTTCGCTGAGGTCAAGCTTTCCCGCAAGGAAGGCTCTGCGGGTGAACTCTCCCGCCTCAGCCGCTCTCGCTCCCGCGCCGAGGATCGCCGTGAGGACGCAACGCGTCACGAGCGTTCCTCCGTGACAGGTGAGCTCAACCGTATCCTCTCCCGTAAAGGAGTGCGGCGCCTTGAAATACACCGCCATTCCGTCGTCAAGGAGCGACCTCTTTCCGTCAGGCTCGGTTTCGTAAATATTTCCGTAAACCATACGGTTCGGCTGAATCTGAGACAGCCCTTTGCCACTTATAGGCTCAAAAACCGCGGCGGCTATGCTGAGCGCTTCCGCTCCCGATATTCTTATAAGAGCGACGCCACCCTTGCCGGGCGGTGTGCTTACCGCGGCTATCGTGTCAAGTATCTTCATATTATCTCCGATTTTAAAAATTAAAGCGTTTTTACAGGAATTGAGGGGAAGAACAGGTTTCGCATCAAGCTCCCTATTCTTCCCCTCTGCTTTAGGAATTTACGACGCAAAATTACTCAGCGTCTGCGCAGCAGCACTCTTCCTCGTCAGCTTCCTCGATAGCGAGATCGCACTCGTCGCACTCGTCGAGAAGATCGTCACAATCATAAACGAGATCGTTTGTGTACTTCTTAACAAGCTTGTAGATAACAAAAGCAACAGCGCAAACTCCCGCAACAACAGCGAGTGTGATAGCAATTATCTTGCCGTAGTTTGTCTTTTTCTTAAACAATTTCATTTTTATATCCTCCTGAATAAAAATTTTTTAACTACTACATATAGTATAACATATTTTCGCCAAAAATCAATACAAAAAATAATTTTTTTCTAAATTTTCTTTTTGTTAAAATTCTCTGATAAAAATTCAATAAACCCTTTCTTTTGTGAAAAAAATCTGTTATAATATTATTCGTTACAAAATGATGCTACGGAGAGATATTTATGACCTATAACGAGATATGCAATCTGCTGGCGGAAGCCGATATCGAAAACAACAGAGCCGAGGCGGCAATGCTGATATGTCGCTTCTGCAATATAAGCAAGGTCGAGCTGTTCAAGCGCTCAAACGAGGATTTTGTGTCCGACGAGCTTGACGCCGCCGTTATAAAAAGACGCTCTCACTATCCCTTGCAATATATTCTGGGAATATGGGAGTTCTGCCATGAGAGCTATCTGGTAAACGAGCATACGCTCATTCCAAGACCCGATACCGAAAAGCTCGTCGAGGTTGCGGTAAAGCTCCTGCCCGAGAGGGCGAGATTTATCGACCTCTGCACGGGAAGCGGCTGCGTGGCTGTTTCCACCCTCGCCGCACGCCCCGATTGTAAGGCGGTTGCGGTCGACCTTTTCCCTGAAACGGTCGAGATAGCGGGTGAGAACGCCGAGCAGAACGGCGTCGGAGACAGACTCGGACTGCTCACGGCAGATGTTTTCTCCCCCTCTTTTATGGAGGAGCTTGGAAGCTTCGACTGTATAGTGTCAAATCCGCCTTATATCCCGTCGGAGCAGGTTGCGCTGCTCGACCCCGAGCTTTCTTTTGAACCCGTCGCCGCGCTCGACGGCGGAGCGGACGGACTTGATTTCTACCGTCAGATAATCTCTGTCTACGGCAGATACCTCAACAAAGACGGATTTATGCTCCTTGAAATAGGCTACGACCAAGCCGACGCAGTCACTAAAATAGCCTCCGAGTGCGGCTATCTCTGCGAGATACATAAGGACTACGGCGGAAACGACAGAGTCGCGCACCTGAGCCGCGCGTAAGGTCAAACCGACGCATACACGCATATAATATACTGAAATACATACGATAGGAGAATACTGTTTTGAATATTCTTGTTCTTGCGGGCGGACTCTCCCCCGAGCGAAATGTTTCGCTCTCCTCGGGCAGTCTTATCTCCGCGGCGCTCAGACGGCGCGGACACAAGGTTCTTATGATAGATATATACAAGGGAGCAACGATAAAGGGCGATAACCCCTACGATATGTTCACATCGGAGCCGGAGGAGTCCTTTTCTGTCTCCGAGGATATCCCCGACCTCGAGGCGCTCATAGCTGAGAACGGCGGAAGCCGTGAGCTTATCGGCAAGGGCGTTATTGATCTTTGCCGTATAGCAGATGTGGTCTATATCGCCCTGCACGGCGCTATGGGCGAGAACGGTCAGCTTCAGGCAACACTCGATAATTTCGGGATAAAATATACAGGCTCGGGATATGTTGGCAGTCTGCTCGCTATGGATAAGGACCTCGCAAAAAGAATGCTGCGCGACGCGGGCGTGGCAACCCCCGAGTGGATATACTGCTCGGCACTTGATTACAACGAGGATAGGATAGTATCACAGATAGGACTTCCCTGCGTTGTAAAGCCCGTGGGCGGCGGCTCGAGTGTGGGTGTCTCTCTTGTGAACAGCCGCGAGGAGCTTTGCGCGGCGTTCGCCGAGGCAAAGCGATTTGAGGCGAATGTTATCGTCGAAAAGAAGATAAGCGGCAGAGAGTTTACCTGCGGTATCCTCAAGGGCAAAGTGCTTCCACCCGTGGAGATAATTCCCAAGCAGGGATTTTACGATTATAAAACAAATACCAGAAGGACGCGACCACCGAAATATGCCCCGCCCCCATCAGCGAGCAACAGTTCGACACAATGGCGGCGGCAACCAGGCGCGCCTTTGACGCACTCCGCCTTTCGGGATACGCGAGATTTGATTATATTATGGATAGCGAGGGCGTGTTCTGGTGCCTTGAGGCTAATACCCTGCCTGGAATGACACCGACGAGTCTCTTTCCGCAGGAAGCAGCCGCCGTGGGCATCGCCTACGACGAGCTTTGCGAGCAAATCGCTATGACGGGATTGAATAATTGAATAGACAAATTAAAGTGGCGGGGGAAGAACCTTTTTTGAAAAAAAGCGTTCTTCCCCCGCACCCCTATCTCCAAAAAACCTTAAACGGAATTTAAGTGTATTGCTTTCCGCCGACGGTCATCGAAGAAAAAATCAAACAAGACAAAACGGGTCGTCGAGGCGCCGACCCTACCGAATGATATTAAAAATTATACCGTTCTGTTGGTGCAAATATCCGAATAAATTTAATTAATTGCCCCGACAAAACGAAATGGGTTAACCTATCCCAGCTTAAAAGTTTTTGAAGGGAGCGCGAGGGGGACTTTTGCAAAAGTCCCCCTCGCATTATCGCATCCTCGCGTCCCCGCGTCCCCGCGTTCCTATATTTCCAAATTATCATACACTGCGCCGTCGAGGGTGCAAAATGTAAACTCTCTGTTTTCGTAGATTATGTAGCTCTTTTCCGAGCCGTTTTTCGGTATTGAGACCGAGCCCGGATTGATATAAAAATTACCCTTTCCGAAGCTCTCGGCGGCGGGGATATGAGTATGTCCGCAAAGCAGGATATCGCCGTCCTTCAGCGAGGGCGGATTTGAGCGGTCAAACTTATGTCCGTGAGTCGCAAAGACAGAGATACCGTCAAGCGAGAGCCACGCGTAATCGGCGAGTATCGGGAAGCTCAGCACCATCTGGTCGACCTCGGTATCGCAGTTCCCCCTCACGCACAATATCTCGTTTTTCAAGGGATTGAGCAACTCTATGACCTGCTTTGGCGAATACCCCGCGGGCAGGTCGTTTCTCGGACCGTGATAGAGGATATCCCCAAGAAGCACCAGCCGTTCGGCACCCGAGGCGCGGTAAGCCTCAAGCAGTCTCGACGCGCACTCAAAATCTCCGTGTATATCAGACGCAATCAAAATTTTCATCAGCGAATACTTCCGTTTCCTTTTATAAGATATTTCTCGGTGGTCAGAGCCGGAAGTCCCATCGGACCTCTCACATGAAGCTTCTGCGTGGATATTCCTATCTCGGCGCCAAAGCCGAACTCCCCACCGTCGGTAAATCTCGTTGAAGCGTTTACATACACCGCCGCGGAATTTACCTCGTCAAGGAATTTCTTTGCCACATCGTCACTCTGCGTGACTATCGCCTCGCTGTGTGCCGTGCTATATCGGTTGATGTGGTCGATAGCCTCGGAGACGGTATTTACCACCTTCACCGCAAGAATATAATCGTTGTACTCGGTCGCGTAATCCTCCTCCTCGGCAGGCGTTGCCGTGGGAATGAGAACCTTGGTTTTCGCGCAACCTCTTATCTCGACGCCATACTCCTCTGCCGCCTTTGCAAACTCGGGCAGGAACTTGGGCGCCACGCTCGCGTGAACCAGCATAGTCTCGATCGCGTTGCAAACAGACGGGCGCGAGCATTTTGCGTTTATCGCTATCTTTATCGCCATTTCAATGTCGGCGCTCTCGTCTACATAAAGGTGACAGTTACCCGCCCCCGTTTCGATCACGGGCACCGTCGCGTTCTCTGTAACGCTCTTTATAAGTCCCTTTCCGCCTCGCGGAATAAGCACATCTATATATCCCCTCATAGTCATAAGAATATTCGCGCTCTCTCGCTCGACTGAGTGAATCAGCCCCACGGCATAAGGATTTATCCCGCACGCCTCAAGCGCCTCCTTCATAAGCGAGACAATCACGGTATTCGTATTTATCGCTTCCTTGCCGCCGCGAAGAACTACGGCGTTTCCCGTCTTGAGACAGAGCGCCGCGGAGTCGACGGTAACATTCGGACGCGCCTCATAGATTATAGCGACCACGCCGAGCGGCACGCGGATCTTCGATATTTCTATTCCCGACGGACGAGTCCAGCTCTCGCCCTTTCCCACGGGATCATCAAGGAGCGCAAGCTCACGCAGAGAGTCGCATATTCCGCGTATTCTCCCCTCGCTGAGCGAGAGTCGGTCTATCATAGCCGTGGGTATTCCGTTTTCACGAGCCGCGTCAAGATCCTTTTGGTTTGCGGAGATTATCTCATCTGCGCTTCCCTCCAAAACCTCGGCTATCTTCAGTATAGCGCGGTTCTTTGTTTCGGTATCGGTAAGCGCGAGCGTCGTCGCCGCGGATTTTGCGTTAAGGCAAAGCAGCTCTATTTCTTCTCTCAATGACATATATATTCCATCCTTTTCGTTATTATCTCTATCGATTTTTCTCAGGATTCCTCTGCGACGAGAACCTTTTCTATCTCGCAGATATAAAATCTGTGAAAATCGTTCTGCTTATAATTTGAGAGCGGCTCGTCACACAAGAACTTCTCGGGTCTTATATCGTCGGCGTAAAGCTTTTTACATATAATAGTAAGCCTTGCCTGACTTATTATCGGCACCGAGTCGACAGTCGCCGCGGTCAGTCCCGTTCTCGCAAGCTTGTCGCAATCTCTGCCGCTCACAGTTCCGCAGACCTTCAGCGCGTCGCGATAGCTCTCGTCGAAAAAGGAGAGCGAGAGATGGTCGGAGCACTCGACAAATTCGTAGGTATATCTCTGCGGGCGAATATATACCGTACACACATTCTTTCCCCAAAGAACTCCCATATTTCCCCAGCTTGCCGTCATCGTATTGACCTTTCTTCCATCCGACGCAGTTATCAGCATCCAATCCTTGCCGATGAGCTTCATCGCGTTTTCAATCTCGTACGGTGTTATTTCCTTGAGCTTACGCATAATCACGCCTCCTGAAAGCAAATATACGCGGCATCGGGCGCTTTTCCCCAAGCCACACTAATAATGATAGCAAAAAAATACGATTTAGTCAATAAAAAAATGTCGTCTACCCACCAAAATACAAAACTATTTTAACAAAAATCTATCAAAATTCAAAAAATGTTCAAAAAGCTCTCGACTTTTTGACAGAAGTGTTGTATAATATGAGTTAACACATTTGAATTTTCTGTTTCATTTAAGTATAAACAAATCCAAAAAAGCTAACTTTATACTCACAGGAGAACAAGAAATGCAGAACAATTTGAAATTCATAAGAAAGCTTCCTATACCTCAGGAGCTAAAGGAGCGCTATCCCCTCAGAGCGGAATACGCGGAAAAGAAAATCGCGAGAGACGCAGAGATCGCCGATGTCTTTACGGGTAAGGACAACAGACTTATCCTGATAATCGGCCCCTGCTCAGCAGACAGAGAGGACGCCGTTCTCGATTATATCTCCAGACTTGCAGGGCTTCAGGAAAAGGTCGAGGACAAGATACTTATAATCCCCCGAATATACACAAACAAGCCCCGCACCACGGGCGACGGCTATAAGGGAATGGTCCATCAGCCCAACCCCAGTGGAACAGAGGATATGCTAGAGGGTATAATCGCCATACGCAGACTTCACACGAGAGCTATCGAGGAGACAGGACTTTTCTGCGCCGACGAGATGCTCTATCCCGAGAATTACAGATATCTTTCCGACCTGCTCTCCTATGTTGCGGTCGGCGCGCGCTCGGTAGAGAACCAGCAGCACAGACTTATCTCGAGCGGAATTGATGTTCCCGTAGGAATGAAGAACCCCACGGGCGGAGATATCTCGGTAATGCTCAACTCGATAACGGCGGCTCAGCACTCACACACCTTCCTTTACAGAGGCTGGGAGTGTGTTTCCTCGGGCAACCCCCTCGCTCACGCGATACTTCGCGGATATGTGAACCGCCACGGCGAGTCACTCCCCAACTATCACTTCGAGGACCTCATCTCGCTTTACAACGACTATTCCGAGCGCAATCTTCAGAATATGGCGCTTATAGTTGACACGAACCACGCAAACTCGGGCAAGAAATATCTCGAGCAGGAGAGAATCTGCAAAGAGGTGTTGCACGCCTGCCGCCACTCCGAAAAGATAAAGAGCTATGTCAAGGGCTTTATGATAGAAAGCTACATCGAGGACGGAACTCAGAAGATAGGAGAGGGCATCTACGGTAAATCAATAACAGACCCCTGCATCGGCTGGGAAAAGACAGAAAGGCTCGTTTACGACCTGGCAAACTTAGTTTAAGCGTACACCAAAAAAATTCGATTGGAGTAAGTTGTTATGAACAAAAGAAAGCTTCTGCTTTATCTGATAGACACAGCGGGATTCTTCGGTATATACCTCTTTGCCGCTCTGCTCTTCTTCGTCCTTCCGTTTGAAACCCACTTTATGGATGTCGACGCAAGCTTTGGGCAAATGGCACTCAATGCTCTCATTGTATACCTGTTTATAGTTGCCTCGAGAATAGGTTGCCGTATCTATACCAACATCTGGAGATACGCCTCCTCTCCCCTCTATCTCAAGCTCATCGCCTCCGACCTGCTCGGAAGCGTTGCGGGAATAGCCGTCGCTCAGATGGTAAACACAAAGATACCGCTGACCTTCAGCGCGGTAGTCGCCCTTACATATCTGCTTTTCACGCTCACCAACAGAATGTTCTATCGCAGAACTATGGACGCGAACAACATCAAGGGCTCCCGCAATAAGATAAATGTAGCCATCGTCGGAGCGGGAAAGGTTGGAGTACTGCTCGCAAAGGAGCTGACCTTCAACGCCAACTCAAAATACACGCCCTACTGCTTCATAGACTCGGATACCCACAAGGTCGGAAATTATGTGTCGGGCATCAAGGTATATCCCGAGAACGACGACACACTCAAGCTTCTCGGAAAGCTGCCCGTTCAGGAAATTTTCATCGCTCTGCCCAAGCTCAGTAGCGAGGAGGTCGAGAAGGTATATAATTTTTACAGTCAGAGCAATCTCAAAATAAAGATATACGACCTTCCCGTAGCCCTTCTCAACGACACCCACAAAGAGGACAAGCTCAGCCTCAGAGAATTCAAGATCGAGGACCTGCTTTTCAGAGACAGTATAGATGTCGATACCGACTTCCTCAAGTCGAATTACACGGGCAAAACGATTCTCGTAACGGGTGGTGGCGGCTCGATAGGAAGCGAGCTTTGCCGTCAGATAGCCCGTCACGCCCCCAAAAAGCTCATCATTCTCGATATATATGAAAACAATGCCTACGCAATTGAGCAGTATCTGCGCAACGAATACGGCGACACGCTCGACTTCTGCGTCGAGATAGCCTCTGTACGAGATGTAGCGCGACTCGATTGCATCTTCGAGCATTACAAGCCCGATGTGGTATTCCACGCGGCGGCTCACAAGCATGTTCCGCTTATGGAGCATAGCTCTGCCGAGGCTGTAAAGAACAATGTCATCGGAACATACAACACCGCGAATATGGCGGAGAAGCACGGCGTAAAGAAATTTATACTGATATCGACCGACAAGGCGGTAAACCCCACGAATGTTATGGGCGCGTCAAAGAGAATGTGCGAGATGATAGTTCAGTGCCGCACAGACAGCGCAACCTCCTTCGTGGCAGTCAGATTCGGAAATGTTCTCGGCTCAAACGGCTCGGTTATTCCGCTTTTCAAGACACAGATAGAGAGAGGCGGCCCGATAACTCTGACGGACAAGAGAATAATCAGATACTTTATGACTATCCCCGAGGCGAGCCAGCTCGTTATGTACGCGGGAGTTATCGCAAACCGCGGAGAGCTGTTCGTGCTTGATATGGGCAAGCCGATCAAAATACTCGACCTTGCCGAGAATATGGTGCGTCTCTCGGGACTCACCCCCTACAAGGATATCGATATAATTGAGATAGGTCTGCGCCCGGGGGAGAAGCTTTACGAGGAGCTGCTCATAAAGACAGAAACTCTCGCAAAGACGGCAAACAAGAAGATATTCATAGAGCACGACACCCCGCTCAGCCGCGCAGAGGTCGATGAAAAGATAGCGATACTCAAGGCGGCGGCAAAGGAAGCCGACAAAACCTTTGATTCCGAGTGCATCAAGGAAGCTATGAAGAAGGTAGTCCCCTCTTACAAGGACCCCGAAAAGGTAAACTGCTCAGCCCTTCAGACAGACGAAATGAAGATGGCTGGAGTAAAATAAGATTCTCTCAGGGAAGACGAAAGCGCCCACTCGGGTTTTCTCTTCCCTGAAATTAATTTCAGCACAGAATATGGCAGAACGGAGAGAAAAAATGAGCAAACGACAAGCTTCCCTCAGAGCGCTGAGAGCGGCATTCCCGCATACGATTCCTATTCTCACGGGATTCGGATTTCTCGGCATAACATACGGAATATTTATGAGCGCCCAGGGATTTAGCGCGCTTTATCCGTTTCTCATAAGCCTGACGGTCTTCGGCGGCTCTCTGCAATTTATCGCGGTAAATCTTCTGCTCGATGCCTTCAATCCTATTCAAGCCTTCGCCGTATCCCTGATGATTCAGGCGCGTCACCTCTTTTACGGTATAGCTATGCTCGACAGATATAAAAACACGGGCTGGAAAAAGCCCTATCTTATCTTCGGACTCTGCGACGAGAGCTTTTCGATAAACTATACCGCCAAAATTCCCGAGGGAGTCGACCGCGGCTGGTTTATGTTCTGGGTGACTCTGCTCAACCAGACATACTGGGTGATAGGCTCGGCTGTGGGCGGAATTGCGGGAAATTTCATTCCCTTCAACACCGAGGGAATTGACTTCGTTATGACGGCAATGTTCGTCGTAATTCTCATCGAGCAGCTCAAAAAGGAAAAGCGACCCTACACCGCGCTTATCGGACTTGTCGCGTCGCTGATATGCCTTGTCGCGTTCGGTGCCGACAGCTTCCTCATTCCCGCAATGCTCATAATAATTCTCGCCCTTACGGCAGGCAGACGCTTCATCGAGCCATCCTTGGATATGGGAGAGCCTTTTGGGGGTGAGAGCTTATGACGGTAACGCAACAGATAATAACGGTGCTTATGTGCGTGCTTGCCACCGTACTCACACGAGCTCTGCCCTTCCTCGTATTTTCCTCAAAGAAGCCAACCCCGAAATTCGTGCGCTATCTCGGCGCCGCTCTACCCGCGGCAATATTCGCGATGCTAGTTGTTTATTGCCTGAAAAATGTAAGCATTTTATCGGGTAGCCACGGAATCCCCGAAGCGGTGGCGATATGCGCTGTCGTGGGCGTTCACCTGTGGAAAAAGAACACCCTGCTCTCTATCCTCTCGGGCACCGTAATATATATGCTTCTCGTTCAACTCGTGTTCTGAGCGAGGCGTCATATTGCGACATATTTCCGAGCTTTTTTGAAAAAATAAAATATATAAATAAAAAAGTTGGAAAAAACTATTTACAAAACAAAAATTATGTGATATAATAGGCTGAAAATGTCTGGGACTCGGTTTGCGGATATAAGACCGTTTCGGTTGTTCACCCACCGCCTGCTGTGTTCCTGACAAATAAAAATAAGAGGTGAAAAAAATGCTTAAAGACGAAAAGCAGGCAATTATCGAACAGTACGCTACTCACGAAGGTGACACAGGCTCGCCTGAGGTACAGATCGCGCTTCTGACTTACAGAATCAACAATCTTACCGAGCACCTTAAGAGCAACCACAAGGACCACCATAGCCGCAGAGGTCTTCTCAAGATGGTCGGTCACAGAAGAAACCTTCTGAACTACCTTCAGAAAACCGATATCGAGCGTTACCGCGCGATCATCGCAAAGCTGAACATCAGAAAGTAAGTTCAATAATTGTCGGAGTGAAGAGCGGATGTATCTCGGCTCCTCACTCCGTACTCTTTTATGCGGACAAGTCAGCTTGTCCGCGCTCTCACGAATATATTTTCTCACGCGGATTAGCAGTTAATTGTCTGCCGTGCGCGGCGGGTCTTGCGGACGACACGCAATTAAGTGCTAAACCTTTGTGAGAGATATAAATAAATTTATTTTGGAGGATAGAAAAATGTCCAACGCAATAAGCTCACAAATGGAGTTTAAAAACTACAAGGTGTTTAACTACACCTACGCAGGCCGCCCCCTCGTTGTTGAAACGGGTAAGATGGCAGGTCTTGCAAACGGCTCGGTTCTCATTCGCTACGGCGAGACGGCAATTCTTTGCTGCGCTACGGCATCGGCAAAGCCCCGTGACGGAATCGACTTCCTTCCCCTCTCGGTAGACTACGACGAGAGAATGTACGCAGCGGGAAAGATTCCCGGCGGATACCTCAAGAGAGAGGGCAAGCCCTCTGAGAAGGCAGTGCTGACATCCCGTGTCATCGACCGCCCCATCCGTCCCCTTTTCCCCAAGGACCTCAGAAACGATGTTGCGCTCACACTCACCGTTATGTCGGTAGACCCCGACTGCTCGCCTGAGATCACCGCAATGATCGGCGCGTCCATCGCCCTCTCTATCTCGGATATTCCGTGGAACGGCCCGATAGGCGGCGCGTTTATAGGACTTGTTGACGGCAAGTTCGTCGTTAACCCCACCGAGGCAGAGCAGAAGAAGAGCGACCTTCAGCTGACGGTTGCGGCTTCTATGCAGAAGGTAGTTATGATCGAGGCTGGCGCTAACGAGGTAGACGACGACACTATGTACGACGCTATCATGCTCGCGCACAGAGAGATAAAGGACCTTCTCGAGTTCATCAACGCTATCATCGACGAGATAGGCAAGCCCAAGTTCGCTTATCCCTCTTGCGAGCTTGACCACGATATGTTCGACAAGATCTTCGCATTCTGCGAGAAGGACATGATGGAGGCTCTTGACACCGACGATAAGAATATCCGCGATGAAAAGGTCGTTCCGATAACCGACGCGATACTCGAAAAGTTCGGCGAGGAGTATCCCGACCTTCCCACTATGATGGACGAGCTTATCTATAAGATTCAGAAGAAGATAGTCCGCCGTTGGCTCCTTGTTGACAAGAAGCGTGTTGACGGAAGAAGAATGGATCAGATAAGACCTCTCGGAAGTGAGGTTGGTCTCCTTCCCCGCGCACACGGCTCGGGTCTCTTTACCCGTGGACAGACTCAGGTGCTCACAGTCGCAACTCTCGGAACACTCTCCGAGGCTCAGATGCTCGACGGTATCGACAGCGAGACCGAAAAGAGATATATGCACCACTACAATATGCCCGGCTTCTCTACAGGTGAGGCTAAGCCCACAAGAAGCCCCGGACGCCGCGAGATCGGTCACGGCGCGCTCGCAGAGCGTTCGCTCATTCCCGTTCTCCCCTCTCCCGAGGAATTCCCCTATGCTATCCGTCTCGTATCCGATGTAGTTTCCTCTAACGGTTCCACATCGCAGGGCTCTGTTTGCGGCTCTACCCTCGCTCTTATGGACGCGGGCGTTCCGATAAAGGCTCCCGTTGCAGGTATCTCCTGCGGACTTATCACGGCAGAGGACGGAAGCTGGGATACAATGCTCGACATTCAGGGACTTGAGGACTTCTACGGAGATATGGACTTCAAGGTAGCAGGTACTCACAAGGGTATCACATCTATCCAGATGGACCTCAAGATAGACGGACTTACCCCCGAGATAATCAAGGCGGCTCTCGCGCAGACGCATGTCGGCCGTGACTATATAATCGACGAGGTTATCCTCAAGGCTATCGCTGCTCCCAGAGCTGAGGTCTCCAAGTACGCTCCCAAGATGACAAGCTTCAAGATAGACCCCGACAAGATTCGTGAGGTTATCGGTAAGGGCGGCTCTGTTATCCAGAAGATAGTTGCAGAGTCGGGCGCTAAGGTCGATATCGACGACGACGGAACGATTTGCATCGCCGCTATCAACGGTGAGAGCGCAGCCATAGCTAAGGCTATGATAGACGCTATCGTATTCGAGCCCGAGGTAGGCGCTGTTTACACGGGTACCGTTACGGGAATCAAGGAGTTCGGATGCTTCGTTGAGTACGCTCCCGGAAAAGAGGGTATGGTTCACATATCCAAGATAGCAAAGACCAGAATCGACAAGGTTGAGGATGTTCTCAAGATTGGCGATGTTGTAAGAGTAAAATATATCGGACTTGACAAGAAGGGCCGTATGGACTTCTCTATCAAGGACGCAGAGTAAGGGCAAGTAAGAAGTAAAAAGTAAAAAGTAATAGTGAATAAGTTTGGTTGAAAAATTCCCGCGGGAATTTTTCTTCCTTACCTCTTCACTCTTAACTCTTACCTATAACCTATTATTAAAGCAGGAGGATAAACGATGAAAAAGATTTTCGCAGCTCTCGAAGGCGGTTCTATTGAGAGTCAGAAAAAGAAAAAGATGACCGTAACGGTTATTTGCGCAACAATAATTCTGATAGCCGTTTTGTTCCTGACATTCCTGATAGCTCAGGGCGTCGCTCTTATCAAGGATAAGACAGCGGGCTCGGAAGGCGAAGGCGGCGGTGACGGCGCAGGTGGCGGAGCAAACGCAGGATATGTCGCCGTGGAAATTGCAGACGGTCAGCTTCATTCGGGAAGCCTCGTGCTTGTAAACGCCGACAACGAATATGTATTCGAGGATAATCCCGAGGTTGTCTCCTTCCCCACGACAAACCGTATATACGGTCTGCGCGACGGAAGCCTGAAGGTCAACCCCACGGCGCTTTCGGCATTCAACGAGCTTATGACCGCGACATACGCGGCAGTACCCAATGCAAATGTGGTAGTCAGAGAAGCATACCGTTCCTTTGAGGACCAGGCAGCCAAGCACGAAAAGAATCCGAACGATGCGCTCCCCGCGGGATACAGCGATTTCCACACGGGAATGTCCTTCGAGCTTCAGGACGGTGACGCCTGGGTGTTTATCAACGACAAGAGCCTTAACGGAAAATACGATTGGCTCTATGAGAATGCTCACAAGTATGGCTTTATCGTAAGATATCCCGACAACATTCCCGCTTCCGACACAGGAAACAACGCGGGCAAGGATTTTGCCTCGATTACGGGAGTTTCTGATTTCTCTTATGTTTTCAGATATGTTGGAATAGCTCACGCGACTTATATTTACAACAACGAGCTTTGCCTTGAGGAATATCTCGAGTTGCTCGAGGAAAACTACAATTTCGGCACGGCTCTGAGCGTCAAGGGCGGAGACGGCAAGACCTACGAGGTCTATTACACCACCGCAGATGACGCGGGTGAGATTCAGGTTCCCTCAAAGTACGCTTATGAAATAAGCGGCAACAACAAGAGCGGATATATCGTGACCGTAAACAAATCAAAAACGGTAAAGAATACTCAGTAAAACAAAACACACAGGCTGAACCATAATGGTTCAGCCTGTTTTTTGTTAAGAAAATTTTTGCGAAATTCAGTTTGTGAGTATTTTTAACATATTGACAAACTGCATATTTTATGATACAATTTTAACTGCCACACAATTTAATCAACAAAGTTATGGGATAGCTCTCTATTTTTTAGAGGGTTTTGTGACTTATACCTTTTTTACATGTCAATAATGGATTTGGCAAAAATGCGATTTCCGCTTGGCATGTGATGGAGAGTATCCTGATTTGTTGAGAATTGTGTGGCAACAATGGAAGTTCGCATTTTTCGGTGTGCTGACTTCTGTTGGCACACCTTTTTATTTTCAGGAGGAACAGTTATGTTCAAAATTATCATTATTTTTATTGTCATCGTTTTTTTAATTGCATTATGCTATACCTCGCATAAAAAGCGAAAAGAAAAACTGGAAGAGAAAAAACGATTAGAAAAAGCAAGAGAAGAAAAAGAACTTCAAAACAGAATTGATCGTATTAAAACGAACGAAACAATCATTTTTTGGGTAAATACTATGTGTCAAAATATCGAAGAAAACATTGCAAACAATCCATATCTGGATAGGGAATTTCATTTGCGTGCGTTTAATCAGGAAATCGCTTTTGGAGAAAATCTTCAATCTATATATCTACCGAATCTCAATAAATATACATGTTCGGAACACAAAAAAATATTACAAATTTTTCGTTTCGATAAAAACGGATTGCCTAACTTAAAACCCGATCAACATGTTTTTTTTGAAAGTGTTCTTTGCGAAATGATTTCCTCGAATCTTTCCGAAAAAGAAATATATGTTGAAATTGAGAAGATTATACGAACATTAGAATATGGAACATTTCATGCACCAGATTTTTGCTATGGTGAACCAAATTTTTTCACTCACGCAATTATATATACTGCCAAGAAAATTGATGGCAGTTGGTAAATTTCGCGCAGGCAACACCCCGTGCTTGATATAACAGATAATCAAGTAAAGCTTGATTTATAAAACTTTTCGTACTTGGAATGGACGACCATAAATCGTCCGACCAAAACGAATAAAAGAATAAGTCATAACCAACAAACAGCGAGCCTGGCGCGGATAATCCGCCAGGCTCGCGCTTTTTATTTTTATTCAATTACTTGATGGGATAGCCCTTTTCGGTGTAGATACCGTTAAGTCCGTCAAGCTAGACATTGTCCGCCCAAGCCTCGAGGCTGTCATAGTTCACATTCTCCCAACCGTTGTTGTATGGAAGCCTGTCGAGCGAGTGATACTCGTAAACATCTGCTTCAAATGACTATATTACATCACAAGCTCAGCTTTAAATCAATACTTTTTGATAAAAAATCAACCGCTTATAACTCTGTAATCAATTCCAACGACGGCGCCGTCCCTGAGCGAGAATATAAGATTTTTGCTTCCCGAGGTATAGGTAATTCCCGTATCGCTCTTTTTCGTCGGATTTGCTCCGCACGCCTTTAGCACATCGGCGGACGCCGAGCCGATACCAACACCCTCGGGGCATTTTACCGCGTCGTCAAGCAGGGTTATCTGGTCTATCGTCTCTGTGTTTCCGTTGCTTACAGTGTATATATCAAAGGAATTGTAGGTGTACTTGGTAAGTGTTCCCTGACCCGCGCAGTTGCCCATAGGAGAGCTGCTCTTGGGAGCTCCGAGCGCCGCGAGGACTGCCTTTGCATCGGCTCCAAGCTCTATCTTCACCGAGTTGTAATTCACATAGAAGCTCACCGAGCTTTTCTTTGAAGCTCCGCCGCTATCACCGTCATCGTCGTTGTCCCTGTTATTCGTTTTCTTGTCCTCACAAGCCACAAAGCAAAACGCCATCATAAGGCAGAGCAGTAACGCCAAAAATTTCTTCATTTATCTATCCTCCGTTTTATTTATTTCTTTCTTCATAATATTTTTCAAGCCGCGCGTCCCAAGCCTCGGCAAGCTCCGTCTCGTTGCGCCTGTCGGCAAGTCCGTGCTTCTCGCTGAGTATCTGCCCGAAATACTCGGTCAGCTTCTCGGCTCCGTATACATTGAGATGTGCCCCCGCGTCGTATGTGTCTGTCGACCAATCTATCCCCATCTCGTCGGCGAGAGGAATGAAATTGTAGTAGGTCAAGCCGTGACGCTCGGCGTAATCGTCGACCTGCGCCTCCCACTCGTCGTGCCACCAGTACATCCACGAGTTTGTCGGAGCCTTGACGAGTATCAGCTCTATTCCCTCGTCCGCGCAAAGCTCACGCATCATATCGAGGTATTTCCAAGCGTTCTCGTCTATCTCATAGTCTACCTCGGCGCGTCCCTCGGAAAAGTCTGTCTGCGGAACTATTCCCGTCTGCATAAGATATCCGCTGTGCGACACCTTGTTGTCGCGGAAGGCGTACCTGAAATCGTCGGGCGTCAGCTCGGTTATCCTCGAATGGAAGCGCAGAAGCGGGAAAACATACTCAACAAAGCTTTCCTCCTCGGTCATCGAGGCGTTTATCGCGCCTATCTTTGATGTCGACCACCGCATACCGTCAAGCGTCATTCGGTTGTACGCCTCTCTTTGCGGCTCGCCGTATTTCAGCGCCATAACATTGAATACTACCGCCTTCGGCGTTTCATATTTCAGCGTTTCCTCAAGCAGGTAGTAGGACTGCCATACGAGCTGCTGAGCGCTCCCTCTCACATAGGAGCTTATTCCGTATTTCTCCCAGAGATATGCGGGAACGAAGCTCTCGTAAACCTCGCAGTCACCTACGAAAATAAGGTCGTGGTCGCCCACCTCGCCGTAATATTCCGAGACGAGCGCCCCCTCTTTATTATCTGTATATTTCGGTATCACAAGCGCCTGCAGAAGCGATAACAGAACGCATATTACAAGCAGAGCCGATACCGAAATCAATATTCTTTTTTTCATATACGCCCTCACCTCCGTCAGAACTGATTGTAGATAAACTGACTTGCGTCATACCCGACGCTGTACGCGCCGAAAAGGATTATCGCCACAAAGAGCGCGCCAAAGCAAAGCCAGGAAAGCACGGGACGGTCGTAAAGCCTTTCCCTCACGCTTATCTCCTTGCCCGCCTTGCTGACCGCAAGCATAACGACACAGCCGAGCGCGATTATTATGTAGTCGGCAAGACCGAGACCGAGCGCCTCTATTCCGCCGCCGAGCGCCTCGAAAATATTGAATTGCGTGAACATACTGCCCCACATTCTGAATGTAAGCGGGACATCTCTGTAACAATCGAGCGAGCGGATAAGTCCCATAAGCAAAAATGTTCTGACCGACATAAACACGCCGTAGGCGTAGGACGCGTGAAGCCTCGGAAATTTCTTCTCAAATTTTGCGTAAAGCGGTTCAAGCTCTCGCGAAACGAGGATAATGAGACAGTTAAGCAGTCCCCACACGATAAAGTTCCAACCCGCGCCGTGCCACAGACCCGTCAGGAACCAGGTGATTACGGTCGCGAGATAAACGGGGATTCTCTTGCCGATATTCTTTCCGAAAATCTTTCGACAGCCCTTGGTCAGCTTCGCCATAGGACGGCAGACCGAGAGCGGATAGAAAATATAGTCTGTAAACCAGGAGCCCATCGTGATGTGCCAACGGTTCCAGTATTCCTTGGTCGAGCGCGAGGAGAACGGACGGTTGAAGTTTTCGGTAAGCCTGATTCCGAGCGCCTCGGCGATACCGATAGTGATGTCGATACCACCCGTGAAGTCGGCGTATATCTGCACCGAATAAAGGATTATGAGCAGAAATACATAAAATCCGCCATAGCTCTCGGGCGCGTCTATCATAGTGTTTATGGCAACAAGCACTCTGTCCGCCACAACGAGCTTCTTGAAATATCCCCAGAGAATTCTCTGCAATCCGTATGTAAAATTCCTTCTCTCAAAGGCGTGGGGAGAGGTGAGCTGCGCGCCCAGATCCTTGAACCTCGAGATAGGGCCTTGTATCAGCTGAGGGAAGAATGACACGAAAAGCGCGAGCTTGAAGGGGTTCCTCTCTATCTCCGCCTTTCCTCGGTACGCGTCTATAAGATATCCCATCGTCTGGAAGGTATAGAAGGATATTCCGAGAGGAAGTATCAGAGACGGAACGGTAAGCTGCCCCTCCGCGCCAAATGTGTGAAGCCACGAGTTGATATTAACAACGGCGAACGCCGTGTATTTCAGCACCGCGAGTATTCCGAAGTTGAGCAGAAGCGCAAGACACAAAATCAAAAATCTGCGCCCCTTAGCCTTCTCGCGATACGCCTTTATCTCGTCCTTAGACAGCCCCGCTCTGTTCTGCTCAAGATAGCTGTTCTCTCGTGCGCTGACTCTGCCCATAAGAATCGTCGCGATAAAGGACGATACAGTCGTCACCGCGATAAACGCGAGATATTCAACTCCCGCGAGAGCGTAGAAAGCGTAGCTCGCGACGAGCAGGGTCACCCATTGAAGCTTTTTTGGGAGAATATAATAGAGGAGAAAAACGACTGCCAGAAACGCCAGAAATTCGTACGATGTAAACAGCATTTTATTTTCTCCTCCTTTGATTGTTAATTAATTTATATCTTTATTCTGCAATATCAAAAACAAACATCAAACCTCGTCGAGTCTTGAGATAAGCGCCCAGAGCGCCTCTGCCGAGTTGAAGTTTTCGGGAACTATCTCCTCGGGCGGAATTCTGACTCCGAACTCGGAATCTATCTCGGTAACTATCGCGACGATATCGAGCGAATCAAGCACTCCGTCATCAACAAGTCCCTGCTCGGCGTAAAAATCCACATCGTCGTGAAGCTCCTGCAAAATTTCTATAAGCCTTTCCATAATTTTCTCCATTCTCAGTTATCAATCGTATTTTTCCGCGCGCTCCTTGAGCTGTCTGCGGTTTATTTTTCCGTTTTCCGTCAATGGCATTGCGGGAACTCTTTCGCATATCGCGGGAAGCATATATTTCGGTAAAATCCGAGCTATCTCGCGCTTCAGCTCCGCCGTCTCGGCATCGCCTTCGTAGAAAAGCGCTATCCTCTTATGCTCTGCATCATAGACGCAGCACGCCTTTCTGACATTCTGACATCTCAGTGCCGACGCCTCTATCTCGCCAAGCTCGATACGGTGTCCCTGATGCTTTATCTGAGAATCCTTTCGCGTAACGAAAACAAGCTCGCCGTATTCATTTCTCCGTCCGATATCTCCCGTACGGTATATCAGCTCGCCGTACGCCCCATTGAGCGGATTCTGCACGAACGCCTCGGCAGTCTTTTCGGGATTGCTGTAATACCCCATAGTAAGGCAGGTACCGCGAATAGATATCTCTCCCTCGTCCGCCTCTCTGCCGCTCTCGTCGAGCAGGAAAACATCTGTGTTGTTAAATGGCTTTCCTATCGGTATCGGCTCACCCTCGGACAGCTCTCTGTCGGCGCGCCAATAGCAGGACATGCCCGTCGCCTCGGTCGGGCCGTAAAGATTGTAAAAGATAGCCTCGGGAATATTCTCTCTCCACAGACGGTAGTCCTTTTCGGGAAAGACCTCGCTTCCGAACGCCACGAGACGCAAATGCTCGGGACGGCAGACCTCAAAAGTGCCGAGCGCCGATATCTGCGTAAGCGCCGAAACGACCCAGCATATCGTGTTTATTTTGTATGTGTTGAGATACTCCACAAGCCTGACGGGAAACATAAACTTAGATTTCGGGATAAAATATGTCGTAGCTCCGTATTTGAGCGTCGGCATTATCTCCTTGAGCGGCGCGTCAAAGTAGAGCGGCGTCTGATTTCCGAAAACCGTGTCCTCGGAGAACTCAAGCGCCTCGCAGAGCGCCTCTGTGTAGTCTATCACCGAGCGGTGACACGCCACCACTCCCTTTGGAACTCCCGTTGAGCCCGATGTGAAAACGACATATATCGCGTCTGTATCTATCTGCCTTGCGCGGATAGACGCGAGAAGCGCCCCGTCTATCTCTGTCTGCGCGATATCGTCGTAGCCAAGAAGCACTTCGACACCCAGAGCGGACGCCTTTTTGTAATTCTTCTCGTCGGAAATAATGACCCTCGCGGAAACATTATTCAGTATAGTTTTTATTCTCTCCTCGGGCATAGCCGAGTCGATGCAGACATAAAAGCAACCCGCGTATATCACTCCGAAAAACGCCGCAAGCGTCATCGGATGCTTGTCCATAAAGACCGCGACCGCCTCTCTCCTTATCCCTCTCGCGGCAAGATAGCTTCCTATCGCTCTCGACGCTCTCTCAAGCTCGCCAAAGCTTATATCCTCTTCGCCGTTTGAAAATGCGATTTTCTCGGGCAGACGCGCCGCGCTGTCCTCAAGATATTGAAGTATATTCTTTCTCATTACCAAGCGTATCCTGTATTAATAATTTTCGTTGAAGCCGTGGGATAACCCGCGTGGTCGTAGGTCAGAAATCCCTTTTGCTTGTTGGTGTTATAATCCACGAGCTGAGACTCGGTAAACAAACAAGCGTTTCCGCTCGCGTGCGGTGTTTTGAGCCTTGTCGCGTCGTAATAATACCACTGGGGATTCTCCGCAGTTCCTATGTTGACCATGCTCCAGAAGTGAGTTCCGCTCTGCGTGGTAACTCCCTTCGAGCGCTCGATATCCCTGTTCTCTATTCCGAAATACTCAAAGAAAGCCTTGGATACCGCGAAATAGGAATAGCAGTCGCCCGAGCCTGCTCTGAGCGTGAGCGCCGCCTCTCTTATCCAGTCGCTTCTGTCGGTGTTCGACTCGTCAAAGAACTTGATGTTCGCCGTCGACGCCGAAAGATTTGGACTGTTGACATATCCGTATATCCGCTTGACCTGCTCCTCTTTTGTCATATTCTTGGTAATTCCAAGCTGAGCCGCAAGCGTGCCTACCTGCTCCATAAGAGCTTCGTAGGTAACTCTCTCTGCGACAATAGTCAGATTAAGCTCAAAGGTAGAAGCATTTCCTGCCGCGTCGGTCGCGGTGTATATCACCTTGTAGGTTCCCGCCTTGTCGGGATTGACCTTAGATGTGTCAACATCGAGCTTGACCTCGCCAAAGCAGTTGTCTGTAACCACGATATCCTTGCGATAGGCGACAGCCTCGCCAAGATATCCCGTTATTGCGGAAGGTCCCGATATGACGGGCGGAACGGTGTCCGTGATAAGAATCATCTTGGTTTTGTAGTTTCGCTTATTTCCGTAGGCGTCGGAAAGCTCCAGCTCTATATCGTACTCGCCAAGCTCAGAGGGGTTAACTCCGTTTTTAAATCTTGCGGTGACCTCCGAAGCGTCTGTCACATTCTTGAAAAAGTCGATAGCCGAGGGGTACGGACCACCCTTGTTGACATAAAGCTGCAAAAGCTCAGCTCGAGGGGCGGTGGTATCCTCAACGGTAAGCTTGACCTTGAAGCGGCGGCTGCCCGAAATTATATAAAACTCATATTCACCGGGTACGGTAAACTCACCGTCATAGTCGCCAAACTCGTATCTTGCGTTTGATTTTCCCGAAAGCGATACCGCGCTCGGGAGCTTGTCGCCCGCTTCAAGCGTATGCTCTATCGTAAGACCGACAATATCTATTATAAGCGCGACGGCAAGAAATATCATAAGCGCCGCGAGAACGCAGACTGTTATCTTGAGCGCAAGGGTTACTTTTTTTATATTTTTTCCGACAATTTCGGCACAGCTGTCGGTGTATTTACTGTTCATTTATTCGTCCTCCGAATGGATTTTAAGACTCGCACACGGCACTTTTTTGCATATCCGCATACTTATTTTTATTATACCATTTTACACTCCCTTTTGTCAACCGAAAGATACGCATTTAAGCAATATTTTTATCGCAAAAAACAGAGCCGCATCACTTTGCGCCCTGCTCCTCACATATTGTCTTGTTTTTTCGTTCTCGGGTCGTCGTGAGCGCCGACTCATACCGAATTTGGTATAATTTATTCGGATAATTTCAACCTGAGCGCGAGGGGAACTTTTCTCAAAAAGTCCCCCTCGCATTATCCGCACTGTTTCTCCCCTTGCTATTCCTCAAAATTTGGCGTGTATTGAGCCGAGGCGGAGGAGAGGGATTGGAAGTAGCCGTCAAATCCGAGGGAAACGGCGTGTTCGAGAACCGAATTATACTCGAACGAGGTCACTCTCCTATGCAAATTTTTATATTCGCACTCCGAGGCGAACTCGGGCGTATACTGACTCATAAGGCTCAGCTTTATCTGCTTTACGGGAAGTGCGTCGGCGAGAAGGTCGAGCGCCTTCATACTGTCGTGCCTGCACGCGGGAAGGACGAGATGACGCACGATAAGTCCCTTTTTCATCAAACCGTCCTCGCCCAAAGCGCACTCGCCCACTTGACGGAACATCTCGGAAATCGCCGCGAGAGCGACCTCGGGGTAGTCGGGAGCGCTTGAATATTTCTCCGCAAGGTCGGCAGAGGCGTACTTGAAATCGGGCAGATATATGTCCACAAGCCCATCAAGCCGCTTCAGCGCTCCGAGCGATTCGTAGCCCGAGGAATTATATACCACGGGAATTTTCAGCTTGTGACGCACCTGCTCGAGGGAGCGCGCTATCGAGTCGGAAAAATGAGTCGGCGTGACGAGATTTATATTGTGCGCGCCCGACGCCTCAAGCTCCAGCATAAGCTCGGAAAGCTCATATGCGCTCAGCTCGCGCCGTACTCCGCCGCCCGAGCTTATAACTCTGTTCTGGCAGAAAACGCATTTCAGATTACAGCCGCAGAAGAATATCGTCCCCGAGCCGCGCACTCCGCTTATCGGAGGCTCCTCCCACAGATGCAGCGAGGCTCGCGATACCGTTATTTTATTGCTCTCGCCGCAAAATCCAAGCTCCCCAAGAGTCCTGTCCGCTCCGCAGGAACGAGGGCAAAGATTACACCCTGACATATAGCAGCCTCCCTTCTTTTTGCTGATATTACCGATAACTTTCGGTAATTACCGATAAATATTATACCTTTTTGTTGCCCGACAATCAATAGATTTCCAAAAATTATTGGCTTGTGTGGACAAACTCGGAAAAGTGTGGTAAAATATATTCGGGAAATCCTGATAGATACGAGGTTTTATTTTTATGGACAATAAGATAAGAAGCGCAGAGATACTCTGCGTCGGCACAGAGCTTCTGCTCGGAGATATAGTAAACACAAACGCGGCGTTTCTTTCGCAGAAATTAGCCGAGCTTGGAATTTGCGTTTACCGTCACACGGCGGTGGGGGATAACCCCGCAAGACTGCGGGATGCGCTATCCCGCGCGCTTGAGAGCGCGGATATGGTCATAACGAGCGGCGGACTCGGTCCCACATACGACGACCTCACCAAGGAGACGGTAGCGGAATATTTCGGCAGAGAGATGGAGCTTGACGCGCACTCTCTCGGAAGAATAGAGGAATATTTCAGAAGAACGGGCAGAGTTATGACAGAAAATAACCGCAAGCAGGCGATGATGCCGCGCGGAGCGGTGATTTTCGACAACGACTACGGTACTGCTCCTGCGCTTGCGCTCTGCGGCGGAGAAAACGATTCAAAGACGGTAATTATGCTCCCGGGGCCGCCCTCTGAGATAATCCCGATATTCAATGACAAGGTTCTTCCATATCTTCTCTCGCGGCGCAACAGCGTTATCGCGAGTCGGAATATACACATCTTCGGTATAGGTGAATCTGCGGTCGAAACGGTTATAAGCGATATAATGAAATGCTCGAAAAATCCCACGGTCGCGCCCTATTGCAAAGATGGAGAGGTAAGACTTCGCGTGACGGCGTCTGCGCAGACCGAGAACGAGGCGCTCAAAATCTGCGACGAAATGATATCGCGAATTGAGGCTACCGAAATAGGGCAATATATTTATGGAGTCGACATTGACTCGCTTGAGAGAGCGGTGGTCGAATTTCTCCGCGAGAGGGGACTGACTCTCGCTTGTGCCGAGTCCTGCACGGGAGGACTTGTCTCAAAGCGCATAACAGATATTTCGGGTTGCTCGGATGTTTTTCTGGGCGGTTGCGTGACCTACGCGAATGAGGCGAAGATGCGTCTGCTCGGAGTCAGGGCGGAAACCCTTGAAAGATACGGCGCGGTGTCCGAGCAAACGGCGTCGGAGATGGCTGAGGGTATCAGAGCGGCGCTCGGCGCGGATGTCGGAATTTCTGTCACGGGAATAGCGGGTCCCGGCGGAGGAACCCCCGAAAAGCCCGTTGGAACTGTTTTCGTCGGAATATCTACCGAGAGGGGTGTTCAGGTCAGAAAGCTCAGCTTGTCGGCTATGAGAAGCAGAAATTATATCAGAAATGTATCTTCCAACAACGCATTTGATATAATACTGAAGTTTTGTAGATAAAAATTTATTTTTTTGACAACATTCCTCAAAAAAGGTATTGATTTTTTTTCGAGTATGTATTAAAATAGTATAAATATGTAAAGTATGTTAAATAAATAACTATAATATGGAAATGAAGGTACAACGGAAATGAAAAAATTCAAGAGAATCGGCGTGCTTACCTCGGGCGGAGACGCGCCCGGAATGAACGCGGCAATCAGAGCTATCACGAGAAAGGCGCTTGACGAGGGCGTTGAGGTAATGGGAATTATCGGCGGATACAGCGGACTTATCAACGAGAAGCTTATCCCCCTGACCTCGGGAGCTGTTTCTAACATTATTACCCACGGCGGAACTATGCTTTATTCCGACCGTTGCCCCGAGTTCAAGACCGAGGAGGGTATGCAGAAAGCGGTAGCTACCTGTAAGAAATATAACATAGATGCAATCGTTGCTATCGGCGGCGACGGAACATTCAGAGGCGCTACGGACCTCACCCTCAGAGGTATTCCCACCATCGGCGTTACGGGTACTATCGACAACGATATCACCGCGACAGACTACACCGTTGGATTTGATACCGCGATGAACACAGTTCTTGAAACGGTTGACAGACTCAGAGACACCTGTGAGTCGCACGCGAGATGTAATGTCGTTGAGGTTATGGGACGCGACTGCGGACAGATAGCGCTTATGACGGGTATATCCTCGGGAGCTATGGCGGTTTGTATCCCCGAGATACCCTTCGATGAGGACGCCGCTATCGCGGAGATAAATAAGGCTAAGGAGCAGGGCAAGAGAGGAATGATAGTTGTTGTCAGCGAGGGCGTTTTCGCAACCGACGCGAACGGCAACAAGGTTCCTTACGGCGAGCTTCTCAGAAATACCATCGAGGAAAAGACAGGAATCGAGACCAAGTTCGCGCGTCTGGCTCACATAGTCAGAGGCGGTTCTCCCACGCTTCGCGACAGACTCACCGCTACAAAGATGGGCGCTAAGGCTGTTGAGCTGTTGCTCGAGGGCAAGAGCAACCTTGTGGTTATTGAGGACAACGGCGAGATAACAAGCCTTGACATTCTGTTTGCTCTTACCACAGACCGTATGTATAAGAACAAGCTGAAGGACGGCGACCTTGACAAGTTCGGTGCCGAGGAGCTTCGCGCTATGGAGGCTATCTGCGAAAAGAGACGCGAAGAGATATCTACGCTCTACAAGATGGCGCAGGAGATCTGCAGATAAGACGCGATAACTGATGTGATGTATTTGAGCGGGGAAGCCTGATTTTTGGGTTTCCCCGCAGATATTTGCTTGTTTTGGAAGTGATATAATGAGTCGAAAAAGAAATTATCTGCGAGGAATGAAGGCGGGAATACCGATAGGACTCGGATATTTCGCCGTAGCGCTTGCTTTGGGTGTTGCCGCTAAAAAGGCGGGGTTGAGTCCCTTTCAGGCAACGCTTACCAGCTTTCTTATAAACGCGTCGGCGGGTGAGTACATAGGATTCACGCTTATTGCGGCAGGGGCGAGCTACCTTGAGGTCTTTCTGATGGAGGCTATCGCCAACGCAAGATATATGCTTATGTCGGCGGCGCTCAGTCAGAAGCTCAAGCCGGGGGTCGGAACGGTGCAGAGAATGCTTCTCGGTTACTGCATTACCGACGAGAATTTCGGCGTGTCGATAGCACTCGACGAAAGACTCGACCCCTTTTATACCTACGGCGTGGCGTCTGTCGCGATACCTGGGTGGTCGCTTGGAACGCTTTGCGGAGCGATGCTCGGAGCGGTACTTCCCGTAAGTCTGCTCAGCGCGCTCGGAGTGAGCCTTTACGGAATGTTCATTTCGGTGTTTATTCCCGAGTCAAGAAAGAACAAAATAGTGGCGGGGCTTGTTGCGATAAGCTTTGCTTTGAGCTACGCGGTTTCGGCTATCCCGTGGTTTGACGGAATTTCGGACGGCGTGAAAATAATCCTGCTGACGGTCGTCATCTCTCTTGCGGCGGCGCTTATCTTCCCTGTAAAGGAGGAAAAGAAGGATGTCGCATAATGTATATATCTATATTTTCGGAATGGCGTTGGTGACATATCTCATAAGGGTTTTGCCGCTTACCCTTATCCGAAAGGAAATAAAAAATGTAACGATTCGGTCGTTTCTCTATTATGTACCCTATGTAACTCTCGCGGTAATGACATTCCCCGCGATACTTGACGCGACTCAGTCGCCGATATCGGCTATCGCGGCGCTCGTGGTGGCGATAGCTCTCGCGTACTTCAAGTTCGGGCTCTTTCCCGTGGCGGTACTCAGCTCGGTGACTGTGTTCGTGCTGGAGCTGTTTATAAAGTAGCGTAAAGTAGGATGTTGACAATCCTCGTAAACTGTGGTAAAATATATAAGTTATAAAGATTTTTGATTTAAAGGAGCTATAAAAATGCATTGGTCGGAAGAAATTGCAGAAAAGCTTATTGAACGCAATCCGAATAAGGAAGAATATGTGTGTGCCGCGGGCGTAAGCCCCTCGGGCTCGGTTCACATCGGAAACTTCAGAGACCTCGCAACCCCTCTTTTTGTTGTGAAGGCTCTGCAGAGAAAGGGCAAGAAGGCAAGACTTATTATCTCTTGGGACGAGTATGACCGTTGCCGCAAGATCCCCGCAAATGTTCAGGCGGTGGTTGGCGACAGCTATGATAAGTACATCGGCTGCCCTTATGTTGACATTCCCGACCCCTGGGGCTGTCACGAGAATTACGCAAAGCACTTTGAGGAGGAGTTCCTCAACGGAATAAAGCCCTTTGGTATCGAGCTTGACTGCCGTTATCAGGCAGAAATGTACCGCTCGGGCAAGTACACTAAGGATATAATCGAATCTCTGCAAAAGAGAGGGGAGATATTTGAGATACTTGACTCCTTCAAGACCAAGGAAGCGGGCAAGAGCGAGGAGGAGCTTCGCGCGGAGCACGACGCCGAGAAGGCGGCTTACTATCCCGTAAGTATTTTCTGCCCTGAGTGTAAGACCGACTTCACGACGATAACATCGCTCTCCGAGGACTGCACCGAGGCGGACTACGAGTGCCGTTGCGGACACAAGGGACATTTCAATTTCCTTGAAAACTTCAACTGCAAGCTTGGCTGGAAGATAGACTGGCCTATGCGTTGGAGATACGAGCAGGTAGACTTTGAGCCGGGTGGAAAGGATCACGCCGCGCCCACGGGCTCGTACAACAACTCGAAGGTCATCTCAAAGAAGATATTCAACCACGAGGCACCTCTTTTCCAAGGGTACGAGTTTATCGGTATCAAGGGTATGACGGGTAAGATGTCCAGCTCATCGGGACTCAACCTCACCCCCGAGACGCTTCTAAAGATCTATCAGCCCGAGGTTCTGCTCTGGCTCTATTCCAAGACAGACCCCACGAAGGCGTTCGATATCTGCTTTGACGACGGTATTCTGCGTCAGTATTTTGAATACGACAAGACGCTGAATGAGGTCAGAGCGGGAACCGCCAACGAGTTTACTCAGACTGTTATTTACAACACCGAGGTTGAGGGACGCCATATCGAAACCGTTCCGATGTCTCTGCTCGTTCAGCTTGGCTCTATCGTGAATTTCAATGTTCCGATGCTTGAAACCGTGTTTGAGAAGATAGGCACGCCCTATAAGTACGAGCAGTTTGCCGACAGACTTGAGCGCGCTAAGTTCTGGCTTGAGCAATGCTCTCCCGAGAGCATGAACAAGCTTCGCCGCGGACGCAATTGGGAAGTGTTTGGCGAAATGGACGAGAACGAGAAGCGCGAGATTGAGCTGCTTCACGAATTCCTCTCAACCGATGGATATTCGCTTGACGAGCTTAACGCCGAGCTTTACGCTATTCCCAAGAGGGTTTACGGCGAGGGCTTTACAGACAAGGAAATGAAGGCTATTCAGGGAACCTTCTTCAAGAATGTATATAAGCTGCTTATCGACAGAGAAAAGGGACCGAGACTTTATCTGTTCCTCTATGCGATAAACAAGGCGGATTATATCGGTCTGCTTGATTTCTCCTACCCCGCAACCGAGGCAGAGCTTGCTCCCGAGGTAGAGGAGACAGAGGAGGTAGCAGAACAGAGAGTTTACGGCGAGCCTGATCCCGTTGAGCCTATCAAGGAGGAGATAGATATTGGTTTCTTCTCGAAGCTTGACCTGCGCGTATGCAAGATTGAAAAGGCGGCTGAGATAAGAAAGTCGCATAGCTGTCTGAAGCTGACGCTTAACGACGGTATCGGACAGAGAGTTATCGTTTCGAGCATCAAGGGCGAGTATAAGCCCGAGGAGCTTATCGGTAAGAAGATTATAGTTGTGGCTAACCTCAAGCCCGCAAGATTCGCGGGTGTTACCAGCAACGGTATGCTTCTCGCAGGTACCAATAACGCCTGCGGCTGTAAGGTTATCTTCGTGGACGATATGATTCCCGAGGGAACACAGATAAAATAATATAACGCGGAAACGCGGGTATGCGATGCGAGGGGGACTTTTGCAAAAGTCCCCCTCGCATTATATATAAATCCTCACGCCAGGTATCTTTCGTAATAAAACAAAAACTGCTGGGCTATGCCCGCGTACGGCCCGAGCGCTTCGGGTGAAAAATCCTCACCGTCTGCCGAAAAATACTTTTGAATAACCTTTTTTATCCACACATCAACGGGAAAAGCGTCGTACCGCCCGAAGCCGAACAGCAAAGCGCAGCTTGCGACCTTAGGCCCAACCCCCTTTATCTCGCAAAGCTCGCGCACACACTCGGCGGTGTCGTCGGCACTTTCAAGATAGGAATAGTCGATATTCCCTGCAGCCGCGCGCGACGCGGCATCGTATATATACTTTGCGCGAAATCCCGTTTTCAGTTCAAACAAACCGTCAACGCCGAGGTCGCAAAGCGCCTCGGGCGTCGGAAAGGCGTACGGCACCGTAGCGGACGATATATGACACTCCATACCCTCGGGGAGCCCAATCGGCTCGCCGCACTTTTGCGCGAGAGCACCTATAATTTTCTTTATTCTGGGAATATTATTATTCTGAGAAATAATAAACGAACATATTGTCTCCCACGGCTCCTGCCGCAGTATTCTTATGCCCCGCCCGTACTCGACCGCCCTGCCAAGCGCGGGATTATCGGAGCGCGAGAGGATATCCTCGGCTATTGCGCCGTAATCCTCGTCAAGCCCAAGAAATCGCTTCCATATATTCTCAAAATCCTCTTTTGTGGAATTGTATATGTAAACGGTCTGCCCGTCCTGAGCTACCGAAATCAGTTTTCCGTGGGCAACACCCGAAAACTCAATCTCGTGAGAAGTATTTCCGACGGCGTCAAATCGGAAGCACTGACCGCAGTCGAAAACCTTTCCTATGTCAAAGTTCTCGACACCCTCAAGCCTCACGCAGCTCAATTTTTTTACCGTTTCATTAAGACAAACCATATATTTATCCTCCGCTTGATAGCCAAAATATCAAAATCTCTTGAAAATAGCTTTGAAATATGATATAATTGCTAAAGTATTGCTATACGCTATATTATATACCTAAGCGAAGCTTTTTTCAAGACTTTTTTCGGGGGAAGGATTATGGAACAAATTTACACTATTCCCGTCAACGAGGCGTTTGAAGCCTCGCGCGACGATGCCGCGTGCGGTTGTCCGCTCTGCGCGCTCTATAACAAACTGGAGAATAACGAGCTTGAAGATATTCTCGGAGCTTCTATGATGTCACCCGATATCCGTATAAAGACCAACGAGGAGGGCTTTTGCAGAACGCATTACGATATGATGTTCGTGCGAAAGAACAGACTCGGTATGGCACTCACGCTTGAGAGCCACCTAGACGAGCTTATAGGAGACCTCAAGAGCGGCGGACTGCTTGGTACGAACAAGCCGCAGAAGCGGATAGCGGAGCTTGAGGCGTCCTGCTATGTCTGCCGAAGAATAGATTTCAATTTCAGACATATGATAGAAACAGTCGTTTTTCTCTGGGATAAGGACGAGGAATTCGTTGCCAAGCTGAAGGCTCAGCCATATTTCTGTCTGCCCCATTACCGCGCCCTGCTCGAGTGCGCCGATAACAGACTGCAAAAGAAGAAGTCCGCCGCGTTTGCGAAGGACTGCTCGGAGATAGTCAACAAATATCTCGCCGAGCTGAAGGACGACATAAGCTGGTTCTGCAAGAAATTCGACTACCGATACGGCGATGAGCCGTGGTATAATTCCCGCGACTCGGTCGAGCGCTCGATAAAATTTCTGAGGAGCGATATTCACCTCCCCGAGCCGCCAAAGACTCCGAAAAACCAATGATTTTCAACGAAAGGCATTTTGCGAAATGATAGACCTTCTCCAGCTGCAAAAGCATTTTATCCTCACCCACCTCAAGGAGGGTGATATCGCCGTGGATTTCACCATGGGCAACGGTCACGACACGGAATTTCTCTCCCGTGCGGTGGGCGAGTTCGGGCATGTGTTCGCCTTCGACATTCAGGAACAGGCTCTCGCCTCAACCTCCGACCGTCTGGCGCGCTCCGACTGCCCCGACAACTGCACGCTCATCCTTGATTCACACCACAATGTAAAAAAATATGTCGATGTTCCGATAAAAGCGGGAATGTTCAATCTCGGATATCTCCCTGGAAGCGATAAAAAGATAACGACCATGCGCTCGACCACACTTCCCGCCATAGAGGCGGCGATATCGCTTATGGCACCCGACGCCATAATCCTTATCGCGGTATACCCGGGGCACCCCGAGGGCGCCGAGGAGGGTAAGCTTATATGCGACTACCTCGCAGGGCTTTCGAGATACAAGGTCTGCGCCACTAAGATAAATATTCTGAATTCCCCCACATCTCCATTTTTTATAGTTGTCGAAAATAAACCGTAAGAGGTGTTAATATGAAAAAAGACGATATGTCCTCCCCCGAAACGAGGGAAACAGAGCTGAACGCCGCCGAGCTTCAGCTGCTTCAGTCAAGCCTTGCCGACGCTGAGGACAGAAGCCAAATTCCCCCTCCCGAAAACAAAAAGCAGAGTAAGATTGTCAAGCTCGCAAAAAAGAACACCGCGGCGACCGTCATAATCTCGGTCTTTGTCACGGCGCTCGTTGCCGTTATCGTGCTTCTGAGCGTCTATCTTGTGACGAGTATTACAAACGGAAAGAACAAGCGCGACTATCTTTTCACCTTCGGCGAGGAGGAGATGAGGGTAAAATACGAAAAAATAGTTATCGACGATGTACTTTATGTCGATATGAATAAGCTCGCGCAGTACGCCGAGCTGTCGGTCAGCGGCTCTGACGAAACTATGAAATATATGGTATCCGACGAGCAGTATGTCAAGTTTATGAACGAGAGCGAGTACGCCATAATAAACGCCACGAAGGTGGTAATTCCCGCGCCCGCGATAATCAAGGGCGGCACCTGCCTTGTACCGTACGAGGTGATTTCCAAAGCGGTCGACACGGGAATAGAGTTCAAGAGTGACCGCGCGAAGCATACAGTCAGCATAACCCGAGTCACATACGCGGTCGAGGATATATTGTATAACGAGGATATCACATTCTCCGCCGCCGATTTCACGGCAGTCGGAGCACTGCAAAGCACAGCGGGCGTGTCCTTTGAATACAACGCTGATGTAACTCAGTACCTGAAATACATAGCGCCCGAGGATAACACCCCCTATCTTATGCTCGTCAACGCCGATAATCCCCTACCCACCGACTTTGAGCCCGAAAATCTCTCGACAGAGCCCTTGCCCTCAAAATATACGGGACAGGGCGAGAAATACTATCTCGACGAGTGCGCAGCAGAGGCGCTCCTTGCTATGGTACAAGCGATGTACCGCGACATTCCGAACAACGGAGCTTATGTCACCAGCGCATACAGAAGCTATGAATATCAAGAGGATATATTTCAAAAATATATAGAGGAGTATGTAAAAAAGGGCTATACCCCCGAGGAGGCAGAGGCAGAGGTGCTCAAAACCTCGGCGCGCCCCGGGACGAGTGAGCATCAGAGCGGTCTGTGCGTCGACTTCATAACGGTAGGTATGAAAAACGGACTCAACAACGAGGAATTTGAGCGTACCGCCGCATTCAGATGGCTCTCGGAGAACGCCTATAAATACGGCTTTATCCTCAGATATCCCAAGGATAAAACTCATATCACATCATATAGCTACGAATCGTGGCACTACCGCTTCGTCGGCAGAGATGCCGCGACCGCGATATACCTCTCGGACATCTGCTTTGAGGAATATCTGGAATTTATCTGAATATATATTACTGTGCTATAAATCCGTGCCTTGGCACGGTTTTATATATTTTTTTAAGAAATGATATATACAACTGTTCTATCCGACGGTTGTCGCAAACGCCCTGTTTTCGTTATAGGGAACAAGATGCGTGCCTCGGCGACAAGTGATTGCGAAGCAAAAAAGGAGCCTTCCTCGGAAAGCTCCTTTTGATTTTAATATTCAGTTATCTTACGCGGTCGTTGCTTCGGATTCTCCGCCTGCAACCTCAAATATATGTCCGTATTCCTCGGCATAAGCCTTTGCCCAGCTCTCCGCTCCGCTAACCATCTTGAAATCTTCCTTACCTGCCGTGAAAACGAACTTTCCGCAGGACTCTATTTCTTCGGGAAGAGTAGCCTTCTCAAGCGCGGTACAACCGTAGAACGCGCAATCGCCAATAACCTTAACCGAATCGGGAATCACAAGTTCCTTGATAGCAACGCAATCTCTGAACGCCGCCGCGCCGATTTCCTCAACAGAAGCGGAAAAAGTAACAGCCGCAAGTGCCGCGCAATCACGGAACGCAAACTCGGGTATAACCTTGATCTTCGCCGAAAGCGTTACAGACTCAAGAGCAACGCAGCTATCAAACGCGCCGATTCCGAGAGTTTCAACGGAATCGGACATAACTACCTTCTTCAGATAGCTACAACCGAAGAAAGCATAGTCGCCGATATAGAGAATAGAATCGGGAATAACGACCTCGGAAACATTGTTCTTGACCTTGAAAGCGTCAGCGGCAATTCCCGTAACCTCGATATTCTCGATATCGGCGGGAACCTCTACCTTATGGGGCTCGTTCTTCTTCGACTCGAAATCAACGATCTCATATGTTCCGAGCTCGTTTACAGCGTATGTAAAGATATCGCCCGTTTCGGCGTCCTCGTATATCTCCGCATCGTTCTCAAGCGTGACTTGATTATTGCCCTCTTCTTCCTCGATCTTCTTACAGGAAGCAAAGGTAAGAAGCATAAGAGCGGCAAGTATTATTGCAAAAAACTTCTTCATGGGTAACCTCCAAAAATTCTGTTTACACACTATTATACCGCACTATTCTCGGATTGTCAATACAAAAAAACGCCGACTTTGTAAATATTTTCAATTTTTCACAATCGGGTTTCCCTGTTTTAGGTGAAATAGTTAATATCTCTCCCCACTTGACAGTCGCTTTTTTGAAGTGTATAATATTTGTATGATTACTCTTGGGGAGGTGTCTATGGCTCACTATCTTAATTCCGACATAAGCTCGCTTCGCGGCGTCGGTCCCGCGAAGGCGGCGGCATACGCGCGTCTTGGCATCCGTGACCTCGGCGACCTGCTCTCGCACTACCCCGCAAGATACGAGAACCGAGGAGATGTCAAGCTCCTCACAGACACCGAGCCCGACGCTAAAAGCTCGGTTATCCTCACAGTCGCCACAGAGCCGAAGGTATCGACTCTGCGCGGCAGACTTTCTCTGCTCAAATTCAAGGCGTACGACGACAGCGGTGTGTGCGAATTAATATATTTCAACCAGAATTTTCTGAAGAATGTTTTCTCCCTCGGAGCGCAGTTCAGATTTTACGGAAAGGTCGAGCGCAAGGGAAAGAGATTTGCTATGTCCTCTCCCGCATACGAGCCCTTTTCCGAGGACGCTCCCCTTCCCCCGCTCACCTCTGTATACCGACTTACCGAGGGGCTTTCGCAAAAGCAGGTAAACAAGGATATCGACACTGTCTTTTCCTCGGTAAACACAAGCACGGCGGAGGATACTCTGCCCGAGGATATACGCAGACGAAACTCGCTCTGCACCCTCTCATACGCAATAAAAAATATCCACCGCCCCGAAAATTATGTGTCTTTGGCGGCGGCTAAAAAACGACTTATATTCGACGAATTTTTCACATTCGCGCTCGGTCTTTCGCTCACGAAGGTCAAGCGTCGCGCCGAGGTGGCGTCGCCCTGCCCCGACGGTGACATATCCCCCCTGCTCGGACTTCTTCCCTATGACCTCACAGGCGCTCAGAAGCGCGTCATAGACGAGGTGAGACGGGATATGGCGGGCGAGCTGGCAATGAGCAGAATTATCGTGGGAGATGTTGGCTGCGGAAAGACGGTATGCGCCGCGGCGGCTATCTATATAGCGGTAAAAAACGGCAAGCAGGCGGCTCTTATGGTGCCGACCGAAATTCTTGCGATACAGCATTACAACGACCTGCGTGAGCTGCTCTCACAGCTCGGAATCAGGTGTGAGCTGCTGACCTCATCTGTCAAAAGAGCGAAAAAGCTTGAGATATACTCGGCACTCGCCACCGACTCCCCCGAAAAACGCGTCGATGTGGTCATCGGCACGCAAGCACTTCTGACAGAGGGAGTGAACTTTTCAGACCTCGGACTCGTCGTGACAGACGAACAGCACCGATTCGGTGTAAATCAGAGAATGATGCTCTCAGACAAAAGCCACGGGGTTCATGTTCTCGTTATGAGCGCAACGCCGATACCGCGTTCTATGGCACTCGCGCTCTTTGGTGATCTTGACCTCTCGCTTATCGACGAGATGCCCGCGGGCAGACAGAGAGTCGACACCTTCGCGGTCAACGAAAGCTATCGCGAAAGGCTCAACGGATTTATAAGGAAGCAGGTTGCCGAGGGCGGACAGGTCTATATCGTATGCCCCGCGGTCGAGGAGCGCGGCGAGGACGAGGAGGGAGATATCGACATAGGAGATATCGACGCCGACGGAAATATCAAGGCGCGCCCCGCGCTGAAAACGGCGGTCGGATTTTCCGAGCAGATAGCCGAAACCTTCTCGGACATGCGGGTCGAGTATATGCACGGAAAAATGAAGGCGGCAGATAAGGAAGCCGTTATGAAAAGATTTGCCGAGGGAGATACAGATATTCTCGTTTCGACGACAGTTATAGAGGTCGGAGTCAATGTTCCGAACGCCTCGCTTATGATAATCGAGAACGCAGAGCGCTTTGGTCTCTCTCAGCTTCACCAGCTCAGGGGACGCGTAGGCAGAGGCGCGAGAAAGTCCTACTGTATCCTCGTTTCCGAGGCTGAGGAAGGCAACGCGGCGCAAAGGCTTCAAACAATGAGAAGCACATACGACGGATACGCCATCGCTGAAAAAGACCTTGAGATGCGAGGCCCCGGTGACTTTCTGCACAGCAGCGACAGCGCCGATATCCGCCAGAGCGGCGGAGTCCGCTTCAGATTGGCTCAGCTCTGCGACGATACGGGGCTTCTCAAATGCGCATTTGCCGAAGCCGAAAGACTTACGGCGTCGGGCGAGCTTGACAGATACCCCGCCCTGCTCGCGTCTGTCAATAAAATGTTCACTCTCGACGCGGGAGTAATGAGCTGACAGCGAATACGGCGGCGCTTGACGGTATATGTATATATTGTAAAAGATTTTCAAGGGAGAATACGAAACAATGTATACCTTCACCGTCAGGCGCCGCCGTTTTGTTTTTGAGGGGAACGAAATAATGAGGGTGAGCGCGTCAGTCCCTCTGGCAGAGTCCTTTGAGACGATATCGGATTTTTATTCCGAGATTTCAAATAATTTCATAAAATGGTGTGAAGATTCTGCCTTTCCCGCGCTTTGCGAGGAATATAACTCGCTATCCCAACAAAAATATATTTACAGGAAAATTTCTTATTCGCTCAATTGTGAGGTCACATATATATCCGAACACACTCTCTGCGTCCTCTCCCGAGCAAGATCCTCTCTTTTCAGAGGAGAGACACGCACTCTGTTTGAGGAATATCAGGTCTGGTCGCTCCCCGAGGGAGAGCTGCTTCCGTCAAAATACGCCGCAAAACTTATATGTGGAGAGCTTGAAACAGATATTCCGCCGTTTCCGCGTGGAGCAGTCTCGGTGGGAACCGACGGAAAATCTCTCCTTTTTATGCCATATAGCAATTAAAGTTATATTTGCGCTCCCACGCCGTCATTCTCAAGCAAAGCGAATACTCCCGCTGGCGTATTTATGCCGACACATCACGGCAGAGCAGCCTGACCGAACTCGAAGTTCATAAAATTTTAAATATATTGAGCGAAAAATTGAGCAAAGTTATTGAAATATCTGTTAAAATATGGTATCATTGTAATTAATATTATTATATATTTGCAGTTTGTGCAGATATTTCCTGAAAGGCGGTGAAATTTTGTCAAAGGAAACCATCCTCAAAATCAAGGAAGCCGAAGAGGAGGCAGAGGCTATTCGCGCGTCTGCCACAGCTCAGGCAAAAACGCGTATTGCGGACACCGAACGCCTCGGAAAACGGCTCTGTGAGCAGACCGAGCTTCGCGTAACTGCCGAAAACGAGAAAAAGCTTGAGCTTATTCGCGAAAAAGCGAACGAAATGATAGTTCACAGCAGAGAGGCGGCAGAAGCCGAAGCCAAAGAAAATTACGGCTCGGCGGGACTCAATATGCGTGAAGCGATACGATATATCATCGGAGGAATAACAGAACAATGTCAGTAAGCTCGATGAAAAAGCTGACCGTGTTCGCTCATAACGCCGATTCCGATGCTCTCATACGCAAGCTCATAAATCTCAGGTGCGTTCAGATAGACGCGGCTGAGCCCGACGAGCTGAAGGAGACTATCCCCGTCCGCAAGGTCAATTGCGACGCGAGGAGAGCCGAGCTTGAGAGCAGTATCGCGAGAATAAGCGAAGCCATCAATATTCTCGATAAATATACCCACCGAAAGAAAGGTCTTTTTGCCGATAAGATAAAGGTGAAAAAAGACAAGTTCGTCAGCGACGGCTATGCCGAAAAGGCGAGATTCGCGGTGGATGCGGCAAACGATGCGATAGCGCGTCAGAACGAAATCAAAAATGAAACAAACAAGCTTTCGGCAGCCATATCGTCTGTGCAGCCGTGGCTGAAATACGACCTTCCCCTGAATATGACGGGAACGGCACACACAGATATCCTGCTCGGCTCGCTACCCGCGGGAAGCGACCTTGGAGTTATAGGCAAGGAGCTTTACACGGCGGGTGCCGTTGCGGAAGCTCTCTCGTCAGACACCTCGGGAATCTATATCTCGCTCGTATTCTGCAGGCAGGACGGAGAGGCTGTGTTGAGAACCCTCTCAAAATACGGATTTGTACGCGTCACCTTCCCCGCGGTCGACAAAACCGCGGCAGCGTATATAAGCGAGCTGAAAAAGCAGATAAAGGCGCTTCAGACAGAATATGACGCGCTGACGGACAAGCTCGTCGGTCTCGCCGACAGTATCACCGCGGTCGAAATTCTCTACGACATAGAGCAGACCTCGCTGACGGCAACAGAAAATATGCAAAAGCTTCTTTCGACAAAATCGACCGCTCTCATAAGCGGTTGGGTTCCCGAAAAGAGCGAAAAAAAGGTATGCGAAACACTTGACAGATTCGAGTGCGCGTACAGTCTTGATGAGCCCGAGGAGGAAGACAATCCCCCGATACTTCTCGAGAATAACGCATACGCCAGAAATTTCGAGTGGGTGCTCGGAATGTACGCATACCCCGTTTACGGCGGCTTTGATCCTACCTTTATTATGAGTATCTTCTACTTCATAATATTCGGCATAATGTTTGCCGATGCGGGATACGGACTTGTGCTGTCTCTCGTCTGCTTCGCGGCGGTGAAATTCATACACCCATCGGAGAGTATGAAGCGATTCCTTCTGATGTTTGGATATTGCGGAATATCCTGTATCATCGGAGGAGTTCTGTTCGGTTCGTATTTCGGAGACCTGCCTCTTGCGTTTATGAGAAATATGCTGGGCATGGCGGAATCCGAGCTTCCGAACCTCGCGCTTCTCGGCTCGAACGCTCCAAATGTTGCGCTCCTGTTCGACCCGCTCCAGAATCCCGTTGGATTCCTGCTCGTGTCACTTGGAATCGGTGCGGTACACCTTATCGCGGGAATGGCGGTCAAGTTCTACCTGCTGTGTAAGGAAGGCAAAGTGCTTGACGCTATACTCGACATCGGCGCATACTGGCTCCTCTTTGCGGGACTCGGACTTCTCTTCCTCGCTCCGTCTGTGGGCAAATGGGTGCTTATCGCGGCGGTCGCCGTTATAGTCCTGACGCACGGCAGAGCGGAAAAGAATATAATTATGAAATTTCTCAAGGGACTGCTCGGTCTTTACGACCTTATAAATTACGCGTCTGACCTGCTTTCCTATTCGAGAATCCTCGCCCTCGGTCTTGCCGCGGCGGTCATCGCTCAGGTGGTGAATATTCTCGGAACCATCGGAGGCCCTACTGTGGGAGGCTTTATCGGACTCGTTTTCGCCTTCCTTATCGGTCACCTGCTCAATATAGTGCTTAATGTGCTGGGAACCTTCGTTCACGCATCGCGCTTGCAGTATATCGAGTTCTTCAATAAATTTTATGAGGACGGAGGCAGAGCTTTTGAGCCCGCCGCCCCCTCGGATAAATATACAAACGAATAAATCAATTCAAAACAAATGTTAAAAGGAGAAAAACACAATGACAATCAGCGAACTCATAAGCTTAATCTTTTCAGGTAACAACATTGCAATATTCGGCGCGGTCCTCGCGGCAGGACTCGCGGGAATGGGAAGCGCAAAGGGAGTCGGTCTCGTCGGCGAGGCGGCTTCGGGTATGCTTTCGGAGGACCCCTCAAAGTTCGGTAAGGCACTTATTCTTCAGGCTCTCCCCGGAACACAGGGTATCTACGGTCTTATCACCGCGTTCCTTATAATCTTCAAGATGGGTATACTTTCGGGCGAAGTAGTCGAGCTGACGGTTGCTCAGGGCGCATACTTCCTTATGGCTGCTCTCCCCATCGCTATCGTAGGTTATTATTCGGCAATAAAGCAGGGCAAGGTTGCGGCTGCGGGTATCTCCTTTATCGCAAAGAGACCTAAAGAGGTAGGTAAGGCAATCACATCCGCGGCTCTCGTTGAAACATACGCTATCTTCGCGGTACTCGTATCTCTGTTGCTCGTTCTTCTCTACAAATAATAGCGAAGAACTATTATCACGCCGTATTTTGCGGCAATGGAGGTTTTAATGACTGGTTTAAGCAAAATAACCGATAAGATCATCGCTGAGGCGAATAACGACGCGGCAAAAATACGCGCCGAGGCAGACGCCGAATGCAAAAGGATCGCAGATGAATACAAGCGCAAGGCTGAAAAGATAAAGAAAGATATTGAGGAGCGCACCGAGGCGGAGGCGGCAGCCATCGTCTCCAGAGCAAAAACCTCAGCGGCTATGGAGCAGAGAAACGCCGCTCTCGCAGCACAAAGCAATCTTATCGACAAAGCCTTTGAAAGCGCTAAAAAAGAAATTCTCTATCTCCCCGACGATAAATACCTTGATTTCCTCACCTCTATGCTGGTGGCGGTGCTCAAGCGGCAGTTGGAGGACGAAAGGATAAGCCGTGAGGTCTACGGTGAGGAGGACGCCCCGGAGGCAGACTGCTATGAGATAATACTCAACGAACGCGACCTCGCAAAGCACGGAAAAGCCCTTATGGAAAATCTCCGTCGCAGACTCGTCGGAAAGAACAATTCCGATGTGATAGCAAAAACCAAGCTCTCAGGCGAGACGGCAAAGATAGACGGCGGACTTATCCTCAGATACGGAAGCATCGAGATAAACAGCTCGATATCTATGCTCTTTGAGCAGTCGCGTCCCGCAATGGAGGCGCGTGTCAGCCATATTTTGTTCGATAAACAATAAAGGAGTTTAACTGATGGCTCTCAGATACAAGGATACCGATTTTATGTACGCCTCCGCAAGAGTGAGAGCGCTTGAAAATTCGGTCATCAGCCGTGAGGCAACCGAGCGCTTGCTCGAAGCAAAAGCGTCATCGGACATAATCGCCGCGCTCCCCGAATACGGATTTGAGATAATCTACCGAGGCGAGAGCGAGGCGGACGGAATTCTCCGCGAGGATACTCTACTCTCGGTACTCCAGAGGGCGTACTCGGAGGTATCGGATATGTGCGGCGACGCTCCTGTGGCAGACTTTTTGCGTTATCAGTACGACTGTAACAACATAAAAGCGGTGATAAAATGCAATAGCCGAGGAGTTGATTTCGGGGATATGCTTTTCAGGCTCGGAACTCTCACCCCCGAGACAGTTGTCGAGGCTATAAGAGAAAAGGACTACTCTGCCCTGCCCGAGAATATGGCGGCTGCCATTCCGACAGCGATTGAGGCGTTCGCGGAAAGCGCAAATCCCCAGCAGATAGACCTCACTCTCGACCGTGCCTGCTTTGCGGATATGCTCGCAGTGGCCAGGGCGACGGGCGTCGACTATATAATAGACCTCGTGCAGACAAAAATAGACCTGCTAAATATAATGACCTGCATCAGAATCATTAATATGAAGATGTACTTCGCGGCAGAGTCCTTTATGAAGGAAGCATATCTTGAGGGCGGTACGCTCGGACTTGATTTCTTCATCTCGGGTATTCAGCACGGAGCGCAGGTACTTTTTGCCGAGCTTGAATATTCGCGCTACGCAGAGCTTGTCAAGCAGGTTGAACAAACCTCCCCGCTCTATCTTATAGAAAAGGCGGCGGACGATTTGTGGATGGAAAGGGCAAGGAAAGCAAAATATATCCCATTCGGAGCCCCCGTTATCGTCGGATATCTCGTCGCGCTTGAATACGAGGTAAAGAATCTCCGCATAATCCTCGCGGGTAAGGACGCGGGACTCAATTCGGATGTTATCAAGGAAAGACTGAGGACGAGCTATGTATAAGATTGGAATTATAGGAGAGCGCGACAGCGTTCTCGGATTTATGGCTCTCGGCTTTTCGGTACACGAGGCGGCAGATGTGGGCGAGGCTGAAAAGCTCTTGCACACGCTCGTAAAAAGCGGAGAATACGCGGTTATATTTATCGTGGAAAACTACGCCGTGAAGCTCGAGGAGGATATTGCGAAATACAAGGACCTTCCCCTGCCCGCAATAACCGTTATCCCGGGTGTTATGGGTGGAAACGGCTACGGTATGGCAAATATCAAGACCGCCGTAGAGCGCGCTGTCGGCGCTGACATTCTTTTCAAAAACGACTGAACCGTAAACTAAATTTTTAATTTATAATTTATGGAGTAGATATGATTCAAGGAAAAATTCTTAAGGTTTCGGGCCCTCTTGTAATCGCCGAGGGTATGCGCGAGGCAAATATGTTCGATGTGGTCAGAGTCGGTGAGAAGCATCTGATCGGAGAAATTATAGAAATGCACGGAGACCGCGCCTCTATTCAGGTATATGAGGAGACTGCGGGAATAGGCAGAGGAGATATAGTCGTCTCCACAGGAGCCCCCCTCTCGGTTGAGCTGGGTCCCGGACTTCTTACAAACATATACGACGGAATTCAGCGTCCCCTTGAGGCGATGAGAGCTAAATGCGGCTCGAATATTACAAAGGGTATCGAGGTTCCTTCACTTGACAGAGACAAGGTCTGGCACTTCGAGGCAAATCTCGCATTCGGAGACAGAGTTTCCGAGGGCGATGTTTACGGAACTGTTATGGAGACCGAGGTAATTCAGCACAAGATACTCGTCCCCCCCAGAAAAAAGGGTACGATAGTTGAGCTCCGCTCGGGAGATTTCAGAATTACCGACAGAATAGGCAAGCTCAAGCTTGAGGACGGAACTATCGAGGAGATAACTCTTATGCAGAAGTGGCCCGTGCGTGTCGCGCGTCCCTACGCAAAGAAGCTCCCTCCCGTTGAGCCTATGATATCGGGACAGAGAGTTATCGACGCTCTGTTCCCCATAGCTAAAGGCGGTACCGCCTGCGTTCCCGGCCCCTTCGGTTCGGGAAAGACGGTCGTTCAGCACCAGCTCGCTAAATGGAGCGATGTCGACCTCGTGGTCTATATCGGCTGCGGCGAGCGCGGAAACGAAATGACAGATGTTCTGCGTGAATTCCCCGAGCTGAAGGACCCCAGAACAGGCAAATCACTTATGATGAGAACAGTGCTTATCGCGAACACATCGGATATGCCCGTTGCGGCGCGAGAAGCATCTATATACACGGGTATAACTATCGCCGAGTATTACAGAGATATGGGATATTCGGTAGCGGTTATAGCCGACTCGACCTCGCGTTGGGCAGAGGCTCTGCGTGAGATGTCGGGACGACTCGAGGAAATGCCCGGTGAGGAGGGATATCCCGCATACCTCACCAGCCGTCTCGCTCAGTTCTATGAGAGAGCGGGAAAGGTAGTCTGTCTCGGCGAGGACGGCAGAGAGGGCGCGCTCTCGGCTATCGGCGCGGTATCGCCGCAGGGCGGTGATATCTCCGAGCCTGTAACTCAGGCGACGCTTCGTATCGTAAAGGTATTCTGGGGACTTGATTCCTCGCTTGCGTACCGCCGCCACTTCCCCGCTATAAACTGGCTCAATTCCTACTCGCTCTACCGCGATAGACTTAGCGACTGGTTCTCTGAGAATGTCTCGAAGAACTGGATGGAGAATACGGGTAAGCTACTCAAGATACTGCAAAACGAAAACGAGCTTCAGGAGATAGTCAAGCTCGTCGGTGTCGACGCACTCTCGGCAGAAGACAGAATGACGCTCGAGGTCGCTCAGTCGATAAGAGAGGACTTTTTGCAGCAGAACGCGTTTGAGGAGGACGACAGCTTCACTCACCTCGACAAGCAGAATGCCCTCATAGAGCTTATATTCTCCTTTGACGAAAAGGCAAGGCGCGCTCTCGCGTCGGGCGCGGATATCCAGAGCATTTCCGAGCTTCCCGTAAGAGAGAAAATAGGACGCGCGAAGGCAGTTCCTTACGATAAATACAAGACCGAATACGCCAAGATAGACGCCGAGATAACCGAGCAGCTCGATTTTCTCGTAGCTAACGCGGGCGAATGATTGAGGTGCTGATATGATAAGAGAATACAGAACAATTGAAGAAGTCGCAGGACCTCTGATGCTTGTAAAGCAGGTCGAGGGAGTCAAATACGACGAGCTTGGAGAAATAGAGCTTCCCAACGGCGATATCCGCCGCTGCCGCGTACTTGAGGTCAATGGCAGAAATGTCTTGGTTCAGCTCTTTGAATCGAGCGCGGGACTTAACCTCGCACAGAGCAAGGTAAGATTTACGGGACACAGCGTTGAGCTTCCCGTCTCACCCAATATGCTCGGCAGAGTCTTTAACGGTATGGGCGAGCCCACCGACGGCGGAGCAAAGATAATTCCCGAAAAGTCACTCGACATAAACGGTACTCCGATAAACCCCGCGGCAAGATATTACCCCTCGGAGTTTATCCAGACGGGTATTTCGACAATCGACGGTCTTAACACCCTTGTAAGAGGACAGAAGCTGCCAATCTTCTCGGGCTCGGGACTTCCCCACGCAAACCTCGCGGCGCAGATAGCCCGTCAGGCAAAGGTGCGTAATTCCGACTCGAAGTTCGCCGTTGTTTTCGCGGCGGTAGGTATCACCTTCGAGGAAGCCGACTTCTTTATCTCGGACTTCAAGAAAACGGGAGCTATCGACAGAACCGTCCTCTTTATAAACCTCGCGTCAGACCCCGCTATCGAGAGAATTTCAACTCCCCGTATGGCGCTGACAGCGGCGGAATACCTTGCGTTTGAGTGCGATATGCATGTACTCGTTATTATCACCGATATCACCAACTACGCAGAGGCTCTGCGTGAGGTCTCGGCGGCGCGTAAGGAGGTTCCCGGCAGACGCGGATACCCTGGTTATCTTTATACCGACCTCGCGACTATGTACGAAAGAGCGGGAAGAAAAATGGGCTCCGAGGGCTCTATCACGATGATTCCGATACTTTCAATGCCCGAGGACGATAAAACTCATCCGATTCCCGACCTTACGGGTTATATCACAGAGGGACAGATAATCCTCTCCAGAGATATGTACCGCAAGGGATATATGCCCCCCGTCGATGTTCTCCCTTCGCTCTCCCGTCTGAAGGACAAGGGTATAGGTGAGGGCAAGACGCGTGAGGACCACGCGGGAACTATGAACCAGCTCTTCTCAAGCTACGCGAGAGGTAAGGAAGCGAAGGAGCTTATGGTCGTGCTTGGTGAGGCTGCGCTCTCTCCAATGGACCGTCTCTACGCAAAGTTTGCCGACGCCTTCGAGGAAAGCTATATAAATCAGGGCTTCTATGAGAACAGAACGATAGAGGAAACTCTCGACCTCGGCTGGAAGCTGCTCTCAATTCTCCCCAAGAGCGAAATGAAGCGTATCAAGCCCGAAATGGTTGAAAAATATTGGCCCCGCGGCTGATAGATACGCCAATAGAGAAATTTCGGAGAAAGGAGCTGACGAAATATGGCTGAGATAAGAGTTAATCCCACGAGAATGGAGCTGAAAAAGCTTCAGGGAAGATATACTATGGCACGACGCGGACATAAGCTGCTTAAGGATAAGCGTGACGAGCTTATGAAGCGCTTTCTCGATGTCGTCCGTGAGGACAAGGAGCTGCGCGAGCGCGTGGAAGCCTCTCTTGATAAGGTTTATAAAAGCTTTTCGGTAGCCGGTGCCGTCGGCAGTCCGAAGATGCTCGAAGAGGCGCTTATATGCCCCAAAAAAGAGGGCAGTCTTGAGGTTGGCTATAAAAATCTTATGAGCGTTACCGTTCCCGAGTTCAAAATGCAGGTGATCGGAGATAACGCAACCGAGAGCATCAATTACGGTATGGCGTTTACCTCGGGCGAGCTTGACACCTCTCTGCGTGAGCTGAATTCCCTGCTTGAGGATATTCTGCGTATGGCAGAGCTTGAGAAAACAGCTCAGCTGCTCGCAGAGGAGATTGAAAAGACCCGTAGACGAGTCAACGCCCTTGAGTATATAATGATGCCTCAGTACCTCGACGCTATCAAGTCGATAAAAATGAAGCTCGATGAGAACGACAGAGGTAATACCACAAGACTTATGAAGGTCAAGGATATGATGCTTAAAGCCCAGCTTGAGCAAAAGGACGAAGAAGAAGAAGAAGAAGAATAGATAATAATAATGGCAGGGGGAGAGGAGAGCTTTTTGCAAAAAGCTCTCCTCTCCCCCTGCACCCCCTCTCCTTTCAAAAATCTTAAAGAGTGGGGATTTTTAATTTTTTCGTATATTTACACCCCAAACGCAAAGCCCGAGCCTTTCACGGCTCGGGCTTCCGATATGATATTTTTTATCTGTTTTCAAATAAAGCTTTACTTTAATCTTTCTTTTCCGCGAGAGCCTTTTTTGCCTCCTCGCGGGCGCTGACCTTACCCTCGGGGCGGATATCGCCTGCCTTAAGCAGAGCAATCTTTGTGAGCATAGGGCCTACAAGCTCGTATATCAAAACCGCGAAAAGAGTGATGTTAGCAACTATGGCACCCTCGGGGCCGAGCTGTTCCGCCTTGATAGCCATACCAAGGGCGACTCCTGCCTGCGGAAGCAGGGTAACTCCGAGATATTTCACTATATTGCTGTCACACTTGACCGACTTTGCGCTCAGGAATGCTCCGCTATACTTTCCAAGGGAGCGCGCGAGAATATAGACCAAGCCTACTACAACTATCGCCACATCCGCGAACACCGAAAGCTCAAGCTCGGCACCACTCAGTACGAAAAAGAGAATGAACAGCGGAGCGGTCCATCTGTCAACTCGCCCCATAAGCTCGGGAGAGAAATCGCAGACATTGCAGAAAATCGTTCCTAGCATCATACAAACGAGCAGAGAGGAAAATCCAATGTGTATACCGCCGATCTCAAATTTCATCATAGAGAGCGCGACTGTGAGGAAAACGAAGGTCACCGACATTGAAAGTCTCTTTGAATTTGAATGGAAGAATTTCTCGCAGAAGGTGAACAACAGTCCCATAATAAGACCGAGCAGGAGCGAGAGAACTATCTCCAGAATAGGCTCAACAATTATAGAGATAATATCGACCTTGCCCGACATAAGTGCCTTTGCCACGCCGAAGGACGCCGCAAAGAGCATAAGTCCAACCGCGTCGTCAAGCGCTACGACGGGGAGAAGAATGTCGGTAAGCGGGCCCTTCGCCTTATACTGACGAACGACCATAAGAGTTGCCGCTGGAGCGGTTGCCGAGGCTATCGCTCCGAGAATTATTGCCGCGGGGAGCGAGAGCTTGTCGGGCATCGCGAAGTGAAGTCCGATAAGGATAGCGTCAACCACCAGTGTGGTAACTACCGCCTGAAATATACCTATAACCGTTGCCTGCTTACCCGTTTTTTTCAGCTGAGATAAACGGAACTCGTTTCCGATAGAGAACGCGATAAATCCGAGCGCCACATCGGAGAGCAGAGAAAACGCCTTTACATTTTCCATACTCGTAAATCCAAGTCCCGAAATTCCGAGCGAGCCGAGAAGATACGGTCCGACCAGAATACCCGCGATAAGGTACGCGGTAACTGCGGGAAGCTTTGCGAGCTTCGCCAGACGGGACAGCATAAGTCCCGCAAAAAGAGCAATAGACAAACTGAGAAGAGCCTGCATAATATGCCTCCGTAAAAAAAGTCTTTTTAGTCATTTTGAACCTATGAATTATAGCACTTTAATTGCGATATGTCAAGGTAAAAAGTGAAATATTTTTAAATAATATGATAATGAGAAAATCCTGCGGTACCGCAACGCGATACCGCAGGCTAAATTTTTATTTTCTTACTGCACGCCTCTGCGCCAGAGTGAGCTGTAATATGTCGTAGTCAGATATTTTGCCGCCGTAGCCGTATCGGAAAGGTCTGCGGACTCTATCGAAACGATACCCGCTACCCAATCCTCTGTGACGCCGAAATCAACGCTTGTCAGCGCGTCGCATTTCTGGAACGCCCAAACGCCTATTCTCTCGAGCTTTGCGGGAAGCTCTATGCTTGTGAGCTTGACGCAACCGTTGAACGCGAAGTTTCCGATGGTCGTCAGGCTTTCGGGGAAAATAACGCTCTCAAGCTTTGAGCAACCGTTGAAGGCATGCTCGGCTATGCTTACCACTCCCTCGGGAATGGTTATCTCGCGAAGCGAGGTACAGCCGTTGAACGCGCCCTCGCCGATGCTTTCAAGCCCCGTGGGAAACGATACCGTCGCAAGCTCGATGCAACCGATGAAAAGCGAGGAGCCTACCACCTTTGTCGAGGGGTGAAGCTCGAACGAGGTAACAGTCTTGTCGGTTATCTCATAAATCGTGTGATAGAAGTTTTCTGCGTTACCGCGATATTTTCCGCCCTTATATTCAACGAATACCGTTGCCGCGCTTCCCTCAAATGCTCGGTCCGCAATTTCGGTGACGAAGCTCGGCAGATATATCTCTGTCGCGTCACCGTCCTTCAGTCCCGTGATAACGCAAGTGTCTGCGGTCGAGGTGAATACGAAAGGAGCCATTTCGCTCTTTTCCTCCCATCTTGCCTCGTATGCGCGGTCGCTGAGGGTTATGGTAAAGGTATATTCCATATCCTCGCTTACCATATCCTCTCCGTCGTACCAGCCGATGAAGCTGTATCCGAGGTTCGGGGTTGCCGTGGCGGTCACGCTCTGTCCCTCGTAATATTTTCCCGCTCCGCCTATCGAGCCTGCCGCGCTGTCAGCGTTTGTGAGGGAAAGATTGCGCACGGGGAGCCAGCTTGCAACAAGCTCCTTGTTTGAGAGGAATGTCCACTCAGCAAGGCTTTTTCCCTCAGCGTCGGTTACTTTAGTCGTGCCGTCGAACCAGCCCTCAAAGATATAATCCGCGCGCGTGGGAACCGCAAGGGTGAAGCTCTCTCGGTATGTTACCGTCGCGTTCTCGGCAGCTATATCGCCACCGTCGGCGTTGTAGGTGACTGTATATGTATTTGCGGTAAAGTCGGCGTAGAGCTTGATACTCTTAGTAAGTGTTATCTTATCTCCGCAGGGCTCGCCGTTTTCGTATTTCCAACCGCTGAAGCTATATCCCTCGGGCGCGTCCGCCGTGTATGTCAGAGCAAGCTCCGAGTTTAGGCTCGCCGAATCGGTTTTGATAAGCTCGTCGCCGTTATAGTATTCAACAGATACCGTTTCGGGCTTGTGCTTGTCGTCGTCTCCGTTCGTCGTACCCGCCGTCGTTTCAGCGGTGGTCCGCTCGGTGGTACTTACCGTCGTTTCGGGGTTATCGGACTCTTTACCGCAAGCCGATATCGCTAGTGTAACGAGCAGAAGTGCTATGAGCGCAAGCAATATTTTTCTTTTCATATCTTCCTCCGTAAGGTATTATGCGGGTTCTCTTTACTTTCTAATTTTAGCACACTTTTTTTCGTTTGTAAATATTATAATTCGTTTTTTATCTAAAAGGCTTGATTTATGCGTAAAAAAGTAATATAATTATTGTGAATAACTATTCGTCGGACAAGCCCGACACAAATGAAAGGATATTTTTATTATGGACAGAGTATCAAAGCATAACTATTACCTTGATATTGCCCAGACCGTTGCCGAGCGCAGCACCTGCTTGCGAAAGATGTACGGCGCGATAATCGTGAAGGACGATGTTATCGTATCCACGGGATATAACGGCGCGCCCAGAGGACGCAAGAATTGCTGTGACATCAAGTACTGTATGAGAGATAAACTGAACATTCCCAGAGGAGAGAGATACGAGATGTGCCGTTCGGTTCACGCAGAGGCGAACGCAATTATCGCGGCGGCGCGCGAGCGGATGCTCGGAGCGACTATATATATCGCTTGTATCGAGCCGTCAGACCACTCTATCGTCTCGGGCACGAGCAGCTGTATGATGTGCAAGCGTCAGGTAATCAACGCGGGAATTTCGACCGTTGTGATAAGAGATACCAAGGACGAATTCAGAATAATAGATGTCAACGACTGGATAGAGAACGACGACTCTCTGAGCGGAATTTTCGGATATTGATACGGAGGCAAAATGACTTACAGAAAAAGAGGCGCCCGTATACTGTGTATAGTCTGCGCGGCGTGTATTCTTCTCACCCTGCTCTGCTCCTGCTCGAAGGGAAACAAGTTCGAGGCGGACGGAGCGGTGTATAAGGACAAGAAAACAGATGTCTCCTACGAGGCGGCTCCCGCCTGCTACGAGCCGATATCGGTCGGTAGCGAGGTGTACGGAGAGTCGGAAAATGTGAGCTTCTACGAGATAGAGGGTCAGAATCCTCTTAACTGGATCTGCGAGGAGGGCGGAACGGTATTTTATGCTGACGGAGTTGAGCTTCCCTCGCTTGACGAGATGGAGATATCCTATATAAACATCTGCGTCGAGACGAACACGACGGTAACTCGCACCAAGGTGCAGAGCGCCGAGGATATTTCGGATATCGTCAGCGCCTATGTCAGCGCAGACAGCATATATTATCGCGGCAACACCCCCGCGCTGACCTATAAAATAAGATTTGCCGATAGCTCTATCGGAGTATTTTACTCGGTGGTGTTCGTCAGATACGCCGAGGATTATACCGTTAAGGAAACCGACGGTACCGAGAAAAATTACGGCAAGGATTTTCTTTACAACAGATTCGAGGACAGGTTCGTTCAGGCTCCCGATGCCCTCGTAAAATACATCAATGAGCTGTCCTGATAAAATGGGAGTCCGCCTCTCTCGGTTTGCAAAGGAGCATATCGGTCAGGTGGCTGAGCTTGAGAGAAAGTTTTTCTCCGAGCCGTGGTCGGAGGGCAGTCTGGCTATTTTGCTCACCGAGGATTACCCGTCTTTCGTTTTGGTGACAGCTTCGGGCGAGGTAATAGGATACCTCAGCGCGCAGAGAGCGCTTGACGAGCTGCAGATAATAAATCTGGCGGTGAGAGAGGGATACAGAGGACAGGGCTTTGGGGCGTCGCTCCTTTGCGCGGCGGAGGATTTTTGCCGCACGGAGGGAATAATCTCGATATCTCTCGAGGTCAGAGAGAGCAATCTGCCCGCAATAGGGCTTTACAAAAAGCAGGGCTACCGCGAGTCGGGACTGCGAAAGAATTTTTACCGTCAGCCGACCGAGAACGCGGTAGTTATGATAAAAAATTTGACTTAAAGAAAATGGTGCGAAAATAAAATGTTGATATTGGGACTTGAAAGCTCGTGTGACGAGACCTCTGCGGCGGTCGTCAGAATGGAGAACGGCAAGCGGCAGATACTTTCAAATATCGTTGCGTCACAGATAGAAATTCACAGACTTTACGGCGGCGTCGTGCCCGAGATAGCCAGCAGAGCGCATATCGAGGCGATATCGGGGATAACATATCGCGCGCTCGATGAAGCGGGAGTGAAGCTCTCGGATATAGGGGCGGTTGCCGTTACCTCTCACCCGGGGCTTATCGGGGCGCTTATCGTGGGAGTGAATTTTGCCAAATCCTTGGCGTTTGCGAATAATATTCCGCTCGTGGCGGTAAATCATGTCAAGGCGCATGTTGCCGCGGCGTATCTTGAATACCCCGAGCTTGAGCCGCCATTTACCGCTATGGTGGTGTCGGGTGGACATACCTCGATTTACGAGATAAGCTCGTATACCGATTTTAAAACTATCGGCTCAACGCGCGATGACGCGGCAGGCGAGGCGTTCGACAAGGTAGCGAGGGTTCTCGGCATGCCGTATCCGGGCGGAGCTGAGTTTGACAGGGTATCCTACGGCGGAAATCCCCTTGCGGTAAATCTTCCGTCTCCCGCGCTTTCGGGCGACAATCTTGATTTTTCCTTCAGCGGTATAAAGACCGCCGCGCTCAATTATATAAACAGCGCAAAACAGCGCGGAGAGGAGCCCGATGTGGGCGACCTTGCCGCTTCCTATACACACGCCATCGTCAAGGCGATAGTCAAGAAGGCATCTGCGGCGCTTGACAGAACAGGCTCGAGGACACTCGTCCTCGCGGGCGGAGTTGCCGCAAACTCGCATATACGCCGAGAGCTTGGCGCTATGTGTGAAAGACGCGGGGTGCGTCTGTGTGTACCGAGTCTCTCGCTTTGCGGAGACAATGCCGCGATGGTAGCGGCGGCAGGATTTTTCGAGTATGAGATAGGCAACCTTGCCTCGGTCGACCTCAACGCCTCGGCGAATGACAATATGTGAATTTGTCTCGGGCTATCCCAACTTGTTTGAAAGGATAATTTGTAAAAAATGAAAAACGAAAAGGATATTTTTGACGATATTGAGATAGATGTGTCTGCCATAGACGCCGAAAAGCACGCTGTCTCCCCCGCAGTCATCAAGCGTCTGCCCAGATATTTCAGATATCTGCGTGAGCTTATACGAATGGGCAAGACGCGAGTCAGCTCTGCCGAGCTTTCGAAAATGATGAATGTCACCGCGTCGCAGATAAGGCAGGACCTGAACTGCTTCGGCGGCTTCGGTCAGCAGGGCTACGGATATAATGTAAACTATCTTTATACCAAGATTTGTGAAATACTCGGCGTGGGCTGCGGCTTCCGCGCGGCGGTGATCGGCGCGGGAAATCTCGGAAGCGCACTCGTAAAGAGTCCTATGTTCGAGAAAAGAGGAGTCGATGTCGTGGCTATGTTCGATGTCGATGAGAGCCTCGTGGGAAAGAGGCTCGGACATATCAGAATTTTCAATGTCTCGGATATCGAGAGGATATTCGAGGATTACGCCATAGACATTGCTATACTCACTATGCCCAAGGAGTTTGCGCAGGAGACTGCCGAGCGTCTGACAAGGACGAACATCGGCGGTATATGGAACTTCACGGGGAAAGAGCTGAAGCTCGAATCGGATATAGTTATCGAAAATGTGCATATCGGCGACTCTCTGATGACACTCTGCTATGAGATAGCAAGAAAAAAAGATAACGGAGACAGTTCCGCAAAATGAAAAAGAACGAAAAAATAAATTTGAAATATAAGGAGACTCGCCTTCCCGACAGCTTTCTCGAGTCGCTCAAGGCGGCAGATGAAAACGACCTGCGCGTGATGCTGACACTTGCTCTGCTCGACGGAGAGGATACAGACCTCGCGAAGCTTTGCGAGACACTCGAGCTTAGCGAGAGCGAGTTTGACGCGTCGGTAAAATACTGGTGCGGAGCGGGCTTGCTCAAAAAAGGGAAAAAGAACACGAAAAGCTCAAATAAAACCGAGGGCGCGGACTCTGAGAGCAAGCCGAAAAAGGCGGCGCAGGAAGCTGTGTCCGACGCGCACAGGGGCGGTAAGCTCGAGAGAGCGAGCGAGATACCCTCGTACTCATCAGCCGAGCTTGCCGAGCTTATTGAGCGCAGACATATAACCGCCGAGTTTATCGACGAGGCGCAGAGAGTTTTCGGAAAGGTGTTCAACACGCACGAAATAAATATACTCGTCGGAATGGTCGATTATATAGGCTTTGACGAGGCGAGCGTGATTCTTCTGCTCTCACATGTCAAGCAAAAAGGAAAGAAGTCGCTCAGATACGCCGAGCAGATGGCATTCGCGCTTTATGACGAGGGGATCACTACCCCTGAGGCGTTGCAAAAGAAGTTCCGTCAGATGGAGGAAAACGCAAAGACCGAAGCGGCTGTCGTGGCTATGTTCGGTATGAGCGGCAGAGCGCTCACTGCTAAAGAAAAGAAATTTTTACAGTCCTGGATAGAGGTTATGGGATACGATGTCGATTGCATACGACTTGCCTATGACATAACGGTCGACAATACCCACGAGCCACTCCCCGCCTACGCAAATACGATTCTGACAAATTGGTATAACGACGGATTGCGCACATACGACGCTATCGTTGCGGCGGAGGAGGAAAGACGGGCAAAGGCTAAGGCGGCAAAGGGTCAGGACAAGAGCTTTGATACCGACGAGTTTTTTGCCGCGGCGCTCAAGCGAACATTTGACGAGATTTAAAAAATAAATCCGAAAGGATACTACTTATGGCATATAACAGAAGTGATTTTATAAGAATTCGCGAGGAATACTCAAAAAAATATCTTAAAGCGAGAGAGGCGGCAGACGCGCGCGCCAGAGAGCTTTACGAAAAGATTCCCGAGCTGAAAACGCTTGACGGCATACTTGCGGGAACCGCGGCAAAAATTATGGGCGCGGTGTGCAGTAATAACGCCGAGGAGCGCATAAGTGAGCTTCGTCGGGAGAACGAAAGGCTCCTGGGCGAGAGGGCTAAGCTGCTCGCCGCATACGGTTATCCAGAGGATTACACCGATGTTCATTATGAATGCGAGCTTTGCGGAGATACGGGATATGTCGACACCAAGATGTGCGGCTGTATGAAAAAGGAGCTCATACTTGCGGGATATCGCTCCTCGGGCATTTACGGACTTATGCAGACACAGTCCTTTGAAAACTTTTCGCTCGACTACTACCGCGACAGCGAGGAAGCCTACTCGATGATGAAGCAGGAGGTCGCTCTGCTTAAAAAATACGCCGAGGGCTTTGACCAAAATACATATAAGAATTTTATATTCATAGGAAATACGGGACTTGGCAAGACACATATCTCGACCTCTGTGGCGGTCAAGGTCATAGAACGCGGCTTTGATGTGCATTATGTCTCCGCCTGCTCAATGATATCCGACTTTGAGGAGAGACGCTTCGGCGACAGAGGATCTGACGAAAGGGTCGACCTCTCGAGATATTACGAGTCCGACCTGCTTATAATCGACGATTTCGGAACAGAGCTGACAAATCAGTTCACTCTTTCCTGCTTCTACGATGTGATAAACACGCGTATTATAAACAGAAAATCTACGATAATCAACACGAACCTGAACCGTCAGGAGCTTAATTCGCGTTACGGCGACAGAATAACCAGCCGTCTGTTTGGCGAATATCTTCCCGTTCTGTTCCTCGGAAAGGATATCAGAGAGCAGAAGATATCGGGCGCGAAGCGAGGCAAGTAATAGGAATAAAAGGCGATTTTACGCAAATAATAAAGGATATACCGCAAAAGGGTATATCCTTTTTGTTTTAAAATATTGAGAAAGTAAGGAAATATGATATGAATTCAAATAAAAGCTCGGTAAACGCCGAGATGCTCGACAGAATGTATAAAAATGTGAAGATGGGCTCGGACTCTATGATAAATATAATGTCAAGGGTGAAGGACGACAGCTTCCGCCGCGAGCTGACATCTCAGCTTGACGCCTACGAGGGATATTCGAGGCAGGTTGGGGATATGATCTACGAAGCGGGCGGAAAGCCGCGCGAGGAAGGTATCATGACCAAGATGTCGGCAAAGATAGGTATGGCGATGAACACTATGACCGACTCGACAACGAGTCATCTTGCGCAAATGGTTATAGAGGGCGCGACGATGGGAATGACCGATATGACGAAAATAGTGCGTGAGTACGAAAACAGAGAGTGCGGCGAGGCGCCGCTCCGCCTTGCGCGCGAGATTGCCGAATTTGAGGATAAAAGCATAGAAAAGCTCAAAAAGTTTCTTTGAATCGGGTAACGAAAAAGGCGTTCTGCGAACGCCTTTTTCGTATTTATACTCCATTTTAACCCCAACAGCAAGGTATTAATCCCCCGTTTGTTGTTGGTCCCCCTCGAGGCGCATTAAAAAGCGCCTTGAGGGGAGGTGTTGTTATTCATTCGGATTATCTGTAATATCTTCCCGTTTCCTTAAGGAAGTTTATGAGCATGAGCGGCCAGTCGGTCTGAATGAAGTCAAATCCCTTATCGGCAAGCCAACCCCAACCCTTTTCCTCGCTCTCAGTCAGAGCGGTATCGTCCGAGTGTCCCGCGCTGAGCTGCTCCTTGAAGTTGTATATTATAGCATTTGCCCAGACGAGCTTTCCGTCCTTGTGCATCATTTCTATGAATTCATCGCTCGCAACGGCTGAATCCTCGGAGTTGAAAACGACCTCTGCTCCGATATAGTTTATATTACTGTTCATAAGTCTTTCGTGAGCGTCGAATGTGTTCTTGACGATAGGCATAAACTGAAGCTCGGGAGCGGTCTCCTCAAGAGCCGTGAGAACCTTATCGGAAAGTCCCGACTTTACGAGTATCTGGTCGGCGATATTGTGTCTGCGTATCTTTTCCGCAATTTCAACGGGGTGTCCCCAGAACTTGTCTACATTTATGTAGCATCTTCCCTTAAAGGTCTCGAAGATTTCATCGAGTGTGTTGATGCCAAACTGAGTTCTCGTGTCGTCCATATTTACAAAACGAAGTCTCGCTATATCCTCGGAGTTCATTCTCGAAATTCTCTCACAGTGGAAAAGGTGACTGCTCTCCATACCCGGATGGAATATATAGAGCTTTTTGTCAGCACTCATTTCGACATCTATCTCTATCATGTCTGCGCCCTGCTTGAGAGCAATTTCATAAGACGCGAGAGTGTTGCAGGGGATATTTCCGCCACAAGTGCCTCTGTGCGCTACAACGATAACTTTCTTTTTCGCTGTTTCAAACAAATTGAAGTCCATTTTTTTAACCGTCCTTTTTTTATTATCCTTTTTATCCTTTTACCTCAAACCTCTTTTTGCATCTGGGGCAGACGACCGAGTGCTTTCCCTTTAACTTTGGCAGTCTCAGCACCGCCTTGCAATCGGGGCATTTGCGATAAATATGAGTTTTTCTGTCGCGGAACTTGTTGCGCCTGAGCTTGAAGAAATTACAGAACCTTTCGTTCTCCGCGCGGCGCTTTGCGATGTTCCTTGACATAACCCTATATAAAGTATAGCACACAATGGAGAAAATTGCAATATAATAAAGTACGCTAAAAATAGGATTATCGACGAATAAGCTTAATATCATATATATTAGCAGAAGCGCGGCGTATACCCAGAGCAGAACCTTGCTGAGAGTATCGTATCCGTATCTTCCGTACATAAATCTGTAAAGTTTATTTTTTAGCTTTCCCATTTTTTCTCCCAATAAAGCTGACACGAAACCGTGTCAGCTTTATTTTTAAATATTAATTAATTTTATTCCGAACGAAGCGCCTCAACGGGGTCCTTCTTAGCAGCAAGACCCGAGGGGATAAGTCCCGCTATAAAGGTCAGGAGCATACTGATAAGCACGAGCGCCACGCCGCCTGCTACGGGAAGTACCGCATTTATCGTGGTGATTCCCGACGCCAGATGGATTATCGCGTTAATGGGCAGGCAGAGAAGCACTGTCGAGAGAATACCGATAAGTCCCGCGGTAAGTCCGACAATAAGCGTTTCTGCGTTGAACACTCTCGATATATCCTTCTTCGACGCACCGATAGAACGGAGAACTCCTATCTCCTTGGTTCTCTCAAGCACCGAGATATAGGTGATAATTCCTATCATTATAGAGGATACCACCAGCGAGATGGATACGAACGCGATAAGAACATAGGAAATAACATCTATGATGGTCGAAACAGAGGACATCATAATTCCGATAATATCGGAATACTTTATCTCCTTGGTTTCGTCCTCGACACCCTCGTTATATCCCTTGATAAACGCCTCGATATTATCCTTGGACTCGAAATCCTTAGCATAGAAGTTTATCGAAGCGGGAGCGGCTTTTTCGGCATCACCGAGAAGCGTCAGTACCGAATCGTAAGTCGCGTCTGTCTGAGGCGCAAGCTTGTAGAGCGTTTCCTCAAGCTGGATAAACGCCTTGTCGTCGGCTTTCATAGTTGAAAGTATAGCGACGAAAATATCCTCGTTGACCGTCATATTCTGAAGTCCCGCGGTCATTTCAGCGTATATATTATTCATAACCGCGTCTCCCGCAAGGGAAACGAGTCCCGCAGTTGGGGGAATGGTTATGGGCGTTCCTCCCATATCGACCGTAGTCTCGGGAATACCCGCGATAGCCGTCATGATATGTTCTGTGCCGAGAGAAGGAAGGAGCTTGATAAAGTTATCTGCCGTGACTATGATACCGCCCTTGCCGTTTTCGTCCTTAGTCATCTCACTTATCATAGTGAAAAGCTTATCGAGACTGTCGGCGTTAGCGGGATTTGCCTGCGCTGCGGCAAGCATACCGCTCAGAATATCTGTCTGGGTCTGCTCGGGCATCAGCATAAACATACCGAGGAAGTTATCCTTCGTTACAACGAGCTGACTTGAAAACTCCTCGTTCGAGAGCATCTGCTCGGTCATATACGCGTAGAACTGCTCCATAGTCGCGTCGTCTATCTTTGAAACAAGCTCTCCGATAGTTTCGGGAGTGTAGTAGGTTCTCTCGAATTTGAGTCCTGTGAGAACATTGTAATCGGGGGTTGCCTTCTGCTGGTTGATGACCTCGCTCTCGGTATTCATATCGAGGATAAGGTCGGTGAGTCCCTTTGTGTATCCTACAGCTCCCGCAATTGAGGTCGCGGTAACTCCGTCGCGGGGACGAATGATACCCGAGATGACCAGCTCGGTTCCGTTCTCGGTTACGAATTTGGATCTATCAAATCCGATATCGTCGCGAAGGTCGTTCCAGATGGGGTAATCCTTGCCGCCCGAGGGGTAGGTCTTATCTGTCTTTTCGTAGAAATCCGAGGTGTTGAGAAGATTGAACTTCATACCGATAAAATCGTCAAGTGTGTATTCGTCCATATGAGCCGACTCGTATGTTCCCTCGGTCATAAGCTTGTTCATAATATCCTCAAGCTCGTCCTGAGGAAGCACACCAAGCATATAAAGAGTCATTTTGCTTATCTGATTGTTCTTTCCGACAACGAGAACTATCTCGTTGGGATTTTCGGGCCAATGGCTGTTCTCGCCGACAAGCTCATATTGCTGGTCGAGCAGGTCCTGATTGTTTATCATTTCGGACATAATGCCAAATCCGCCCATGGTCTTCATCATTTCGCTGATTCCCGCGAAAGCGTCGCCCATATTGTCGAATATCTCGGTGGGGCTGACCTGAACGCTACCGTCCTCGGTGAATATCTGAAGGTCAAAATCGTAGGTATACTGAATATCGCTGACAGAGCCTTCAATCTCATCGTAATGCTCGTCGAGATATTTTTTGAAGGAAACGAGGTCGTTATCGACGGTGGCGGACATTGCCGACATCATCGTTCCGAGCGAGTCGTCAACATATATCTTGTTCTGGTCTATCTCGCCCTCCTCAAGCTCGGCAACCTCTGTCATAGCCGTGAGCATCTGCGAGTAATCCTGAGTTGTGGCGTTGATAGTCAGCGGATATGTCGAGAGTGTATCCTCCTGAACCTGGTCGATATATGCCTGAATTCCGTTTGAAAGCGAGAGAATAAGCGCGATACCGATAATTCCGATGCTTCCCGCAAACGAGGTGAGTATCGTTCTCGTTTTCTTGGTGAGCAGATTGTTGAGCGAGAGCGAGAGAGCGGTGGGAAAGGAGAGAGTCTTTTTCTTGACCTTCTGAACCTTCTGCTTCTTCTGCGCGGGTGCGTTATCTGCCGTCTCTGCAACGACTGCCGCCTCTGCCGTCTCGGCGATATCCTCGCCGTAATAGGGGTTGGTGTCGCCTATAACCTCCCCGTCGGAAAGCTGAACTATTCTCGTGGAATACTCGTTCGCGAGGTCGGGGTTGTGCGTTACCATAATAACGAGTCTATCGCTCGCGACCTCTTTGAGTATCTCCATTATCTGCACACTGGTGTGGGTATCAAGCGCGCCCGTCGGCTCGTCGGCAAGCAGAATGTCGGGATTGTTGACAAGCGCTCTCGCTATGGCAACTCTTTGCATCTGTCCGCCTGACATCTGGCTGGGCTTCTTCTTGAGCTGGTCGCCAAGACCTACTTTTTCAAGCGCCTGAATAGCCCTCTGACGGCGCTCCGCCTTTGATACTCCCGAGAGAGTAAGCGCAAGCTCAACATTCGCGAGTACCGTCTGGTGAGGAATGAGGTTGTAGCTTTGGAACACAAAGCCTATCGAACGATTGCGGTAAACATCCCAGTCTCCGTCTCTGTATTCCTTCGTGGACTTCCCGTTTATTATAAGGTCGCCCGAGGTGTATCTGTCAAGTCCGCCGATGATATTGAGCATCGTGGTTTTTCCACAGCCCGATTTTCCGAGAATTGATACGAATTCGTTTCTGCGGAACTTCAGGCTGACACCGTTGAGCGCGGTGACAGAGCCATCCCCCGATGAGTAACATTTTACTATGTTTTTTAATTCAAGCATCGTTTTTACTCCAAATTACAAAAATATATATTATCATATCACTATATTTTTAATTTATTGTGTATGATTATGCAAATCATTGTTAATTTTTTGGTTTATGAATAAATATCCCCCCGTTACACGGGGGATTTCAGTTTCGGGCATATCAGTAACACTACCGGCAGCGCACAAGTGCGCTTTTTATTGGTCTGCCAGCCATGCAATTATTACTTAACCGGTTCTCTTTGATTTTTGTTACACCTTGTAGGGACCGGCGTCCCCGACGGTCCCTACAAACTCACATTATTTGCCTTCTTGATATCCTCTATTTTGTTTCTGCTTATCGGTTAACCTCTATTAAAACCCGCCACTATGGCGGGGTTTTCGGCTTACAAGAAGCGCGAAGGGGACTTTTAAAAAGTCCCCCTCGCATTATTTTACCCTATCAGTCGTCAAACTCCATTTTTATCTGAGAGGGCTGCTTTTTCTTATGATTATCGAGCAGCTTCTGAATTCTCTTAACGGGATTCAGAAGTCCGCTTATAGTTTCGTCGTGGTTAAGAGTATCAATGATATAAGCAACATACTTACACATATTGACCTCAACATACCAATCTCTGTCAGTAAGTCCGGGACGGCGGTAAACGAGGTTAGATGTAAATATCTTATCAAAGACACCCTCACTGTAAGCCTTATCAAACTTATCAAATCCGTCGGTAAAGAGACCAAAGGTAGCGAAAGCAAATATTCTCTTAGCTCCCTTTTCCTTGAGCTGAACGGCAACATCAATAAGCGACTCACCCGAGGAGATCATATCGTCAACGATAATAGCGTCCTTGCCCGAGAGGTCGCGTCCGAGATACTCGTGCGCCTCGATGGGGTTGCGTCCGTTAACGACAACAGAATAGTTGCGGCGCTTATAGAACATACCGATATCTATACCGAGCACCGAGGAATAATACATACAGCGCGCCATAGCGCCCTCGTCGGGAGATATGATCATTATATCCTCTTTGTCAAGGGATATATCGGGAACATTTCTCACGAGAGCCTTTATCATCTGATAGGTAGGTCTTACATCGTCAAATCCCGAAAGCGGAATTGCGTTTTGAACTCTCGCGTCGTGCGCGTCGAATGTGATGATGTTGGTAACACCTATATTTACAAGCTCTTGAAGCATAATCGCGCAGTCAAGCGACTCTCTGCCCGATCTCTTGTGCTGTCTGCCCTCGTAAAGCATCGGCATAATTACAGACACTCTTCTCGCCTTGCCTGCGTTTGCGGCGATTATACGCTTGAGGTCAGCGTAGTGGTCGTCGGGGCTCATAGGAACCTCCTGACCGTACATCTTGTATGTCACTCCGTGATTGAACATATCGCAGATAATATAGAGGTCGTGACCTCTGAGAGATTCGTGAAGAAGCGCCTTTGCCTCTCCCGTGCCGAATCTGGGACAGTCGACATCAACGAGGAAGGAACCCTCCCCACCGTGACGGCGCCAATCCTTTAAGTAATAGTCAACCTGTGCTGCGAATTGCTCGCATCCTTTCATTCCGATAACACTAAGATCCGCGTAGTATGGTCCCTTCATTTGCTCCTCCATGGCTTTATTATTTTATATTCTGCGGCGTCTGCCGCTAAAGTCAAATTAAGTCCAAAATAATTATAACATATATTTCCGCTTTTTTCAAACAATTTTTTCATTTTTTCGGTATTTTTTGATAAAATATAGGTTTGCATAAATTTGAGCGAAATATTTTGATATAATTGTCGATTTTGATATCCAAAAAACGCTTATTTAAGTTACTTCAGCTCAACCACGGTAACTCCGCCGTCACCCTCGCCATACGCGCCTATTCTGAAGGACGCGACGCGGGGATCAGACTTGAGATACTTCCAGAGCGCGTTCTTGAGCGCACCCGTTCCCTTGCCGTGAATCAGACGCACGCGCGAAAATCCCGCAAGCTGAGCCTCGTCAAAATACTTGTCTACCGCACTCCACGCCTCATCGCCCGTCTTACCGCGAAGGTCTATCTCGTCACGAAAATCGCGGCTTACCGTCATTTTATACGAGCCTCGCTGAGCCTTTCCCTTATCCGCGGCGCTCTCCTCGATAAGCTCGATATCCGAGATATCCACCTTAGTCCTTATTATTCCCGCCTGAACTCCAACCTTGCCGCTCTTGTCGGGCAGGTCTGTAACCACCGCTTTTCGGCTCAGGCTGACGATAAGCACCTCGTCACCCACCCTGAGCGCTCTGGGGAGAACATATTTTTCATCTCTCTTTCGCTCGGTGACAGGATTGTACTTGCCCTCGTTATTGCGGAGATGCTCACGAAGCTCACGACGCGCTCTGTCAAGCTCCTCTCCGAGCTTCTCGGAATCGCGCTCACGCCTTACTCTGTCCATCTGTGCCAGAATAAAGTCGCTCGAAGCCTTTGCGCTGTCGACCATATTCTGCGCCTTTGCCCTCGCGCCCTCAAGCACTCTTTCAGCCTCCGCAAGCTTTCGAGCGATCTCCTTCTCCGAGCTTTCGCGGTATCTCTCATATTCCTCGCGCTCGGCTCTCGCTCTCTCAAGCTCTCTCTCCATTTCGTATCTGCTTGCCTCAAGCTCGCCTATAACATTTTCAAAATGCTTATTTTCCTCGCTGACATAGCCCTGCGCCCGCTCGATTATATGCTCGGGCAGACCGAGCTTTGCCGATATCGCGAAGGCGTTCGACTTACCCGGCGCGCCTATTACCAGCTTATAGGTCGGGCGAAGCGTCTCAACATCAAACTCGCAGGACGCGTTGCATACACCCTCGGTGTCAAGCGCGTATGCTTTCAGCTCTGTATAGTGCGTAGTAGCCGCGCAAAGAGCGCCCGCCGCGCGCACATTCTCTATGACCGCCACTGCCAGCGCCGCGCCCTCAACGGGGTCTGTTCCCGCGCCAAGCTCGTCAAAAAGCACCAGCGAGCGGTCGTTTTTCTCGTTTATTATCGAAACTATATTCACCATATGCGACGAGAAGGTCGAGAGCGATTGCTCAATGCTCTGCTCGTCTCCAAGGTCGACGAGTATCTTTTCAAAGAAGCAAACGCAGGAACCGTCGTCGGCAGGAATATGAAGTCCCGACTGCGCCATAAGAGCAAAAAGTCCGAGAGTTTTGAGCGTGACCGTCTTTCCACCCGTATTTGGCCCCGTAATTATCAGCGTGTCGTAATCCTTGCCTAGAGCGACATTTATCGGAACGACCGTAGCCTTGTCTATAAGGGGATGCCTTGCGCGTATCAGCTCGATCCGTCTTTCCTCGCAGATGAGCGGCTCGCAGGCGTTCATACGGCGCGAAAGCTCGGCGCAGGCAAAGATAAATGCAAGCTCGGTGATGTTCGCGTAGTTCAGCAGTATCTGCGAGGATATCGCGCTGACCTCTGCCGACATCTCCATAAGTACTCTCTCTATCTCGTGCGCTTCCTTAGCCTCAAGCATTCTCAGCTCGTTATTCGCCTCGACCACCGCCATCGGCTCGACAAATATAGTCGCGCCCGACGATGATGTGTCGTGAATAAGTCCCTTTACATCGTTTCTGCATTCCGCCCTGACGGGAACGACATATCTGCCGCCCCTCTGCGTAACGATATTCTCCTGAAGATACTTTGAATACGAGCCGTTAACATAGGTTTTCAGCGTATCCTTTATCCTCGAGTTTGTAGCTCTTATCTTTCTTCTTATATCGCCGAGCGCGGGACTCGCCTCGTCGGCTATCATATCCTCGGATATTATCGAGCGCGCTATTCTGTCCTCAAGCTTCTTGTCAGGAAGCAGACGCTCGAAGATCTCGTCAAGCACTGTGTCAAAAAGCTTGTTCGAGCGGATATAATCCCTGAGCATACGCGAGCTTCTCAGCACCGCAGCCACATCCATAAGCTCGCGGGGAGTAAGCGTCGCTCCCTTGTCCGCTCTGTCGCATACGCCGCTCATATCGACCACACCGCCGAACGACGGCATTCCCTTTGCGTCAGCCAGACGGCGCGCGTCGGTCGTGCGCTTCTGCGCTCTGTGGGCAAAATCAATATTCTCGGCGGGTGTCAGCTCCGCCGCAAGCGCCGCAGCCCCCGCAGTCGGAGCGAGGGTGGCGAGTATATTTCTTATTTTGTCAAATTCAAGTGTTTTAAGTGTTTTGTTACTTATCTTCATCATTTAAAACCATACCGTACGGTGAGTCCGTCACTTATTTCTTACCGTCTTATAAAAGTCGAGGGTGTCAAAGCCCCTCTCAAGGTGATTGAGCAGATATGTATCCCCAAGCCTTGAAAAATCCGATATATCCTTCTCGTCCTTCAACTCAAAGGCGAAAATCCTCTCTCTGCGCGCGCCAAGCACATATCGTACCGACGCCAGAACCGAACGATTCATTGGAAAAAGTATATTTCTGGCAGAAAAGGCGTCAAGCTCGGGCATAAGCTGCGCTCCGCTTCCCGCCGACCTGCACTCCTGACAGACAAGCGAGCCGTTCATAACATCGAGATACATCGTGTCGGCATAGACCTCGCCGCATCGGCAGCAGCCCGAAACATCGGGCTCAAAGCCCGAGCAGTTAGCCGCGAAAAGCTCGTACGCGCCCTTGATGATCTCAAAGGGCTTGAGCTTGTTCTCTATCGCGTAGAGCGTATTGAGCGTCATTCTGAGTATCTCCTCAGCTTCCACTCCCTCGCCCGTTATCTCCGCCGCTATCTCCAATATATACGCCGCGAGCGCAAATCCCTCTATATCGGAATTGAGCTTGAAAAAGCTATCGTTGACCGAGCCGCCCGCAAGCCATCTCATTCCGTTCTTTTCGTAATATTCAAAATTTCCGTATGTGAAAAGTCTGCACAGAGACATATTCTTACTGCGCATACTTCTGACGCCCTTGGCGCAGATAAGTATCTTTCCGTGTTCCGCCGTGAGGACGGTGAGCAGCTTATCGCTCTCCCCCGTCTCGGTCTCACGCAAAACGAGTCCGTCAACCGTTCCCCGCACTTCCTTACCTTTCTTATTCCTGATTGGAATATCCGAAATTGCTTACCATTCCAACGCTGTCGCGCCAGTTCTCCTTGACCTTTACCCAGAGGTTGAGATACACCTTCGTTCCAAAAAACTTCTCAAGCTCCTCGCGCGCATATGTTCCGATAAGCTTGAGGGACTCTCCCTTCTTACCCACAATAATTCCCTTATGAGACGCCTTCTCGCAGAATATCTCGGCGCGAATGCTTATAAGCGTTCCCTCGTCTCGGAATTCCTCGATCACCACCGCCGTTCCGTGGGGTACCTCTTTATTGAGCGTGCGGAGAATCTTCTCTCTGATTATCTCGGCGGCTATCTGTCTCTCGGGCTGGTCTGTGACCATATCCTCGGGGAAGAACCACTCGGACTCCGACAGGAATTTATCGCACTCGGCAAGAAGCTCTCCGACATTCTTTCCGCTTCTCGCGCTTATCGGCACGAAGGCGTCAAAGCTGTGCTTCTCGGAATACTTGGCAAGCGCCTCCGCGATATCCTCTCTGCGGTACATATCTATCTTATTGAGCGCAAGTATTGACGGTATTCCCGACTTCTTCAGGTAAGCGATAACATTCTCCTCTACCGCTGTTATCTCCTTGCCCGTGTCGACCACGAGTATCACCGCGTCTGCCTCCTGCATAGAGGAATTAGCCGCGTTCACCATATATTCGCCCAGGCTGTTCTTGGGATTGTGCATACCCGGCGTATCGAGAAAGACATACTGATTTTCCCCGACTGTGTGTATTCCTATTATTCTGTTTCTCGTCGTCTGAGGCTTGCTCGAAACTATGGCAACCTTCTCTCCGAGTATTGAGTTGAGCAATGTGGACTTGCCGACATTCGGGCGTCCTACTATTGCTATAAATCCTGTTTTTTTCATTTTTATCCTTTCTTTGGGGGAACCTTTCTTTCGAGAAAGGTTCCCCCAAACCCCTTCCAAAGAACTTGCTGGCGATTTATATTTTTTCTTTTTTATCTTGTTGTAGCCAGATACTTGGCGATAAATTAAGTTAAAGTCTTTCGAGAGGATTTCTTCAAAGAACTTGCCGGCGATTTAGTTTTCTTATTTTACCGCGAGTCCGAGCATTTCCATAACCGCGGTCTGTCTGCGGCGCATATCAAGCTCCTCGTCCTCGCTATTGACATGGTCATATCCGAGCAGGTGGAGCATCGAATGAACGCAGAGGAAAGCGACCTCCCGCTCAAAGCTATGTCCGTATTCCTCTGCCTGCGCCGTGGCGCGTTCAAGCGAGATAACGATATCCCCGAGCATATTCTGAAGCTCGTCCACAGGCGGCTCGTCGCTGCCGTCGTAATCAAAAAGGGGAAAAGACAGCACATCTGTCGCGCTATCTATATTGCGGAAGCTATTATTGAGCTTTCTTATTCCCTCGTCATCGGTAAAGGTCACCGACACCTCGCAGCTGTTTTTATATCCCTCGTATGCGAGTGTCGCCTCGACAGAGAGCCGAACGAGTCTTTTGAGCTTATATGTTATCTCTGTCTTATCCTGCGAATTTTCAAAGTATATCATAACCTTATTATTCATTTTTGTCTCCTCCCTCGGGGCGTTTTCCCCTTGTGTTCTTTATCGGTCTGTCCGCGCGGTATCTACCGCCCTCAGAGCGGGATTCTGCGCGTTCTCTGTCATATTTCTCATACGCCCTGATTATGCTCTGCACGAGCTTATGACGCACGACATCTCTGTCTGTAAAGTGGTGTACCGAAATATCGTCTATTCCCTCAAGTATCTTCACCGCCGTGGCAAGACCGCTCCTCTGACCCGAGGGCAGATCGGTCTGAGTGAGGTCACCCGTAATGACCGCCTTGGAATTAAAGCCAAGTCTTGTGAGGAACATCTTCATCTGCTCGGGCGTTGAGTTCTGTGCCTCGTCGAGTATGATAAAGCTGTCGTCGAGCGTTCTTCCTCGCATATAAGCAAGCGGCGCTATCTCGATAATTCCCTTTTCTATATATCGCTGATAGTTTTCCGCGCCCATCATCTCAAAGAGCGCGTCGTAAAGCGGGCGCAGGTAGGGGTCTATCTTGCTCTGCAGGTCGCCCGGGAGAAATCCCAGCTTCTCGCCCGCCTCTATCGCGGGACGGGTGAGGATTATTCGGCTCACCTGCTTCTCGCGGAGCGCCTTGACCGCCATTGCCACCGCAAGAAAGGTCTTTCCCGTTCCCGCGGGGCCGACACCGAAAACTATCGTATTTTTCGATATCGAGTTGACATAATGCTTCTGCCCCACCGTCTTTGCCTTTATCGGCTTTCCCTTGGCGGTAATACAGATACAATCCTGCTCAAGCCCCGAAAGCTCACTTTCCTTTCCGTCCCTGAGCATATCTATGACATATCCCACCTGCTGTTCGCTCAGCGTCTCGTTATATCTCGCCATATCACCGAGATATTTGACGGCATCCGCCGCCATTCTCACGCCCTCAGCGCTCTCTCCGCTTATCATAACGGCGTCGCCGTCATCGTCCGAGCGGTTATATATTTGCACCCCAAAGGAATTTTCTATCATTCTGACATTCACATCAAAGCTTCCGAAAATTCTCGCGGTGATCTCGGTATTCTCAATTCTGACGGTTTTCTGCTCCATTTACGGCAATCCCTCTATCTCTATCTTTTTTATTCTGGCGATATCCTCGATACATTCCACCCGATATCGCAGTATACACGCGTCATCGGTATACTCGCATACCGCTCTTTTGCGTAGCAGCTCGCTCTCGCGAAGCTCACCTCGCATCTCGATATCAAGTCTGTATTCGGCAAGAGCAAGTGCCTCGTCAGGCTCCCTCTCCCTGCTCTCGTATGTATACTCGAGATGCTTCACAGTCCTTATTCCCACGGGAAGCTCTCCCGCCGAAAATATATCAAGATATTCCACCGTATCTATTGTATCACAACTTTCGTATGAATTTCCACTATTTCCGTAAAATTTTATCTCTTTTTCAAAAAAAATAAGGTATTTTTCTGTAAAAGTACGCCCTGTATAAACCTTTTTATCATATTTGAGAGGTATCTCGGCGCAAAACTCACGCTCGACTCGGGCGAGCACCCTGCCGCGCGCGTTCGTATATCTTATCCCCGCCGTCTTTGAATCGTAAAGTCCGCTGACTATAAGCTCCCCCTCGCGCACATAATCTCCTATCTCAAGAACTATCTTTCCCCGCACATCCTCGAAAAGCTCGATATAGCCGTCGCGCGCAGCGACTATATTTGACGCCGCGTAGCTCTCACCCTCATCGGGTACGACCTCGCTCTCTCTTATCTCTACCTCCGCCACCGTGCCGATAATATTTATCGACATCCAGGAAATGTCATCGGAGGCTATCATCACCCTGTTTTCGACCGACGCGGTATCGACCTCTCGGCGCAGATCCCCGACAGACATTCCACACTCGCGAAGCGCGCCAATCACCTCTTCCTCGCTAAGCCGCTCGTTACCGTCTATTCGGATATCCCAGATAACTCTGCCCGAAAAGAAAATAATCGCCGCAAAGAGCAAAAGCCCCGCAAATACGCCGTAGCGGCGGCGGTAACGCATAAATAGCGAGGGAACGCCGTACGCGCGCACCGACTCGATTCCCACCCCAGCCTCTCCGCACCTCTCCCTGAGCCTTGACGCCGTGGCGAGCGAGCATTTAAAGAGAATACAGTCGCCCTCGAAAACGAGGTCTCTGTATATAAATCCGTACCTCTGACATATATTCATTATCTGAGCGGCATCCTCTCTGTCGGCTCTCAGAAGCCAATACCCGCCGATAAAAAGCAATATTCTTCTCACCGCTCTGCCTCCTCAAAAGATATTGAGGATATTCTGCCCTCTATCCCGACAGCATCGGCGTAATACGACGAGCATATCAATCCCTCTCCTCTCACCGATATCTCGGCGCCTCGAACGCGCAGCCTTATCTCCTCGGGCGTGTATAACAGTATCCTGCCCGCTCCCCTGAGCATCAGACCGCTCCTGCCGCGCACCTCGAGCATAAAGCTGTGAGGCAGAATATCTCCGTCAAGCTCAAGGGTTTTTCTGAGCCTCTCTCCGATACTCTGCCTTTCATTTTTATCCTTTCCGCCTTTTGCGTTTTTTTCGGATTTTTCCTCTCTCATATCCCACCTCCGCCGAAAAATATTTTATTCCCATCTTTTGAGGCGGAATATTCCCACTCCCCTCAAAGTAAGATTTACCGTGGGTAGTGCCGTGTGCAGCTCCCACCTTTAAAAAACATTCTATGACATTCTATGAGAGGAAATATTCTGAAATGACGAAAAGATGGCGCGCGCAAGGTGGCAGAACAAAAAAAGACAGAGAGCATATACCCCTCGGGCAGATGGCGTTCGCACTTATGAGCCTGTTCTCGCTGGCTCTTGTGATACGCAACTCCGACGCGGCGATAAAATATATGGGCGAAGGGCTTCGCCTCTGCGCCTTGACGGTCATTCCATCTCTCTTTCCCTTTATGGTGATATCCGACCTTGTTGTAAGGAGTGGCGCGGTATCTGTCATCGGCAAACGACTGCGAGCTCCTATGAGAGTGCTTTTCGGCATCGGCGGTGACGGCGGCTGCGCCGTGCTTCTCGGATTTCTCTGCGGCTTCCCCGTCGGCGCGAGAGCGGCGGTGTCAATGTACGAAAGAGGAAGTCTGTCGCGCTCCGAGCTTGAACGGGTGCTCACCTTCTCAAATATTCCAAGCTCGGCTTTTATCATAAACGCCGTCGGCATAAGCCTTTTCGGAAGCCGCGCCTTCGGTGTCGCTCTCTATACGGCTATTCTGCTATCCGCGCTCCTCACGGGTATTCTTCAGAATATTCTGTTCAAAAGAAAAAACAAAAGCACCGACGCAGAAAAGCTCCCTTACAACTCTCTCAAAAGCGAAGATCGCCAAAGCTTTGGCATGGGCGATCTCACCGCTTCTGTCTCCGACTCGGCGATAGGAATACTCAAGGTCTGCGCATTCGTAGTATTTTTCAACGCCCTCGTAGGAACGCTCGGGGCGGCTTGCGAGGGATTGTCCCTATCGGCAGAAGCAAGAGCGATAGCGTTCGGACTCTTTGAGCTTACGGGCGGAATATCTGCCGCGGCAGCCCTCCCCTCGCCGCATAGCGCAGCCATTCTCGCGGCACTCATATCGGGCTGGTCGGGTCTCTCGGTGCATTTTCAGATAATGAGCCTATGCCCCGACGGGGAGATATCCTTCAAGCCATATTTTGCCGCAAAGCTCTTTCAGGGATTTCTCTGCGCCGCCCTTGTGAGCCTCTATTGCCGCCTTGCCGCGCCAGACCTCACTCTCCGAGCCGACGGCATCTCGGCATACGCCGCGCAGGGCGTCATACCCGCTCTCGCGCTCCCGATATGTTTCATTTTTTGCGCCGCAGTGTTGAAAAAGATGTTAAAGAAAAAAGATAGACGCTGAGCCGGTGAAAAAGAAAAAAGCCAAGTCGCTTGACTTGACTTTTTGAAACGCAAATATTAAAAAATCTGTTCTCTTGCTATTCTCTCGATGTCGTTTCCCAATTCCTTGGGGAAAGAAAGCTGCTTCATAACTCCGATAATGCCCGTTATTATCGGTATGAAGCACAAGCAAAGTCCGATAGCGCAGGCAATAATTTTTCCTGTCCACTCTTCCTCTCCGAAGCAGACATTGAGCGTATCGTGTTCTTTGCCTATCAGCGTGCAGGTAGCGCTTAGTCCAATACCCATTCCGAGAATAGTATTGATACCTCCGCAATCCTTTTCAAAGGTGACTTTGTATCCGTTTTTCAATTTAACAACGCGAATCTGAAAGCCTTTCGCCTCGTAACACTCAACAAGATCGTTGATCATTTTCTCCATATCAAAGCATTCGGAGACATTTACCATCAAATTGTTCGTCATATCCCTCTCCTATAAACAAATAAAAATCAGATAATTTATAAATTACAAACCGAAAGTATAAATTTCACTTCTTTGGTCAATTATTAGTATACCATAGTATTTCAATAATGTCAAGCGTTAATTTATAATTGTATTGTAAAATTTTACTTTTGATATGGAGATATTGTATGGTGTATTCTTTGAACGAAAATATTAAAAGGTTGCGATTGTCGCAAGGGTTGAACCAGATTGCCTTCGGTAAAAAGCTTGGCGTTACAAAACAATGTGTGTCAAACTGGGAAAATGACAATGTGTTGCCGTCGGTTGAAATGCTTGTCAAAATTGCCGATATTTTTTGCGTTTCGACAGACTATCTTCTCGGAAGAACGCAGGAGTCTGTTATTGATGTTTCATCATTAAGCGAGGAACAAATCGCCCATATTTCATTAATCGTAAACGATATGAGGGAATTGAATTCCAAAAGCAACCGCTCATAGCGGGTGTGCGCCGACAGCAAAAACAGTAAAGAACGCCCAATTGGCTTAAAATAGCACAGAATATCTGCGGGGGTGTATCTTTTTCTCTTTGAATCCATTTCTTTTCCTTTTCCAAGGGAGATTTTATCATATACATCTATGTATAAACACAATTTCTCCTTAAATGCGAAGCGCAAAGCAATCCATTCCTTGCGGATTGGAGAGGCTCTGCGTCAGATAACTCTCTACGAAACAACCGAGGCTAACCTTTTGGTTAGCCTCGGTTGTTTGGTGCACCTTGTGAAAACAAGGTTGAACTTTCAAGTTCTTCAAGACTTATAGTTTCTTCTTTACCGTTTCCGTTATAAACGATTTTAAGTGAATCGTCATAAACGAAGATAGCGTTAATAAAAGTATCAATTATTTTT
>JAGAKG010000048.1 GCA_017625755.1 Clostridia bacterium | reverse complement strand
TACTCCTACGAGGATTTTTACAAGGCTGCGGGAGGTCACGAATACGACCTTTTCCGTTGCGTTGAGAACGGAAAAATCTATATTCCTTGTCATCACGACCTGCAAATTTACCGCGAGGAAAAGAACAAAACCTTTGAGGTTACGATTACGGAAACGTTATCACGAACCGTCAGAGTTGAAGCTGAAGATGCTTACGAAGCGCAGACAATCGTTAACGACGGATACCATAGAGGACACTATATTCTGACCGCCGAGGACTACCAAGGCGTGGAATACGAAATCAAAGAACCCGTCAGAAGCCGCGACGATAAAGAACGATGAAAGGAGGACTTCGGGGCGGCGGATTAGTGTCTTTCACTCTTAGCAAGCACTGCTTTTGGATATCCAAATGCGCTTGTTAGGGGAAATCCCCTAATACCCCGCCATTAAACAACAATGCAAAATCAGAAAAAATATGAGCAGAACCGCAACAGAAAAAATCAAGTCATATTGAGGTTGAATGATGCAGAGCTGAAACGCCTTGATGAATGGTCTGCCGCCGCCAATATGTCACGGAGCAATTATATCCGTCAGCTTATCGCGGGATTTCAACCCGTGGCATTTCCGCCCGTGGAATACAGACAAGTCATTGATGAGCTTCAGCACATCGGTATCAATATGAACCAACTTGCAACGAAGGCGCACTCTCTCGGTTTTATTGATGAACCCGAATACCGACGAAACGCTACCCGTGTGTGGCGGGTTGTTGCGGAGCTTTCGGCACAGCTTGCGAGGGGAGGTATCAAGATTGGCGGTAACAAAAATTTGGAACGTAAGAAGCCACCTTAAACAACTGATTGATTATGTCGGTGACCTTGAAAAGTCCTCCGAGAATTGCTCCGAGGAAACACTACAAGCTCTCGTCGAATACGGTGTGGATATTCTCAAAACCGAAGAACGGCTTTATGTCAGCACCCTTCAATGCGACCTTGACTCTGCGGTGAGCTTGATGGAACAACTCAACTCGCGGTCAAGCAGTATGTCCGAAACGATTGCCTACCACGCATATCAGAGCTTCAAGCGCGGTGAGGTTGCCCCCGAAGCAGCACACGAGATCGGTGTGCGACTTGCACAAGAATTATGGGGTAACTTTCCCGTTGTCGTTTCCACTCATACCAACACAGGAACGATACACAATCACTTTGCTTTTCCCGCCACGGGATTTGATATGAAACGCTATCACGATTGCAAGGAAACCTATCGCAAAATCCGAGAGGTATCCGACCGCCTTTGCCGTGAATACGGCTTATCGGTTATCGAGAAGCCGAGAGAAAAAGGACGGCATATCGGAGAGATAAAAGCCGAGCAAGAAGGACGGGCGACGGTGCGAGGTCTGATACGGCGAGATATGGACGAAGCCATCAAGCATTGCTTCACCTATCCGCAGTTCGCCACCACTTTTCAAGCTCTTGGATACACCCTTGAATGGCGAGGAAAGTATTTGCGTATCCGCCCCGATGAAAGCACAAGGTGGTTTCGTATGGATAAGCTCGGTGAGGGCTACACCTACGAGGACGTGCAAAGACGGCTCAAAGAGAACGGCATCAACCGTTCCTTCACTCCGTACAAAACCTACACCAAACGGGAGAAGCCGAAAGGACTTGTGGCTCTTTACTACCACTACTGTTATCTGCTCGGCGCACTCCCAAAAGAAAAACCGAATAACCGTGAAGCATACGCCGTGATCCGCGAGGATGTCAAGCGAGCGCGTATGTACTCCGAAGAAGCAAAGTTGCTTGGTAAGTATGACATTCATACCGCTGAGCAGCTTTCTTCTTTTACCAAGAATTTATCGGGCAAGTTCGTAGCACTTGCCAAGGAGCGAGCTGCACTCCGCAACCGACTCCGCCGTATGCACGATAGCGTGGAAATGCAACCGATTAAAAATGAGATTTCAGAGCTATCAAGGCAGATGGCGGTACTCCGTCGGGAAATGCGGCTTTGCGAGGATATTGCTCTGCGAAGCGGTGCTATTGAAGCGGTGGTCAACACCATCGACGTACCCGATAAAGATACACCAAAGAAAACCCAAGACAAAAAGAAGGAGGAAAGAAAAGTATGAATACTTCCGGCGAAGCAGCAGATCAGGTAATGAAAATGATGCTAAACGGAACGGAGGTACTTATCAAGCTGACGGGAACGGGCGCGAAGAACGCCGCCGTGTTGCTTTACTCTATG
>JAGAKG010000047.1 GCA_017625755.1 Clostridia bacterium | reverse complement strand
GTCTTGTGTGTTTTCTTAATTCCTGTTATCATTGAATATACCTCCAAATTTCGTAAAATAGTGGCGGTCTGTACCGCCTGAAAATGCCACTTTTCTTTGCGGGAGAGCCCCAACCGTGCCTACGGTCGATTGAGGCTCTTATAATCGCTAAAACGGGATTTACCATGACATCGTATGCCCCTGTGCCTGTTTCTTGGCACGGATCTCACGGCGTTGTTTCTTGTCGATGCCGTGGTAGTTGATCTGATGCTCCTGTGCGTACATGTCCTCGGCTCTGTCATCGATTATATTGCTTGCGTAATAGAACAGGTCGCATACGCCTATGACGATCTGCGCGTTGAGGTTATGCTCGATTGCTCGTATCGCTTCTTTTGCAGGCTCGTATCCTTGCTCGGCTGCAGAGTTCATATACTCTTTACATGCTTCGTAGTCCTCGTACTGATAGTAAAGCAGTAGCCCGACTCTCGTTTGTGTCCATGCATCATCCGTGGCGGAGCGTTCAAAGTAGGCACGTGCTTCATCGCGCCGTCCTTCCTCGAATAGCATTTTGCCATAGGCATACTCCGCTTGGAAGCTACCGTGTTCCGCGGCTCGCCTGAGATACTCCTTCGCATCCTCGGGAGATTTATCTCGAAGGTACTTGGCATATTCGTACTCGGCATAGCCGAACTTTGCATCTGCCGCCATGCGAAGATATTTCATCTTGTCGCTCGGCGTTTCATCAAACTTACGGTCACGGTAGGCTTTATAAATGAGATAGGCGGAGAGAGAGTTTCCTTCGTCTGCCGCCATCCGTAGCCACCATTCTGCGTTCTCCATATCGTCGGTCTTTTCAAGGTAATATCTGCCGAGGCGATAGTAACCGATGGGATCATCGTATGCGTTCGCATAGCGGTAGAGGTAGTCGAAATCATCTGCGCGATCCTTCAGCTTTTCGTAATCGTAATCTTCTTCCGCATCGGGCTGTTCTCTCGGAATGTGAATATCTCTTACGGCACTCACCACGGCGTTGCGGATAGATTTGAATTCTTCGTTTTCTTCTATCGGAATCTTATCGGGCATCGTATCGGTATAGGTGCGGACGGTTTCGCATTTGTAACCGTACCACACATCGTAAAGCTCCGAGAGCTGAGGATCGTTTCCAAGCATTTTTACAATTTCATTGACGAGAGCTTTCGTTTCTTTTGGAAGGTAGCCGTACACCTTTTTGCCTTTGTGTTTCTCTAACTTCTCGGAGAGCAACTGCATTTTCATCACAAGCTCGGGAGAGACAGCGTGGTCGCCGTTTTTAATTTCGGCGACCACTTTTGCGATAATATTTTTATATTTTTCTTTGAGATCATCTCTGACCTCGGTCTGCTTTTTATAGATTGAGGTCAGCTCCTGACGGAATATATCCGTAGCAAATGTCTGCTTGAGATTGTGGATACCTTCTCGTGAAAGGAACGGTTCGCGCGGTTCTTTCGACCATACCATAACGTGAACGTGAGGATTTTTCTCCTTGTTATGGTAGGCTGCATACCAACGGAGATTGCTCGGGAGGATGTGCATCTCTTTCGCGATATCGTTTCTGTGAGAGCGAAGGAGATTCATCCATTGCTCCGCAGAATTATATCCGAGCCTTTCCGCATCCTCACGCTTGAGAGAAATTATAATGCCCCATACGTTTCCGGGATGCTCGTCGATCTCACGGCTGATAGCGGAGAGATTAATTTTCTCACCCTCGTCACTAAACAGTCCGTTCGAGCCTTGTCGCTCACCGATATATCCAAGCATACCGCCACGAAGAATTTCAACTCCCTCGCGCGTTGCAATATACTCTGCGTATCCACCGCGCGACCTTCCCGATTCGGTACGATGTCCGGGTTTATAGTAAGGAGCTTTGAGAATTAATTTTGCCATTCAGTTCTCCTTACTTGAAGCGTTCTTCCATACGAATTGAGCCGTTGGTTTCGGACACCTCACGGATAGAATCGCGGCGCATCTCGGCGAGATAATCTTCAT
>JAGAKG010000046.1 GCA_017625755.1 Clostridia bacterium | reverse complement strand
GGTGTAAGCGCAGTAATGCGTTCAGCTAAGTGATACTAATAGACCGAGCGCTTGAACTTCTAATAGTTCATATTTCTACTTTGAGTTTCATCTCTTTATTCGGTTTTCAGTGATTTTTCACTGAAGAAAGCACCTGAAGGAAATGCACCTTTAGCTCAGTTGGTAGAGCAACTGACTCTTAATCAGTGGGTCCCGGGTTCGAATCCCTGAAGGTGCACCAGCGGCAAGTTGCCGCACCCATGCGTCGCGGCGAAGAACGACGGAGTATGAAATATAGCTCCGCGGTTCAGAGCTGAGACAAAAGTTACTGACATAAGTCAGTAAATAGTCAGTGTTTTTAACGCAAAGGGTCCACCCGTTCCCATTCCGAACACGGAAGTTAAGCTTTGCAGTGCCGAAAATACTTGGCTGGCGACGGCCCGGAAAAATAGGTCAATGCTGACATAAGAAACAGGTGATACAAATGTACCACCTGTTTTACTTTTCTTAGTTCAGGTAAATTATTTTTACCTTTACACTTGATTTATGCGCTGTTTTATGATAAAATGAATTATATTTATCGGGAGGTAGACGAATGAAGATAGGCGAAAAAATAAAGAGGCTGAGAACAGAGAAGGTAATGACGCAGACCGAGCTTGCGGGAAATGTTATTACACGAAATATGCTCAGCTGCATCGAAAATGGAACAGCGCAGCCGTCGCTTGCCACGCTGAAGCATATTGCCGCCAAGCTGAATGTCCCCGCAGGATATCTTCTTGCTGACGGAGATGACGAGTTTATCTATCTGAAGCTCGCCGAAATATCGAATATCAAGAACGCGTATACCTCGGGAAATTATAAAATTTGCAGAGATATGTGCATAAACGCGTCGTTCGAGAGAGACGACGAGGTAAATCTTATTTTTTCGGAATGTTCGCTGGCGTTGGCTATTGAGTATTTCAATATTGGAATGTTAAGGCGTGCGGTGTCGTACTTCGACGAGGCGATAGAGCTTTCAGAGCAGACGATATATAAAACAAATCATATCCGCGCAGTGGCTTCGGCATATTTCAGGTATATGAGAAGAATATCGGCGACATTGTCGTCGGACATTATAGACGAAAACGAAACCGAGATTTTTTCGGCAATGTCGGATAATTTTTCCCGATATGCTCTGTCCTTTGATACACTTGAGGACGGTAATCCCGAGATAGCGGAGCATTTTGTGTCGGGACTCGATGAAAATCTTCACTATGTTTTGCACATAAACGCCAAGAGAGATATGCTCAGAGAGGATTACGAGGAAGCGTATCAGAAGCTTTATAAAATATTGATAAATCCCCATAAGATACAGGAGCCGCTTATGTATTTTGTATTTTCCGATTTGGAGATATGCTGCAAGGAGCGGAAGGATTTCAAGGGAGCGTATGAATATTCGAACAACAAAATAGAGGTGCTTCAAAAGCTCCTGACCGATAATTGAGGTGTGCGGAATGAGAATAATAGATATAACGCAGGAAGTCTTTTCCTGTAAGGTATACCCGGGCGATACAGCTCCGAGCTTTAAGCGTGTAAAAAGCATATCTGAGGGTGAGGAATGTAATGTGACAGACTTTACTATGTGCGCTCACAACGGAACTCATATTGACGCGCCGTTTCATTATATTGACGGCGGTGCGACAATCGACGAGCTTGATGTAAACAGCTTTATCGGTAAGGCTCGCGTGTGCCAAATAGAGGATTTTGACGGAATATTGCGCGACACTGCCGAGAAAAGAATTATTTTCAAGGATTGCGAGGGATTCACACTTGAAGAAGCCGAGGCTTTGGCAAGGACGGAAACAGAGCTTGTTGGAATATCGGGGCAGAGCGTTGGAGATGCTCAGGTACACCAAATTTTGCTCAGAAAGGGCATAGCTTTACTTGAAGGACTAATGCTTGACGGAGTGCGCGAGGGAAGCTACACGCTCTTTGCCGCGCCCATAAAGCTCGGCGGAGCCGACGGCGCCCCCGTCAGAGCGCTGCTTTTAGAGGAATAGGGAACAACAAAACCGCATTGGTAACGGAAATACGCTACCAATGCGGTAAAACTTATTTAGTTTTATTTAAGATGTGAAAGCATACTCTGTATTCTTAGGGTAAAACTTCTAGAACCGTCCCCCCATCTTCTATTGAAGTTATACTATGTGTATGCTTTTCAACACCACAAAATTGATTTCGCCAAGAATCGCCCCAAAAGAGCCATCTTCCACTTTTTTGTTTGACGCATATATATCCGTTTTCCGAAAGAACAAATACCGCATCATCAATAGTAAAGTCTTTTTTACCTATCCACCTGTCGCATGTGGTATCATATCCATAATATGATACGCACCCATCTTTATGGAGCATAACGGTTCCCATAGCTGATGTGGAAAAATTCACAATATTACTTCCAAGCAAAGTCCAATCTTCCAGTTTAACCGTAGGGGGATAATCGGTTAAATATTGATATCCAATAGACGGATGATATAATCCTTTACAATATAAATCGCCATTATCGGTTAAAACGGTCAACAACGCAGTATCAAAGTTAAATGGGGCGTTAAAAACTCCATTATCCTCTACATCAAAAAGCGAAACATTATCATATAAAAGTTTTTCGTTTTCTATGAGTATATCTTGAGAATTCCAATTACCCGAAAATAGGTTACCATATATATCCAAATAGAATATTTGATTTTTACACAAAATAATTTGTGAAATTTCATTCCTTAATGGATATGATGCGTTATTGCAATCAAGGCAATATAATGTGTTATCTGCAGAGACATAAAGCAATTGCTGTGACTTCTCGTGGAAAACAACATCAACAACATTACTTATGGGATATTTTAATATTTGATTATCTGTGGCACAAAACAATTCACCATGTTCCGTAATCAAAAAAGCACCTAATTTGCAAGGGATTATGCGAGATAGTTTCATATCAGAAATTTTTACAGGAGCAGCCCACTGTGTGTCTCCTAATTTTTTGGATTCAGCATTTCTGTAATATCTATAATCCGACCCTGACCAATCTCCAAAAACATATCCGTATCCAGTTGCTGTTATAAAATATGTTCTATCTCCCTGTGCATACATCGTGTTTATTTCTTCAAAATTATAGAACTCCAAGTTGCCCGTATAATAAAAGTCAACCCATATATATGCGGCAAAAGAGACTATAAGTGCGATAAAGACTATAATACACACGATAGAAATAATCATTTTTTTTATTCATAGCCCTACCCCCTATCAATATTTTATTAAATAAACCTCTCTGCTATTATCTTACTATATTTTTTATACATTGTCAATGAAATTTGTGCATATTAAGTAAATTTTGCCATAAAATCCCCAAAATAATGTTAAAAAGAGCAAAACCGCATTGGTGACGGAAATACGCCACCAATGCGGTAAAATTTATTTGGTTTTGGTCAAGACGGGGAAGCGTCAACTGTATTCTGTGCTATTATGTTAGCTTCTTCTTGCTCGGAAACATTCAGATAAATGCTAAGAACTGGATACAGTACATCATCAGTACAATCGATTTCTAGACCCACCCCATCGTTTTCATAAAGCATAACATCAAAAGATGTTATGGGTACAATTTTTTCGTTAAAATACCAATCGGATTCCAATTTTACGAAGCACAATTTTTCAATTCCATTGGCAGCGCTGACACGATATCCTGTTAAGGAAAAGTTATCTGCGTTTAAAGAAGATAAGCCCTCGTTAAAATATTTTTTATATTCAAGAAAAATGGACTTTAACTGTTCTTCGTTCAATTTGGATTGCGGATCAATGTAAGTTGTTATTTGTTCGTTTTTATAGACAAGTAGACTTTGATCGACGCAGATTATGTAGTTTTCGGACCATACATCTTCCTCTTGGAGAATCTTTTTGGTTTCGTCGAAAAGTTCTTCAGTTCTTTTGTCGGATAGGGATATGCGAGAATCGCAAGCAACTAAAGTAATAACAAAGCAACAAGTTAAAAATATAATTATAATTTTTTTCATAAAAGTTCCCTTCAATCAAATGTTTCTTACCCCATCCAAACAGCTATCACCTTTCCGTCTTTTTGAATCATAGCATGTGGAGTACTCGCTTTGACATTCGAGTTTGAAACAGATTTAATAAGCCAACAATCATTATTAGAATCAAATAAAACCTCAATTTTTCTTCTTTTTATGGGATCATACGGTTGACCATTAACAGTGCTATACTTTTCAAGCCACAAATCTTTAGCCTTTTCTACTGCCGTATTTGCATCATCTATCGGTCCAACATTTCCTTCAAAGGAAAAGTTTTCAATTTCCCATTGATAGTCTATCATATCAAATTCCATTATATCAGGTTGTTTATTCGTATGAAAGTACATAATGATTGAAACAGCTACGATAACAATTACAGCAAGAACTATTGCAACGCAAATAAATATTCTTTTATTCATCTCAAATCCCTCCGTTTATTCGCCATATATGAGGACATGATTAATAACACAAGGAACCGTCCTCTGTGTTATATTATCAATGTTATCCATAACCATATAGCGGACACCAATGCAACAAACACGGGCGCAAAACCTATAAAAAAGTGACCTATATGTGCGGTAATATTTCCTTTTTTAACCAAATATCTATAATTTAACATATAACAAACGAAATCAAAAATATTGAATATCAGTGCTATATAAAACACTGCGTATCCTCTGTGCGATGTGTGAAGAATGTGTTCGATGTTTCTCTTACCACATATTTGGAGAAAAACTACAATAGGAGAGATGATATATACAAAAGTTATAAGACCTTTCCATGTCTCAAGAAAGAAACCTTTTTTCATAAGAAAATCCTCCATTAATCCGCCATATATGAGGACATGATTAATAACACAAGGAACCGTCCTCTGTGTTTATCAACTGTCCCATATGACCGTAGTGCTTGAATGTATCCATGTATCAGACCAACCGTCAGGTTTAGAAACAAACTTGCAATAAATTACAAGCTCTGGGCATTCCCCGAAAGCACTATCACCTATATGCTCTATGTTGTCTCCCAAAGTCACTTCATTCAACGAAGTGGCTTTAAAAAAAGCAAACGAACCGATATGGGTAACACTTTCGGGAATAACTATCTTTTCCAATGTGTCAATTTCGGAAAATGCGCAAGCACCTATTCTTTTTATTTCGTTTGGAATAATGCTGTCCTTGCAACCGTATACAACTGTCTGTGAAGTTTTATCAATCAAACAGTTTCCTTTAGCATAAAAAACACAATTATCTGTATTAACGCTAAAGGTTTGCAACCTTTCGCAAGAAGAAAAAACTTCCCACTCAGAAATTGAAGCTACATTCGCTCCTATAAATACAGATTCCAAATTAGAACAATTATAAAAACTGTTTTTTTCCAAAGAGACAAATCCATCAGGAATAATCAAGTTTTTTATTGATTCGCATCCCGCAAAAGCCCAAGAACCTACAGCGATAATAGGATACCCCTTATCAGTCTTATTTGGTAGAGTAATGTTTTCGTCGGTGCCGTCGTATTTAACAATATAATATGTAGGGGATGCTTGGTTATCAGATACGAGAGATAATGTGTAATCCCCCTCTTCCAAACGCGCATGTGGTTGTCTGTTACATCCTTGAAACGAAAGTAAAACAATAAAACTTATTGTAAAACAAATACATTGGCTGATTTTTTTCATAGATACACCCTCACCACATCAACATTGTTTTTCTGAACACAAGGAACCGTCCTCTGTGTTACCTATGTTATTCATTCCGCTCGCTGTATTATTTCCTTTTCCCAGGTATTATCGCCGAGTTTTCTAAACAATATATCGCCACGCTCACATATAAATTCATATAACACTTCAAAATTATTGTTAAATATGGACGGTATTCCTATAAAAGAGAGGTATTTCATAACATTATCAATATTTCTACGATTTAAAGGTATTAAAATTTCTCTTTTTATATCAAGAGATAAAATCCAATTTTCTCTAGGTGTAATTTCATCTTTCGACAGAACGATATATGCTGGTACTAAATCTATCACACTGGTACGAGATTTAATAAATCGTATGTGTTTTATTTCATTCCAAGCATAAGAACATTTCGTTTTTCCGAAAATTCTGCTTTCTATGCGGTCGCGATACAAATAAGATATTGATAGTCTCTTTTTAGCCATGAGACTACAAGGCACGATTGACAGCGAGTAAAAGAATAATATAAACAAATATCCAATAATAGTTTCTTTAACTGTCAAATCAAAATATACAGCAAACACACACATACCCACCAATGATAAGACAGTCAACATTAACATGATAACCATATTAATGGTATAAGCAGGTGAAACACAGTAGCGAGAAACACCGATTTCATTTGTCCTAAAAGTCATCCGAAAACCTCCTATGTACCCCTCATGCCAACATTGTCGCAATGTCATACAATATTTTACTATCGCATATAGAAACTATCTTTGATTATAGTAATAAAAATTTAGAATTTCGTCTATTTTTTCTGATTTACCTTTTCCATATGTTTCAATAATTTGTAATTGTTTTGGAGTCAAAGAAACGCAAATTGTCTCGTGCGGATTTTGCTTTATGAATTTTTTATCTTGAGAAATTTTACCAAAACAGACAACGGAAGAACATTCAATTTTATATTTAGGATTTTTATGTCCCCAATAGGCATATACTTCCAAAAGCTCATATGACGAAATATCTTCCCACTTTAAAGCAAACCATTTATTCTTTATGCCTTCTTCGTTCACAACAATTTTGACAAAAGCATTTTTATATTTTATTAACATAGACACGCTGGTAAATGCGAGCAAAATTACAAACATAATAGCCGCAAGCCATAAATTATTTTTGAAAAAAAGAGATATAAACAATATAATAACACTTGTCACAATTGTCTTAATAAAAACAAATTTAGCTAATTGAGGTGAGGCTAAAAAGCTGTTTTTCATTCCTGTTCCCCCTATTTAAAGTTAAGCACGAATAAACAATAACAACCAAGCAGAAACGACATTAGTCAACCACGCCAAAACAATTGAGACGACGCTAATTAATATTTTTTTCTTTTTTGAATAAAAAGGATTTGTTGCAGAGGATTCGCAAAAGAGAGAACAACAACAAGGTGCGAGAATAGTCCAAATCAATAAACTAGCATTATCCACAGTGAACTTTATTCCCGAAAAAAACGCAGGCGTTATTGATAGGAAGATAAGTACTATGGAAAATATTCTGTAAAATCTTGGCAAAACCGATTTTGGCTCATATTTTAAATTGGCTTTTTGCAGAATACCTCGATGTACGATGTCATATTTTCCGGCGACAAAGATTAAAATAACATCTTCATCTGCACAAGTGAATTTATATTCAAATTTATGAAGAATAGATTTTCTTTTAAAGTGAATTGTATCTATATGTTTATCGTCTATAAATAATTTTATGGGGGTTGTATGGGTAGTTCCTTCAATACGAATTTCGTGAATACCGTCTTCACACGATATTTTCCAACTCTCATGAAAGCCTTTGTTTTCTTTATTTTTTATATATTTATTTAAAAGATAACTCATTATTAACCTCCATTATAGTAGTTATTTTTTCGTCTTTCTTTTTTGCTTTATGGAACCTCACGCTGTTGCTTTGAGTATATTTCGGATTGTCAATTCTCCCTCTGCTCCTTCGCATCGAAGTGCGCGAAAATATAAAGGGAGATTGCGTACACGATAAGCGCGATAAGGATATCGGAAAGATAGTATGCGACCATCCACATAGCGTCTGCCGCAGAGCTTGGCGCGCCTATATAGAGGTCAAACCACACTCGTGTGGCGATTTTCACAAGAGAGAGAATAATTCCCGTCACGAGAGCCGATATATGAAGCGGATTTTTCGCCGAAAAGATTTTTTTAGTGGCGAACAGCTCCTCATGAACGGACGGCATTTTCTTGCCGAGCTTGGCGTTTGCCTTTTCAATAACGGCGCGCTTTGAGTAATAGCTCGGTATCAGAATTGACGGGAGAATCAAAACAATGCCGAATAAAACGAGGTCAAGAGTCAGGTATATAAGTACATAGAACACCTCGTCGACGGAGAACGCTCCGTCTGATATGGTTGTGATAATCAAATTCGCGAGGTATCTCAGTGCTACCGATGCGATATAAATAAATATCAATCCGATAGATTTTTTCAATGTGAATTTGAATATAGAGTAGATTATTATTGAAAATGATACAGCGTAAGCCGCGACATCAACAATATCTATCACTATATCAATTATCTCGGGCAGCGCCGTTGTGGCGTAGACTACATCTGAGCAGGTATATATGTATAGCGGGGAAAGAATCAAAGAGGACAGAGCAAAGAACACCGCCGACGCTACAATAAGCGTCAGGAGCAGTCTTTTTCTGCTTCTTTTTGTTATATCAGCATTTAATTTCAAATCGGTATTCATCACATTCTCCGAAATCAACAATTTATTCATCTATATTATAGCATAAATCACGGTACAAATCAAGATATTTGCGTGATATTTGCATTTGCGGCGATTTTGGCGTTTTGCTTGACAAAATGGCGAATAAGTGGTAAAATAATAAGAGTGTATTGCGAAATTGAGCGGTGGCTCGGAAAGGGGGCTTTATGTCTTGCATAAGTGAAAAAAATTATAAATATCTCGACAAGATAAAGTCGCCCACAGACCTCAAGGCGCTGCCTGACGAGGTTATGACCGAGCTTGCGGGAGAGATACGCCGTGAGCTTATAGACAGAGTTGGTGAGAACGGCGGTCACCTTGCCTCAAATCTTGGCGTGGTTGAGATGTCTATGGCGATACACAGAGTTTTCGACTCGCCGAAGGACCATATCATATTCGATGTGGGGCATCAAAGCTATGTCCACAAAATGCTCACAGGCAGACTTGACAGAATGGAAACCCTCAGGCAGGCGGGCGGTATCAGCGGATTTACGAACAGAGGAGAGAGCGAGCACGATTGCTTCGGCGCGGGGCATAGCTCAACCTCGCTTTCCGCGGCGCTTGCGTTTGCCGTGTCGGACAAGCTTTCCGGCTCCGATGCCTATACCGTGGCGATAATCGGCGACGGCGCCTATACGGGCGGAATGATTCACGAGGCGCTCAATAACTGCCGCAAGGATGTACGGCTTGTCATCATTATGAATGAGAATGAAATGTCGATATCCAAGAACATAGGTCGCTTTGCGCGCAATCTTGCGCGTATCCGCAACAAGGCGGGATATTTCAAGACCAAAAAGGCAACGGGGCTTTTCCTCAAGAAGATACCTCTTGTCGGAAAGCGAATGTTCTGGTTTGTAAGGGGCGTTAAGAAGACGATTAAAAACGCGCTCTACGGCTCGAATTATTTCGAGAGCATGGGGCTTACATATCTTGGCCCGATAGACGGCAACGATTATGCCGCGGTCGAAAATCTTCTGCTTGAGGCGAAGAAGCTCGACGAGAGCGTTGTTGTTCATATAAAGACCAAAAAGGGAAAGGGCTACGAGCCTGCCGAGCAGTTTCCCGAGAAGTATCACGGAATGTCGCCCGCAGGCGCAAAAAAATCGGACAAGCCGAACTTCTCTCATATTATGGGAGCAAAGCTTACCGAGTTGGCGAAGAATGATTCAAAAATATGCGCTATTACCGCCGCGATGTGTGACGGTACGGGGCTTGAGAGCTTCCGCGATACGCACAAGGAGCGATTCTTTGATGTTGGAATTGCCGAGGAACACGCGATGACCTTCGCCGCGGGACTTGCCGCAAACGGAATGAAGCCTTATTTTGCGGTGTATTCGTCGTTTTTGCAGAGAAGCTATGATAATATAATCCACGATGTGGCACTCCAGAGGCTGCCGGTGAAGATATGTATAGACCGCGCGGGGCTCAGCGAAGCCGACGGCGCGACGCATCACGGTATATTTGATGTTGCCTTTCTGTCACAGATACCCGGAATGAAGATATACACGCCTATCACAAACGCCGCTCTTGAGCGCGCGCTTGAGGAAATGAACGAGAGCGACTCTCCTTGCGCGGTGAGATATCCGAACGGCGTTGAGTCTGACAGAGTCGTATCTGAGTTTTATCCCCACGGTGTCGCTCGGACTCTCGGAGCTGTTCGCAATTACAGCGACGGTGACGCGCCCTCTGTCATTATCGTAACTCACGGGCGGATAGTCAAGGAAGCCCTCGCGGCGTCGGATATTCTTGCGGAGCGGGGAACTAAGGTGGGAATTATTCTTCTCGAGGTTCTCAAGCCTTACGGCGAGACTGCCGAAAGAATTCTCTCAATGCTTCCCGAATCGGCTGAAACGGTCGTATTCCTTGAGGAAGAAATCAAGAACGGCGGTATGGGTATGATCCTCTCAGAAAAGCTTGAGGGGGCTGCCGCTATGAGAAATAAAAATATCAAAATTCTCGCTGTCGACGATACCTTCGTCGAGCGGCATAAAGGAAATTGTGTCCACGCCGACGCGCATATAAGCGCTGAGGATATTATTGATATCATATAAAACAAGGAGAACCTTTCATCGAAAGGTTCTCCTTAATTTTTAAGTATCCAATTTCATATATCCGTCCTTAACCAAGCCTATCTTGCGGAGTATTTCGTTAAAGATAAGCGAGAGAACGGCGGGGAGAATAAAGCAGACCAACACAAGTCCGATCCAGTTAAGGGGCGTTACCTCGTAGGGGTAGCCGTTTTCTGGGGATATCCAACCGAGAATCATACCGATAGGGCCGAGCATACCGCAGGTACCCATACCCGAATTAATAGCCGCGCCGTACATTTTCAGGTCAAACACGCAAACCGCAAGCGGGCCCGTGATAGCCGAAGCGAGGGTGGGTGCTATCCATATCTGTGGGTGCCTTATAATGTTCGGCATTTGGAGCATACTCGTTCCGATACCCTGAGAGAGCAGACCGCTCCAACGGTTTTCGCGGAAGCTTATAACGGCAAATCCAACCATCTGAGCACAACATCCCGCAACTGCGGCAGCTCCCGCTATCGCGAGTCCCTCAGATGCGTTCTCGACGAGAATACTGCCCGTAAGCCCGAGGCTTGCGCAGATAGCCGCGCTCGATATGGGGAGGGTAAGGCATATACCGATGACCACCGAAACCACAATTCCCGTTACAAGCGGAGCCTGAAGAGCTGCCCAGGAGATAAGCTTGCTTATGTAATTTACAAGCGTACCAATATGCGGAGCTAAGAGTATCGAGAGAACACCGCCCACGAAAATGGTGACGAATGGAGTTACTACGATATCGATTTTTGTTTTCTTTGAAACGAGCATGCCCGCCTCAACCGCGATTATCGCGATAATGAATACCGCAAGAGGGCCGCCCGCCGCGCCGAGCGTGTTAGCCGCATAACCAACAGCGGCGGCAGAGAACATAACGAGGGGGTGCGCCTTGAGCGAGTAGGCAATAGCCGCCGCCATAGCGGGTCCAGCCATAGCCTGGGCGTATCCGCCGATAGTTGCCATAAATTCCAGATGCGGAATCATTCCAATGGCTTTGAAAATAGTTCCGATAAGCAGTGACGCAAACAGACCGAGCGCCATAGCGCCCATCGCGTCGATGAAATAGAGCTTCAGATATTTTTTCAGTGTTTCCATTTCAATCTCCTTTTTATTAAACAATCTGATTTATTGCTTTTTATTATAGCACAAATACAAAAGCCACTTCAAGTTAAAAAAACAACATAATTTTTTCTATATTTCGTTAATAATTAAAACAGTTTTTACAAAAAATGCCTTATTACCCCAATATTCGCGCTATCGCGCTTACCGTCATACACAGAATTATGCCAACGAGCGTGGGTAGTATTGCCGCGAGTATAGTCCACCCGATGCTGCCCGATTCCTTTTTTATCGTCATAAGTGTGGTCGAGCAAGGGAAGTGACAGAGCATAAAGATTATCACGCACAGCGCGGTAAGCGAGTTCCAGCCGTTTGCTCTCAGAAGCTCGCCAAGCTCGGAAAGCCCCGAGTAATCTATTAGCGCGCCCGACGAGGAGTACGCCATAAGAATTATTGGAATGACTATCTCATTTGCGGGAAGCGCGAGTATAAACGCAAAGAGTATTACGCCGTCGAGACCCATAAGCGAGGCGAATGGGTCGAGAAAGTCGGTGCAATGCCGTAGCAGAGTAATACCGCCCACCTCTATGTTTGCGAATAACCATATAATAAGCCCCGCGGGAGCCGCGACCGCTGCGGCTCTGCCGAGGACATAAAGCGTTCTGTCGAGTATCGAGCGAAGAATGACCTTTCCTACCTGAGGTGCGCGGTATGGCGGAAGCTCGAGCGTGAAGGAGGAGGGGGTTCCTCGAAGAAGCGTCAGGGAAAGAAGCTTTGATACGATAAATGTCAGAAGTATTCCGAAGATTATTACAGCGGAAAGAATAAGCGCCGAGAGAAGCGAACCCGCCGTTCCGCTTACCGTAACGAAGAATATCGAGATAAGGGCGATTATCGTGGGGAATCTGCCGTTGCAGGGAACGAATACATTCGTCAGCATAGCGATAAGCCTCTCTCGCTTAGAGTCTATTATTCTGCACCCCACAACACCCGCGGCGTTGCACCCGAAGCCCATACACATCGTCAACGCCTGCTTCCCGCAGGCATCGCATCGCTTGAAGCATCTGTCGAGATTGAACGCCACCCTCGGCAGATATCCAAGGTCCTCGAGGAGAGTGAAAAGAGGGAAGAATATCGCCATTGGCGGAAGCATAACCGCCACAACCCAGGCGAGAGTTCTCCATATTCCAAGCACGAGCAGACTTGTGAGCCATTCGGGCGCGCCTATATAGACCGTAAAGCGGAGCAACAGCTCCTGAATATAAAAGAAAAAGCTTGAAAGCAGCTCAGAGGGATAATTCGCCCCGACTATCGTTATCCAGAAGATAAGCGCAAGCAGAAAAAACATTATCGGAAAGCCTGTGAGCTTACCTGTCAGTATTCTGTCTATGCGTCTGTCGCGCTGCTCTCTCTTTTGACTTTCCCGTGTGACACATTCGCGGCATATCCGCTCGGCAATCTCCGCGTAATTGCCGTCTCCAAAATCCTTTTTACAATTATTCAGTTTCTTTGAACTTAAAAACAGCTCAAGCACCTCGGATATTCCGCATCTGCTTCGCGCCGACATTCCAACGACGGGAACGCCCAGACTCTCCGAGAGCCGTTTGGTATCTATATGTATCCCTTTTTTTCGCGCTTCGTCCATAAGATTTACGCAAACTATGACCGCTTTTGCTTCCTTTATCGTTTGCAGAACGAGAATCAGATTTCTCTCAAGACAAGTGGCGTCACAAATGACGGCTACGCAGTCGGGAACGGGAGAACATATAAATTCTCTCGCCACGGCTTCCTCGGCGGAATGTGGGTTTAGGGAATATGTCCCGGGCAGGTCGATAATCCTTATTTTCTCGCCGCGATATCGGCATACTCCCTCTGCATACTCAACGGTTTTTCCGCTCCAGTTTCCCGTGTGCTGGTGCATACCCGTAAGCTCGTTGAAAAGCGTGCTTTTTCCCACATTCGGATTTCCCGCAAGAGCGATGATTATCTCGTCATCACTCACCCTTGTGACACTTTCCGCTGACTCTCTCAGCACTCTCCCCGTTGATTTATGCGTGAGTCCCATCTTGCGCCTCCAAACACAGCTCCGCAAGTATATTCGCGGAATCCTCGCGCCTTATCGCTATAAGCGCGCCCCTTATAAGATACGCCACGGGGTCACCGAGAGGGCTTTTCATCACACAAAGTATCTCTGTCCCCCGAACTATCCCGAGGTCCTCGAATCTTTGCCTCATTGCAGCCTCTCCGCCAACCGAGACAACATTCGCCCGTTGCCCCGTCTCAAGCTCGTTCAAATGTATATATTTAATCATACCGAAACTCCGTTAAGTTAATTTGTGAAATAGTAGCTTCAGTAGTAAATATATGAAGTTTGTCAGAAAAGAGTGAAAAAGGGCGTCGGCAAATTATTGCCAACGCCCTGAGTTTGTTTATTGAATTATCCAATCCGCAACAAGCATATAGTGGTCGGAATGCTCGGTATTGATCGTTCTCGGATCGACACATTTTACACTCGTGTGCGGAACTATATTGTCGAAATCATAGTTGTCTATGGTGGTGTGCGTTATCTCGTCGTCAGAAGTGTTCAACATATAAGCGTTCTGGAGATAGGTAAACGCCTCAGACGAGGGATATTGATTGAAATCTCCCATAAGAATAAAGCTGTCGCACTTCTCAAGCTGAGTGTCTATATCCTTGAACTGAAGTATCGCGCTTCTGCTTTCAATGTGAGTCACGAAGAAATCCATAGTGGTGTCATCATCAATCTGAATTACCGCGTGAAGCAATACGCGCTTTTCTCCCTCGCCGTTTTTCAAGGAGAGGTCAAATACCTCGTGCTCAATTATGGGATACTTGGAAAGAATGGCATTTCCGTACTGTCCGACATCCTGTGGAACGGCATACGCAAAGGCATAATACTTAAATCCCGTCTCCTCGGAAAGAATCTCAAGCGTATCCTGCATTTGATTTCTGTTGGTGAGCATATCGACCTCCTGAAGACCGATTATCTCGGCTCCTGAGTCGAGTATATCCTCGGCGAGAATACTGAAATCGTATCCTACGAGATTGCCGTTCTTGATGTTGTATGTAGCAATGGTAATCTTCTTTTCCTCTTTTTTGTCAGCCGTTGTCGTAGTGGCAACGGTGGTCTCTTTTGTAGTGGATTCGGTTTCTTTGGGGGTGTCATCCTTTTTGCATGAGACTACACTCATAAGGAGCAGGGAAACGATAATAAATGATATTATTTTTTTTATGTTCTTCATATTGAAATCTCCTGGCTTACGATTACATCACCCAATCGGCAAGAAGCATATAGTGGTCGGAATGTCCTGTTTTTATCACTCGCGGATTCCTTGTAACCATATCCTCGTGGTGAACGATATTATCGAAATCGTATCCGTCCTTGGTGGTGCTGGAGATAGCGTCTCTCTCTTTATTTACCATATAGGAATTATCTATTGCTCCGAATACGAGCGAGGCAGGCTCCTGATTGAAGTCTCCGAGAAGAATAAAGCAATCGGACTTGCTTGTGTATTCATTTATTTTTGCCATCTGCTTGTATGCGGGATTTTGTTCAAGGTGAGTTACGAAGAAATCGACCTCGGTGCCCTCAACATCTATTACCGCGTGCAGAACGACACGGTGTTCCTCGTGGCTTACGGGTGTGGTGGACTCGGGAAGCTGGATAGCTTCGTATCTGAGTATGGGATATTTTGAAAGTATTCCGTTTCCGTACTGACCGCCACCGTAGTCAAGAGCCTTGGCGTAAGCGTAATATTTCATACCCGTCTTTTGGGAAAGTATCTTCATAGTGTCCTGCTTTTTGTTTCGAGTCGTGTTCTGGTCTACCTCCTGAAGTCCCACAACGGCGGCTCCCGAATCGACGATATCCTTTGCGATTACAGAGAAATCGTAGCTGCAGTCGCGTCCGTTGGCGATGTTGAAGGTAGCTACGGTAACGACGACCTCAGGCTCCTCGTAAACAAGCGCGGGGTCAACTGTTTTCTTTACAGAGAGGTCGTAGGGAAGCGAGAGCTTTCCGTTTGCGTCCTTGATAACATAGTTGTCCGCGAAATCCTGAGCCGCGAGAAGGAGCGCTTTGTTGCTGCCTCCCATTATTATCACCATTTCGTCCTCAACACGGATAAGATACTGATTTGTCTGAAGGGGAGTGCCGGGTGAGTAACGGTTAGTATTACCGACGACTATTTCATAGTCGGCTTCATCGGTGAGGTGATTTGTTGTTCTGAGAAATATGTCGAACTCACGGTTTACAGCGCTGACTACCTTGGTTGCCGCGTCTGTTGCCGCAGGGTCGTTCTCGGCGAGAGGGGTGACTATTACATAGTTGGACTTTCCGTCCTCGCAGAGAATTATTCTGTTAGTGTAGTCTATGGGGGCGGCGGTAGATGCCGCGGTGGTATTTGCCGTTGCTTTTGCTGTGGTGGCTGCCGTTTTTTCGTCGCTCGACTCAAAGCAGGATGCCAGGGAGAGGGTGAGCAGAATTGCCAAAGCTAACGCAAAAAATCCTTTGATGGATGATTTCATAGTTTATTCCTCCTTCTTTGAAGAACCGCCGCTCGATACCGGTGGGCGAGATATGTTTTTTCTATATTGAAGCGGAGAAACTCCGTCGTTGAAGCGCTGGAATACGCGGCAGAAATAGTTGGGATCGGAAAAACCTACCGACGCCGCTATCTGGCTTATGGGGAAATTGGTGTTCTTGAGGAGCTTGCGCGCGCATTTGATACGGTAGGAGTTGAGATATTTCATAGGTGTCATCCCAACCTCCTCCTTGAAGAGCTTATACAGATATTTGGTGGAGATATGCACTGATTTTGCAATATCGTTCTCGCAGAGATTGAGCGAGTAAAAATCCTTTATGTATGCGAGCGCGCTTCTGACATAAGGACTGTAAAGCGCGACTTCGGGATTGTTGACGGTAGCCGCCGAATCTGCGCTGTGGTACGAAAGCAGGTCAAAAAGTGCCGAGACCAAAAGGTAGCTGTCGTTTTGCTCAACCGCCTCACCCTTGGAAAAAATTTCGTTGAATATTTCCCATACGCTGTCTATCGCGGTAATCTTGAAAACATGAGAGTCGAGATTGAAGCCCGCGTTTGTGAGAACCTCACCCGCAAGGTCGCCCTTGAACATTATCCAGTACTGTTCCCATTGAGGCGCGCTCTCGTCGGGGTCTACATTATAATATTGCGACTCCTCGGGGGTCATCAAAAATCCGCAGGGAGCCTCCACGGGGATATCGCGGAAGGAGCCTTTTCCCTCGCGTATATAGTGGATAACATAAACACTTCTTTCATTTTTCAAAGAAGTATATCCCGCAGGAGGGGTAGAATGTCCTACTTCCAAAACGCTAAGAGCGGCAAGCTGCGGGCTCTCGGGAAAGAGAATATCGGTGGAATTGCGCTCGTGCTGAAGCTTATACATACAATATTAACCTCCTTTTTACCGCCGATATGGCAAATTTGCACAAAATAAATACCAAACACAATTATATCATAACAATCTCAAAAAGTAAACACAATGCGTAAAAAATGAAGAAATAGGCGTGAAGTGGATATTTACAAAAAACGGTTAAAGGTTTATAATTACAATAGGTAAATATGGGTATTTCGTAGTTACCGATAATTTTCTTATAGTTCTTATATTTTGGAGGAAAAGAAAAATGAAAAAAATTAAACTTATCCTTATTGGAGCGGGTGACAGAGGAACGACCTATCTTGACCTCGGCGCAAAGTATTGCCCTGAGCTTATGGAGGTAGTCGGCGTTGCCGATCCCGATCTCGTAAGAAGAAATTACATTAAGAACAAATTCAATATTCCCGATGATCGCGCGCTCGAAACCTGGGAAGAGATACTGGCGCTCCCCAAGTTTGCTGATGCGGCGATAATCGCAACACAGGATCAGGCGCACTTCGCTCCCGCTATGAAGGCCATATCCCTCGGATATGAGCTTCTTCTCGAGAAGCCCGCTGCGGCAACTCCCGACGACTGTCTCAAAATTGCCGACTATGCAAACGAGATGGGCGTACGCGTCGTAGTCTGCCATGTCCTCAGATATACCCCCTTCTTCCGTCTTATCAAAGATCTTATAGACGACGGACGCCTCGGCAAGGTAATGAATGTCATACATATAGAGGGCGTCGGAAATGTTCACCAGAGCCACAGCTATGTAAGAGGTAACTGGAGAGACACGACCACAAGTTCTCCTATGATACTTGCAAAGTCCTGCCACGACCTCGATATTATCCAGTGGCTTCTCGGAAGCAAGTGTACCGAGCTTCACAGCTTCGGCTCGCTTCGGTATTTTGTAAGCGCAAATAAGCCCGAGGGTGCTCCCGAGTATTGCTATCAGGGCTGTCCCGCAGGTGAGGATTGCCCCTACAACGCAATTAAAATATATAAGGAGCGTCAGTTCCCGCCTTTCGTCGGAACCGCAACGAGAAAGCACAATCCTACCGACGAGGATATCTGGAAGGCTATCACTACTACCGATTACGGAAAGTGCGTATTCAGCTGCGCTAACAACGCCGTTGACCATCAGGTCGTAAACCTTGAGTACGATGATGGAGTAACCGTATCCTTTACAATGAGCGCATTCAATAAGGGCGGAAGAAAGATTCAGATAATGGGTACAAAGGGCGAGCTTACCGCAAATATGGGTAGTGAGTTTGTTGAGCTGTTCGACTTCAAGACCCGCGAGACTCAGCAGATTCGCGTTAAGGATTATGTCAACGACGAGTCGATCAAGGGCGGTCACGGCGGCGGAGACCAGGGAATTATCCAGGCGTTCTGCGAGTACCTTGGCGGAACCTATACGGGTAAGTCTATCTGCGATATCACGACATCTGTCGAGAACCACCTTGTTGCGTTTGCGGCTGAGAAGTCGAGAGTTGAGCGCAGAGCCATCAGAATGGACGAGTATGTCAACGAGCTTCGCGCAAACAGAAAGTAATTTTAAAGACTGATTTTTAACGGCAACGGATAATATACCCTCTGTTGCCGTTAATGATTTTATATTAATTTCAAGAAAGGAAAAACGATGAAAAAAATATTAACTCTTATCCTGAGTGCGTTGATGATAATGTCTTGCTTCGCAGCCGTTCCCGTCGGCGCGGCAGAGACAAAGGCGGTGGCAGATTATACCTCGACCTCTGACAATGTACTCTACGAAACCAATTTTATCAACAAGTATCAGACGGCTGACCTTGGAGTAACTCCGATAGATCACCGCTGGACGGCAAATACTACACCCTGGTATAATAAGCAGATAAACGCCCTCTCCGAGGACGGATTTATCGCGGCGGCGACATTTGCCCATATCTCGGGATTCACTATAAATACCGACGATTTCATAAATCTCGCAAATTATTCCGACTATACCATAGAGCTTGATATGCAGGCAGATATTATCACGCCGAATATCAACGGAGGCTATAACTCATATCTGTACTACGGTTGGGGAACGGATCCTACATCTTCTCAGGATATGTCATTGGGAAATTATTTTAATTATTTCAGAATTCCTTCCACTCCTCGCTTCCACTTGAATAATGCCTCTATGTCTACCGATAACAGAAGCGCGCTTTATACGCAGATGAAGACCAACAATCTGAACGGTGTTGATTCTACATTCTCATTCAAAGTTACAAGCAATTATTGCAGTCAGGTAACCGTTAAGAGCGGAACTGCTACGCAAGTATTTACAATGGATTCGGGAAAGAGCTTCCATAATACCACAAGCGGACGGTTTTCTATCTTCGTTCAGACAGGAGATGTCTACGCGCATCCCTTTATGAAGATATCCGAAATAAGAGTTCTCAACTCCTCGGGTAGCGTTATCAAGTCGGTAAACTTCAAGTCGCTCTACCGTACTACCGACCTCGGGGCTACACCGATTGACTGTCAGTGGTCGAAGGGCTCCGACTGGGCAAACGCGCAGTTCAATCTCAACACTCCCGACGGATTCGTTGCGGCATCCGCATACCGTCATGTTTCGGGAATCTCTCTGCTTAACAGCGACTTTGACCTTACAAAGCGTCAGGATTATACTATAAGCGTTGATATGCAGGCGGATATGGTTATACCCACGACAGCAGAGGACACCGCGAGAAATACCGAATTCCTTTATTTCGGCTTCAACGCGCCTACCTCTACCGATTCCTATGTGAATGGCGGAAAGGATATCGTTTCAAATCCTCTCGGCTGGTCTAACTTCAAGGTAATAAAAAATAGCGGAGGCAACTACGAGCTTCAGGCGAACAACTTCTCGGTAACGAGCGGAAATATCGCGTCGCTTTATTCGGAGCTTGTGAGAAATAGCCTTAACGGCGTATATTCAACCTTTGAGTTCCGCGTAATAAACGGAATGCTCAAGGAGGTAGTCGTAGATACGGGTACTCATCGCGTTGTTTACACCGCTACCAAGGACATTTCCGCAACTGCGGGAAATTTCGGTATTGCGGGAAAGACTTCCAATAGTGGCAAAAAATGGGGTAACCCCACTATAACGGTAAAATCCATCAAGGTGCTTGATAACAACATCAAGATGGTAGGACATCAGAGAAGCCTTGCGAACGGCTCTACCTACGGACTTCGTTTCATTTCTGTTGTTGACGATATCAGTCAGTATAGTGCTATCGGTTACGATGTAAAGGCGGTTATAGGCGGAAGCACTACCAAGAACTTCACGAACGCTACCAAGTATGTTTACAACTCGATAAAGGGATATACTAACGAGTCTGCGAAGAACTACGCACCCGCGGATTTCAACGGAAATTATTTCTACTGCGACACACTTTTCAATATCCCCTCTGGAACCGATGTTGAGTTCACCGTAACTCCATTTGCTATCAATAAGAGCGGAGTTAAGGTAACCTTCGACTCGTATACCTTTGAGGCGGAAAGAACGGTAAAGATGGCTATTTATAATATCAAATCGGGAACGCTTACAGGTGGAAATTCTGCTAATAACCAGACCACGGGTACCGATCCCTATGATTATAGCTATATAGCAGCGGATATTGAAGCGTCGGGAGCGGAGATAGTAGGTCTCGTTGAGGTCGACAAGAATACTACTCGAAACAATAGACAGGATACCGCTAAGGTAATCGCTAATAAGCTTGGTTATTATTACGCCTTTGTTGCAGCCGAGAGCAATAAGTTTGACGGTGAATACGGAAATGCGATAATATCGAAATATCCTATCGTTTCAACCGAAAAAATATCGCTTCCCAGAGCTTCGGGAGACATCGAATACAGATGCGCGCTTCACGCGGTCGTTAATGTGGACGGAACATATCTCGATGTGTTCGTAACTCACTGTGAGCAGAATAGCTTGACCTCGCAGCTCACAGAGCTTAACAAATACACGAAAAAATGTGAGGAATTCGTAGTCCTCGGAGACTTCAACAGCCATCAGTGGTCAGAGTCAGGCAGTGTTTTTGACGCAATCGAAAACTCCGATACCGTCAACGGACTCGGACGCTTTGTCGGTACGACAATACCTGCAGGTAATGCGTTTGATAATATCATAGTTTCAAACAGCATAGGCTTCACGAAGGGAACTACCTATGACGGCGGTAACTCCGACCATAAGATGTTCCTCTCGGATCTTTCGATAAATTATTAATTCAAGCAAAGGAGAATATGAAAATGAAAAAAATGAAATATATTGCGCCAGAGCTTGAAAATATAAATCTTAGCACAGAGGATGTTCTTCTCGCGTCCGTCGAGGTTTCAAACTCGGCATACGATGACTCGGATGTAAATAACGAAAGCGGAATGCTTTGGAGCTAAAATAAAACATAGCGGGCTACGCATTGCGTAGCCCGCTATGTTTTCAACTTTCCAGCTGCTTGCCGAGAAATCCCGCGGCGGTGAGTATGAGCTTTGACTCAATATCTCCGCTTATAGACTCCTTGGGCTTCTCACCATCGTTATCGCAAAGAGACGCGACGCAGCCGATAACATCACCCTCGCTTATTATCGGCATAGCGCAGCTCACAAAATGGCTTCCGCCGTCGGCGATTACGGGGAGCTTGTCGGCTCCGCTTCGCCATACATAAATTCCACGGCTTTCTATGATATTTTCCACCGCATCAGAGAGCTGCTTGTCGGTGTATTCCTTTTTGGAAACACCCGCGCAAGCGATGACAGAATCTCTGTCGCTTATAATTACAGACATATTGCAGGTTTTGTAAAGCGTCTCGGCATATTGCGCCGCAAATGAGGCAAGCTCGCCGATAGGGGAATATTTCTTGAAAATTACCTCACCCTCGCGGTCTGTATATATCTCGAGCGGGTCGCCGTCACTGATAACATTGACACGAAAAACCTTATCGCGCTGATTTCTTGCGCGTTGGGCTACCACCATTGAATAATTCTCGGTGGATATTTCGATATTTTCCGTGTCTGGATTAAAATTTACGGGAACTTCGCTTTCTTTGTTGTGCTTCATATGCTCGATCGTTCCCGTGCGTAAAAGCTCGTCAACATCTGCTTGAAGCTTGATTTCGATGTTATCCTCGTATATGATAATTCGATCTATGATAAGGT
>JAGAKG010000004.1 GCA_017625755.1 Clostridia bacterium | reverse complement strand
GATTTCTTTGCGTGAAAAAATATTAAAAAGACTCATTTTGCATTCAATTTCCCGGTGCGATATAGTTACGTTGTTCAAGTGCCGCGCCGATCTTATCCAGAATCTCTTCGGAATTTGCTCTTACCGTATGATAATGGAAGCCGCCTGTAATGTGCATCAGCTCAACCGACTTTCCGGTTCTGACGCTTTCGATAAACTGCTCGATTTGAGCGCGGGATGAAATATTCAGCTTTGCTTCCATTTTGCCGTATGCCTTATGCCATACGAAAACATCTGCAATGGTACCTCCGAGGTCAACGATGAGCTTCAACTCGTCCTCGGTCTGCTCGGTGGTGTGAAACACCTTAAAAACTCTGTCCTTCAGAGGAGATGAACGGATAACGTAGCCCGCACTCGTGGCAAGAATATCGTTGCCCTGCTCCTTCAGAATCGAAATATCCTTTACTATGATCTGGCGGGAAACGCCGTATTTTTCCGAAAGCTCACTTCCCGAGACGGGTCTGTTCTCGGACAAAAGCAAATTTACGATACTCTTTCTTCTCTCATCTGATTTCATTGGTTCACCCCTTCCATGTGTTTTATATTGCGTGAAGATTCTTGAGCGATAGGTCAAGAATCGGAGAGGAATGCGTCAGCGCACCGCTGGAAATATAATCAACACCGATATCCACAAGACGCGCTACGTTCTCTCTCGTTACGTTACCGCTGCACTCAGTCTCTGCCTTGCCACGGCAAAGCTCAACTGCCTTCTTCATATCCTTGACCGTCATATTATCAAGCATAATGATGTCTGCACCTGCTTCAATGGCATCTTTGAGCATATCAAGGTTCTCGACCTCGATCTCAATCTTACGGACGAAGGGGGCGTATTCCTTTGCCATTCTTACAGCTTCCTTAACACCGCCTGCCGCACCGATGTGGTTGTCCTTTAAGAGAATACCATCGCTGAGGTTATAGCGGTGATTATAGCCGCCCCCGACCTTGACCGAGTATTTCTCAAAGATACGCATATTGGGGGTTGTCTTTCTCGTATCAAGAAGCTTGGTCTTGGTGCCCTTGAGCAGATCTGCGATCTCTCTTGTGTAGGTTGCGATGCCGCTCATTCTCTGCAGGTAGTTGAGAGCGGTTCTCTCACCCGAGAGAAGCACACGGATATCTCCGCGCACAAGACCGATCTTCTCGCCCTTCTTAACAGTGTCGCCATCCTTGCAGTAGAAGACCACCTCAGTATTTACATCAAGAAGCTCGAATACCCTCTTGAATACCTCAAGTCCCGCGATCACGCCGTCCTGCTTACAGATGAGATCGACCTCGCCTGCCTGATAATGGGGCATCACGGAATTCGTTGTGATGTCCTCGCTTGTAATATCCTCGCGAAGAGCCTGTAAAATAAGCTCGTCCGCGTTCATTTTCATCGTGATATTATTCATGGCTCATTCTCTCCTTTTCGATTGCCGCAAGAACGGCGGCTTTATATTCCTCTTTATAGTTTTGGTATTTCGTTTCGTCAACGGTAACGTCGCTATC
>JAGAKG010000045.1 GCA_017625755.1 Clostridia bacterium | reverse complement strand
ATAGGACCGTATATTCTCCACACATTCGGATGTGTAACGGTCACCTTACCCGTTACGGTCAAAGGAGCATTTAAGCTTGACAGATTAGTCAACGATACTGCCTTATCCGTAGGTGCTGTAAGCGTATAGCTCTTTGCTGACTTATCATATTCTACCGTCACGTCATCTGAGGTAAAGTTTGCCAGATCATACTCCGAATACCACTGTTCGCCGATCCAAATCGCGTTTTCGGGAGTAAGCTCGGCTGTATAATCCACGTCCTCGCTCTTGAGCGTAAAGCAGGTTACGATCTTGGGCTCAGTGTCAAGCGTTCCGATATTTTTGCTGACCGCCGTATAATTCACAAGGTCAAGCTTGGGAAGCACAGTCGCCTCGCCGTATTTCGAGCCGCTAAAGTCGTAGCCCTTGCCATCGATAGATAAACTGCCCGCCGCATCAAAGGTTGGGGTCACCTCCGCATATTCCTGCAGGTATGCAACCGCTGCATAACCGTAAACGTAGGTCGCGTTTACAAGCTTCGCAATTGCGCTATCGTCACCACCCTTTGCCGCTACGTAGGACTTGATACTGTAAGAAAAGGTCTGATCCTCCGCTCCGTTCTTAGTGAGCTTTGCCGTAACAACATTGTTCATATTCGTTGCATTGAAGCGGCTGTAACGGATAACGTAGTAGCCCTCGCCAAGAGCCTCATATACCTCGGGAGTTACCGTCTCTCCGTTAATAGTTGCCGTGTATTCGTCAGCGCTTGCCGCTGTGAATACGAAATACAGACCGAGCTTGTAGTCAAAGCGCACACCTGCGCCTACCCAAGCGTCTCCGCTTTTTGCCTTGTCAGTATCGTTAACAGTTATCTTCTCGGTAGCAAGAGCTTTCTGCTCGTCGCTAAGTCCTGCGTTTACAAGGTTGTCAACATTGCAGTTAAAGTAAGTCTGCGCCGCCGCGCCATAGTTGAGGATATTTACGCAAAGTTCTCTCATAGCCTGATATTGCAGCTCGGAGCCACAACCGCTTTCCTCATAGGAGAGCTTAAGAAGATCTTCAAGATTACTCTTTACGCTTAATTTCTTTTCTTCGCCTATCTTTGCTCCCTTTGCGTCATACATAGTTGCCACAAGCTCTTCTCCCATATATTGGGGAGTAACGTAAGCAAAGCTGAACACACCGTCCTCATTCTCGGTAATCTCATAGGTCTTACCTTTAAAGGTCACTTCAAGCTTTGAACCGTCATCGCATATTGCCGTAGTGTGAAATTTTACAACAATACTCTCACTGAGAGAAATATTTACTCCCGTAATTCCGTCCACTTTCTTTTCGTCCTCCTCATTCAGAGCCGTGGCTCCCGCAAAGCACATTACGGATGTCGAAACAAGCATTGATACCGCAAGTATCACTGCCAGTGCTCCGCGCCATAAGAGCTTGCGGGTATATTCTCTTGTTTTCATGATTAATTCCTCCTAAAAATTTTTAATTCATTAAATATTCTTTGGATACTTCAATTTCAAAAACAGTCACACTGTTATTCATATATCATATTATCTTTTACTTCTGTCTTTTAGAGATTCCTTGATAAACTCACTTGGTGACATAGAACACTGCTCCACAAACGCGCTATAAAACGCAGAATAATTCGTGTACCCAACCAAGCGCGCCACCTCTGTAGGAGGCATTCCGTTCGCCAAAAAGACCTTCGCTCGTTCAATACGCTTTCTTGCGATATAATGCTTGAGCGTCTCATTTTTTTCCTTGTAAAACAACTTACCGAGATAATTTGCGCTAATGCCGATCTTGCTTGCAAGCTCGGCAATCGAAAGAGAATAATCGCAATCACGCAAAAGCTGTCTTGCCATACTTACATAATTTCTACCATATTCTCGCGTAGGCTTGTATTTTTCCCCGACCAAAGCATGTTTGTTTTGATAGGATAGAATCATTTTCGCAAGCCCCATTGTGAATTCGTATATATTACATTGCTCATAATCGGCGTTCATTCCGATTTCAAACAAGCTTATCAGTTTCTCAGTACTCTTGGTTTCAAGAACAAGCTGTGAATTACGAAATCCACTATTGTACACAAATTCGTTAAGCATCTCACCTCGAAATATCAGCCAATAAAATTCAAGCGGGTCATCGGGGTCTGCCACGATGCTATGCTTGAAATAAGGCCACGATAGGAAGCAATCGCCTCTGCCTATGGGTTTTCCGTTGTAGGTTCCTTTACCGTTTACGCAAATATGGAAGCACCATCGGGTTTGCCATAAACGATCGATAATTGCTTTGTTTGGTCTTGCCTTCTCGTGACCGATTACCCAAAGCCAAACCGGCTCAGGTGGATCAGATGGATAAAAATATATCTCTTTCGTATAGTACTCGCTGTCAACTACTTTTTCAAAAACAATCTCGCTGTCGCCTGCCCAATTCGCTTTGTCATCCGCTATCTTTTCGATAGATGCCGCATATCTTACATACATTTTACATCCCCTTTCTTAAAAGGTTTGTAGCATAAGATAGAACTTATTTGTTCAAAGTTCACTCACTCACCTGAGCATTTTCAAATCTTGGCGCAAGCCCAACAAACAAGTTGCACTTATACGTATAAAATTATATCATATCTCTTACATTCTGTAAATTTTCTCAAATGGCAAAAACATTGTTTTATTCGCTAGTTTCGTTTTTGTTAATTATGCACAAAGCGTTACTTTTCGTTTTTTCTTTCTATAACTTATAATTGTATTCAACACCTATTATCAATACACCAAAATTTGGAATTATCTTTATTCGCTAACCCACCTTTATCGCATACATCTTGTTTTTCAATCCCTATAGGTATGTATTGTTTGCTTTTCTTACAATCTAAATTCCGTTATCAAGCAAGTTAATTACTCTTTTATTCAATTTGTTCGCATATTTCACTGCCACATACGCCCCGCCTTGTTCTCGCTCGATATAACAAATTACAAGGTCGCAAGTTTCTGCCATCCAACGGTTTCGGAGAGTTGTATAGAAATAGTTACTCAACTATTATAAGATAAATATACTATCTGACAAAAGCATAATCGCAACCTTTCCGCAAACACTTCCTTTTTGTATTCGCAAATGTAATATAATACGATATAATAAAGTTCCGATATGGAGAGCTTCCAAGTTAGCTTCCGTTTTGCTCATTTCAAAGCACGAAAGCTCCAATAAAGTTCCACAAATTTGTGGAGAGGAAGCCTGTTTTGAACCAAAGAAAGCATAAAGAAAGAGTGGTCGTAGACCACTCTTTCGGTGATTTAATCCTTATGTTTATTGACTTTCGATTATTTACCGAAGTATCTCTCGAGAAGTCCCGCAAATGCTCTGCCGTGGCGAGCTTCGTCGCGTGCCATTTCGTGAACGGTATCATGTATAGCGTCGAGGTTCAGCTGCTTTGCCATCTTTGCAAGCTCAAACTTACCTGCAGTAGCTCCGTTCTCTGCCGCAACTCTTACAGAGAGGTTCTCCTTTGTGGAGTCGGATACGCACTCACCGAGAAGCTCTGCGAACTTTGCCGCATGCTCTGCTTCCTCAAGTGCTGCTTCCTTCCAGTAAAGCGCGATTTCGGGGTAGCCCTCTCTTGCCGCAACTCTGGACATTGCGAGGTACATACCAACCTCCATACATTCTCCGTTGAAGTTTGCGCGAAGTCCTTCCTTGATCTCCTCGGGAGCGTCCTTAGCAACGCCAACGATATGCTCTGCCGCCCAAGTCATCTCAGCTTCAACTACCTCCTCAAACTTCTCTGAGGGTGCCTTACACAAAGGGCACTTTTCGGGTGCTACATCTCCCTCAACGATTTCTCCGCAAACCTTGCATCTCCATTTTTTCATAACCTTGTTCTCCTTTTGATAAATTAATAATTTTTAGTTTTTGATTTTTAGTCTTGCGCTTCCGCGCACTCTCGGCAAAGTCCCGCAAACTCAAGGTGACATTCCTCAACAGAAAAGCCCTCGTATCCTTCGGCTATCCGAGCAAAGCGCTCGTCGTCGAAATCGACCTCGACATCTGCCACTGCTCCGCATCCACGACATACGATATGATAATGCTTTTTTGTGGTTATATCGTATCTGTCCGATGAGTCGCTGAGCTTGAGTCTCAGTATCTTTCCCTCGTCCGCTGCCTCGGAAAGCAATCTGTATACCGTTGCTTTACTGATTCCCGGGTATTTCTCGTTCACCTTTTCGTAAACCATTCCAGCCGATGGGTGATTGTGCATTTGACTGAATATGTCAAATACGATCTGCTTTTGCAATGTGTTTCTTTTATTTGTCATTTTCGATAACCGTTCCTTATTAAGAATGATTACAAATAAATTATAACATATTTTTTTCGTTTGTCAATAGGTTTTTGAAAAAATTTTTTTGATTTTTTTATTTTTTAATAAAAACGACCGTCTCGCCTGTCAGAACCGCAAAAAATTCGATTCGTCAAACAATGCGAGACGGTTATTTATCGATCGTTATAAATATGTAAACAAAATTCTCGAGCTGTGGGTATCCATTTTCGTGTAATCGGAAATTTCGTATCGATTATCGTTTGAGTCCCTTATCAAAACTCTTTTTGTTCCGCGAAGATGCTTTATACTTCTTATTCGGTTTGTGATATCAAAGGCTATCTCTCCCCTATCGGTATCAACCACCCATTTCAAGGTTTCGTATTTTTCAGTACAAGAGATTATACGCGATATTTTGGGAATCATATAATACTCCCCAAAGCATTCCTCGATAGCTCGGCGGGAATCGGCGTCGATCTCCTCTAAATCGCGTATAAACGCGAATTCCTTTTCATTAGAATCGAGCAATGAAATATACATCGTATGATTAGTAAACGGAAAAAGCATTCTCGGCTCGAGATTTTCATAAACCGAGCCGTCCTTCAATATCAGACGCACAAGATAAAGGTCGCATCTCTCAACCCTTCCCGTATATTTATCAACATAAATTCTTTCCATATCCGAGCCTCCTCAGTCAAAATTCTCGGCTCTGCGAGATTCGGCAAGTCGGTCTGCCATAGACTGTATCTGAACCAATTTATAATACTTACCCTTCAATGCCATAAGCTCCTCAGGCGTTCCGCACTCAATAATACTACCGTTGTCCATCACGATTATCTTGTTTGCCTTAGCAAGTGTAGACAGTCTATGCGCAATCATAAGGGTGGTGCGTCCGTCTATAAGATGCTCGATAGCCTCTTGGATAAGATGTTCGGTTTCAGAATCGACCGCCGCGGTTGCCTCGTCAAAAACCAGCATTTTGGGATTTCTCAACATAGCTCTCGCTATCGAAATTCTCTGCTTTTCACCGCCGGAGAGTCCAACTCCGCGTTCCCCGACGACAGAATCGTATCCGTCAGGCTGACGAACTATAAATTCGTGTGCGTTTGCAATATCCGCCGCCCTTATAACCTCGTCAACGGTAAAGTTACCGCTTCCGTAGGCGATATTATTGTAGATAGTATCGTGGAACATCTGCGGCTCCTGCTGAACATATCCAATATGTGAGCGGTAATATTCCATATCTATGTCCCGTATATCCACTCCTCCTACGGTTATCTTACCCTCATAGTGGTCGTAATACCGCAGAAGCAGATTGATAAGCGTGGATTTACCCGAGCCCGTGGTTCCGACGATACCGACTATGTCTCCCGGCTCGATAGTCAGATTTATATTTTTCAGCACCTTTTTCGTACGGTCAAAGGAGAAGCTTACATTGTCGAAAACAATTCTTCCGCCTATATCGGCATCGGTATTTCCCTTGCCGAAATCGTGCTCAGGCTCGGCGTCAAGTATATCCATTATACGCTCAGCAGATGCCATAGCATTCTGAGTGGAGTCAGAAAGATTAGCGAAAAAGTTTACAGGCTCATAAAACATAGTTGCGTACGATATGAAGGAAACAAGAAGTCCGACCGATATCACTCCGCCGTTAGCTCCCGTAAGCCCATCTATTACCAGATTTCCGCCCATTGCCCAAATAACAACGCTTCCAAGGCTCATAAGGCAGCTTATTATAACAGGAAAGGCGCAACGGAGCGTATACGATTCAATATTGTTTTTATGCCACTCTCCGACGCATTTTTCAAAGCCCTCCGTAGCGTTTTTCTCATTGGTAAAGGATTTTATAACTCTTATATTTGGCAGTGTATCGGTAAGCACCGATGTGACGGCGGAGGAGCGTCTCCAAATACGGCGGTATATAGGCTTTATTCTTTTCTTGAAAATACGCGACACTATAACGACCAAAGGAACAGGAAAAAGCGAAAAGAGGGTAAGTTTCCAATCTATACATAGCATAACCACAACTATACCTACAAGCTTGAAAAGCTGCACCACGACCTCTTGCGTAATACGGAGCATAAACTGTTGTATCGTCGCGGTATCGTTGCTTATTCGGTTTATGACCGAGCCCGTAGATGTCCTGTCATAAAATCTCATCGGAAGATACTGAGTTTTTTCATATACCTCACAACGCAGCCTTACAAATATGTTACAGCCAGACACACTGAGCATATGCGAGCGTATATAAGATATCACCCAATGTACTATATGCGTGACAATAAGAGCTATAACCACGGCATTCAGCATAGCGCGGTCTTTGTTGGGAAGTATTTCATCAACCAGAGAGCGGGTGAGCATAGGCGGAATAAGCGCCAAAGCCGTCACCACTATCGAAAGGATAACCGATACGACAAGTCTCGGAGCCTCGGGCTTGAGATACTGTCCGAGTTTGGAGAGTAAACGACTCTTTTTTATACAGTGAACGCAAGGCACTCCAGGAGCAGATAGGGTTCGACCGCACTTAGGGCACACCGAAAGCATCTTTTCGTAAACGGCTTCCATTGCGTCGAGCGCATCCTCGGGTGCCGAACCGTCACGAATATCGGTAACATAGGTCAACACCGCGTCACACAAAGCAGTTACAGTAAAGGTAAATCTGAAAAAATCGCAACGCTTGCCATCGCGTGTTTTCAAACGCATAATACCGTTTCCGTACATACGCTTGTTGTATATCTCCTCGATTTCCTCAAAGGCATACCTTTCCGAGCAAATACTATTTGTGAAGTCATAGGTAAACAATTTCGAGCGTGTGGCAAGCAACACACACTTACCGTACCGCGCGTTCTTGGAAATCTCTCCTACAACCGCAAACAGAACAGGCTCCCCTTCCTCTCCAAGAGAGAGAATGGTTTGAATTTGAGAATCCGTCAGTTTCTGATTTGTTAAAAACGGAGCATTCATCTTCTTTTTCTCGCAACCTTTTGGTGCTCTCCTTATTAGATTGTCCGTGTATTTTACCACCGTTTTTTGACAAAGTCAACCCCTTTTTTACAAAAAAAGAAAAAAGAGAAATATTTCCCCTTTTTTATCCTTTTATCTTCATAAAAGCTCAGTCAAAAAACCATAATCAATAGGCTAATCGGTGGTTTAGCAAACAAATATGGGAGAACCCTTTTTAGAGTTCTCCCATATAAGCTTACATTATTAATACATGCCGCCCATACCGCCGCCTGCAGCCATAGCCGCGTTAGCAGCAGCCTCTGCCGCGGGGTCCTTCTTGTCTGCAACGACAGCCTCTGTGGTGAGGATAACAGACGCGATAGACGCCGCGTTCTGAAGTGCGGAACGAGTTACCTTGGTAGGATCAACGATTCCCGCTGCCATCATATCACAGTATACCTCATTGTATGCGTCAAATCCGTATCCGAGCTTTCCGCTCTTCATAATCTCGCTTACAACAACACCGCCGTCAAATCCTGCGTTAGCCGCAATCTGGCGTACAGGCTCCTCGAGAGCCTTAAGAACGATTCTGACACCTGTCTTTTCGTCGCCCTCTACCGTATCAACGAGCTTTGCGACCTCGTCTATAACATTGAGGTATGCGGTTCCGCCGCCCGCAACTATTCCCTCCTCAACTGCGGCTCTTGTCGCGTTGAGTGCGTCCTCAATACGGAGCTTCTTCTCCTTCATCTCTGCTTCGGTTGCGGCACCGACCTTAATAACCGCGACACCGCCCGAGAGCTTAGCAAGTCTTTCCTGGAGCTTCTCACGGTCAAAGTCAGATGTAGTTACCTCGATAGCAGCCTTGATCTGATTGATTCTTGCTCTTATGTCGTCAGACATACCTGCGCCGCCAACAATGATAGTGTTCTCCTTGTTGACCTTAACCTGTCTTGCGCGGCCGAGCTGGTCGATAGTAGTATCCTTAAGCTCAAGACCTATCTCGGAGGAAATTACCTCACCGCCTGTGAGTATCGCGATATCGCGGAGCATTTCCTTTCTTCTGTCGCCAAATCCCGGAGCCTTTATCGCAACGCACACAAAGGTTCCTCTGAGCTTATTGAGAACGAGAGTGGTAAGAGCCTCACCCTCAACATCCTCTGCGATTATAACGAGCTTTCTGCCCGCCTGGACTACCTGCTCGAGAACAGGGAGAACCTCCTGAATGTTGGATATCTTCTTGTCTGTGATAAGAATGAGCGCGTCGTCAAGAACAGCCTCCATCTTATCCATATCGGTTGCCATATAGGGAGAGAGGTATCCGCGGTCAAACTGCATTCCCTCAACTACCTCGGAATATGTGTCGGCAGACTTGGACTCCTCAACTGTGATAACGCCGTCAGAGGTAACCTTCTCCATAGCGTCAGCGATAAGCTGACCGATAACCTCGTCCCCCGCAGATATAGTTCCTACGCGCGCGATATCGTCTGTTCCGTTGACCTTCTTGGAGTTTGCGATAAGAGCCTCAACCGCCTTGTCAACCGCCTTCTTGATACCCTTGCGAACTACCATAGGATTAGCTCCCGCGGTAACATTCTTCATTCCCTCGCGAACGAATGCCTGAGCAAGAAGGGTTGCGGTGGTCGTACCGTCTCCTGCCGCATCGTTGGTCTTTGTTGCGACCTCCTTAACGAGCTGAGCGCCCATATTCTCTGCTTCGCACTCAAGCTCTATCTCCTTGGCGATAGTAACACCGTCGTTGGTGATAAGGGGAGAGCCGTATTTCTTATCGAGAACGACATTTCTTCCCTTCGGGCCAAGAGTTATTTTAACTGTATCGGCAAGCTTGTCAACACCTCTGCAAAGAGCGTTTCTTGCCTCAATTCCGTAAAGAATTTCTTTTGCCATGATAAAATCTTCCTTTCAGCTTATCTTTGTAATTACTCAACTATTGCGAGGATATCGCTCTGACGAACTATGTTATATTCAACTCCGTCAGCCTTAACCTCTGTTCCCGCGTACTTCGATGTGATAACCTTATCGCCTACCTTCACCGTCATAACGACCTCTTTGCCGTCAACAATTCCGCCCGGGCCGACAGCTATAACCTCAGCTATCTGGGGCTTCTCCTGCGCCGACGCGGTAAGAATCAGTCCGCTTTTTGTTTTTTCCTCTGCTTCAACGAGTTTAACAACAACTCTGTCCGCAAGCGGTTTAATCGTCATTTTCTGTTCCTCCTTATAATAATATTATTATATACGACTTTTGTTTGAGTTAGCACTCAAAATATCAGAGTGCTAATCCATACACATATTTTACACTTTTTTGAAAAAAAATCAAGTACTTTTCTGATATTTAACATTTAATTAACATTTATCAACTGTCAAGGCAAAAATACCCTGCAAAGAGGATAAAATTATGCTAGAATTTATCAATAAATACATATTCGGAGCGGCAGTTCCTCTGCTTCTCATAGCCGCGGGAATATTTTACGCCATACGCCTGCGCGCTTTCCATATTTTTCACCCCATTCGCATCGTCAAGGCGCTCACAAGAAAAAACACCGCGTCTGGAATATCACCATTCAGAGCGGTCACGCTGGCTCTTGCGGGGACTCTTGGCGTGGGCAATATCGTCGGAGTCTCTGCTGCAATAGGTCTTGGGGGCTTTGGGGCGGTTTTCTGGATGTGGATAAGCGCACTTTGCGCTATGCTTCTCAAGTATGCCGAAATTCTACTCGCGATACGCCACCGCCGTTATGACGAAAGCGGAAAGCCTCACGGCTCGGCGATGTACTATATCCGCGACTTTTTCTCCTCTCACTCCCTGCCCCGCATAGGAAAGCTGCTTGCCTGCGTTTTCGCGGTACTTTATATAGTAAATGCGGTGAGCATGGGAAGTATGATACAATCCAACGCAATATCCGAATCAATGGAGGGCGTTTTCGGAATTCCACCGATAATATGCGCCGCCGCGGTCACACTCGTCTGCGCTCTGCTCATAACGAAAGGCACCGACGCAATGGCGAAATTCACAGAAATTCTCGTACCTATTATGACCTTGGGATATATAATCATATCTCTCGCCGTACTGATTATGAAGCGTGATATGCTCTCGGGCGCTATGGCTGAGATTATGCGTGACGCGCTCTCGCCCGATTCGGCGGCGGGTGGAATAATCGGCTTTGCGCTCTCTCGCTCGGTTCGTTTTGGAACGATGAGGGGGCTTGTTTCAAACGAGGCAGGCTGCGGCACCGCTCCCACAGCCCACGCCGCGTCTAACACTACCTCTGCCGTCGAGCAGGGATTTTGGGGTATCTTCGAGGTTTTTACCGATACTATCATTCTATGCACGATGACGGCGCTTGTGGTCATAGTTAATTTTGGCGAATTGAAATACCGTGGAAGCTGGATAATGCTCACGATAGACGCGTATTCAAATCTACTCGGCGGCGCGGCTTCGGTATTTCTCTCGGTGGCGGTTCTCTGCTTCGGCTTTGCCACGATAGTTTGCTGGGCGCACTACGGAATAGAGTCGGCGTATTATCTGAGCCAACGAAAGCTCATCAAAAACGCATTTATCGCCGTATATTGTCTATCGGTATTCGCGGGATTCCTTGTCGCGCCGGACGGTATATGGACTATTGCCGATTTTGCGATAGGAGCGATGACAGTAATCAATGTTCTGACGGTCTGCCTTATGAATAAGGAAGTAAAGCTTGAAACAGACAAATATTTTACCGAAAAGCCAAATAAAAAACCAAAAAATGCGGCAAGAAAACGCATATAAATCAATATATCGAGAAAAATAAAATAAAGAAGAAAAAATTCAAAAAAAGTGTTGACAAATATCGTCTGATGTGGTATAATGTTCAAGCGCTTGATGTGAGTCAGGCAAAAATGGCGGGATAGCTCAGTTGGCTAGAGCAACCGGTTCATACCCGGTAGGTCATGGGTTCAAGTCCAATTCCCGCTACCACCGGCCCGTTGGTCAAGCGGCTAAGACACCGCCCTTTCACGGCGGTAACGGGAGTTCGATTCTCCCACGGGTCACCAAAGAACGCACACACCTTTACGCAGTTTCTCATAAGGATATTAACTGCGTATAGGCGGTACTCGGTATGTAGGACGGACAGCTTCGACTGTCCGTCCTATTCCGTTTTAGGCTTCATGCGACTTCTTCGGGCGCAAGTTTTCCGATATAGCGGAAGTAGATGTCTATCTGCTGCGTTGCGGTTTTGCTGTGCTTTGCCGTTCTTTCGTGGATAATGCTTCGCTCTATGAATGTGCGAAGCACTTCGGGAGTTAGCTCCCTTAAATCTGTGTACTTGTTTGCAATATCCACAAATCTTTCGACATTGGTTGCCGCCGCTTTCAGATCCTCAATCTCTTGCTTCACTATCGGAAGTCGCTCGGTGATCTCTCGTTGCTCGGTATTATAACCGTCGGAGAGCATACGGAATTGTTCGTTCGTAACCTTGCCGAGAACATTGTCCTCATAGAGTCGCCTGAACAGAGCGTTCAGCTCGTTGTTGCGCTTTTCAAGACTCGCAAGCTCTACCATCCTTGCCTTCAACTCTCTGCGGTTTTCCGCAGAGCTTTTTTGATTTATAAAGCTGACGAACTCACGGGTTTGTGCGCGTGCGTAGTAGGTGACCTTGCGTATTTCTTCAAGGATGATCTCGTCAAGCACCTTCGCTCTGATAGAGTGAGGCGTGCATTGTTCCTCGCCCATATGCTTTCTGTATCGGCTGCAAATAAATCCGTAGGCATCGGGCTTGAGCGTTGTTCCTCGAATGAAGTATAGCTTTGAATTGCAATCGGCACAGTATAACAGACCGCTGTACTTGTCGATGCCGCCCATCGCTGTTCTTCTGCGTTTACCTTGACGAACTGCTTGAGCAAGCTCCCAAGTGGTTTTGTCAATAATGGCTTCATGCGTGTTTTCAACACGATACCATTCACTTTCGGGACGAATTTTAGTACGCTTATCCTTGTAGGATACCACAGTTGTTCTGCAATTGATTGTGTGACCGAGATAGATTTCGTTGTCGAGTATACCTGCAACCGTTCTATCGTTCCAACCGTATATATCGGTTGTGTCGGTGATTGCTCCGTACTTTCCTTCTTCCTGAAAGCGGTACATCGTCGGCTTGAGTATCTTTTTCTCACGCAAGATGTTTGCAATATTTCTCGGTCCAGTTCCTTTCGCACACAGCGAAAATATCATTCGGACGATCGGCGCGGTTTCCTCGTTGATGAGAAGATGACCTTTGCGTTCGGGATCACGCTTGTAGCCATAAGGTACAACCGTTCCGACTCTCTCACCTCGTTCCGCTTTCGCTTTGACCACGGCTCGTATCTTCTTGCTCGTATCTCTTGCATACCATTCGTTGAACAGATTCTTAAACGGAGCAAGCTCGTTGCCTTCCGAGTAGAGCGAATCGAAGTTATCGTTGATGGCGATATATCGAACTCCGAGGCGTGGGAATATCAGTTCGGTGTATTGGCCAACCTCGATATAGTTTCTGCCAAGTCGGGAGAGGTCTTTTGTGATGAGCGTTGCCACCTTGCCTTGCTCCATCATCTCGATAAGACTTTGGAATGCCGGGCGGTTAAAGCTCACGCCTGAGTAACCGTCATCCACGAAGAATTCCGTATTATCGAAGCCATTGGAACGAGCGTATGCTTCGAGAATGGCTCTTTGATTCTGAATGCTGTTGCTATCACCCTTGAGTTCATCCTCTTGGGAGAGGCGGCAGTAGAGTGCTGTTATTTTCTTTTCGTTTTGGTTTGACATATCTTTTCCTCCTTCTGTGTCAAACCGATTGAGAGTGTGGGCGGATATAGATTTCCGCACCTACAACATATCATCAATCGGTTTCAAAGTCCAGCGTTTTTCTGCAAGTTCAAGAATTGTTTTCAATCTCTTGTTGCATAAGTCGCTTAAGTCCTTCGTTTGCTGACGGACACCTTGACGAGCAGAAGAAAGAATTTACTTGATAGATCATACCGCCTATGCTGTAATTTCTTCTCGTAAGCACAACGCCGTGACGAGAATAATACTTTGTTCTTCGTGCAATTGCGATGTGTTCATCTCTCGAATACTCATTGCCGGTTGGGGTGTTGATTGCTTTTTCAAGCACAAATTCGTTTTCTTTCATTTCTGAATCCTCCGTAAAATTTTAATGTAAGTACAGAGGCAATGAGTATTGAATTTTGGCATTTTAGGGCTATGTCGCCTCGTTTGCGCGCGAGAAAGCCCTTATTTCATCGGCACTTTCGGGATTTTGTGCGCAACCATGGCGACCGAGATCTGAAATTTGCGCAACAATGTCGCCTTAGAAAATCGCTCTGAATTTAGACAAAAGAGGCTCAAAATGCCCGAAAAAGCCCGAAAACAGCCCGTTTTTGCTCGGCATTGCCGTGCATAGTAACCTGCGTGGCGGCTCAATGTCGCCACGCTTATTCCTGCAACAAAATCGGGCGAAGGCGGTCTATCTCACTCTTTTGCATTTAGCCCGATTTCTGCGTTATCAACGGTGTTCGGCGTACTTGGCCGCTCTCCTTATCAAATCGCCACACAGGGCTTTCTTGGGGCTTACACGGGGATATTTACGGCAGAAGAAAAGAAGGATCAGGCGTTGCCCATTTTCATCTAAAAATCTGCTTACCACCTCGCAACAGCCCCGATGAATGTCTTTATTTTCTTAGGACTTTCAGCTTTCACCACCCCGATTCCATTGGCAGAGATGATTTTACAGACCCGCCAAAATTGGAAGGTGGGGTGTGCCACAAACCTTTATGTTGTCGGCGTTGCCGGCGGACGTGAGATGAGGCGGAAGTGGTTTACCACCCCGACTCTTTCACCTGCTTGATTTTCGACAGGCGAAAATCGGGCTGCCGTGGCAACGCAGCCTCTCTATATATTCTTCTTTTCTGTTGGTAATTTCTTGCTCTTTTTAATCTTCTTATGGGTACGAATATCTGAAGCCACCCATAAGGAATTTCTACGCTATTCCAAGAGCGAGGCGAGGTAGTACATATTGCTTGTCCGGGAACCGTTCTCTCGGTATCTGCACACCTTCTTAATGAGTCCTCGCGCTTCAAGTTCCTTGAGCGCAGAGTCAACCGTTTTCTTATCCATGCTGCACTCGTCTGCGATGAGTCGGCGCGATGGAAAACAGTTATCGGTGTTCTTATCGCTGTGCCTGAGCAAACAACAATAGACCACGAACTCTTTCGGCTTTAATCCAAGCTCGAATATTTGATTGGGAACGATAAAGAAATTTTTGTGTTTCATTTTTACCTCCTGATGACAAAACAAAAAGACTCGTATTTACACACAGGCTTTTACGGAAACACCAATAAGCGAACGGCACTCGTTCGCTAAAAAATTGGATGCTCCGTGCCGATATGTAAGTACGAGTCTTTTGACTCAGATCAGTTTGTGAGAATCGTCGAGCGATCTCTTATGTTTACTCCGAAGAGTTAATTTGGCACTTGATTCATCTATTTGATTTTGAATCTCACATCTTCGTGAGGGCCTTATTCTAACATAAGATTTTTACTTTGTCAATAGCTTTTTGAATAATTTTTTCGCTTTTTGGAAATAATTTTTAGTTTGGCACAATCGGTCTAAAACACCGTTGTTCCGCTTTCCGGATTGTCACGGATTTTCGTGTTCTTGAAAAGAGAAGGCAGGTGCAAAAAATGCACCTGCCAAAAATTTAATAAATATAATTTGTTGCTCTATGGGAGGCGATATTAGGTTCTGTAATTACCATTCGTACCAGAATCGCCATCTTCTCCCGCGGCACCAGCACTACCATACCAATACTGATTAGCGCCAATCCACGGATCCCACCAGAAGCATCCTGCGCAACCCTCGGTTCCTTTTGAACCTCCAGAACCGCCCTTGCCTCCGCAAGAACCATTTCCTAAATCATACGATAAACCAGTGTTACCGCCATCACCGCCCTCACCGCCATCACCCGCGGCACCGCCATTTCCGGGATCATCGTGAATGTTAGTCGGGCCTTTTCCTTCATGGGTTACACCGTTTCCACCATCACCGCCTTTAGCACCAGCGCCCCCATCACCGCCGAACAAATATGTGTTTGAAGGGGTAATAATATTAGCAGAATTTACAATGATAGCGTTACCGCCATTTCCGCCATGACCGCCATCTTGACCCGCTGTGCCAGAACCAGTGTATGACGAAGCTCCTGTACCATTATATCCCGCTTTACCATTACCGCCATTACCACCAGTAACAGTCAGTTTGCCAGTCATATTTACAGTAAGATGGTCTACAATAATTGCTGTACCACCATCGGAACCACTATCGCCATCGGTGGTTGCGCTTGCACCATTTCCACCTTCAACAGAAAGACTGCCAGAACCTGTGATTATCAAGTTTTTGTGGTTTAATATAGCGGTTGCACCGTTTGACGTTGCCGTGATCGTATTTGTTCCTAAACAATCAATGGTTAAATACATACCTACATCTTGAGCCGAATCGCCATACCAAGAATTGATAATTCCTAATCCCGAACTGAAATTCATATCCTTCATATGAATGGTCAATGAGGAGTCAACAGGATAGCTTACGGTATAAATATAGACATCTGTGTATATTGACAGGGGATTTCCAATGAAGAACACTTCGGTAACACCATAAGCAATATCAAAATTATTATTTCCACCGCCATATTTTGTCCCAGTAGAATTAACTGCAGAGATATAATTTTGGTTACCGTTAGCGCACGATGACCAATCTACAATAACTTTTCCACCACATTTAAGTTGAGGTGTTTCGTTAATGTAATTATACACCGTGTAAGAATTTTTGCCGTTGGTATCAGCAACAACAACGCCATTGAATACATACTTACCTACGGTGAAGGGATCAACTTCCCAAACGGCATACAAATTTACCTTTGCGCCATCTTTAGATGCAAGATTTTGCTGTGTAGAACCATCCGAGTAAAGAACATCTCCAGTTGCACTCGTTGCCCAACCTTTGAATATCCAGCCTTCTACAGCAAATTTGTTTTTCGTCAAAACAACATTGGTGTCATACAAGCATTCTTCCAAAGAGCCCATTGCACCAGATGTTTTTCCCTTATAGCTCGAACTATTCGCAATAGACGGAATATTGATATTGAAAACAATATCATACTTGTTTTCATCCCATTGAGCATAGAGTGTGACCACATTGTCTATTTCCGTGCCAATATAAGATACTGCAGCTCCGTCAGTAAATGAGGCTCCCGATCCGTCGGCTTTAGTATTCCATCCGACAAAGTGATAACCTGTTCTGCTATATCCATTCATCGCTAATTGATAACTCGTTTCAGCGGAATGGAGTCTACCATTGATATCAGAAGTGCTTCCCGATGTATAACCGTTGCCGTTGTAATTAATGGTATACTGAATCAAATTCCATTTAGCGTAGACAGTTGTATCGGATGTAACGGGATAATTGGAATTAACATTACCAGCAACGGTGAATCCTTCCTTATCAGTTGTCCATACACCTAATTTATAACCTGTCCTATCAAGAGAAGGAAGCGTGATATATTCGGTAGACCAAATCGCATACAGCGTAAGATCTCCGATTTCGTCATCCTTCAAGCTTATTACCTGACCTGCACTATAAACAATATCACCATTAGGCGAAAGAGCCCAACCGTTAAAGGTATGCTTAAGCGAAGCTCTATCGTTTGCATTTTCTGAATACTTGCTATCAAAGTACACATTGCTGATTTTCTCAAATTCATTATCTACCGACCACCCATCCATATCACCGTAAGTAATGCTGTCCATGCTTCCATTTGTAGCACCATTTCCAACAAATGAAATAGAATTCAAAGTATAGTGGGCATATAATGTTTGTTCGATTGCATCATAATTCCACAGATAATTTCCATCAAGCTTGTTGGCATCTTTTCCGAAGCCATAGTACCAGCCATCGAATCGATAACCGTCACGCTCTACAACAGGCAAACCATTCAATATGATTTTTCCATTTTCATCGTAGCGTGCGGAAATATTAGCTTCGCTGCCTGTTCCGTCGTTATAGTTGAGATTGATATAGAATTCTTTGGCAAGGATACGCGCTTCGTAGCCACCAACGATATAACGAAGAATTTGAACAACATCGGCGCTTGTGTATGTGTTATCCAATGTAACATCACCATAAGAAATATCAAACGTTTCGTACAGTTCAATCATACTTGCCAAGAATGCCGTACGATCAGCACCTTCAAGAACGGAATACTTTGAAATAATAACAGCGTCCAGCAAATCAATGGTGCCATCGCCAATCACGTCGCCGGGCAATCTATCAACAACCTTGATTTTACCATTCAAAGCGATAAAATCTAACGGCTCGCCTGTTGAGCTTGTAAACTTATCAACGAATTTCGTTGTACCATTGCTGTTTTCTGCTTTGTTAACAACAAGAATAGGATATTCTTTACCGGTTGTAGCATCTTTGGGAGTTCTAAATACTAACTTCAACAAAGTATTAGACGCTTCATAATTGGGATTTGCCACTTCCGTATTTGCCTGCGCAAGACTTACGTTCAAATGATCGGAATATTCCTTAAATGCAGAAGCGGAAGGCTTGTATAGAATATTTCCATACGAATAACTAACAAGCTCTAATTCATCGCCAAAGTAAACGCTGAAATATGCGCTCGTAATGCCCACATTCGAGTAAAGCTCCAAATAAACAACAATTTCGTTCTCGCCGTTTAACGAATACGCATCGCTAACAACGATTCTCGGTAATTTAGAGATTTTATCTCTACTGTTCGCATCGAATTTAGCGACATAATCGCAAATTACACAAGTACAAAGAACCTCTGTTTCGTATTCGGTTGTTCTAAACAGATGTTCCTCCCCGTGACCACAAGATTTGCAATAGTGTGTTCCTGCGTCAGCTGTTCCTTCGGCATAATTGTGTCCTGTAGGAGGAATTGCTTCACCAAATTCAATAATTTGCTTACAAATGGTGCAGAATGCATCTGCATATTTTCCTTCCGCAGTACATGTCGCGGTAATTTCGTTTTGTGCTACAGTTGTATGTGCAACCTTACCTGTAAAGTCTGTTTTATAAGTATCCGAGCAATGTTCACATGTGTAAACTGTATAACCTATCGCGGTACAGGTCGGGTTCACTGTTGTACCTTTGTAACTGTGTGTACAATTTACGATAATATCGTAAGTGGTAACAAAATCACCATAACTTACAGTTACTTGCGATTTTCCGTACTTAGAGGTGTCATAAGATAACACGACAGAAGAAGTAACATCCTTTGTGGAACCGTCCTGATATCTCAACACAACACTTCCTCCTGCAATAGAAACAACCTCATCCTTGTTATATGTTGTTTTATTGGGGAGAACTGATACTTCAATTCCACATGCAGAATTTTCAGTTATTGTAATGGGTAACTGCAATCTATCCACTATAATTTCATCTTCATACTGAGCAATAAATACTACCGTGACAGTATTCACTTTTGCGGTAGAGATGTCAGAATTAAAGGTGTTGAAATTATAATAAGCCACAATGGCATATTCTACATCTTCGCCATTAATTAAAATGTTAAGATTGTCAATCTTAAATGCCTCTTCGTTGCAATAATAGAGCTGGTCGACATAGCAATTATATTTCTCATCAATTTCACAATCAAACGAATATGTAATATCGTAATTTAACGTTTGGCTCGGGAAAACAATCGATTCTTTCTTTTCTGCCTTAATTGCAGCCTTCTGTTCATCGGTAATTTCCGGTACATACTGATCAGATTTCGCAGAACAGTTATTAGTCATCGTATTGCCTGTGCCTGCGGTATTTTCTCTATGATATTCACACTTTTCAATAACCGCATCTGACCAAACATCATCAATTTTTGCAATATCGCTAAAGGAAGCAACAATACCTCCAGCACGTACCGTGATATAGGGATGTCGTGTTGAAAAACTATCGTGACAGGTCGAAGTTGCACTTGCGCTTATCTTGGAGGAACCGTTAACATAACACGATGTTACTGTTCCTGTTTCTGCAATTGCGGCTACAATACCACCTGCATTTGCGTTTGTGGAATTTTTTCCATCCCCTTCGCTACCATAATCTCTAACAAGCGAAGCCGCTATTGTAGTATTGTCTACTTTACAATAGCTAATGTTTCCTACACTAAATCCGGCAACACCACCTGCGTAAGCATATAAGTGTTTGTTTAACAATTCACTTGATTCTCCTACAGAAACAGTTGAATTTATAACATAACAATTCCAGATAGCACCCTCATTAACAGCAGCTATTGCTCCGGCATATACATGTTCAAAATTTTTGCTATTAATAGTGAACGTGGATTTTTCCACATTAAGATTTTCAATCTCGCCATATATGCCAACATATCCGAACAGACCTACGTATTCATCGGCTGACACGTCAAGATTTTTTATTGAATATCCGTTGCCGTCTAAACTGCCATTAAAAGGCTTATCCTCATTACCAATAGGAGCAAACGAGACATCCTCAAAATCAATGTCATCGATAAGGATGTAATGCTTGTTCATTCCATCTTTGGTTGTAGCGATGAGCTTGAATTGTTCTGCATTGCTTATTACGTACGGATCTTCTTCACTTCCGTCACCACCGTTAAAGGTTGCGACTTCTGTAATTTCAAAGGGGACAGAATATACTTTTTCTCCGTTGTATTTTACAACACCTTCAAAAGAAGAGTAAAATCCATTCACCTTGAATACGCCGTCATTGACACCGATATATTGTTTGTCACTATACCATTCGTAAGCGAAAGCATCAGTTTCAAAGCCAAAGAAGTCGCACCAATCCTCAGCCATTTTATTAAGATAGATTGTTTGATTGATTTGAACACATCCAAAAGTGGTTTCATCAGAATTTGCCATAACACGAGTATTATGATTGTCATCTTCTATAACAACAGAACCTTCCATGTTAAGGATATATGCTACATCGGAAACCATTTGGACTTCCAAATCAGCCTGTCTGCGGTCGCTCGCTGCCGAATTTTGAAGCAACTCGCCGTATGTTACATAATCATTATCACCGCTTCCGTATACATACTTTGCATCCAGGGAAGGATTAGTTCCATACATTTCATAAATACACATTAACTGATAGTTGTTGCACATAGCAATACAATGATCTGCAAACAACGCAGTAGTATATAAATCCAATGTGAACTGTAATGCCTCATATTCGGCGTTTCTATCTCCTAACAACTCTCTGTTGGAAAGCAGATAATCGTAATAGTAACGCTGAATTGATTCCTTGCCGCTTTGCTCGTTATACAGCAAGTAATCATACAACATATTGATATTGGTATCGCCATGCTGAGCAGTAGAGGCAAGACTTCTGTACAAGGCATCATAATTTTCTTTAATTACCTCATCAGAAGAATTATCAACAATTGATTCTACCAGCTTGTTATAATATGCCTGTGTATAGTAATAGGGGTTTTCACTTCCATCGGTCTGACCATAGAGATAGTTCTTAAATTGTGTATAGTTGAAATTACCTTCTGCACTTGACATGAAAGCGATTACCTGCGCTTTTGCATAATCAGCTTCCAAGGCATTAGACAAAGCTTCCAAGATTTCTTTTGTAGAATCATCCACTTGCGTTGACAAATCGGCAATATCGCTTTGAATGTCATCTAAATGATTGTGAACTTCGTCAAATTGGTCATCAAGATGTCCTTGCAAAATTTGCATTTCCGATTGAGGATTATCCCCAAAGTTCATTAAACCATCAAAAATGGCATCCGAAACGCCTCCCAATCCGTAGCAAGAAGCGAAGATATTCACAACGGACTTAAGGGTTTCCATCCCCATCTCCGTCCAATCTGCATTTTGAGGATCATCAATGATTTCAAATACATTACCAACAACCCCAGCCAATGCCTTATCGTAGGATTCTACCTTTTTTAATTCCTTTATACCGTCACGCCAAAAGCCTTGCGACTCTGGGGGCAATCGTTTCTTTACTTCAAGTAAAGTTTGAGTATATGTTGGTCTTTTTGCTTTCGTTGTTGTTTGAGTCGTTGCTTTCACTACTGCAACATTATCTGTTGCTGCCGCAACCGTGAACGAGCAAAGAGAGAACAACATCATGAAAGCCATGAAAACAACAAATACTTTTGCAATAAATTTCTGTTTCATTTTGTTTCTCCTTTATTCCGTTATTACCACATGACCTACAATTACAATAGGCGTAATCTTTGACAAATTCTCGCCAATGATATAAGTTCCATCAAGAAGTTCCATGATATATTCACCTACATTGGTGTATTTATCAACGCTAAATGTTAATGTAAGAACTTCTAACCTCTCACTTACATCAATTCCTTGACCATCAGCCCAAGATAATTCATATAAGCTATTTTCTGTATTCAAGGTAGACTCAGAACCAACCAATTTACTATTGATGATTACCGAGCCATTACTTAAAACAAGTTCCTCAGCATATTGAAGTTTTAAGCTCATTCCATAGATGTTCTCAAAAGAACCACAAAGATATACACTAACTTCTGCGGTTGTTGTACCCTTGGAAATCTCTTTAGTTTCGATTGCAATTATTGGATCAGTTATTTCCTCGGAATACTCTGCCGTAATGGTAATATTTCCAACAATAGGTTGACTTGCACTCCAGTCTTTCCATCCTGTGAAACGATATCCTTTCGTCTTGCTCCAATCAAAATACATATCTGTCGTTTCAGGCGGTATTACAGTTGTACCATGGGCAACATTCGCAATAGAAGAAATAACAGAACCATCAACATCTAAGAATGTTACTGTATATCGATTGATTTCATATACGGCCATAATTTCCATATCCGAAACAATATTATTATAGGATTGATTCCAGGAAGTGAATGTATATCCTACACGAACAGGATTTGATGGAGGAGTGGCATTTTCGCCGCTATTAACAACATCGGTTGATATAACAGTGCCATCGTAATCAACAAAGGTAACGGTATATTGTCTAATGTACTGTGCCTTAACTGTTAGATCAGCAACAACATTTGTAAATGTGGTATTCCAGCCAATGAAAGAGTAGTTCTTCCGAGTTGGGTTATTCGGCTTCGTTGCATCAGCCCCGTAATCCACCAACTGAAGATCAATAATAGAATTATCGTAATCCACAAACTTAACAGTAAACTGACGGATGTATGTTGCGGTTATTTGCAAATCCTCGGTAATGTTGTTATATGAGGTGTTCCACTTATCAAAACGATATCCCTCTCTGTAAGGTTCTTGTGGAGATGTAGCCGATTGACCATATTCGATTGTTTGTTCCTCCAAAAGGCTTCCATCCCAATCACAGAATTTAACATTATATGTTCTTGCTTCGGATGAGTATTTCGCATATACTGCTTTATCAGCGGTAATATTGGTTAAGTCTGCCGTTGCATTGCCGTTAACATTGGAAACCCATTTTTCAAATGTATAAATTACAGAAGCAGTAGATTCTTTTGTCGGCATTGCGTGAGGATAACATGCAGTAGCACCGTTTTCTACAACTACAACAGCAAGTACAGTAGAACCATCTTCATCGTAAAATGTGACTATATGATTACTTTCTGCTTTTACAAATTGAGCAATATATGTAATATCTCCTGTAACACTTGAAATAGCAGGCGACCATCCGCTAAAGGTATAAATATTCTCATTGTCAGATTCTTTGGTTGGTTGTGCGCCGTTATACACAGGCGTCGTGCCATATGCAACATTTTCATCTGTTTCAAGAGTATCATCGCCGTTCTTCCAGGTGACTGTATAAGAATTTACCGAACGAGAGAAGTTTGCGGTAATGATAGTATCGTTTCCGACAGTCGTATCGGCAGTCCAATTTGCAAATGTGTATGTATATTGAGCTGTTGCGGTATTTGCATTTGCGGTTACGGGTTGTCCGTTGATAGTAACTGTATTTCCGTTAACCGTAATTGTTGCTCCGTAGGGGATATTGTTCAGCGTAGATACAGAAACAGTACCATAATCGGTGTTATTCGATACAATATAGACGGTTACTGTGCGAACAAATTCCTTAAAGGATGCGTATACAGATCTATCACCAATTACATTAGTGAGATCATCTGCCACGCTACCGCCTTGAGTTGTCACCCAATTTTCAAACACATAAGTGTGTCCTGCGGTAGCATTCTTAACAGGAGTGGATTTTGAATATACTGCGTTAGAACCATATTCAACTGTAACAGTATCTAAAACGGTTAATCCATCCTCCGAGTAGAAGGTGACTGTGTAAGATCTGAGCGTTTCGGTAAACTGTGCCTGATATGTAACCGATCCTGTCACTGAGCTGATTTGAGGAGTCCAGCCACTAAAGGTGTAGGTGTACTGTGCAGTCGCATCTTTGGTAGGAGTGGCACCGTCGTAGGACGGAGTGGAACCATATGTTACATTTTCGTCTGTTTCAAGTGTGGTATCGCCGTTCTTCCAAACAATCGTGTAACTGTTAGGTGCGGAAGTGTATTGTGCAACATAAGTTACGTTACCTACAACCTCGCTTACAACAGGTGACCAACCACTGAATACATAAACGTATTGTGCATCTGCAGCCTTTTGAGGCTCTGCACCGTTGTATGTAGGCATTGTTCCGTATGCAACATTTTCGTCAGTTTCGAGCGTGGTATCACCATTCTTCCACGTTACTGTGTATTTGTTCAACACAGAAGTGAAGACAGCGGTATATGTAACATCTCCATTCGCAGCAACAATTTCGGGAGTCCATCCGGCAAACACATAGGAATATTGTGAGTCTGCAACTTTAGTCGGTTCTGCGCCATCGTATGTAGGAACAGTTCCTTCGCTCACTTCTGTATCCATTTCCAGCACCTTATCACCGTTTTTCCAAGTGATTGTGTACTTAGGAATTGGCTTCACATAGGTAACAGAATTACTCCAATCACTATTCGTATAATTCGTTCCATCGCCAATCGCTCTGATTTTGAACGTCTGACCGTCAGTGAGTTTTCTACTTGTTACGGAGTTTTCGATATACGAAAGATTGCCGTCTATGCTGATTTCGAACTTGTCAGCAGAAGTATCCGCACTCCAAGTGGCGGTGTCATCAGTTAAAACAACCGTAGGAGCTGTTAGTTTTGTAGGCGTGGGTGGAATTGGTGTTGGATCATCACCGTTATTACTGCCACCTCTACCACCGCATGATGCAAGGATGAAGATGCTGCACAGCAATGTCAGTACCAACAGAAGAATAGTAGATAGTCTTATTTTTTTCATGACATCCTCCTGAAAATAATTCCTATACCTTTGTATGTTTAATTTTAGCAAACAAAAAAGGCGCTAACCGAAGTTAACGCCTAAAAAACGCAAACTCCGATAGTCGCCAAACTAATTAATCCTTATGTAACGTAGCGTATAAAACGCTCACATTCTTATGTGAATGGAATTTGCATTTTTATCAAATTCAAACACATAAGAACGCAAAAAGAGTATAGTATCCCCTTGTAAAAAGAGACTGCGTTCTATATATTACATTATTTAATTAGTTTGGCAACTTATATTATACTACAAAATTTGGAATATTTCAAGTAGTTTTATATTATAAGGTAATATAAAGACGAAAAATCCATCAAAAACTTTCGTCAATGATGGATTTCTTTTGTTAGTCTATTAAGGTTTCTATAGCTATCTGCATTCCTAACTTGAAGGCATATTCGAAGATCGCTGCTTCAGCAAGGCTCATATACTCGCTCCAGCAGTCGTGGAACTTTTCGAATGTTTCTTTCTGCTCGTCCGTGAAGCTCTTTTCAAGATCCTCATGATGTCTTGCCATATAACCGAGGAGTTCCTTCATCTCCTTCGAGTTTGTTCGGCTGTCCTCTTGCGGAATTATGTTTCCGTGCCATAGTTCGTTAATTATATTTTTCATAGGTTGCACCTCCTGTTAGCACAACAACATACCACAGAAGGTTGCGGAAGTCCAGCACTTTTTCGAAAATAAATCCAACTTTTTTCGTCGGGCTTATTCTTTGTTTATTGCAGCGCAAATTTTGGGGAGCGGAAGGATAAAGAAAAATGCAACACAGACATTTCGTCCATGTTGGATTTTTCTTGTTCAGCCACTCTCAATCGGCATTTCCTCTTGGATTTACTTAATATCCTTATGAGAACCTGCCTTTCGGTGTGTGCGTTCTTTGATTATCCTACAAGAAATCAAACGCCGCGATAGCGGCAGTTCGCGATGTTTTGCGTAGCAAAACTCGATATGAGGTGCCTGCGCCGAATATATTCTCCCACGGAATTTTTCACATACCTTTCGGTGTGGCGTTCTTTGTGTATCCTACAAACAACAACTCCGAACCGTTTCATCAAAGATGCGGTTCGGAGTTGTTTTTATATTTTTTACTGCTTTACAAGTAATCCGTGTTGCCTGAATATATCGGTAAATGCGGCTATCTGCTCGTCGCTGACCGAAAGTGACGCATCAAAGGGATAAACATATCCCAGTGCCTTATATTGATGATTTCCCAACGAGTGGTAAGGCATAAGCGTAACCCGCTTCACCGTTGAAAGCGTAGTTAAAAGCTCGGCAATCTTTGTCATTTCCTCTACCGTATCATTTACGGTGGGAATAACTGGAATGCGTATCCAAATATCTTTATTACAGCCGTCCAGACGGCGCAGATTTTCCTGTATACGGAGATTATCAACCCCCGTAGCACTTTTATGCAGCTCGGGCTCCATAGCCTTGACATCATATAGAAAAAGGTCTGTCACGGGCAAAACGGTCTGAAATGCTTCCCACGGAACCTCGCCGCAGGTATCTACCGTCACCGTGTAGCCCGCCTGACGCACAAGCTCGGCTACCTCTCTGACAAAATCGGATTGAAGCAGAGGCTCTCCGCCAGAAAATGTCACGCCGCCGTCGGTTTCGTAGAAGTCTTTATCCGCCATTACAGCCGAAAACAATTCTTCCGCCGTCATAACCTCTCCGCACATACTCAGCGCGCCGCTTGGGCAATTTTCTATACACTCGAAGCATTTACGGCAGTCGGCTCGGTTGAGTATATGCTCAGCCCCCGCCAGAGTGTGGCACTTGCAAGTCGATGCGCATCTGGCGCACCCCACGCATTTATCCTCCAGAAACTGAACCTGTATATTCGGGGAGAGCCCCGCAGGGTTATGGCACCACCTGCAACGGAGCGGACACCCCTTGAGGAAAACGGTGGTGCGTATTCCGGGTCCGTCGTGCAGACAGAACCGCTGAATGTTAAAAACAGTTCCCTTCATATCACGACCCCTGCTGACAAACCCTCGTGATAACATGCTCCTGCATATCCTCAGAGAGGTCGATAAAGCGCGCGCTATATCCCCATACGCGAACGATAAGGTCTGCGTACTGTTCGGGATTCTTCTGCGCCTCTCTCATAGCCTCCACATCGTAGATACCGATATTGAGCATAAGGAAGTCCTTCTTGATCGCCGCGCGAACGAGACGCTTCATAAGAGCCTCTCCGTCCTCGTTTCTCGGAACGAGAGTGCGCGGGAGTGTGACATGCACGGGAGCGGTACCGTACGCCTGCTTGAGCGGGCCCTTGGCTGCCGACGCGATAATTGCGGTGGGACCGTTGACTGCTTTACCCGGGGTTGCCGAATAATGCTCGGCAATAGGCTCCTTCCAACGGCGTCCGTCGGGCGTAGCGCCCGTAAAATGTGCTTCCTGAACGAAAAGATATCCCAGAAGCGCGGGCCATATCCGTGTATTTTCCTCGTCGCCAACCTCCTTGAGGGTATCAATAAAGAGCTGTGCTAAATCAGCGGCTATCATATCTACATAATCGTCGTCATTACCGAACTTAGGCGCCGCCGCAAGCTCTCTGCGCATAGCCTCATAGCCCTCGTAGTTTGCCGCAAGCGCGTCAAGCACCTCTTTCATAGTATAGTGCTTCTTATCGAAAACCACATATTTGAGAGCGGCAAGTGAATCCGCGACGGTGGTAAGCGAGCCCGAAAACATCATAAGACAATCCACGGGAAGTCCGCCGCGGAAGCTGTCAAGCCCGCTCTCAAGGCACTCGTCATAGCTGCCGTTGAGGAAGGACGGTGTTATCGAACGCTCCTTGAAATAACGGTCAGCGCCGATAAGGCGTTTTGTCTTTCTTATGACCTGATACTTAAATTGACGGCAATATGCGTCATATACCTCTTTAAATTCGGTTGCGTCTGAGATATCTCCGCTCTCGCAGGGCGGAACAAGACTGCTCTGCCATTCCTTTGCCGCCGTGCGGTGAGTCCAGTATTTGGTAATCGCAGGTCCCGGAAGCGGAGGCGGATTGCCGTTAAAGAGAGCGTACTCCAGGCACTTTACGCTGTCTACATTGGTAAATCTTATACGGCTCTTGCGGTCAATAATAAGCTCTGTACAGCCGTCTGTCGCGTAATTACACGCATATTGCAGAGGAATACCCGCCTCTATCATCGAGGGGATAATGACCTCGTCGTTATAAATAGAGCCCTGACCGCCGCCAAGAACATGAAGGCGCGCCACCTGGTCCATAAAATCCGCGCGGGTGTTGTTATGATAGCGGACATGCAGGTGAGGCTCGGGCTGATGCACGATGCAAGATGCCTTTACCATAAGCACCGAGAGGTCGTTAGCCTCGTCGTTTCCGTCCTTATCCTGTCCGCCTACCGTCAATGTCATAAGCGTATCTCCCGAGCCCGACGCGTTAAAGCGCCTCCAAAGGTCGCAGACGATATCAAGAGCCTCGTCCTCGCTCAGGCGTCCACTGTCTATATCGTTGCGGTAGAACGGGTAAAGGTACTGGTCAAGTCGTCCGATAGTAGCGGTGTTAAGCGTTCCGCGCAATTTCCACGCCAGATAAAACGCCTGAACCGCCGCGCCAAATGTCCGAGGCGCTCCTTCCGCAAGCTCGCACAGATTTGAGCGCATAGGCACAAGATTTTCTCGTTCCTCGGGGGTTGCCGTTTCCATACGGGCATCTATTGCGTCTATATGCTTTTTTATAAAGGCTACGACACCTTCATAAACACGGGCAATTGAAAGAAGCGTCTGTCTCTCCTCGTTGTCCTTCCCTTCCATATTCGCATAGGCTCTCTCGGCAACTCCGCCAAAGCCGTAGGTAAGGTAGGTAGTTCCCATACTGAAATGCAAATTGTCGGAAATCTCCCATTCGGGAGCGTATTTCGGGGGAGCGAACTCCTCTGTATTCAAAATCGTATAGCCCGCAATGCGGCTATCTGTCGGCAGAAAGATTGGTGCTTCCGCAAGAAATCGGAGCATTTCGGCTTCCTGAAATCGAATAGCATCAATTCGTTCCATAATAATCTCCCTTCATTAAAGCGCAAGAGTATAAACTGTTTTTACATCCTCAAGAGTAATAGCGGGGTACGAGCCCAATACATCGTCGCCATTGAAGCTTATCTCCCTTACCTGCTCGGCAAGTGCGGCAACATCGTCCTTTGTAACGCCAAACTCGGAAATACGGGTCTGCACTCCAAACGACCTCATCCAAGCCTCAAATTTATCCGCAGCCTCAAGGAGCGGACAATCAAATATCTTGCGTGCAAACTGCTCACAACGGCGAGCCGCTTCTCCGCCCTGAGCCGCGCGGAAGCGCATCCAAGCGGGCATCAGACACGCCAATGTCGCGCCGTGTGTTGCTCCGAAGCGAGCGCTGAGCACATGTCCGAGCTGGTGCATAGGCGTAAATATCATAGTACCCGAGTTGACCCAGCCGTTGAGGGCAATAGACGCCGCCCAGAGCATAACTCCGCGCGCCTGAAGGTCGTTGGGATTTTCCATAACCACGGGCAATGTTTCCATAACTGAACGAATAACTCCCTCCTCCATTTTATCCTGAAGAATAAGGTTGCTGTCATTGCCGTTGAAATAAGCCTCAGCCACATGAGCGATGGTATCAATAGCGCCGCAAGCGGTCTGATACGGGGGCAAACTAACTGTCATTTCGGGGTCGATAATCGCCACCTGAGGATAAAGGCACTCCGCCCAGATATAAGATTTCCGGCGTGTGGAGCCGTCTGTCAAAACTGCGCAGAGGTTCATCTCGCTGCCCGTTGCGGGGAGCGTGGGTATCATAACCATAGGCAGAGCCTTCACAGGCGGAATATGCTTGACCTCTGTATGGCTGAAAACAAACATATTTCTGATATCCTGCTCACCGTAGAGAAGTCCTGCAGAGATAGCCTTAGCGCAGTCCATAGCGCTGCCGCCGCCCAAGCCGATAACAACATCAACTCCGTGCTTTTTACCAAGCTCAATTCCCTCTCGGGCTTCCTCAATAAGCGGGTTTGCGGAAGCCACGAAGCAATCAACACAGCTCACTCCGCTCCTCTCAAGAAGGTTATGGATACGGTCGATAGTTTTGGTCATAAAGGACACATTTCTATAAGACACCAACAGCGCCTGCTTTCCGTATGCCGCAACAGTTTCTCCCACACGGTTCAATGTCTGCTCGCCAAACACGACCCGTACGGGATTGTAATATTCAAACGAATTCATATTAATCTCCATTCTGCCGCTAAAGCGGCGACACAAATTGTAATAGACGAATTTTGCCTTTGTCAAAATTCGCATGTGAAACAGTTAATTTTCCTGTCAGCAAGAAACAACTTTCACGCTATACTTCTATTCTATTTCTCTGATCAGGTCGCCGATATGCGACTGACAGTAACTGATGTATTTATAAATCTCAAACAGCTTTTCATATTGACGCGCGCTCTGTCGGTCGGGCTCGGTCACACTCGGCTTACCGTGCGCCGCGCGGATAGGACTGTAATCGCTCCAAAGCCCAACTCCATAAGCGGCAACTGCCGCCGCGCCAAGCGATGCCGCGTCTCTGACGACATCGGTTCTTATCACGGGCATACCGAAAATGTCGGCATATATCTGTCTTGCGATAGGACTTTTCGCGCCTCCGCCGACGAGCAAAAGCTCCTTCGTGTCAAGCTTGGGGCTCAGCACCTCCCACGCAAGCTTCAGATGATATGCTATGCCCTCCACCGTAGCGCGCGCGATATCCGCACCGTTATGACAGAGGTCAAGCCCCGTGAAGCAGCCGCGTATATGAGATGACTCGTCCATATAGTTTCCGCCTGCAAGGCAGGGGTTGAAGAACAAATGCTTAGCTCCCGTCGGTGAGCTTGCAACCAGCGAGAAAAATTCGTCGTAATTTGCACAAACGCCGCCGAGAAGATTAGTCTTTACCCAATCAAGAGCGCTACCCGAGGCGAATATGCCAATATTCGGCACATACATATCCTCCACACAATGCGCCCACACATAGGGGCGTTTCTCAAAATCAAGCACAGGGGCTTTACTGCAAGCCGCTACCCACGCCGATGTACCGAGTGATGCGTAGGCGTCTCCGTCCTCGTAGCAGCCCGCGCCCAAGGTCATACAAGCGTTATCAACGCCTCCCGACACCACGGGAATACCCGAGGGTAAGCCAATCTCACGGGCAGATGTCTCACTAAGATAGCCGATGACGGTATGGGACGCCGTTATCTCGCAGAGCTTTTCGGAAGATATACCCATAATTTCAAGGTAATCTTCTCTGTATTTTTTACCGACAAGGTCATAGACTCCGCTACCCGAGGCGTAAGAGCGGTCTGTCGCCATAACGCCCGTCAGACGGAAATTTATATAGTCCTTACTACCAAGGAATCTGCACGCTTTATTATAAAGCTCAGCGGCATTTTGCTTATACCACATAATTTTGAACGCCGCATATAGGTGCGGAGGAAAGCCGTTGCCCGTCGCGTGGTACCAATCGGACTCACCCGCGGCGCTCAAAAATGGCTTTGCGACCTTTTCGGCACGCTCGTCTGACCAGATCGGCGTATTCTCGCAAAGCAGCTCCCCGTGCGAGTCTACCGCGACGACGCCAAGGCTATGTCCCGAAAGACCGATAGCGGCGACAGAAGCCTTTATTCCCTTTTCTGCCGTTTGAGCCATCAGTGTTCTCGTGGCGCCCTTTATTCCCTGCCACCAATCCTCGGGATTCTGCTCACGAAGTCCGCCCGGGCGGTGATATGTCGTATATTCGACAACCGTCGAAGCAAGACAGGTCGCGTCGCAACCGAACAGCGACGCCTTGACGCCGCCCGTTCCCAAATCATAGGCTAAAATGCAATCCATACCGAACCTACCTTTCAATAATTACAACATCCCTATCGGGCAATTACATACTCTCAAGCTCCTGAAGGATAGACTTGACAGACTTGATTCCGATACCGAAGCGGCTACATCCCGCGTCTACCATTTCTCTTATAGTCTTGAGGTCCTTTACGCCGCCCGCAGCCTTGATATACGCCGCGTCGCCGACAACCGATTTGATAAGCTTTACATGCTCAACGGTCGAGGGTGTGGGAGCCCAGCCCGTACCCGTCTTTACAAAGGTTACTCCCGCGCTTACGGCAAGCTCGGACGCTTTCTGAATTTCATAATCGGTAAGGTAAGCAACCTCGAGTATAGATTTTACGGGAATACCCTCGGCAGTCTTGACTACCGCGGCTATCTCCTCTTTTACATAGTCATACATACCCGACTTGAGCGCGCCGACATTTATAACCATATCTATCTCGTCGCAGCCCATAGCCAGAAGCTCTCGCTCAGCGGCGAGCTTGGTCGAACTCAGGTCTGCTCCCGACGGAAATCCGATAGTTCCGCCAAGCAGAATATCCTTTTCGTCCTTGATCTGTTCAGCAAGCCAAGGGGTAAAGCAAGGCATAGCAAAGCAGCAGATGAAGCGGTATTTCTTTGCGAGGTCTACCATTTCATTCAGCTCCTGCATAGTAACATTTGTTTTAACGCAACTCAGATCTATCATTCGGGGTACAGTAATACGATTAAGTTCCATAAGTAAACTTCTCCTTTTTATAATATGTAAAAACATTATAACATAATTATGTTTACTTGTCAATAACTCGCCGAAAACTTTTGTTTAAAAGAGCAGAACGCTCAAACATAATTATGTTTAAGCGTTCTTACCTTTCATATATATTTCAAATTCGTATTTATCCGCAATGATTCTGACATCGTCGACCTCGGCGACAATGTCGTTGATATAGCATATTCTTTTGATTGTCATAAGAGCGGTCTTAGGCTCTATTCCAAGCACAACAGCTTCCTCGTAATCAGCCGATATCGCGCTTATGGTGTCCTTTGCGTCGGTATACCTCAGGGAGTAATTTTTCAGCAAATAATCGTAAAGCGAAACTATCTCCTCGCTCTTTTTTTCAATATCGGGCACCAAAGAAGCCAGTATATAGTTTTTGGTAATCGCCACGGGGTCTCCGTCGGCAAGCTGAATACGGTGTACGCAGACAAGCTCACTCCCCTCCTCTATATGAAAATCGTGTGCGAGAACCGCATTTGCGCGAAGCTTTTCCACAAAGGTATTTTTGACCCCGATAGCATACCCTTTCTTCCTCAGACTCTGAGAGATAGATGTCAGCAAATTCAGATTCTGACTCACCTTGCGGCTGATGACCTGTGTTCCGTATCCCTGCTTGACGGTAATATATCCGTCGCTCAGAAGCATAGCTATCGCCTTGCGCACAGTTGTGCGGCTGACACCGTATAGCTGCTCCAGCTCGGGCTCGGGCGGTAAAAGCATACCTACATCATATTTCTTTGATAATATCCCCGATTTCAAATCGGAATACACATGTATATAAGCGGGTGTTCTTTTCATTTGCTCCTCCGTTATTTTCGTTTATTAGACAGAAAAAGCTATAAAACCATTACAATTGTATCATATTATTCCCCGTATGTCAATCGCAAATCTTTTTGTGAAGTAATAAAGCAGGGTGTTACGCGTTTGCGTAACACCCTTGATTTTTAATTGTTCGGATTATTCTGCAGAGCCTGCAAGCTGTGTTGTTGCCACATCTATATACTTATTGTTAAGCTCACCAAGCACAAGCTCAAATCCCTGGGAGCTTGTGGAGAACATTCCCGTGAAGTTGGTGTTGTTGTTCTGTACCATCGTTCTTATAGTACCGTCGATACCAAGACCCGATGCCTTCATTACAAGCGCCAAATCCATAACGACCGTCTCATAGAGATAGTCGAGCATCTCGTAGGAAGCGTCGTCTCTCGATCCTCTTACGCGAATGGTCTGCTCATAGAACTCCTCCTTGAGCTTACCTTCTTCGTTACCCGTAGAGAAAAGTGCCATTTCCTCAATAACAGCTGCGGAAAGTCCCACATCCTGTGTGCAGGTGGTAAGAGCCATAGCAGATGTATGGTCCTGATGCGCGATAGCGGCATAGGGTGCCTCGGCATTCCACTTCGGAATAGGAAGAATTCCATACTCGCTTACCATCGTTCTAAGGTAGTACTGTCCGTAGATACCCTCCATCCAGAACAAAGCTCTGTCGCCGTTAACGAACATATCGGTACGGAGTCCCATTCCGCTGGGAATTTCAGCAAACTCGTTCTTGGGGTCGTGTGTCGACAAACAGTAATTGTTGTCATTAAGGAAGGTTGCGATAGTTGTGAGGAGAGTATTAACTACCTCAGAGTTCTCAGGAGAAATTCCCGAAAGATAAGGCATATCGCTCTCATCCTTCTCTATCATCATATATCCCGAGGAGTAGAAGAGAGGCATCCACATATAAGCACTGCTGCAAAATCCCCATCTGTCCTTATATGTCATATCGCTGGTATCGCCGTCGATATCCTCGACAACCTCAACGGTCATTTCCTTCATAGCGGTAAATGTCCACTGGTTGTTTCTTACAAGTTCATAAGGATCGGAAAGGTGCTTATCCTCAACGAGCTTCTTGTTGAAGTAAAGCGCTCCAACAGAGTTATACGAGGAAATATTTGCCTCGCCAACCGCAAAGAAGTTGTAACCCGATATCGAGGTAGAGTTATAGATCTCCGAGTTCCAGTAATCCTTCTCAATGTCAATATAAGGGAGCGAGCCGAACTCAAGCAGATATCCCTTTGTAGCCGCAGAGAACGCGGTAGACATCATAGGCATAACAACATCATATCCGCCAACGCCGCCGAGAACATCCTTCTCGAGAGTACTTGCATAGTTCTTCTGCTTGATGGGCTCAGCAATGATGTTTATATTGAATGTGGATTCAAGGTGATTATCTCTGTTATAGACTGCCGAGGATACACGGTCGCCCGTATCTGTCGCCTCAGCGCCTACCTCAAGGTAGGAATATGTGAATTCTTCCGTATGATCGCGGGTAAGGAAAACGAAATCTCGTCCGCCACCGTCCTCGTCATACATGGGATTGGGCTCATCCGAACCAACCGTAGTAACGGTCGTTTCCTCGCCCTCTCCCTCCTCGTTCTTTTTACAGGAAATGAAGCAGCTCATTACCATAAGAATCGCAAGAACGAGAGAAAGTATACGAATCACTTTCATAAATTGAACCTCCGCTCCGAATTATCTTCTTTTCTTCTTGCTTACTACAATGGTAGTAGCTCCTACTGCCGTAAGTGCCATAGCTATCATAGAAACGCCAACAGAGCTTCCGCATCCCGACTTTTCCTCTGCGGTCGTCTCGGGAGCCGCAGTTGTTGTTTCTGCTGCGGTCGTAGTCTCAGCAGCGGTTGTCTTGGAAGGCTTTGTCGGGATAAGTCCGCCGAGGTTATCGCCAAGGGTGGGGGTCTCGGTGGTCTGAGGCGCCGCAGCCTCGGTTGCCGTTACGGTGTTCGCCTTGTCAAGGAGTGTTCCGTAAACAACCATATCTCTCCAAGAAGCGCTCTGGAAATCGGTGTACTGCCTTACATGGTTTTCATATACCGTGGGGTCGGTAACAGAGCATCTCTGGTAAACGGTAACGCAAATTCTAAGGAACTGAGCCTCAACGCCGTCAAGGTCGTAGAGATAAAGGCGTCCTGCGCTTCCGCAATTGTTCTCTACCGTCTGGTCGTTTGTATATACCTTTCCGAGAGAGTCCTCGCCAAGCACCTTAGCGTCTATGTAAGTATAGTCAGCCGTTCCGTCGACCTTTCTCTGAAGCTGGTCTATATATCCGACATTATCCCAGTTTTCTCCGTCCTTACTTACGAACACATCGTAAGCGGCAAATTGGTTACCGTAAGAACCGCCGATAAATCCAAAGCTATCGATATTAGCCAACTGATTGAAGTTGAAGGTCATATAGCACTGATATCTGCTGTTATCCTTGCCTGTTTCTCCATTGACATTGTAAAGAGTCTGTCCAACGAGAAACTCAACAGCTCCGTTACGCTTCATTCCGTTAGCGAGCGAGGAAGCGCCGTTAGCGTTTACATTTCCGTTAGTCCATACATCGTCTATCGCAGTATCAAGAGGTCTCTTGAGCGCGTGGACTCCATTTATTGTAAGACCGTATGTGAGGAATCTGTTAAGCTCCCATCTGTCGTATGTCGAGAGAGACTCAGGGTTGTATCCGTAGCTTGAATATACCGCGGGAGCCGTCATATTCTCCGTCAGGTCAACGATAAGAGGGTCGGTCGTGGGGAGAGCGCTGAGGGTTGTAAGCTCCTTTGTTCCAACAGGACGCGGAACCTCATCCGCACCGCTTATTGCCATACAGAATGCGCACACAAGCACCATAAGACAAAGAGCCATTGCAATAAATTTTTTCATAATAATTCCTTTCTACCGTTATCGGTAATTAAAATTCTTTATAAACAGCAACCTTACGGTATGCGTTTAGTCTTTAATGTTGTATTTCTGTTGTGTATTAGGGATTCAGGCATTTTCAACACTTTTAACTATGTTTCCAATTATACACTTACATTTTAACATTTTATTGTAGTAATTACATCACACAAAGCAAGGCAAAAATACAAAAAAACACGGATTGTTGTTATGTTAAATTATAATTGTCATTATTTTACGATAAAAGCGCCTCGGGCACTGCGCTTTTCGAACAACGCCCGAGATTTTATAAAGCATAAAGCTCCTTATATTTCGGTTCTCCACTTTACACTTTTCGGTACAAAAGGTTATTTCCCCGATACATAGCCTGCCGCCATAGCTCCGCCCGATTCTCCTCTCTCGTCGGGAGCGAGCCAGAATGAATAAAGCTCGGCGTTATCCTGAATGAACCTGAAGCGGAAGCCCTTGCCTCGCAGGAAGGAGAGGTCGTCTCCGCCGCGCCAAGCGAGCCTTTCCTTGCAGGAATTTTCAGTCATAGGAATACAATCGTCAGCGGAATATCCGTCAAGCACGCTTCCGTCAAGGTCGAGTATCTCGGCGCGAAGGCTTCCGCCCTCGGCGTTTGCATTGACAAAGAGATATTTCACTTCCTTTGTAACCGTAAGCGGCTTTGTGGTCACACTTCCGCTTCCGTCAAGCGAAGCAAATCCGTCTCGTCTGAGAGTCGCGAGTCCGAGCGCGCCGCCGCTGTGAGCCTCGTAGACCGTCTCACCCTCGGCGTTTTGCGACTGTCCCGAAAAGCCCGCGTAGTATATGCGAAGCTCGTCGTCATAAACTACCACTCCGCCCGTCACCGACTGGACATATCCGTAGTCCCATCTTCCGTCGCATCTCGCCGCGGGGATAAAGGCATTGCCAACTCCGCGCACGGGACGCTCAAAATGAAATCCGTCACGGCTATACATAGCCTGAAGTTCGGTTATCTTAGGTCTCTGAGTTATCTTCAGCTCATGCACCTCGGGACCGTACCATATCTGGAACATTCCAAGGGTAACACTCTCATAGGCTATCGCGTCAACATTGTAAAGTTGGGGGGGACGCTCGCCAAGCTGAGAATGGTCCACGCCGTCGTCGGCGTCTGTCTTTTGCCAGAACACAGGTGACTTATCGGGATCGCTCCAATCCCACTTTCCCGCCTCGACAAATGTCTTACCCGAGTGGTATCCGCGCGTACGAATCCACTTCGAGGGATATACGGTCTCGCCCCACGCCACACCGGGTACGGTATTGCGTATCGAGAAAACCCACTGCTTATTCAACTCGTCGTAGAAGCAGGATGTGCGGTCGCCGCACTCGCCCGTACGAGCTACCATCTTCCAATTTATTCCGTCGGGCGAGGTATAGAGAGTCGCGGCGCGGTCTATCTCGACCGCCATATCGCGCAGACGGAGCATAAGCTTGTATCTCTCCTCTGCCGGCGCCGACTTATCTATAATCACACTAGTTGAGCATACCTGCGACACATCGCGCAAAAGAATATTGGTTCCGTCCTCGTTTATATCGGGGCGCTCCCAATTGATACCGTCCTTACTCTCGGCGTATGCCAGACGAACGCAAAAGCCCGCAGAGTACCACATTTTAAAGAGACCTGCTTCCTCGTCGTACCACAGTCCTCCGCTTACGGGAACCGCGGAGTTCCCCTTCTCCCACGGTCTCTCCGACTTGAATACAGGCTCGTCGCGGATCACCGCCTTGTGATATGCGCGCTCGAGCGTGCTTTCTTCTATAAGAAAATCGTCAACGAAAAGCTGTCTGCCCACATCGACATTCACTATTTCGGGCGCGTATCCTCCGTCCTCCTTGGAAATAAGATAGGGCGCGGTCGTTCTGTATCCGTTACCCTTATCGGTCTCAAATTTGAAACCCTCGGGAATTACGATACCGTTATATCTCGCGCCCTCGGGGAGATTTATCTTCTTCAGGTCTTTAGCGTTTCTGCTCATGATATAAATCCTCCAAAAGAATCTGAATATACATCTTTATTTTATCATTTTATCTGCCGTATTACATCACACAAAGTAAGGCAAAAATGCAAAAAAGCACGGATATCTCCGAAACTTTTCTTACAAAGCGATACGGGCGTCGGAATTTCTTCCGACGCCCATGTTAATTGTAAATCTTGCGTTTTTAGTCTTTCTTAGACCTTTTCTTTTTCCTGCTTATCACAGCTCCTGCTGTTGTTCCGACTGCCGTGAGCGCCACAGCTATTGCGGGAGCAGCAATTGCGCCCTTGCATCCCTTCTTCTTGGGTGCCTCGGTCTCCTCAGTCTCCTCGGCAGGCTCGGTCGTGTACGCTACCGTCTGCTCGGGCAGAGGGGTTTCCTCTCCGATATATCCCGCTGCCATTTCTCCGCCGGAAGTACCAAGCTCGTCGGGTGCGAGCCAGAAGGAATAAAGCTGAGCGTTATTGAGGTAGAATCTTACCTTGAACTGCTTGCCCTCGAGCATTGATAGGTCATTCTCGCCCTTCCAGGTAAACTTTACCTTTGCTGTGTTATCGGTGATAGCCGTGCAGTCTGCCGCAGAATATCCTTCGATTACATTTCCTGCCGTATCCAGTATCTCCGCCTTAATAGCGCCGCCCTGCGAATTTGTATTCACAAAGAGATACTTAACATCCTTGGTAACGGTCAGGGGCTTGGTCGTCAGCGTTCCCGTTCCGTTCATAGAAGCAAAGCCGTCACGGCGAAGCGTTGCGTATCCGATACATCCACCCGCATAAGGATTCTGTATTCTTTCTCCGTCAACATACCAATATCCGCTGAAGCCCGTATAATAAATGCGTATCTCGTTATCGTAAACTATCATTCCGCCGCCCATAGGAGAGAGATAGCCGTAGTCCCAGGTTCCCTGCTTCTGAGTTGCGGGAATCAGAGCCTTTCTGTTAGGTCTCTCATAGTGGAAGCCGTCGCGGCTGAAGCCCGCCTGAATTTCGCATATCTTGGGCCAGCCCGATGCGTTTATATACTCATTTTCGGGGCCGTACCACATCTCGAACATACCTATCATAAGGCTCTCGTACGCGATGGAGTCGAAGTTGTATATCTGCGGGTGCTTGGGCATCGGATTTATATTGGAATACGAAATGTCCCCATCGTCAGGCGTTAGCCAATCAACAGGTTCATCCCAAGTATCCCACTTTGCCGCACTAAGGAATGTATCTCCGTCGTGATACTTGCGGTAGCGTCCGCCCGTAGGCTCACCGTTATAGTAGAAGGGGTTCTCCGATCTTTTTGCCGACGCTCTTATCGAGAACACCCATTTCTTCGTAAAGGGGTTATAGAAAAAGGTCGTTCGGTCATCGGTAGGGCCTGCCTGACCTATTTTATTCCAGTTCGTTCCCGTGCCCGATGTGTAAAGCACAGGCTTTGCGTTTACACTATCCCTGTCTCCCGCGCTTCTTACCATCAGCTTGTATTTTTCTGAAGCGGGAGCATCGTAATCTATCCAGACTACATAAGAGTCGACCTGCTGACGGCGAAGGACAACATTGCTTCCACCAATATCAGGACGCACCCAATCAACACCGTTCTCACTTGTTGCGTATGAAAGAAGTCCGTTCCAGCCCGACTCGTACCACATCTTATAGAGCTTATCCTCCATATCATACCAGAGTCCGCCGCTGGTAGCTCCAACAGAGGGCGAGCCTCTGTCTCCACCCGTAAGCTCCTCCCTTGTTTCGGGATAAAATACGGGGTTGTATTCATATTTCACCGCCTCGTAATAGGCTCTTGTGAGGTCTGTACTTTCTATGAGAAAGTCATCAACAAAAAGCTGTCTGCCTCTATCTATATTTATTACCTCGGGAGCATATCCTCCCTCGCTCTTATCAACGAGATAAGGCGGCACATCAACAGCCGAATTAGTCATATCATGACGGAACTCGTATCCGTCAGGCAGGACTATACCGTTATACATAGCGTTTTTGGGCGCCGTATACGATGTAAGCTGTCCTTTCGTGCTTGCAGCGGCGGGAACGCTGGTAAGTACGGTCGCCACGACAAGTGAAAGAAGAAGAATTTTAAACAATTTCTTTTTCAAAAAGCTCACTTCCTTTCAAAAAAATCCGAAATTTCTTTCTTACGAGATAATTGTACCATTTTATCGGGCAAATTACATCACAAATACTAAGGGGCAAATATAAAAAATCACGGTTGTTTTGTGATTTTTTACCTATCATAAGTAAATTCTGTTGAAGCAAAAATATTTTTATGATAAACTAAAAATGCGTTAAATCGCATAATCCGACAAAGTAAGGAGGCGAATGTGAATGAAAAAGAAGGACAACGATTTCAGTATAAGAAAGGTTGAGCACGGCGCAGAATTTGAAATGAGCGTGAGAATCAACAAGCTGGTAGAGCTAAATGAGCCGAAATTCACTCAGACTGTCCATTGGCATGACCATTTTGAGCTTGAAATTCTTGACAGCGGCTCTGCCCTTCATCTCATAAACGGAGAAACATATAAGATTCACAGTAAAAATGTATATCTCCTCACCCCATCGGACATCCACACACTTCTCATAGACCCCGCGTTCCCTATGTCATCTCTGTGTATTTCAGCAGTGAATTTCAATGAGAACACGATATCTGAGGAGTTGTTCAATGAGCTTATGTCGCTCAAGCAGCCTATTCACATATCGCTTGATGACGAAACATACGAGTCCTTCAAATCCATTCTAATTCTCTTGAAAAAGGAGCGTGAGGAGACCTCGGCGTCCTCCAAGCGTATATGCCGACATCTATTCAGCTATATCGTTCTGAAATTCATCGCGATGTATCACGAGCAGACCAAGACAAAACCTCCCGCTCAGCCACTCGCAACTGGTGTGAACGCGAGAAATCTTACCTATATAAACAAGGCTATTTCCTACATCAAATACAATTTCAGGGACCCTGAGCTCACCACAAAAAAAGTGGCTCAGGCAGTATTCCTCACACCGAACTATTTCGGAGAGGTATTCCACAAGCATATGGGAATAAGTTGCCTTGAATATATCAAGAAAATGAAGCTTGACTTCGGTATGAGTCTGCTTATCCAGACAGACCTGACGGTTGCCGATATTGCGGAGAGGTCGGGATATTCGAGCATATCCTACTTTATAAGCGATTTCAAGGCAGAGTTCGGACTCACTCCGCAAAAATACAGAGCCAAACACAACGCCGAGCATCCACATAAATAAAATTCACCGACGGATATCTGCCGATGTCCGTCGGTTTTTAAGTCAAATAAAGAATTTTTCGGGTTATCAAAATCTAACAACAAAAAATACCATTTTTCTGTAATTTTTTGTATGCTTGCCGTGTTTCTTTGCTTGACCTGCTCTTATACGATATATTATAATTATTGTGTATATTTGCGTCGCGTTGCTTTTGACGCAAATCGAAAACTATATCAGAAAATGGAGTCAATTATGAAAAAGCATCACGGTTGGACATATCATCCCTACCGTCCCCTGCTAGAGGAGACGGATATTTATATTTGCCGCATGGTGACCGCCGAGGGGTCTTTCACGGCATACTGGCTCGATATGGGCGAGGATAGCTATTCTGTATATTACAAAAAATCCGAGGATGAGGACTTCACTCTCTTTACCAAGACCTCAGAGCTTTCCTGCACAGTATCGGGACTCGACGACCACACCGATTACGATTTCTACATAGCGGCGGGAGACAAAAAAAGCGCCGTCAGAAAGGCGCATACGGGCAAGGTGCTTGGAACCGTGGTAAATTACCTTCACCCCCAGGACCCCTACTACATATTCTCGGGCAAGTTCCTCTGCAGCCCTTCAATGATAAGACATCCCGACGGATTTCTTCTTGCATCTATGGATATATATCAGGGAGGCGCGCCCCAAAATCTGGCTCTCCTTTTCCGCTCTGACGACAACGGCGAAAGCTGGTACTACATAAACGACCTTTTCCCCTGCTTCTGGCCCAAGATGTTCATTCACAAAGGTGTGCTTTATATTCTCGCCTGCTCAACCGAGTACGGAGACCTGCTCATAGGCGCGTCCTACGACGGCGGATCTACCTTCACCGAGCCGACTATTCTGCTTCGCGGAAGCAACGGAAAGGCTAAGCAGAGTGGAGTACACAAAAATCCTCAGCCCGTCGTCGAGCATAACGGCAGACTTTACAACACCCTTGAGTGGGGTACATGGGGCAAGGATTTCCACGCGTGTATGGTAATGTCGGCAGATGTTGATTCAGACCTGCTCGACGCCGACAGCTGGTCCTTCTCCGAGCCGCTCAAGTACGACAGCAGTTGGGAGGGCGTTCCGAAGGAGGGCAAGAGTGCGGGAACTATCGAGGGTACTCTCGTAAAGCTCCGTGACGGAAAGCTATACAACATAATGCGCTACGATATGCACCGTCTCACGCCGAAATACGGCTATGCGCTCAGCTTCCTTGTAAACGACGAGGACCACGATGCTCCGCTCAGCTTCGACAGCACTATCTCCTTCCCCGCTAATCACTCAAAGTTTGAGATACAGTACGACAGCGTATCCGACAGATATTATTCTATCGCTAACCTTATGACCTCTCCCGAGGAACACGATTTCCGCACGCATCTCGTTCTGCTCTCGTCGCCCGACGCGCGCAACTGGTCCTTCGTTTGCGACCTCATAGACGAGAGAGAGAGAAATCCCGACGGAAAACGAATCGGCTTCCAGTATGTCGACTTTATGTTTGAGGGCGACGATATTCTCTACCTCTGCAGAACGGCAGACAATGAGCCGGGAAACTTCCACGACAGCAACTATATCACATTCCACAGAATCAAAAATTTCAGAGCGCTTCCCGTAAGCGAGGAGATACTCTGAGAATATAAATTTTCTTATATGAGGTAATCCTATGAAACTCAACATCAACAAGGGCGCTTATCCGACGATGATAACCCCCTACAACGAAAACGGAAAAGTAGACTACGGCGCGGTAAAGGCGCTCACCGAATGGTACTGGGAAAAGGGCTGCGACGGCATCTTCGCTTCCTGCCAGTCCAGCGAGATACTCTTTCTCTCTCTTGAGGATCGTGTAAAGCTCGCAAAAACAGTTTCCGACACGGCAATAGCTCTCGCTGCAAAGAACCCCGAGCGCAAGAAAATGTCGGTAGTCGCTTCGGGACATGTATCCGACGACTTCGACGAGCAGTGCGCCGAGCTTAACGCGATAGCAGAGACGGGAGTTGACGCGGTCGTGCTTATAAGTAACCGTTCGGACATTGAGAACACTTCGGACGAAAAGTGGATAGCAGACACCGAGGCGATACTCGCCGCTCTCCCTGCCGAAACTATGGTCGGTACATACGAGTGTCCTCGTCCCTACAAGAGACTTCTCACCGAAAAGATGACGAAGTGGATCGCTGAGAGCGGAAGATTTGCTTTCATTAAGGATACCTGCTGCGACGCCGACGAGATTGCAAAAAGACTCAGAATTCTCGACGGAAGCGGAGTCGGTCTTTTCAACGCAAACGGACAGACATGCCTTGAGTCGCTCAAGTCGGGCGGTGACGGATACTGCGGAATTATGTGTAACTTCCACCCCGAGCTCTATGTATGGCTCTGCCACAACTTCAAGAAATATCCCGAAATGGCCCAAAAGGTTCAGGCAGCGCTTTCAATGTGCGCGTTCACCGAGAACCCCGTATATCCCGTTACGGCAAAGTACCATCTTAGCCATCACGAGGGTATTCCCATGTCGCTCTACGCAAGAAGCGCGGACAGACGCACGCTCACGAATTACTACAAGCTCTGCGTTGACCAGATGAAGCTCATCACCGACGAGATAAAGGAAAATATCAAGAACCTTAAATAACAAAAAATAACGGGTGTCCCGCTTTCGCGAGACACCCGTTGCTCAATTGGTTCTATCAGAGAGGCTTTACATTTATAGCTCTCATCTTTGCGCTGTTCTTGGGGTCAGGCTCAACATCAAAGGTCACCTTCTGACCTTCCTTGAGTGTCTTGTAACCCTCGCACTGGATAACCGAGAAATGAACGAAGATATCGTCTCCGCCCTCGTCGTTGGAAATAAATCCGTATCCCTTTTCAGCGTTAAACCATTTTACAGTACCGTTATTCATTATGGGTACCTCCGTTATAAAATTTGTACCCATATAAAAACAGCCCCACATACGGCGATCAAGAAAAAGGGATTGATCGCATAGGTATGTGAGAGCAAAGCTATTATCCTGAATACCCTTGTATTCTATCACAATTCTTCCCCTTTGTCAAGTGCTTTTGAAGAATTGCATACGATATTTTATCGGCGTTTGTTAGCGAATACCGTTGACTTTGGGAGATAATTGAGATATAATTATGTCATAAATCAAATCTATAAAAAGCAGGATATGGTCTTATGCACAAATTATTATCAAATCTTATTATTTACAGAGATACGAATGGTGAGAGTATTCTCTTTCGCCTCGGCTCTATCTTTGAAAAATTCCACTCGGGAAGCGAGAGCGACGAGCATCTGAGAACAGAGATATTCGTTGAGATACGCCGACTTCTCGATGTAGCCACGAAATACGGCTTCGACAACAATCTCTGGCACAACTATCTGACATATTTTATAATCACCGACGAAAACCCATTCAGCTTTACATACGAGAAGGCGGGCGAGCAACCCGGCACGGTAAACACCTTCGCGGTAAACGATTTTTCGATATTCAAAAAGCTTTTCGATTATGACTTTTCTGAAATCGAGCAAAAGCTTGGAATAAACTGCTTCTCTGTAATCTCGGACTATCAGGCGATACCCAAGCGCGAGCAGATATATAACAAGAATGTCAGCGAAAAGGTCAGAGCGCTGAGCCGTGAGCTTGAAGCAGCCCCCGACGGCAAGGCGGTATTTGACGCGGTCAGCCGCTTCTACCGTGATTACGGCGTCGGAATGTTCGGTCTCAACAAGGCGTTCCGCCTCAAGGAGACGGCAGACGGAGTTAAGCTCTCTCCGATAACGAATATGGAGCGCGTTATGCTATCCGACCTCGTCGGCTACGAGCTTCAGAAGGCTGCGCTTGTTGCCAACACCGAAGCGTTTGTGAGCGGAAAGCCCGCGAACAATGTCCTGCTTTACGGTGACAGCGGCACGGGCAAATCGACGAGCATCAAGGCGATAGTTAATCAGTACTACGACAGTGGACTGAGAATGATAGAGATATACAAGCATCAGTTCAAGGAGCTGTCAAGCGTGATATCACAGATAAAAAACAGAAATTACAGATTTATAATATATATGGACGACCTCTCATTCGAGGACAACGAGACGGAGTATAAATATCTGAAGGCTATCATTGAGGGCGGCGTTGAAACAAAGCCCGACAATGTGCTTATCTACGCGACCTCAAACCGTCGCCATCTCATAAAGGAGAGCTTCCGCGACAGAAACGACACGGCGTATACCGAGGATGTTCACCGCTCCGAGACGATAGAGGAAAAGCTCTCGCTCGTCAACCGCTTCGGTCTGACGATAGGCTATATGAAGCCCTCGCGCACAGAGTTTGAGAATATAGTCCTCACACTCGCGAGAAAGCACCCGTCTATCACCCTCTCCGACGAGGAGATAATTGCCGAGGCGCACAGATGGGAGCTTCGCCACGGCGGAATTTCGGGAAGAACGGCACAGCAGTTTGTAAACCATCTTTCGGGTATGGCTTCCTCAAAATAACGGATATTCCCAAATATATATAAACTTTCTCACCCATTTCCCCCTTCGTATTGACGGCGTGAGGCGGTAATGATATAATTCAATAAATATATCTTTATAGAGGTGTAAAATGAAAATATTGAATTTTGGTTCTCTGAACATTGACTATGTATATTCCGTTGAGCATTTCGTTCGCGCGGGCGAGACTATCGCGTCAAATTCACTCAATCTTTTCTGCGGCGGAAAGGGACTTAATCAGTCGGTTGCATTTGCAAAGGCTGGGGCTGACACCTATCACGCGGGCAGTATCGGCAAGGAAGGCGCGATGCTGACGGATATGCTCCGCTCCGCGGGAGCTAACACCGATTTCGTTGCGGTACGCGAGGATATTTCCTGCGGTCACGCGATAATTCAGGTAAACGCCCACGGTGAGAATTGCATACTGCTTTACGGCGGAGCAAACCACACGATCTCCGACGCTATGGTTGATGAGGTGCTTTCTCACTTTGGCGAGGGAGATATGCTGATGCTCCAGAATGAGATAAACAATATTCCCTACATAATCGCGCAAGCCAAGAAAAAGGGTATGATAATAGCCCTCAATCCCTCCCCCTTCACTCCCGAGATTCTCGGCTTCGGTCTTGACAAGATAGACTGGCTGATACTCAACGAGACAGAGGGTCAGGAGATAACGGGCAAGGAAGCCGCCGAGGATATCATTTCGGAGCTTGGCAAGTCCTATCCCGAAATGAGGGTAGTCCTCACGCTCGGTAAGCAGGGCGCGACATACGCATACAAGGGTGAGCGCGCGAGCCACGGAATATTCGACACCCCCGTTGCCGACACAACGGCGGCAGGAGATACCTTCACGGGATATTTCTTTGCCGAGATAATGAGCGGAAACACCCCAGCAGAAGCGCTCAGAATTGCATCTGCCGCATCGGCGATAGCCGTATCCCGCAAGGGTGCGGCGCCCTCTATCCCTACCAAGGACGAGGTCGTAGCTTTGCTTGAAAAATTCTGAAAATTCATAAATCAAAGGGAGAGAATCTTTTGGGTTCTCTCCCTCGTTTTGTATTGAATTTTAACTATGTTGAATTAGTTAATAATAGATAGTATCTCCGTCAGTACAATGGATAGTATGGTTTTTATTATTATCGTTATTCCATCCTCTTTCCTTTGAAATTGAATCCCATTCAGCTATTGTTCCTTTAAAACTTATATCGGTCAAGCCTGTGCAACCGTCGAACATAGAATGGCCAATGCTTGTGACGCTGTTGGGTATCGTTATGCTTGTCAAGCCTGTACAATCCCTGAACGCATAATCGTCAATACTTGTGACGCTGTTCGGTATCGTTATGCTTGTCAAGCCTATGCAATCGCTGAACGCAGCACCGCCAATGCTTGTGACGCTGTTGGGTATCGTTATTCTCGTCAAGCCTGTGCAAGCGCTGAACGCAAATTGGCCAATGCTCGTAACACTATCGGGTATTTCTATATTTGTCAGGCTCTCGCAACCGCTGAACGCAGACTTGCCAATGCTTGTGACACCGTTGGGTATCGTCACACTCGTCAAGCCTGTGCACTCCTCAAACGCACCCTCTCCAATGCTTGTTACGCTATTCGGTATCGTTATGCTTGTCAAGCTCTCGCAACCACAGAATGTAGCATCACCAATGCTTGTGACGCCGTCGGGTATCGTCACACTCGTCAAGTTTGTGCACCATATGAACGCACGCTCTCCAATGCTTGTGACGCTGTTAGGTATTGTCACACTCGTCAAGCCTTGGTAGCCGAAGAACGCATGATCACCAATTCTTGTAACGCTATCGGGAATAGTAACGCTTTCGAAATCATACACAGTAGCACCGTAGTTAACCATGTGTGTTTCGATAGCAACAACGGGCAACCCCTTATGTTCGGAAGGAAATTGCAAATCTTTGCTTTTACACAATTCGTTATAACAATACGGAGAATCTTCATCCAAGCAAACGCTATATCCCGCGCCGTCTTCGGTTAAAGTAAATTTAAATCCCTGCCCTTCTTTGTAGCCGGAAAACTTCACGGTATCTATAAAGAACCAAACAGACGCGCCAATCACGAGAATTGCGGAAATAACGCAACAGACGCGAGCTGATTTTTTCAGGACAATTCGTTTGATCGGCTTCGATTTGCGAATACTGAAAACAAAAAATATCAAGGAAGCAGTCAAGGAAATGATACACGGAATCCAATATAAAAAGCTAGTTTTGAAAAGTTCTGTATATACCGTTCCAAACAAAATGGATGGATAGAACATATATATACCGAACGCAAAAGCTACCACCGCCACAATAAAATAAATGCTTGATTTTTTCCACGCGGGGTCTTGCCATTTGAGCCTTCGCGCTTCTCTTTTCTGTCGCTTCTTTTCCTCTCTTGCGGCTTTTTCTTCGAGCACAAGCTCCTCAAGATTGGTATGTTGAAGCGTCCACTTTTTCACATTAATCGCTCGGAACAGCGAATAAACGCCACAAGTAAGAATCGTCAGGAAGCTCCAAAGAAATTTCTTTCCACAGAACTGTACTCCCATTCCGTCAAAATCCAAACGATGTCCGTCGATAACAGAATGATTGGTCATATACCGTTCTTTCCAGCAATACATCCAAGGGGATGCAAAGCCAAGAGAGATAACCTTTACAAATCCTGAAACGGCAGATATCCACGCATACATCAAAAGAGAGCCGTCGTAGTAGGATTTATTGCTTTCGCCCTCAGCTTCAGGCTCGTCCGCGAAATGCGTGTGCGAAACAATCCATTTGTGCATATTTGCTTTCAGGAAAAATGCTCCGACACCCAAGGTTACGATTGCTAACAGCACCCATAGTATATACTTTCCAAGCAATTGCAAGCCGTTACCGTCAAAGCGTTGCTTTCGTCCGTTAATCGTTGTGCGTGAGGCTATGTATTTCTGTCTAAAGCATACAAGCCAAGGAAAAGCAATACCTAAAGAAAAAATTGTCCCCAAAGTCACAAGCATACGGACGCCGAACCATCCAAAAATCGTTCCGTGAAATTTGGATTTTTCCGTCGAAACAACATTAGCGTCATTTTCTTGTAGATTCGGATTTGGAACAGGGGATTGAGATTCGGAATATCCGCAGTTTGGACAAAAATTACTGTCATATTCCGTTCCACAGTTGATACATGTTTTCATATTTATCCTCCTAAAAATAAAAAGTGCGTACAACCGAAGCTATACGCACCGAAAAACGCAAACTCCGATTGTCGCCAAACAAATTTCAAGCAAACATACGGATATTTCGCCATACATTATCCACTCGATGGAATTTGCGCTTTTACCAAATTCATACAGTGGATTTTTGCACGACGAAAAAAGGTATAATTCACCCTTTTCTAAAAAAGAGAAAAATATCCCTATGATTGCTTATGAAATTTGTTTGGCTCCTTTAGTATAGCACAAAAATTCGGTTTTGTAAATACTTTTTCGCAAAAGCCCCGCAGAAGCCGTTTCCGATTTCTGCGGGGTGTTATTTTTTAGAATTATATCTTCTCAAACACAAGCGTTGCCTGTATTCTGTCGCCGCCGAGGAAGCCCTTGGTTCCCGACGAGGTAGTCGACATAGTGTGCAGCTTATATCCGAGTGCCGCCTGGTTGTTTATCACATCCTCAAGCTCGGTAAGATTTCTCGAGCCCGACCCTACAAATTCTTCCTTTAATACCACCTGTAAAACTACATACTGTTGCATTTTCATTTCCTCCGTCAAAACTGTTTATCTGAATTCGGTCATATCCGCCTTAAGTGATTTCTTTCTCGTGATCGAATACCACTCCTCGGGGTTATCCGCGGTAAGTATTCCGTACTTTGCTTTGATTGCCGTAACGAGCATTTCGGGGTTCAGGAAATTTTCTGTATCTGCACTCAGCACGGCGGTCATTCTGATACTTCCGCTACCCTTATTATATTCCGCCGAGACCGACTTTATCAGCGGCACGACATCTATCTCGCGCTCTCCCGATTTACTCTTTTTAACCAGCGTGAGCGGAGAGGTCGTAAATACCCTCTCAAGCTCGGCGGCAAAGCCCTCGGACGCCATATCCGCAAAAATTTCATACTCGTATTCGCAGAATGCTATCTCGGAAAATTTCGTATTCGGAATATATACCTCAAGCGCATACATCTCGTCTGTAAGCTCGGCATTGAGCATTCTCTTGATATCCTCGCAGGGCATTTCCCTGTCAAATCTCAGGTCGAGAAATTCACATTCGCTCTGAGTTCCGACCGAAAGAGGTGTCGAGAATACGAGCTTTGCGTGGGGATTAAATCCCTTTGTGTACCATACCGGAAGCCCCGAACGCATAAGTATTCTGTTAAATGTCCTCTGCAAATCAAGGTGAGATATATATTGTAGCTTTCCCTTTTTCACAAACTTGATACGCACCGTCAGCGGCATCGCAAGCTCGGGCAGCATCTTCAGGTATTCGGGTCTTGTTATTTTGCTGCTTTCGGACAACACGAGTGCTCACCTCCAAGTCTGTTAGCTCCGCAACCGCTGCACTTTTCGCGGCAGTTGGGAGTTGTTTTTTCGCTATGCGCGTTTTTATATTCTCTTACAAGAAATTCCTTTGTAACTCCGCAATCTATGATATCCCACGGCAATACCTCGTCAAGGGCAAACTCACGGTTTGCGTAGAATGCGGCGTCAAGTCCGCTTCGCTCTATGACGGAAATCCACTTATCGTAGTCAAAGCACTCGTCCCACGCGTCAAACATAAAGCCCTCGCGGCAGGCAAGCTCAAGCGCTTTTGAGAGCCTTCTGTCACCGCGCGCCAGCACCGCCTCGATGCGGCTGACCTTTGCGTCGTGGTGGGTATATACCACCTTTCTGTCGGTCACCTTTGAGCCGAGATATTCCTGCTTTTCCACAAGTGTTTCAAGAGAATCCTGCGCCACCCACTGGAAGGGTGTGAAGGGCTTTGGAATAAAGCAGGATACGCTTATCGTGACCTGCGGCTGTCTTGCCTTATTTCTCGTGGGGCATTTATAGTAGGCGTCGACCACCGAAGAAGCGAGCTTCGCTATTCCCTCAAGGTCCTCGTGCGTCTCTGTCGGAAGTCCCTGCATGAAATAAAGCTTGACCTTATTCTTTCCCGCCTCAAACGCCACATTGACCGCGCGGAGCAGGTCTTCCTCGCGCACATTTTTGTTTATAACATCGCGGAGTCTCTGCGTTCCCGCCTCGGGGGCAAAGGTCAGCGAGGACGAGCGGACAGATGCTATCTTCTCCATAAGCTCCTTTGTGAAGCTATCGACTCGCAAGGAGGGCAAGGAGAGACTTACCATATTATCGTCTGTCCATTCAAGAAGCATATCGGTTAGGGCTTCAAGCTCGGTGTAGTCGCTGATAGAAAGCGAGGTCAGCGATATCTCGTCGTATCCCGTCGACTCAAACAGGCACTTTGCCTGCTCGTTAAGCACCTCGGGGGATTTCTCTCTTACAGGGCGATAGATAATTCCCGCCTGACAGAAGCGGCAACCGCGGATACAGCCTCGGAACACCTCGAGCATAACTCTGTCGTGTACCGTTTCGATATATGGCATTACCACCTTTTTGGGGAAATACGACTTGTCCATATCCTTAATTATACGCTTACGCACAGTTCTCGGGATATCGTCATATTTGGGCTTATATTCCTTGATAGTTCCGTCCTCGTTATAGCTTACCTCGTAGAGAGAGGGGACATATATACCCTCGATACTGCGAGCCGCCTCGTGGAGATACTCCGCCTTGGTATATCTGCCCTCGTCCTTCATTCTGATATACAGACGGCAAAGCTCGGGAAGCATCTCCTCTCCCTCTCCGATATTGAAAAGGTCGAAAAAGTCTGCCACGGGCTCGGGGTTATACGCGCAGGGACCGCCGCCTATGACAATAGGCATAGAATCGTCCCTCTCCTCGCTTCGCAGGGGGATTCCCGCGAGGTCGAGCATATTCAGAACATTGGTATAGCTCATCTCGTACTGGAGAGTGAAGCCTATCATATCGAACGCGGTAAGCTCGTCACCGCTCTCGCAAGCCGTGAGCGGAATATTGTGCTTTCTCATCTGCTCCTGCATATCTATCCAGGGAGTATAAACTCTCTCGCACCAGATATCGTCCGCCTCGTTGAGTACGCCGTAGAGTATGCGAACGCCGAGATTGGACATTCCTATCTCGTAGGTATCGGGAAAGCAGAAGGCAAAGCGCGCCTTTATATCCTTTTTGTCTTTTATTATCTGTCCGTACTCTCCGCCCGAATATCTGCCGGGCTTTGAAACGCTTTTAAGTATTGTGCTTATGTTCTTATTCATTGAAATTTTGCTCTCTTTTTCTTTGTTTTATCTTCTGATTTCTCCCCATCACGCCGAAAAATAATCCTTTTTCGGGAAGCTGAGTGCCATCGCAAAAAATGTGGGAAGCATCGTAAGCGCCTGGACGAGAATCAGGTAATACTGATTGAGTCCGTCTATGAGGTCAAGGGCGGTAAGCGCGATAAGTCCCGCGCAAAGAAGTCCGAATATCACTCCTTGAAGCACCGAGCATATCTTCAGCGCCTTACGGAATTTCTTACACCAGATAACGCTTTCAACAAGCTTCAGTCTTGAAGCGCATACCACAAGTCCCGTGTCCTCGTCCGAGCCTCTTTGCGCTCTGCTGTAATAATCCGACACATTTTTATGTATTACATTGACAGGATTTGTCTTGCCCGTACGGCAAGCCGCCGCAAAGGCGCTGTTTATCGCGGGGTCGTATGTCTCGATAGCGCAGCGTATACCGTTCTCGCCAAGCTTTTCGAGAAGCATCTCAAAGAGCGGCTCGCACTTGTATCTGCAGCAGAGCTTTGCCGCGGGTCGTCCGTCTATGGCAAAGCCAAGTATTCCGTCGCCCTCACGCGTATTCTCCATTCCCGCAAAGGCTATTCCGTATCTTCTTCCGAATTCAGCGTCTCCGAGAATAAGGCTGTGTCCGCCGTCGACTACCGCTTCCACTCCGTTCTTGGCTATTCTGCGAAGCTTTACGGTATGCTTACCCTCAGACACTCCGCCGAACACGCCGCTCATAGGCCCACCGATAGCGCTGTAAAGCGCGTCAAGATACTCCACGACAGTCCTTGCATTATCCTGATCGTATATAACTATTCCGTTGTTCTCCGCCGACGCGCTCTTAAAGAGGTGCATATCGGCAAATACCATATAATCGCAATCGGCATATTTGGTTGCCATAACCTCGCCCGCTACCGCCGAGCCTCTGCGATAAAGGCTTGATGACATCTTATACATCAGAAGCGTGTGTATCGCAAATGAGGAGAGCGGACAGAGCGCTGTGAGAATTATCATAAACGCCGCTATCGAGATCTCAGCATCGTTTCCGAGCATAGCGCATACAACGAGCGCTACCGCCGCGAGTACTATCACGGGGGTTATCGAATATGTGATAAGCTTATCGGGCTTTCCCGAAAGATTTACCGCCGAGAAATATCCCCTCGGAAAATCAACGGTTCTTGGTTCAAATATTCTGCTCTCCCTCGGAACTCCGCCTCGGTACATCTTCTCCGCGCAGGAGCCTGCCTCGGGCTTTGTCAAAACTGTGAATTTGTTCTGCTCCGATGAATATATCTCAAAGCATTTTATCTCTCTGCAAACCTCTATATACTCGAATATCAATCCCACAAGGATATAAAGAGATGCCGCAGTTCCGAACATATGCAAGATATTGTCGGGCGATACGATTGCGAGCGCAATTTCGTATACGAACACAAAAATGCAAACGATAGATACGAACGACCACCTATCGGGCTTGAAGGTAAACGCCTTTTTTATTCCCGAAAGCAGCTCGCGCCAAGCGAATGCCGCAGAGAATACGAGCAGCTGCATTCCTATGAGCAGATAAACCGCGGGATATTCGCTATAATCGGGCAGAATAGCCATATCGGTCATCCTGAGCGCGCTGATAAGCTCGTATAGGAAAAGCAATACCGTGAAAAAGGCGCATCCTAGCAGTCTGAGTCCCGTAAATGTCTTTTCCTTGGAGTAAGCCGATACAAGCTCCTCTGTCTGGTCGGCGTCCTCAAATTCATCTCCGTCAAACGCGAACGCCTCGGATGGGTCTATCTGTGTGGCGCCTTCCTTTTTCGTTCTGTTTATATATTCGTCCACTCGCTCGGAGCCTATCGACGCCTCAACGGTGCTTACATCTCCGAATTCGAGCATAAGACCGAGCATCGAGTCGTCTATCTGCGTCAGGCTCTCGCCCTCTGCTTCCGATTCGGCATACTCAGACTCGTCCGAGTAGCTCTCGCCAAAATCCATAGCGAGCTGAAAAGCGTCATTCTCGTCTGTCTCCGCGTGAACCCTCTCGCTCTCGTCCTCGTCGGCAAGTGCTTCCTCGCCCATCTCAAACATTGCAAGCTGACCGCTCTCGTCGCTGAACAGCTCCTCTGCCTCGACTGCTGTTTCTTCTTCAACTACCGTTTTTTCTTCGACTACCGTTTCTTCTTCGGTTACGGTCTGGGCAGTGTCACTAGTCTCCTCTACCTCAAGCTGCGACTCCTCAGAGGTGGCTTCCGCCTTTACAAGGACTATCTCGCCGTCCTCGTTTTCAACAAAAATCGCGTCCTCATCGTCAAATTCGTCCTCGTCGTCACCGTCGAGCAACGAGACAGGCTCAAAAGTCTCCTCGATGTCGTCCTCTGTCACTTCCGCGATTTCCTCCGCCACAAGCGGTTCGTCGAGAGCTTCGGAGTCCTCAAGGTCAAAGGGCGGTATGGAATAATCTGTTTCTTCTGTTTCTTCTGTTTCTTCGACTGCTTCAAGCTCCTCAAGCGCTTCAACAGAATCCGCTTCATCTCTTACCGAGTCTTCTTCATCGGCACTATCCGCCGCCAATATCGTATCGTCAAGGTCGTATAAAAAGGAATCCTCACGCTCAGCGTCAGTCGTTCCCTTTCCGCTCTCTCCGCTCATAAACTGCTGCTTCAGTCTGTCATGCAGCTCCTCGTTTGAAATCGAAGCGTCACCGCTCTCCACGGTCGCTACACTCTCTCCCCGCGGAGCGCCGTCCTCATCTCCGTATGAGCTTTTGAGAAGCTTCAGAATATCGCCGATATTTTGTTCGTTATTGTCATTCATAGCGCCTCTCCTTTATCAAAATCATTTTCAAACGCGACATCAGCCGCCTCTGTGCTGCTTTGACGCCTCCGCAAGAATTATCGCGGCAGCGGTGGATACATTGAAGGAATTCACCTTGCCGTACATCGGAATTGAAACTATATAGTCCGACCTGTCCTTAACGAGCTTTGAAACACCCTCGCCCTCGCTGCCAAACACAAGCGCGCAGGGACACTTGAAATCGGTCTCGTAATAGGGTTGTCCGCCCGCCTCGGCTGAAAAGACCCAAACACCTCTCTCCTTAAGCTCCTCGATACACGCCGCAATATTCGGTACCTTGGCGATTGCCATATGCTCTATCGCGCCCGCCGACGCCTTTGTGACAACGGGGGTGAGTCCTACCGCGCGACGCTTGGGAATTATAATCCCATGCGCTCCCACTCCTTCGGCACATCTGATGAGCGCTCCGAGATTGTGCGGGTCGGATATTCCGTCGGAAATGACTATCAGGGGCTTTTCCCCTCTCTCCTCGGCTATTCTGAGTATATCCTCGACCGAGCAATATTCCTTTTCCGCCGCCATAGCGACAACGCCCTGGTGAGGCGTGAAGCCCGACATTTTATCAAGCTTTATCTTATCTACCTCGACCACGGGTATCTTTCTCTCGACAGCCTCGGCGACTATCACCACTATCGAGCCCTCGCGCTCTCCGCGCGCAACGAATATCTTATCTATATCTCTGCCCGACTTCAGCAACTCTCTGACGGCGTTTCTGCCAACCACAATACCCTCCGACAGCTCCTCCGAGGAATCCTGTCTCGGCGCTCTCTCGCGGCGGTCGTCTCTGTATTTATCCTCATTACGCTTATTACCGTATTTTTTATTGCTCATAGCTTTCCTTTCACACGCATCTCCCCCGCTGTAATACGGTAGAAAACGCATCTTTGTAATACTATTATTTAATTGTATCATATTTTCTCGATTTTGTATATAACTGTATCGAAAAAAATCAAAAAAATCGCCGATTTTGTCTTAAAAAAAGACAAAATCGGCACTTTCTTATTTGTTTTTCGTGTGTTTGGAAAAAGCCCGTCGACTTATTTCCTTCTTTTCAGACTGCTGAGTTCTTTTATAAAAGTATCAATATCCTTGAATTCTCTGTAAACAGAGGCGAAGCGAACATAGGCGACCTCGTCGCGCAGCTTGAGCTTATCCATAACCATCTCGCCGATCTCCTTGGTCGAAACCTCGTTTGAAAGCGAATTCTGCAACTCGGTTTCTATCTCGTTCACGATCTCCTCGGCGCTGACAGGACGCTTCTCACACGCCTTGATTATTCCCGACATAAGCTTATTGCGGTCAAATATCTCCTTAGCTCCGTTCTTTTTGATAACGAACATCTGAACCGTTTCGATTATCTCGTATGTAGTAAATCTTTTCTGACACGCGAGACATTCTCTGCGGCGGCGAATACTGTTACCCTCCGTCATAGGTCTTGAATCAACTACTTTGCTCTCGAGACTTCCACATGCAGGACATTTCATAATAAAATCATACCTCTTTTTTCTTATTAAAAGCCGTGATGTCAGGCAGAGCAAGTAAAATCTCCGCCTTTACACCTTATTTTTTTAATTATAACACAAAATCCCGACAAAGTAAAGATTTTTTGCAAATCTCAATATTGATTTTCTCTGTAATAGTCCGACACGATATCGTCAAGTGTACACGGCATTGCCCCAAGCTCCGAAAGATTTCGATATAGCTCCCTTGCGGCACGCCCGTCTTTACCTATCACGGCAAAAGCGTCGTCATTCTCGGTTTCTATTCCGACGGCGTAGTACACTCCCTTTGAATTGACTTTTACCTCATAAAGCGCGTATGTAGCAGAATATCCATCGCCACGCACGGTTTTATTCTCGGTTCTGCGGATAGTCTCGCAGACTCTAACTATTTTTTCTTTTGTGTCTGTCATATCTGTTTTTCCTTTCGCGTTTTTTGTTCGAACGGTTTCATTATAGCCCTCCGCTCCGCCGCTCTGCGATTAAGATTTTGGCGCAAAACGCAGATTTTTCCGCAAATTTTACCGAAAAAGATATCCCAACTCGATTTTTTGAATATTTTATGACAATAAATGTATATTTATTCTCTTTTTGCGCCGTCTCGACGCAACATCTCACCGAATTGGATAGAAGCGGAAGCCTTTCCATAAGCTCACCATAGACAGATAACGCCCAAAAGGTATATAATTTTTATGAATAAAAAGACGCAATCGCGTACTTATTTTTAAATTTACCGCCCTGATTTTTCCAAAGACTTATTTTTGACAATTTTTCCGTTTTGGGAATAAATATACATAAATTCAAGGAGAAACAATGAATATTTTAAAAAAGCAAAAGAAAGGAAGCCGCAAAAGCGCGCCGAAAGCCCTCTGCCGCTTTTCTTTTATGATATTTCGGATAGGGCTTCCGATAATACTTCTCTATCTCTGCGCATTTCTCTCGCTCCTGCTCTCTGCGGAGGATATCCCCTCCTACATACTCGCTAAAAAATATTACTATATGCTCGAGCATATAATTATGAGCGCGACACTCATAGTCGTGGGCGGACTTGCCGTTGACCTTGCCGAAAGGCATACCAATAACTCGGAGCCGCCCTCCCGCTGAAATTCGGCTTTCGGAGCATTATTCACCAAAATCCCCCGCATCGGCATATACTTTCTATCGAAACAAAAAAATCGAAAGGAAGATGCCTTGATGAACAACAATCCAAACATCGGTATGGGATATCTTATCGTGAAGGTCTCGACAGCCAGAGGCGCTATACCGCTTGAGGGGGCGGCGGTAAATATCCGAGGAGCGGCGGCTGAGAACTCGGACATAATCTATTCGCTCAGAACAAACAGAGACGGCGCGACCGAGCGCGTAACGCTACCTACCCCCGCAAAGCTTCTCTCACAGTCGCCCGATAATCTTCAACCCTACGCGCTTTACAGCATAGATGTATTCAAGGAGGGATATTCGGATATTGTGCTTGAGAGTGTTGCGGTCTTTGACTCTATAACCTCTATCCAACCCGCAGTAATGATTCCCCTCGCCGCGAACAACTATCCCGACTCATATGAGCGTACATCAAGCCGCGCTCCTTCCGACAACGACAGCAGCTTACGCGGAGGTGAATGATTTGAACGCAAATATACCCTTTATTCCCGAAACGGTTACTGTGCATCTCGGCGCGCCGTCCTCGAACGCCGAAAATGTAACCATTCCCTTTATTGATTACATAGCGAATGTAGCTTCAAGCGAAATATACCCCACCTGGCCCGAGAACGCCATACGCGCGAATATATACGCGCAGATATCCTTTGCTCTCAACAGAATATACACCGAATTTTATCCCTCGCGAGGATATAATTTTGATATAACCAACTCGACGGGCATCGACCAATCGTTCGTTAACGGCAGAGATATTTTTGACAATATCTATCAGATAGTAAGCGAGATATTCAACGACTATATCTCCCGTCAAGGCAATGTCGAGCCGCTTTTCGCACAGTATTGCGACGGCGTTGAGGTTATGTGCAACGGTCTTTCGCAATGGGGGACTGTCGAGCTTGCCAATCAGGGACTCACGCCATACGAAATACTGACATACTACTACGGTGACGATATAGATATCGTGACAAACGCCCCAGTGCGAGGCATAACCGAGAGTGCGCCTGAGCGTCCGCTCAGACTTGGAAGCGCGGGAGATTCTGTACGCGCGCTTCAGATAAGGCTTAACAGAATTTCTGACAATTACCCCTCTATCCCCAAGATAGCTATACCCGACGGCGTTTTCTCATACGACACCGAGGAAGCCGTGCGAAAATTTCAGGAGGTATTCTCTCTCACACCCGACGGTATCGTGGGAAAGGCGACTTGGTATCGCACGCAGTTCATATACAACGCCGTGAAAAAGCTCAACGAGCTTGACTCCGAGGGAATATCTCTCGAGGAGGTAAGCGACGAATATGACGATTCGCTCGTCCCGGGGGCGCAGGGCGTCGAGGTAGCAAATCTGCAATATCTCATAGACTACCTATCGGCGTTCTACGATACGGTTCCCTCTCTGACGGTAGACGGTATTTACGGAGCTGCTACCGAAAACGCGGTAAGAGCGGTTCAGCAAACCTTCGGGCTTCCAGTTACGGGTACTCTTGACCTTGACACCTGGGAAGCGATTTACAGAACATATCTCGGATTTGTCTCGACGATACCGCTCAAATATATCGAGGGAAATGTCGTTCCCTACCCTGGCATACCTCTGCGTCTTGGCTCGTCCTCAGACGCCGTTACCCTGCTTCAGGAATATCTCAATTTCGTCGCCACCGTCTACACAGAGATACCCACCGTACCCGTCACGGGATATTTCGGAACGCAGACACAAGCGGCAGTGCTTGCCTTTCAGCGTATTTTCGGAATAGCGCAAACTGGTACGGTCGCCGCCGCAACCTGGCTTGCTCTCACCACTATATACAGCGACATCTTCAACGGCTCAAGGCTCAACGACGGTCAGTATCCCGGATACGATATCGGCGCATGAAAGGCAGGTTATTATGGAACATTCTACCGAAAAGGACGCAATAAGAAATATTCAGAGATATCTGCGTCAGCTCTCATACACCGACGCGAGTATCCCCTCGCCGCCGATAGACGGTGTCTTCGGAGATGCAACTAGGAGCTCACTCACCGCATTTCAACGCAGAGCCTCTCTACCGCAGAGCGGGATTGCCGACAGAGTCACCTTCAACAGACTCTACGAGGAATATCTCGCCTCTCTCGCGCTCTACTCTCCGCCCCTCACCATAAAGCTTTTCCCGAGAACGCCCGACGGATATTCAGTGGCGCTTGGCGATGAGTTTTTCCTCGTCGGTATCATTCAGCTGCTTCTCAACGAGCTCAGAATTATATACGACTCCTTTATCCCACTCGTAGTAAGCGGAATTTTCGACGAGGCTACCGAGGCGAATATTTCGGATTTTCAGAGCAAGAACGGGCTTTTGGCGAACGGTCGCGTGGATAAGGCTACCTGGGACAGTCTCGTGAGGGCATACAACGATTATGCCAACGATTATGTAAGATAAAATAAGTTGAATATAAATAAACTTCGGGGAGACGGTCAATAATCAATTATCAAAAATCAAAACATAGAAAGTAAAGAAGGTCTGTATTATGTCGAACAGATTTACACAAAAAGCGCAAAACTCAATTCTGGGCTGTCTTGAAATAGCTCAGGATATGGGGCACACATATATCGGAACCGAGCATATGCTGCTCGCTTTGGCGAGTGAGGGAGATTCTATATCCTCAAAACTCCTTGCCGCAAGAGGGGCTACGCCGAAGATTTTAAGGCTCTCGCTTGAAAATATATGCGGTGTCGGCACGCGCACACACCTATCCTCCTCGGATATGTCACCGCGACTCAAAAGAATAATAGAAGCTTCTGCCGCAGAAGCCGATGTGAGCGCTGAGATTACGCCTCGCAGAATAGGGACAGAGCATATTCTGCTCGCGCTCATAAACGACAGAGACTGTATGGCAACAAAGCTCCTTGAAGCCAACAAGGTTCCGATACACGAGCTGAGAGGCGATATATCGGCGTATATAGATACCGCTCCCACAAGACCTAAGCAAAGCGGAAAAACGGAGGCGGAGCAGGCGATACACGGCTGTCCTACTCTATCTCTATATGGAAAAGACCTCAGTCGGAGAGCCTCGCGCGGAGAGCTTGACCCTATAATCGGCAGAGACTCGGAAACAGAGCATCTTATAAGGATACTCTCGCGCAGAATGAAGAATAATCCCTGCCTGATAGGCGAACCGGGCGTGGGAAAGACCGCGGTCGTCGAGGGACTCGCACAGAGAATCCACTCGGGAAGCGTACCCGAAAATCTGCGCGAAAAAAGAATAGTAACGCTTGATATTTCGGCTATGATAGCAGGTGCGAAATACCGAGGTGAGTTTGAAGAACGAATGAAAAATGTGATGACCGAGGTATCAAAAAATCCCGAGATAATTCTCTTTATGGACGAATTTCATATGATAGTAGGCGCGGGTGCCGCAGAGGGCGCGGTCGATGCCGCGAATATCCTTAAACCCGCTCTCGCGCGGTGCGAAATTCAGGTCATAGGCGCGACTACCGTATCGGAATACCGCGCGCACATCGAAAAGGACGCAGCGCTTGAGAGAAGATTTCAGCCCGTGACGGTCAACGAGCCATCAACCGACGAGGCTATCAAAATATTGAAGGGACTCAGGGGTAAATACGAGGAGCATCACCGTCTGACAATATCCGACGAGGCAATTGAGGCGGCGGTCAATCTTTCGGTGAGATATATTCCCGACAGATATCTCCCCGATAAGGCGATAGACCTCGTTGACGAGGCGGCATCGAAGCTGAGAATATCGGTACTGACTGTCCCGAAATCGCTCCAAAAGCTTGAGCGGGAGCTTTCGCTGACACTTGAGCGTAAGGAAGCGGCTATTTGTTCGCAGAGCTTTGAGCTTGCCGCTAAGCACCGCCGTGAGGAGCTTGATATAAGTCAACGACTGGAGGAGACGCGTCGCAGATACGAAAAGCGCAAGGACGGAAAAAATCTCACCGTAAGCGCGGCAGACATAGCAGACATCGTGACTGCGTGGACGGGGATTCCCGTCAGCCGACTGCTCGAGGGCGAGAGTGAAAGGCTTCTCTCGCTTGAAGAAAATCTGAAAAAGCAGGTCATAGGTCAGGACAGCGCCATAGAGGCGGTGACAAGAGCTATCAAACGAGGCAGAATGGGACTTAAAAATCCCAACCGACCCATCGGATCGTTTATATTCCTCGGAAAGACGGGCGTGGGAAAGACCGAGCTTTCAAAGGCACTCGCCACGCTTATGTTCGGCAGCGTCGACTCTATGATAAGACTCGATATGGCGGAATATATGGAGAAGCACAGCGTGTCAAAGCTTATCGGCTCTCCCCCCGGGTATGTGGGCTACGGAGAGGGCGGACAGCTCACCGAAAAGATACGCCGCCGTCCCTATTCGGTATTACTTCTCGACGAGATAGAAAAGGCTCACCCTGATGTTTTCAATCTCTTGCTATCGGTTCTCGAGGACGGAATACTGACCGACTCGGCGGGCAGACGCGTGGATTTCAGAAACACGGTCATAATTATGACCTCAAACACGGGTACGGGATATCACGACTCGCACTCGCTCGGATTTTCCTCGTCTTCCGAGAGCGACAAAAAGAAAAACTACACGGCAAATCTGCTCTCAGAGCTGAAGAAACAATTCAGTCCGGAATTTATCAACCGTGTAGATGAAATAATTATTTTCGACACGCTCACAAAGAGCAATATTGAACGCATAGCCTCAGATATGCTCTCCGAGCTTAGCGAGCGCGGCAGGTCGCTTGGGATATCGCTATGCTTTGATAAATCTCTCGCGGAATATCTTGCAGAAAAATCATATGACGAGCGCTTCGGCGCGCGCTCGGTAAGGCGCGAGATAGTAAGACTTATTGAGGATAAGATATCCGAGCTTATGCTAAGAGGACTTCTGCGCTCGGGCGACACCCTCTCGGTATCCGCCGAAAATGACTCCCCCGTATTTCTCATAAACGGAGAAAATATAAGCGTTCCGAGTATATAACATAACGGCTACCGCCTAGCGGTAGCCGTTATATATTGTATAACGAAAACCACCCGCTAAGCGGGTGGTTCAGTAGAGGCTTTTGCCGTTGAGTAATCCCGCCGCAGCGGTAGGCTCCCCTGTGTAAGGGGAGCTGTCAGCAAAGCTGACTGAGGGGTTGTTTGAGAGAGTTTTTACAATCCCTCCGTCACGGCAAGCCGTGCCACGGCAGATTGTCAAGCAAGTGCAACACCAAAAAATGCTTCAAAAGGCGAAAGCCAGCCCAAGCATTTTTTAGGTCTTAGGTTAATAGATAAAACAATATTTTGCAAGGTTTCATTATCCAAGGAATGAAAATTGTAGCCTTT
>JAGAKG010000044.1 GCA_017625755.1 Clostridia bacterium | reverse complement strand
TTGTCAGCGTTGTGCTTGCCCCACTCGCCGTAGGTGTGTTCGGTTGTCTTTGCAACGGTTTCAAATTTAGTCTCTCCGCAATCTGAGCAGGTGTAGGTTTTCTGTCCGTCCGCGAGGTGCGTGGGAGCGGTGGTTACAACGCCGTTATCCCAAGCGTGATTTGCATAAACTACATCGCCGCAAGCGCAAACTTTAGCGTGCTTGTCGGCATTGTGCTTGCCCCATTCGCCGTAGGTATGCTCGGTTGTCTTTGCTACTGTTTCAAATTTTGTCTCGCCGCAGTCGGTACAAGTGTATGTTTTCTGACCGTCAGCGAGGTGCGTGGGAGCGGTGGTTATAACGCCGTTATCCCAAGCGTGATTTGCATAAACTACATCACCGCAAGCGCAAACTTTAGCGTGCTTGTCAGCGTTGTGCTTGCCCCACTCGCCGTAGGTATGCTCGGTTGTTTTTGCTACTGTTTCAAATTTAGTCTCACCGCAGTCGGAGCAGGTGTAAGTTTTCTGTCCGTCAGCAAGATGTGTGGGGGCTGTGGTTATAACACCATTATCCCAAGCGTGGTCGGCGTAAACCGTATCACCACACGCGCAAACCTTTGCGTGCTTGTCAGCGTTGTGCTTGCCCCACTCGCCGTAGGTGTGTTCGGTTGTCTTTGCAACGGTTTCAAATTTAGTCTCTCCGCAATCTGAGCAGGTGTAGGTTTTCTGTCCGTCCGCGAGGTGTGTGGGCGCGGTGGTTACAACACCCTCGTTCCAAGCGTGGTCGGCGTACTGTATATCACCGCAAGGGCAGAATTTTATGTGTTGAGTTGCATTATGTGTTCCCCAAGAGCCGTATTCGTGCTCGGGAAGATTGTAAATCGTTTCTCCGCAGATGGAGCAGGTAAATGTCTTAACGCCATCGGTTGTGTGCGTGGGATCCCAAGTATGATAGCTTACCGAAAATCCCTCATGAAAATTTGACGCTATCACAGCCCACTGTGCATCCGTTCCGCAAAAGGTAATATCCTTGATTGGGCAAACAGAGAACGGATATATGCCAATACTTGTGATGCTGTTCGATATCTCTATGTTAGTTAGACTCGTGCAAAGCTCGAACGCATAATCGCCAATGCTGGTGACGCTGTTAGGTATCTTCACGCTCGTAAGGTTTATGCAATTATTGAACGCATAATCGCCAATGCTGGTGACGCTGTTAGGTATCGTCACGCTCGTATGGTAAGAGCAACAGAACGCAAAATCGCCAATGCTCGTGACTCCGTTTTTTATGGTAACATTCCTTATCGAAGAAAGGTATGCGTACCAGGGTACATCAGCATAGTTCCTCCAAGTTGCCATCGCGCCCTCACCCGAGATAACCAGCTCGCCTGTTGCGGTATCAAGAGTCCAAGTTAGGTTATCTCCGTCAGCTCCGCAGGTGCCGCTGTAAACGGTTTCCTCTGTTGCCGCCGAGACAGTTACAAGGGCAATTGTGCTGACAAGAAGCGCTAGCACTGCCAAAATTGTGATAAGCTTTTTCATTTTGTTTTTCCTCCAAAGATAAGTGTGAAATAAAAAAGTGCGCAGCCGAAGCCACGCACCGAAAAACGCAAACTCCGATTGCTGCCACACAACTTTTCGATTACAAAGGTAAGCGAAAAAGAGTAATGCGTTTTTACCTTATTTTGGAAATAAAGAAAAACACTTACCCAGTAATCGATATTAAGTTGTGTGGCACCTTTATTCTACCACATTATCAAAGTTTTGTAAATAGTTTTGAAAAAAATCCTCGATATTGTATATACAGAGCAGAGAAGTGCTTAAAAGACCGTCTACCGCCTGTGATTTCGCAGAAATCACTTTATTTATGTCAAAATGCACAAAAAACGAGCTTTGATTTCTATTAGTTGACGGTGAAAAAGTATATAAAAAATCTTGAATTTTATGGAAAAATAATGTATAATTATAACAATAGTGATTTGTTGACAAGCGAAGAGTGTAGTTTGATAAGAAATCCTAATATTATTTTTTATTGCCGCGCAGGGCGCGGCGGAAGGAGGAATCCCAATGGGGGTTATTGAAACAAAAAGTATAAGAAATGTTGCGTTGCTCGGACACGGAGGATGCGGAAAGACTTCTCTCGCCGAGGCTATGTTGTATATAACGGGAGCTACCGACAGACTCGGTAAGGTTGCCGACGGAAACACCGTATCCGATTTTGACGCCGAGGAGGCAAAGCGCGGATTTTCGCTCTCTGCATCGGTTATGAATATGATGTGGAAGGATTGCAAGATAAACCTTCTCGACACACCAGGTTATCTCGACTTCGTCGGAGAGGTCAATCAGGCGCTCCGCGTTGCCGACAGCGCTATTATCGTAATCGACGGTAAGGCAGGAATTGAAGTCGGAACAGAGCTTGCTTGGGGATATGCGGAGAAGGCAGGTCTGCCCAGAGCCTTCTTCATTAATAAATTTGACGATAACGAGGCTCGTTTCGCAAGAGTGCTTGACTCTCTGCACGACACCTTCGGAAAGAATGTATGTCCGCTCACCATTCCTATGGTCAAGAACGGAGAGGTTACGGGTTGTATCGACCTCATAGAGAAGATAGCCCATGTATTCGATAATAACGGACGCCACAGCGTTGAGATAATTCCCGAGGAATCTATGGAAGCCGTTGAAAAGTACAGAGATATGCTTATGGAAGCTGTCGCAAGTACAAACGAGGACCTTATGATGAAATACTTCGAGGGCGAGGAGATAACTCACATGGAGGCTATCAACGCAGTCCACGAGGGTATCATTCACGGTGAGATAGTTCCCGTATTCTGCGGAGCCGCAACCAAGCTTTGGGGCGTTTGGACTATGCTCGACAAGATAACAGAGTCCTTCCCGCGTCACACCGCAAAGAAGAACGAGCTTCTCGCGGACGGCGACGATATGGAGATAGTTCCCGAGGGCGAGCCCGCTATATTCGTATTCAAGACGGTTGCTGACCCGTTCGTTGGAAAGATGTCCTTCTTCAAGGTAATGAACGGCGCTGTCAAGAGAGACCTTCTCCTTCGTAACAACACCACGGGCGACAATGAGAAGCTTGCTCATATCTACACTATGAACGGCAAGAAGCAGACCGAGGTCGACGAGCTTGCCTGCGGAGATATCGGAATGGTAGCAAAGCTCACCTCTACCAACACGAACGACACGCTCACATGGAACAAGGCGTTCAGCTACGCTCCTATCACATATCCCACCGCATACTATGTCAAGGCGATAGTTCCGCTTTCCGCTAAGGACGAGAGCAAGATATCCCAGAGTATCGCGAGAATGCTCGAGGAGGATCTCACACTCGGATTTGAGAACAACGCAGAGACCAAGCAGATGCTCATAAGCGGTCTTGGAGATATGCACCTTGCGGTTCTTGAGGCAAAGCTCAAGACGAGATTTGGCGTCGCCGTTAAGTACGACGAGCCCAAGATGGCATACAGAGAGAAGATAACCAAGAGAGTTGATGTTGAAGGAAAGCACAAGAAGCAGAACGGCGGTTCGGGACAGTACGGACATGTTAAGATAAGATTTGCTCCCGGTGAGGAGGAAGGACTTACATTTACTGTTTCTGTCGTCGGCGGAACTGTTCCGAAGAACTTCTATCCCGCAGTTGAAAAGGGACTTATCGACTCTATGGCAAAGGGCGTTGCGGGCTTCCCGCTCGTTCAGCTTGCCGCAGACCTTTACGACGGCTCCTACCACGATGTTGACTCTGACGAAATTTCCTTCAAGACCGCGGCGAATATCGCGTACAAGAAGTGTCTTGAGCAGGCGGCACCAGTGCTTCTCGAGCCTGTTGGAGATATGAGCATAACTGTTCCCGAGTCCCTCGTCGGCGATGTAATGGGCGACCTCAACAAGCGCCGCGGAGCGGTTATGGGAATGGACGCTGCCGAAAAGAAGGGATATACTGTGGTTCACGCAACCGCGCCCAAGGCAGAGATAGTTGACTATCCCATAGCTCTCAGAGCAATGACGCAGGGCAGAGGCTCGTTTGAGTACACTGTTACAGGTTACGATGTAGTTCCCGCTAACATCGCTTCCAAGATAGTCGAAAAATATAAGGCTCAGGCGTAATTTTAATATCAAATCAGGAAAGCCGCGCCACCTTGGCGCGGCTTTGCCACCCCCTCGGAGGTAATTATGAAGAAATTTATAAAATTTATATCATTGATAATGACGGTAGTTATGCTGGTTCTCACATTCGGCTCCTGCAGCGCGATAAAATTCGCTATAATGACAGAGCCCGCGAGAGCTATTTACCTTTACGAGCAGATGCAGCTTTCCTTGGGAACCGCGTATAGCTATAATGTCGTTACCGATATGACGATAGACCAGACACTTGGAAACGAGAGCAAGAAGAGCGAATATAAAATTGAAGTCCTGCTCTCGGATTACGGTGAAGACACTATGAAATATGTCGAGAGAAATTATGAGACGGTAAACGGAACCCCTCAGCTTCAGGGCGTTTTTGGCTTTTCAGACGGAAAGATGTTTATCTCAAGAGAGGATAATAATATGCTCTCAAAGCTCGATACCGAAGCATTTATTAATTTTATGGGAGAAACATCCTCTGACGACACCTATTTCGATATGTCGATACTTAATTGCGAAAACTCTTCTTATATAAAAGATGACGGAATATACCGCGTATACCTCTCGGAGTTTTATGGGGAAGCAGAGCCATGCCTTCTTAATCTAGCATCAAACTTGCTGGGTATCAACAAAGGGCTTCTGACCTTTAAGGCGTATTCTGTGGAAGCCGAGCTTGACAAGGACTACTATCCCATAAGTGAGAAGGAGGTTCTTGAGGTCGAAGCGAATTTTGGAGCGGAAGGCGTGATGAGCCTGAAGCTTACGATGAATACCTCATATTTAAATATAGACGAAACGGTAAAAGTCAACATTCCCGACCTTATCGCGTACAGAGTTATTTCCGATTTGAGACCTGTGATGCTGGCAAGCTCGGCGTACAAGGCAAGGAGCCTTGAGTCTGACGGAGCTTTCAGCTTTGAACGGAATGAAAGCGATATTATAAACGGAGTCAAAACTCAATATAGCTTTACTTACGATATAAGATATGGCGGTTTTGGTGACGAATTTGGGTATACCATTACGGGAAGAGCAATCAACGGTTCGTCAGTTACGGATGTGAAAGAAGAGTATTCCGATGGCATTCTAAAATCAGATATAGACTTTAACGGTCAGGATTATGATAACTCAAGTGATGTTGTGTCGGCGGAACACGCGCATTATAAATTTGTCTCTGACTATCTTTATACTTTTAACTTTGATATAGATTTGGTAGATACCGTGGAGGTTATCAATAACGATAACGGTACTCAAAAGATTAAAATTCAGGTGAATGTCAATGATGAAAGAATAGTTTCCCGTTTCTTTTTGGACGAGAAATACGGTTCTTATAAGGTTGATTATTACGAATATATATTCGTATTCAATGAGCAAGGTGAGATAGCGTCCTGCACAATGCAAGGAGCTTCGTCGGGTGACTATTCATCGTTGTCATCATGGACAGTTACTTTTGCAGATGATAAGAACGAGACTGCACAGGCTGAGTGACGCCGGTTATCGGAATTTTCAGCTAAAGCTTATGCCGACGGTGTCGGCGGAGCGGGTTGTGGGCGTGAGGGTTCCCGAGCTTCGCAATTTCGCAAAGGAAATAAAGGGAAGTCCCGAAGCGGAGCGCTTTCTCGGAGATTTGCCTCATAAATATTACGATGAGGATAATCTTCACGGTATGCTTATATCAATGGAGCGAGATTATTCTCGGGCGGTCGCTCTGCTCGACGAATTTTTGCCGTATGTGGATAACTGGGCGACCTGTGACCTCATATCTCCGAGAGCTTTCGCAAAGCACACCGATGAGCTGCTTCCAAAGATATACGAGTGGATGCGCTCTGAGTATACCTACGAGGTCAGATTTTCAATAGGAATGTTGCTCAAATTCTATCTTGACGACGCTACATTCTCGACCGAGCAGGCAGAGCGGGTGGCTGCAATCGCGAGTGGGGAATACTACATCAATATGATGCGCGCGTGGTATTTTGCTACCGCTCTCGCGAAGCAATACGACGCGGTGATACCCTTTCTCGAGAAAAATAAGCTCGATGTGTGGACTCATAATATGACTATCCGCAAGGCTATTGAAAGTTACAGAATAACCGACGAACAAAAGAGATATCTCAGAAGGATAAAAAGACTTTAATTTAAAAGATATAAAAAAGCCTTCCCTCAAGGGTGTGCATACTTAGCGGAGAAATTATAGTCAGTTGGTTAATAATTGCTTCGCTGTAAACAAATAAGTAACCCCGACAGATTTTTCAAAAGTCTGTCGGGGTTACTTTATATATTAGTTTGTTCGGGGAAATTTGCAGAAAAAGACAATTCCAAGATTGGACTCGGGAAGTTTTTTTCTATCCACCCCATTCTATTACTATCATCGTCAAACCAAACTATAAAATCTACAGTTTTATCGGGAATAAATGCATTTGAACTATCATAAACCAACCCATCCACCCTGCCATTCAGTAGCGTACCAACAATATGATACCATCCGGAACAATTATATTTATCTCCAAATACTTCTCCGGGCTTTCGAGGGTCAATACCTAAATTGTTTAGGAAATCCACAATGATAGTTGAACAAGACATAATTGCATTGGGAAAGTGTTGGCAACAAGGACAAGAGCATATTTCATTAGATGCAATGGCACTTGCATAAAAATCCTTGGTCTTTTCAACATCAACATCTATTGTGTATCTGCCTAATTGAAATATCATTATAATTCCTCCTTTTATCGCGCCAGTTTCGCCTTTGTATTACAAAGGCATCGGGCAAAGCCCATACCCCTTATTCCTCTGTGTATAATTCGTCGTAATACCAACGGATAGGGTTTTCGTAAATGTAATTCAATCGAGTTTCGTAATCCTTTATATTTCGTATCACGTGCTCAATAAAAGATTTTTGCCAAATAGGTTTACCAACCTTTTTTGTGATCGCTCCTTTGAACTGTTTCACCATACGTTCCACCGTAGGGGCGACCTGTGGTCGCCCGTATTCATCGGCAGAAATAACGACCATTATGTGTAGGTGATTCGGCATAATTACGTAAGAATACAACGATACCGCAGGATACGTTTGATTCCAATGCTCCAATTCGTCTAACACTATATTGCCTATATCGGATAATGGTAGATTTTGCGGGCGAACACAGTTCGCCCCTACGGAGTGCCAATCGAACACCTGTGGGTCAATCGATCCATTCCAAAAGTAATTCTTTCTGTTTTCCGTACAGATGGTTACAAAATATGCACCGGGAGAACTATAATCATAATTCTTGAGCCGTATATCTTTTCTTTTCGGCAATTCTTTTTCATTATCCATTTGCATCACCTGCCCCATTATAACACAAATCGGCAGAGAAAACAAGTTCTCTGCCGAAATTTTGCGTCTGCCATTTTTCCGCTAAGGGCGCAGAACGAAGAGGAAGGCTTTTTATGCGCTTATACTTGAAATTGATAAATTCTTTATTTTAATTTCTTTATTATCTCGTTCATCTGCGGAAGTTTATTTTCCATATCGGCGACCAGAGCGAACTGATTGCGGCAACGGTCAAGATTGTGCTTCGGACGGTGTGTTCTGAAATATGTGTCGCCCTCGAGATAGTCTGTAAGGAATCGAATACCACACTCAAAGGTCATCATAATAGCACCAATGGGGAGCAAATCAAGCTCGGCTTCGGTCAGTCTGCCGCCACAGCCCTTGATAAATCCTTTCGCATAAAGCTCAAAAAGATTGAGGTCGAGAGATACCTTTGAGAGGTCGGTTTCGTCCTCTACGGCGGTGTTCGCACCAAAACGGATAGAATCTCCGAAATCGTTTACCGAATATCCGGGCATAACCGTGTCAAGGTCTATTACGCATACGGGAAGTGCCGTTACCTCGTCAAAGAGAATGTTGTTGAGCTTGGTGTCGTTGTGCGTGACGCGCAATGGAAGCTTACCCTCGGCGTGAGCCTTTTCAAGCGTTGCGGCAAAATTCTCTCTCGCAAGAGCAAACTCGACCTCGTCCGAAACCTCAGAAAGTCTGCCCGCGCGGTTTTCCTCAATAGCCTTTTTCAGGTTAGAGAATCGCCACGGCGTGTTGTGGAAATTCTTTATCGTTTCATAGAGCTTTTCTGCGGGATAATCGGCAAGGTCCTGCTGAAAGCTTCCGAAAGCCTCGGCACAGGTGTAAAAATCGTTGGCGTCCTCAACAGACTCTTTGGTCACAGTTCTCTCGGTAAACTCGTAAAGTCTCCACCACGAGCCGATACTGTCGCGGAAGAACATCTCTCCGCTCTGGGTCGGAACGACGACAAGACTCGCGCGCTCGACATCTCCGCCGCGCGCTCTTGCCTTGCTTCTGATATGCTCGGTGACGCCGATTATGTTCTCCATCATTTTGTCGGGGCGGAGAAATATAGAATCGTTCATTCTCTGAAGAATGTAACGCCTTGTGTTTACGACTAAAAAGGTGTCGTTTATATGTCCGTTTCCGTAGGGCGAATATTCCGAGTGCATATCGCCGAAATATGCAGATAATACCTCGCCAATCTTGGAACAAGCTTCTTCTCTTGTCATAGTAATCTCCTCTCGGGTATTTAGATGATACCGCCAAGCCTTTCCTCGTATTCCGCCATATCAACGACCTTGCCCGTCAGTCTTGATTCCTCAGCGGCGTAAGCGATAAGGTGGTTGCGGCAGGTTTCCTCAATAGAGCAGAGAGAAACAGTAGATTTGGAATTGTTCAGATAGTTGCTTACCGCGTTCATAATTCCCGCGTCTCCGCCGCCGTGACCGCCGTCTATCGTCTCGTTGACCGCAACATCGGAAATGTTGATCTTCTCAAACTTCTGAGTAGCGAAGTCGTAAAGGGTAATGAACTGGTCGCCCATATTGGCGATAAGCTCTCCGTCGGTTCCCATAATACGGATATTTCTCGAGCCCTTGTTGAAAGCGCACATAGTAAAGCTTGCGGTGATTCCGTCCTCAAACTCGAGGTTTACCGTCTGGTGGTCAACAACATTGTTATCGCAACGGAATACGCACTTTCCGTAGTTTGTCGTGCGAAGCGCCTCGAGAATATCCTCGTCAGTGCGATTGTCGTCGGAGACTACTGCTTGAATAAAAGAGCTGTTGCGAAGGTCCTTCGTGTAAAGACGGACTGCGTTATAATAGCAGGTATCTGCGTGGGGGCAACCGTCGGTACAACGCTCGGGCGCTCCCTCGGGAGCATTTTCCTCTTTGAAATATGTAAGACTGCCGAAGCTGTGGACTCTCGTGCAGTTCTTGCCAACGAGCCATTGCATAATGTCCATATCGTGGCAGGTTTTCTGAACTATCATAGGAGTCGCGCGGTCTGAGTTACCCCAGTTTCCGCGAACGAAGCTATGGCTCTGGTGAACATTTCCAACGCATTCTGCGTGTTGAATATGAACTATCCTTCCTATCTTGCCGTCAAGTATGAGCGACTTGAGCGCACAGAAGAAGGGGGTGAATCTGAGAACATGGCATACCTGAACGAAAACGCCCTTTTCAGCTGCCGCGCGAGCTATCATACAGCATTCCTCGGGGGTAGCGCCCATAGGCTTCTCAAGAATGAGGTCGTAGCCCTTTTCAATAGCGGCGAGAGCGGGAGCGATATGGTCTCTGTCCATAGTCGCGATTATTGCTATATCGGCAAATTTCGGACGACTGAGAAAATCCTCCCAGGAAAGGTGGCACATATCCTCGGGGATTCCGAATTTGTCTCTCATATAATTTCTTCTTGCGTCTATCGGCTCAGCTACCGCAATTATTTTAAAAGCGTCACCAATCGCCGTACCTATTTCGGAATAGCGTCTTCCGCGCGAGCCCGCACCGATAACCAATACAGTTTTCATTTTTGTTCTCCTTGTAAAAATGTACTTTATTTCGTTTGGCGTTAGCCGTTTTTTAAAATGACAGAATAAAATCCTTGACATTTTATCGCTTTTATTATATAATTTTTTTATAGTCTTATCAATTGATTATTTTTTTAAAGATATGTACTTTATTACTATCAGTAATTAGGAGGCAGTATGAAATCCTACTATTCCTTCAATGATACCCCCGGGAACAATTCCTGCAACAGAGCTTCGTCCGAGCGACCAATTATCGTAAATTGCGCGGGAAATATCAATACCGAGTTCCCGTTCAATACAGACAACCCCAATGGGCGGGACGATTATTATCTGCTATATATGGTCAAGGGCGAGCTGTCAGTAGAGTTTTCCGATGAAACCCTGACGGCAAAGCCGGGAACCGTGATAATCTTTCCGCCGCATTACAGATACAGATATACATACCGCGGTGGCGAGCCGCTTCTGTATTTCTGGATACATTTTACGGGCGGCTATGTTCAGCAGCTCCTTGAGGACTGCGGAATTTCAAAAATGCCGTGGTATGTCCGTACGGCGAAGCACTCCAAAACGGCAGACCATTTCCGTCGCTTTTACGACAGATTTAAGCTCTCAGAGCCCTTTCTCTCCAGAGAGCTTGCCTGCGCGCTGGAGCAGCTTATTCTGACTATCGCGCAGAACTCCGACGAAGGGGCGCAAAAGAGACCTCTTTCCAAGTCGTTGGATGTTATACATTCCTCATACAGAAAAGCGCTCACTGTTGCCGAGCTTGCGCAGATAGAGCATCTGAGTCAGTCGCGGTATATCACGCTTTTCAGGGAGCAGTACGGAATGCCGCCGATAGCGTACATCATAAACATTCGTATGCTTAACGCCTGTGAATTACTGCTTACTACCGATATGTCTGTAAAGCAGATCGGTATTCAGGTAGGATATGATGATCCCTTTTTCTTCAGTAAGATATTCAAGCGCCATATGGGCGTCTCTCCACAGAGTTACCGAGCCTTGGGGGGACAGGTTGAAAAGTGAATAACAGGGGCTGTTGCATTTAGATGCAGAAGTCGTGGTTTGGTTCTCGTCGGCGTACAAAGGTACGCCAGAGAGCCAAAACGCGGCTAAAAAATACACATAAAAATTGAAATTCGTAAGAATTTCTACCTAAAAACCGCTCCCACCATCGAATTTCTAGCGGTGAGAGCGGTATCTTTACTTATTATTTATTCGTGTATTTTTGTTATGCGCTAAATGCGACAGCCCCTTATTTTTCTATTGAATTTAACGCGCGGCACAGATTCTCTATGTCAGCCTCTCCGTTAAAGGCGCCGAGACTTATTCGCAGAGCGCCGCCCTCGGGCGTGCCGAGTGTTTTGTGCGCGAGAGCAGAGCAATGAAAGCCACCTCGGGCGCATATACCAAATGAATCAAGCTCTCGGGCAAGCTCCTCAGAGGAAAATCCCCGCATATTAAAAAGAAGCGTGGGACCCACATATTTTGTGGCGTACATGGAAATTCCCGAAAGATTGCAAAGTTTCTCTCGAGCCATAAGAAAAAGCGCTTCCTCGTGGGCGGAAATATCATCAAGTCCCCGTGACTTTATATATTTCAATCCCTCGCAAAGCCCTGCTATTGCAGGGGTGGGAAGGGTTCCCGACTCGTACCTCTCGGGCGAAAAATCGGGCATCATACCGTCAAGAGAGTTGACTCCGTTTCCACCCTCAACGAGTGTGTCGAGAATGACTCCCTTGCCAAGCGCGATTATTCCCGCACCCTGAGGGCCGTAAAGTCCTTTGTGCGAGGGAGCGCATAGGGCGCTGATGTGCATAGAGTCCACATCTATCGGATAATGTCCTGCCGATTGCGCCGCGTCTACCACGAATAAAAGTCCGTGGCGGTGACAGAATTCGCCTATTTCCTTTATAGGGAGAGTCATAGAACATATATTCGATGCGTGTGAGCATATTACCATTCGCGTGTTCGGTCGCAGAAGCGATGCGATTTTTGCGCATATCAGGGTAGGGGAACGCCGTGGAGCTGACGCCATAGAGGGGAAGATATCATATTCTATCTCTCCCGTCGACGCCGCCTTATATATCGGGCGAAAGACCGCGTTATGCTCTATGTCAGAGATTATAACATGGTCGCCCCGACGCAATAGCCCCTTTATGACCGTGTTGAGCGCGTAGGTCGTATTCAAAGTAAAGGATATCCGCTCAAGCTCACCTACCCCGAAAAGGTCGGCAATTGCGCTTCGACACTCAAATATCTTTCTCGCGGCGCCAAGAGAGAGGGAATGAGAGCCTCTGCCTGCATTGCCGCAGTATTTTGTCATACAGCGGTATACCTCGCTGTATACCGCCCGAGGCTTCGGAAATGTCGTCGCCGCGTTGTCAAGATAGCTTATCATAAATTCTCCCCCGTGTTCCAATGCCTGACGGGTATTCTTGAGGCTTCAAGAATTGCACGGACATTCCTTTCCTGAGAGCAGGAAAAGCTTACGCCATAGATACAACCGTGGCGCGAGGAAGACTGAGATTTTATTATTTTTGAAGGTATAGCCGCGGATGCAAGAGCGTCCTGCACTCTCATAGCCTGAGTTACCGAGCCGATTTCCGCCGAGCAGCCGCCGTGTCTTTCTGTCATATTTACACCTCCTTCAATATCATTATATGGCGTGTTATGTCGAAAAGTGAGGGTGAAAATTCAACCCGACCTTGTAGAAAGAGATAAACTCTATCGCCCCCCAGCTATTATGGCGGGCTTCAAAATATAAAAATGGACTGCCCGTATTGAGCAGTCCATCTCTTTTTAGAGGATTATTCTTATATGGAACCATCCGTCCTTCACCTTGTAGTTAAGGTCGGCGTTGTATTTGTCGCAGAAGGCGACGATAGATCGTGTTCCTATCCCGTGCTCATCCTCGGTAGCTGAGGGGTGTCCGTGACGGTCAAATTTAATATTTCCCACATAAGGGTTTGATATCTGGAACATGTGCCTCGGACCTATCACATATTTGCATTTTATAACGCGTTCGCTCTCGGGGAGCTTTTCGCAGGCGTGAATTGCGTTTTCAAGAGCGTTGGCAAATACCACAGACAGCTCTGTCGCGTCAACCGAAAGCTCGTTCGGAATAGCGAGAGAGGATTCTATCTTGATTCCGTTTGCCTCGGCTTCAGCAAAGAATACCGAAAATACGGCATCAAGAATCGGATTCTGACAGTATCGCTCGGTCTTATTCACATTATAAAAATGCGTGGTCGTGCGAATATACTCTATCGCCTCGTCGTATTCGCCGTTCTCAAGCATCAAGAGAATAGATTTCATTCTGTGTCGCAGGTCGTGACGCTCAATGCGTATCCGTTCCTCTGTCTCGGCGTTCTGCCTGATGATACTCTCCATATGGTCGCGCTCAAGATAAAGAATATCCTTTTGCTGAGTTACCTCATGGAGCTTCTGTTGATTGTAGAGTATCTGAAATATGTTGAAATACATAAGGGGCATAAGAATTATAACAAGGAGCATTGCGTGAACAGCCGAGGGGTTTTCCATAATAGTTGTCGGATAGTTCATAAGCAGGACCATCAACAGATAAAAGAGCACCGAAACCAAGGCAAAGCACCACCAGCCGCGCTTCATTGTGTCCTGAAGCAAACGGTATCCCCGTCTCAGCTTTCTGATGGCGAACCACTCAAGCAGAGGAAAGGCGATAAGTCTTGATATAAACATAAATATGCAAAGCCCGCCCATAAGATATTTGTCTATTATCGCACTGAGAATTATAACCGCGAGTGAGACGGTGTCGACTACGCAAAAGGTAAAGAGAAAGCGTCCGTCTCTGTACTTTGAAAGTATAAAAAACAATATAATACTCGGTAGAACTATGCTAAAGAAAACACACTTGGAGAGAAAGGTCGTTCCGAAAAGAACGGCAAGAGACACATTGAGAGCGACGATGGGAAGCATTGCCGCGACGGTGATGACAGCGGTCGTCTTTTTGCCGTATCTCGGTTCAAAGAGAATCATAAACAAAACGAGTATATGAGCGACCGACCATACAAGTGATACCGTTCTTAAAATTTCTGTCATTGTCCGTCCTCCTCGTCAAACCAGAAGTCGAGCCACGCCGAGCGCAGAGTAGCGCACGCCTTTTTCGAGAGCCATAGCCGCTCACCGTTTTTAAAGAGGGCGCTATCCTTGTCTATTGATTTTACATAGAAAAGATTTACGCATATACTTGTTCCGCATAGCACGAAGCGGCTGTCGGCAAGCAGAGGAGCGATACAGGCAGAGAAGGACTCGCGCTGCGAAACCGACTCAACCGTCTCATTGTTGTGAAGATAGAAGCAGAGCGCCTTTTTCTTCAGCTCGACATATACGATATCCTCAAATCCGATAATTCTTATATCCTCGCTTGTCTTGACCTTGATTCCTCTTTCCTTGCGTTTTGATATCTCGGTCACGGCTTTGTTAAGCACGGCGGAAAGCGTGTCAAGCTCAACGGGCTTCAATAAATAATAGAAGGCGTTTGCAATATAGCTGTCCACACCGAAATCGGGCGAGGAGGTGAGATAGATTATCTTACCGCTGTCGTCCTGCTTGCGGATATTTATTCCAAGCTCGATACCGCTCATCTGCGGCATAACTACATCGAGAACATATATGTCGAAGCTTCCGTTCATTATCATATAGTTCAAGAGATCCTGTCCCGAGGAAAAGCAGCTCAGGCGGATACCTGCCTCGGGGTGGAGCTCCGAGTAGTATAGAAGCATAGTTTTTGTTTTGTGAAGCCAATCCCTCTCGTCATCACAAAGCGCGATTTTTATCATAATGTTACCTCCGAGCGAAGTAAGTCTGCTGTAATTATAGCATAAAACGACATTCTTTTCAAGTCGATTGCTAAGATAAATTAGTGCAAAAAATCTCAAAATTAGTGCAAATTATGCCAATTTTGATTTTTTGCCTTAAAATTGTCTCACATAATTATCTTTTGGGAGGGGCGTAGTGTATGAAAACGCAGGGGTCAAAAAAACAGAATACGGCGTATCTTACCGAGCCTCCTATTGAATGTAATGTTCGCGCGGCGCAATGCTGTCCCGCATTTCTGGCGAGAAAGGGAGCGCTCAAGTGCGACAGAGAGTGTTGGTTCTGCCAATACGCCGATTTTCACCTGAGAAACGAGGTCACACTCGAGGTCGGCATCTGCCGATATCCCAAAAAGGTGATTACGGGGAAGCCCGTGAGGTAATAATACAATACAAGGAAAATTTTAACAACGGTATCAATGTAAGGCAAATTGCTTTACTTTGGATATAGAACAAGCAAAGAAAAACAAAAAGACAAAGGAGATTTTGTTATGAAAAACAGAAGAAAAATCGTTATCGCATTTTTGCTGATAGCATCCTTGACACTCGGTATTGGTTATGCGTTGATTTCCGATGTACTCGATATTCAGGGTACTGCTGAAATCAGTGGCGCTGCCGCGGAGGAGGAGCTGAACCAGGATGTCTTCTTCTCGGCAGTATCTCAGGCGGCAAACGATGAGTACACCGCGCAGATCAACTCCCAGAATAACGACAAGGCAAGCTTTACAGTTAACTCTCTCACAAATATAGGACAGACGGTATCGATCACCTTTACCATTAAGAATGAAGGTACTGCACAGCTCGACGCTGTCGTTACTCCTCAGCTTATTCAGAACAGCAGCTCTGATTACTTTGAGGTAACCAGTGACTGGCAGGGAAATTCCAGGGTAGTTGAGGCTGGCACCACCGAGACATACACGGTTACCGTTAAGCTTCTCAAGATTCCGACAGACACAGTAAGCTCCTCTATCAACATAGAGCTTAAGGCTTCTTCGGATAGCGCCGCTACCACCGCGACAACAACAGTTGCTCCGTAATAGCAAGCGGTAAATAGCTTACAGTAAATTGAAATGGGCAAGGAAAGGAGGAAATGATATGGCAAAAAGGCTGACATCAGACATAAAAAAACTTTATATCGTATCGATTACGCTTTTTGCGCTTCTTTTCCTTGCCCTCTTTATTCCGACAGAGAATAGCAGGATATTGGCGGTAACTTTGCTTGTTCCCGCCGCCGCTATCGTCTTATTTCTCATAAGGAAACGCAGTATTCATTCAATAAACAAACGGCAGGTATTGCTGATAATGACTGTGGTGGGACTTTTGTGGGTTCTCTTGCTTTACCTACTTGGAAAGCATTATGGATACCTCTGGTCACCATACGGCCCACTCTCCCCCCGCTCATTTCTCACTCAGCTTCTGCCAACGGTTCTTATAATCATTTCGGTCGAAATCATAAGAAGTGTTTTTCTCGACCAAAAAGATAAGCTTGTAAATGTTATCACATACCTGAGCTGTCTTGTGGCAGAGGTAATGATATTTTCCACCATCGTAGGAATAACCACCTTTAACTCCTTTATGGACTTTACGGGGCTGACGCTTTTTCCCGCGGTGAGCGCGAATCTGCTTTATCATTATCTTTCCTTGAAATACGGTTGTCTTCCTTGTATAGCCTTCAGAAGTGTGGTAACACTCTATCCATTTATTTTCTCCGTGGTCCCCGGTATTCCCGACGCGCTCTTATCAATAGCGACTATTCTTCTGCCGCTGCTGATATATCTATTTATCAGCTTTTTGTACGAGAAGCGACGGGTAACTCACCGTAAGACGAGCAAGTGGTCTTATGTCGGAGGGGCGGCAACGGTGCTTGTTATGATTTCGATTGTAATGATAATTTCCTGCAAATTCCATTTTGGAGCGCTGGTCGTAGGCTCTGAAAGTATGACGGGCGAAATCAATAAAGGCGACGCCATAGTTTACGAGCAATATGACGGCGAACAGATAGAAGCAGGGCAGATAATAGTTTTCAATGACGGACCCGCAAAGGTGATCCACAGAGTCATTGAGGTAAAAAATACCGATGGTGAGCTTCGATATATAACAAAAGGAGACGCCAACGAAGAACCTGACTACGGATATATAACAGACAGTGACATTGTCGGACTTGTCAATTTCAAAATATCGTATATAGGATATCCGTCGTTATGGATAAGAAATATATTTGTCGGAAAGTGAGGTGTGTTGAATGTCAGAAGCACAGAAGAACAGACGAGAGCGTTATAAACGCAATCGCGGAAAATTGATACTGGCGCAGAGCATTATCGTTGCAATACTTACGCTGCTTGTGATAATTTCAGCAGTTACCTATGGTTACATCAATAAGACCTATTTTGTTGAATACAGAGAGGCAAGCGATGTTGACTACAAGGTGCAATTAAAGGAAAACGAATTTTACGATAGCGAGTATCTCGGAAGGGATCAGGCTTATGTCGCGTCTTTGATAGACGATGTTATAGCCACCTTCAAGTATGAGCTTAACACAGAAGCCGAGGGCGCGAATTACGAATATTCGTATAAGGTGGAGTCTCAGCTTGAGATAATCGACGATCGCTCGGGAGAGGCGCTTTTCAAGCCCGTATATGAAATAAAGGAAGAACAGCGCTTTACACATAATACCGATGTTCCCCTGAGAATAAACGAGATAGTAGTTCTGGATTACCAGCATTACAACGACCTCGCTAACAGGTTTATCGAGACCTATGACCTCAGTGACACCACGAGTGCACTTACAGTAAGGGTAAAGGTCAAGGTATATAGCAGCAGCGCGTCCTTTGAGAACACGACGGTCAATGAGCATGTCGTAGCTCTCAATATACCGCTCACAGAAAAGGCGGTCAATATTGAAATGACCTCGAGCGTCCCCCCTACGGAGCTTAAAACCATTGCGTGTGACGGCGGCTCGGGCAAGGAAGTATTCAAGGTGGGCGCAATAATTCTCGGACTCGTTGATATTCTTGTCATACTCTTTATGGTAGCCTTTATATACCTCACCAAGAATAGCGATATTACCTACGCAAACAAGGTCAAGAGGATAACTTCTTCCTACAAGTCATATATTCAGAAGATAACGAACGCGTTTGATAAGACGGGATACCAGATACTCTATGTAGAGAGCTTTGATGCACTTCTCGAGATAAGAGAAACGCTTCAGGAGCCGATCCTTATGTATGAGAACGAGGATCAGACCTGCGCTGAGTTTATGATACCCACCAAGACGATGCTTCTCTATCTTTATGTTGTAAAGGTCGACGGTTACGAGGAGCTTTATTCAGCAGACGAAGCCGAGGACATTCCAACAGACGAAGCGGAGGAGATACCCGCGGACGAGGAGGAAGCGGTTGTTGAGACTGTTGTTATCGCAGACCCCGTGGTGGTTATGGATATGCCCGATGACGAGGAAACAGAGGAAGAAACTGAAGAAGTCATCGAGGAAGTCACAGAGGAAACAGCCGAGGAAATAGTTGAGGAAATAGTTGAAGAAACAATTGAGGAAGATGTTCCTGAGGTTGTAGTTGAGGAGACTTCTGAGGTCGTTGAGGACGGAGTTGAGGTCATTGAGGTAATCTGGCCCGAGCGTCCCGAAAGAAATAAGACCTACAAATACGATCCCGACGGAGAAACCGTAAATGCGGGAGATGTGGTTCTCGTTCCCACAAGAGATGTGGAGAGAGACCGTGAAATAGTCAGAGAGGCAGAGGTTGCAAAGGGAAATCACAAGGTAGATCCCGCAACACTTGAGCATCCTCTCAAGAAGATAATCTGCGTTGTAAGACGCAAGGCAACAGAGGTGTTCACATCAATGATAATTGATGAAAAAAAGAACACCGATGAGGAATAATATCGGTTAAAAAAGGAAAGGAGGACACGGTATATGAAAAAATGGCACAAAGCATTATTCTGTATAGTGTTCTCCTTTATCTTTTGCTTTCTTACAGTTGGCTATGCCGCGGTGAGTGATACGCTCTATATTGAGGGCAACACAGAGAGTAAGGCTCAGATAGGCGTATTTATCAATAGCGCGACACTCGCGAATCCTTCGGATAACGCCGAGATTTTGAGATATTACGGCACTAACCTCACGAGCACCGTAAATCTCGGAAACGACGGCTCCGCGACCGTTACATTCAACCTTTCGGTCTACAATAACAGCGCCTATGTTTATACCTTCAACGGAGTAAAATATATGGTGGGAGAGGGAACATACGATAACGAAAATATCACATTTTCACTCTCGGGACTCGAAAAGGGAAACAGTATCGGCGGAAAGGAGACTATCCATTTCTCTGTAACCTTCAGATACGATAACGCGAACGACCTGAGCGATACAGAGCTTAATTCCATTCTGAACTTTGAGTTCGTTCCCGAGGCAGAATATATACCCGAGATAGTAGTCAGCGGAGCACTCGGAAAGTTTGAACAAATACTCAACGATACGGGCGATATGACAGCGCTTCTCAATCAGATGGACAGCTATCAGGATAATAGACATAATAGCTCCTATATCGGTAATGTGGTCGGCTCGACCTCGTCGGATACCGCATTGCTCAACTCACTCTTTACCGAGGACGGCACAAATTACCTCACGCTTGAGATTGGTGGCGTTACTACGAATGTTACCGCGATGATAAAGAGGGAGAATGTCGATGGAAATACCGCAACGGGCGACGAGAACGGAAATGAAATGACGATATATATGACGGCAGACGATATAAGCGACCTTCCTTGGTATGGTGGCTCGGTCGAGGTATTCGCGGCAGTATTCACCAAGAGCGGAGACGGCAAGTGGTATCAGATAGGCGAGATGTACGATGGAAGCGCGTCGGCTAATAACTATTCGGGCGGTTGGGGAAGAAACTCCTTTAACACCGATACCTGGGAGACGACGAAGGCGTACTATAACGGAGCGGCTCCGAGAGGCTCGAGTATCGAGACGGTTATAGCCGCAATTCCGAAAACTTAATAACCAAGGGGCTGCATCTGAATGAGGCAGCCTCTTGAATTATATTTTGCGTAAATATAAAATAACTACAATAAAATATAAAAAATATATAGAAATACGGAAATTCCCTTGACGGAAAATCGCTTCTGCTTTATCATTAACTCGACTATGGCAAGTTTTCATAGCCGTATATCATCAAAGATAAACAGGAGACAAGAAATGAAAGAAAAGCTTATCAGGGAGATTTGTGACGACAAGCTGATAGTTATTATCAGAGGAGTTGAGGACGCCAAGCTTGAGCCTCTGTTTGAGGCTATGTATGAGGGAGGAGTACGCTTTGCGGAGATAACCTTTGACGCAAAGGGAATAGTTACTCCAAAGCAGACCGCGGAGCGCATAAGCCGTATGAAGGAGCGCTTTGAGGGCAGAATACATGTTGGAGCGGGAACTGTCATTCGTATGGAGCAGGCAAAAGAGGCAGTTGCGGCGGGAGCTGAGTTCCTTATATCTCCCAACACAAACCTTGATATCATAGATTACGCAGCAAAGACCAATGTAGTGTCTATGCCGGGAGCGATGACTCCCACAGAGGCAGTCACCGCTTATGACAGAGGCGCGGATTTCGTTAAGATATTCCCCTCGGATTCTCTCGGCGTGGGCTACATAAAGGCACTTTGTGCGCCTCTCTCGCACATTCCGTTCATGGCTGTCGGCGGAGTAAATCACCTCAATGTCGCAGACTTCCTCAAGGCAGGCGTTTGCGGAGTTGGCGTTGGCTCTAACATAGTCAATAAGGAAATGCTTAAAAACGAGAGCTGGGGAGAGATAACCGAGCTTGCGTCAAAGTACAGAGCGGCAATCGACGCTTATGTGCAGAAAGGATAAGATATGTTTATTACAGACAAAGAAGCTCTGAAGCAGTATTACGCCGAAAAGCGCAACTGGCAGGGTATTCCTTCAATCGAAAGAACAAAGGGCGGAAGAATTTTCGCCGCATTTTACAGCGGAGGTAAAACGGAAGAAAACGGCAACTATACCTTGCTTGTTTCTTCTGATGACGGAGTTAACTTCGAAGAACCGATAGCAGTTTCAGATGTAGGGGCTGACGGAAGAACCTATGATGCCTGCCTGTGGATAGACCCGCTTGACAGACTTTGGTTTATCTGGTCGGTTATGCCCAATAACAGGGTTGAGTGCGCTATATGCGACGCCCCCGACGCAGATACACTCGTGTGGAGCGATGTCCGCACGATAGGATATGATGTAATGCTCAATAAGCCCACCGTGCTTAAAAACGGTGATTGGCTTTTTCCGTGTGCCGTCTGGAAGGACGGACTTAAGGCGGGCGGCGGCGGAGCCGAGGGCAACCACCCCACGGGCGCCCATGTTTTCGTTACGAGAGATAAGGGCGAGACCTTCGAGCTTCTCGGAACGGCAATAGCCGCTGACCGTATGTATGACGAGCATATGGTGCTTGAGTACGATGACAGACTTGAAATGTATATAAGAACGGCGTACGGTATCGCGGTTTCCGAATCGCGCGACGGCGGAAAGACCTGGAGCCGCGGAGTTGACTGCGGATTTGGCGGTCCTAACTCGAGATTCCATATCGTAAGGCTCAGCTCGGGAAATATTCTGCTCATAAATCACTATCGCTTTGCCGACAGAAACAATCTGACGGCTATGATATCCGAGGACGACGGTGTGACATTCAAGGGATTTCTACTGCTCGACGAAAGACTTGATGTTTCCTATCCCGATGTAAAAGAGGGAAATGACGGCTTCATATATATCATTTACGATAGAGAAAGAGGTGCGATATACCGTAAAAAGAGAGATTACGAGAACTTCGCAAAGCAGATACTTATGGCGAAGGTCACCGAGGAGGATATACTCGCGGGCAAGCTCGTAAATCCCGAAAGTAAACTTAAGATAACTATAAGCAGACTTAATAAAGACAAGGAGAGTTTAGGAATATGAGATATATAACATTCGGAGAAATAATGCTCAGACTCAATCCCGAGGGATATGAGAGATTTTTGCAGGCAGATGAGTTTGTGGCAACCTACGCGGGCGCGGAGGCAAATGTAGCGGTATCGCTTGCCAACTACGGCGCAGAGGCGTACTTCGTTACCAAGGTTCCCGCACACGAAATAGGTCAGGCGGCAGTAAACAGCCTTCGCAGATACGGTGTTGGCACACAGTTTATGGCACGCGGCGGCGACAGACTCGGAATCTACTTCGTTGAAAAGGGCGCAAGTCAGAGAGCAAGTAAGGTAATATACGACAGAGCTCACTCGGCAATTGCGGAGGCAGATGCCGCAGACTTTAATTGGGACGAGATTTTCAAGGACGGCGGCTGGTTCCACTTCACGGGTATCACGCCCGCGCTTTCCGATTCTCTGGCGGCTATCTGCCTTGAAGCACTCAAGCAGGCTAAGGCTCACGGAATGACTGTAAGCTGTGACCTCAACTATCGCTCCAAGCTCTGGAGCCGTGAGAAGGCAAAGGCAGTTATGTCTGAGCTTGCAAAATATGTTGATGTTTGTATCGCAAACGAGGAGGATGCCGCAGATGTATTCGGTATTCACGCGGCAAACACCGATATCACTGAGGGTAAGCTTTCGCACGAGGGATACAAGAGTGTTGCAAAGCAGCTTGCTGATACATTTGGTTTCAAGTATGTTGCTTTTACTCTCCGTGAGAGCCTCAGCGCGAGCGACAATAACTGGGCGGCAATGCTTTACGACGGAACAAACTTCTGCATCAGCCCCAAGTATGCGGTACATATCGTTGACCGTGTGGGCGGCGGAGATAGCTTCGGCGGCGCGCTCATTTATGCGCTTGGTAACGGATACAGTACGCAGGACGCAATCAACTTCGCGGCGGCAGCAAGCTGTCTAAAGCATTCTATTGAGGGTGACTTCAACCTTGTCAGCCTTAAAGAGGTTCAGACTCTTGCGGCAGGTAACGCATCCGGACGCGTTGTAAGATAATTAGAGATAATCAAGCACCGACTTGTAAGAGTTATGCAGGTCGGTGCTTTTGCTTTTTTTGCTTTTTGTCTTATAAAGCGCTTGATTTTTTCTGATAGGTGTGCTAAAATGATAACATCAATCTTGAGAGGTGTAATATGAATAATAAATATATAGGACATGAGAATCAGATATATGGAGTTGAGGAGGTTCGCTTAGTTGGCGGAAAGGGCGATGGAATGAGACTCTTTCAGGTCAGAAATGGCAAGGGACTTGAATTTACCATTTCCGCAGATCGGTGTGCGGATATTTCCCGCCTTTCCTTTAAGGGAGATAATTTCGGATATTTTTCGGCTTGCGGATATGTCTCTCCTCAGTATTACGATAAAACGGGACTTGAATTTCTCAAATCCTTCACGGCTGGATTTCTGACGACATGCGGACTGCGTTCCGCGGGAAATCCTTGTATTGACGCGGGCGAGGAGCTTCCCGTTCACGGTACAGCATCGAACATTCCTTGTGAAAATATATCGCATTGGATAGAAAACGACGAGATACATATAAAAGCGATCATAAGAGAAGCGTCTATATCCTCTTATAAGCTTTTGTTGGAGAGGGAGTACATTGTACCGCTGAACGAAAACAAGCTTTATATAAACGATAAAATAAGAAACATAGGTTCTCTTGAAACCCCCTTGCAGGTTCTTTACCACTTCAATGTCGGATATCCCTTGCTGAATGAAAACTCTGTCGTTAAGATGAATTCTGTCGAGGTTGCTCCGAGAAACGATCACGCCGCAACAGCTATCGACAGATGTCTTGTAATGGAAAAGCCGCAAAGAGGAGCCGCAGAGATGTGCTATTATCACACCTTCAGAGGCGAGGCAGAGGTTTCTGTATATAATCCCGAGCTTGATAACGGATTTGTTATGAAATATAATTTCGCAGAGCTTAAATTCTTTACCGAGTGGAAGATGATGGGCGAATACGATTATGTTCTGGGAATTGAGCCGGGTAACTGTCAGCCTGACGGCAGAGATATTATGAGACGAATGGGAGAGCTAGAGACGATAAAGCCCGACGAGGAAAGAGAATTTCATATAAGATTTGAGTTTGGCAAAAATCAATAAAACAAACAAAACGGCTTACGGATAAAATCCGTAAGCCGTTTTTGCGCGTTAGCGCTTCTTCCATGTCATCGGAGAAAAGAGAATTATCATTGGCATGATTTCAAGACGACCTATAAGCATAGCGAGTGAAAGAACTATTTTTGAGAAATACGAGTATCCCGAGAAATTACCCGCGGGACCGACCGCCGCAAGACCAGGTCCTATGTTATTTATGCAGGCAAGTGTCGCGGTAAGATTTGTTTCCAAGCTAAACCCGTCTACCGATATTGCAAGGGCAGAAAGAGCTACAAGTGTAACATATATTGAAAGATAACTCGTTGCCGAGTGTGATGTTTCGTCAGATATAGGCTCACCGTCCAACCTTATAACATTTACTGAATTAGGTCTTAGCATATGGCGTATTTCACGAATCATGCTTTTGAACAAAATCAGTATTCTCGACACTTTAAGTCCTCCCGCTGTTGAACCCGCACAAGCACCGACTATCATCAGCAGAACCAATATAGCTTTTGATAACTCAGGCCAATTGTCGTAATTCACCGTGGCAAATCCTGTGGTTGACATTATAGTTATTACCTGAAAGAAGGAGGCTCTTATGCAGTCGCCAAGACGCTCAAAGGAATATGCGGTATTTATCGCAATAACGGTTACAGCAGTCACGCAGAGCATCGCATAAGCGCGAAATTCCTCGCTTTTGATAACATCCTTTATTTTACCTATAAGTATAAAGAAATACAGGTTGAAATTAACACCGAATATAAACATAAATATAGCTATGACCCATTCGGCGGCGGGATTATTGTAGCCCGCGATAGAGTTGTTGAGAACCGAAAATCCGCCGGTTCCTGCGGTAGCAAAGGAGGTTACAACAGCATCGTAAATCGGCATACGGCAAAGGAGAAGCGCTATAATCTGAATTATTGTCAATACAAAATATATACCGTAAAGAATAAGCGCGGTATGCTTCATTTTCGGCACAAGCTTGCCCTTTGTAGGTCCGGGAACCTCCGCGCGCATAAGGCGTATAGTTTGTCCTCCTGATGACGGAAGTATAGCTAGAATGAAGACAAGCACTCCCATACCGCCAATCCAGTGCGTCAGGCTTCGCCAAAAAAGTATACCTTTAGGCAGACTCTCGATTTCCGTAAGAATAGAGGCTCCTGTGGTGGTAAAGCCCGACACGGTCTCGAAGAAAGCATCTATATAATTCGGTATAGCCTCGCTTATAACGAAGGGAAGCGCTCCGAAAGCGGAAAGGAGTATCCAACCCGCCGCAACGGTAACAAATCCTTCTTTGGCGAATATACGGGAGTTCTTAGGCTTGAAAATCGCAAGCGGAAGAGATATGACCAGGAGAATTGCGATGGTTATAAGAAAGGGGAAAATGCTTTCTCCGTATATGATGGCGACCGTAAGCGGCAAAATCATAAGTGCCGCTTCAATAAGCATAATGATACCGAGCAGGTATCCTGTCATACGGTAATTCATTATTTCAATATCTCCCCGATTTCCTGAATTTGCGCTTCGGTGGTGACTATAAGAACGGTGTCGCCTCTTGAAATGACATCGTTACCTGACGGAATTATAATTTTATCCTTGTGAACGATACAAGCGATAAGCACACCCGAGCGAAGCTTCATCTCCTTCAGGGGAATATCGGTGAAGTCGCGTATGCTTTCCTTGATACGGAACTCAAGCACCTCAACCTTTCCGTCCATAAGCTTGTGGAGTGCCTCTATCTCGGCTCCGCGGACATTTGACATAGAACGGACATACCGCAGAATATACGCCGCAGTTGAGAATTTTGGTGAAACGATACTTTCAAGTCCGACGCTTTTGAAAAGGTCTATATAGGATATCGCGCTTATAAGCGTGATTATCTTGTTAGTTTCCTGAGTCTTTGCGTACATAGATATTATAGCGTTTTCCTCATCTGTATCTGAGAGTGCCAGGAAAGCATCTGTTTTTGCGAGTCCTTCCTCGAGAAGCACATCCTGATTTGTGCCGTCGTTGCATATAACGGTGCAGGGGTATTCCTCGGCAAGCTCACGGCAAAGCTGCTCGTCCTGTTCGATAACGGTAGAATTTATCTTTCCTTTTTGCAGAAGCGCTTCAAGGTAGTAGGTTATTCTGTTTCCGCCGACGATCAGCACATCCTTGATCGGATGCTTGTAAACTCCCGCCGCCTTGAAGAAGCGAGTGATATCCTCCTCGGGCGCGGTCACGCAAATAACATCTCCTGCCTCAATGTTGAAAAATCCCTTGGGGATATAAGTCTCACCGCCGCGGAGAACGGCACAGACAAGAAAGCGTATATTGAACCTTGTGCGAAGGTCGTTAAGAGAAGCTCCGCACAGAGGTGAATCCTCACTTACGGTAAACTCCGCGACCTCAACTCTGCCTCGGCAGAAGGTATCTATCTTTGTTGCCGAGGGGAAGCGAAGCATACGGTATATCTCCTTGGCAACCGATAGCTCGGGATTTATCGTCAACGAGAGGTTAAGCTCACTTCTCATAAAGCTCATAAGCTCGGTATATTCGGGATTTCTCACACGGGCAATAGTATTCTTAACGCCAAGCTTTTTTCCCGCCGCGCAACAGAGAATATTTATTTCGTCACTCGATGTGACAGCAATAAGAAGGTCGGCTTTCTCGGTTCCAGCTTTTTTGAGAACCGCGAGGTCGGCACCGTTTCCAGAAACTCCGAAAACATCGTAGCTGTTTGAAATTTCTGTCAGGGTTGACGTATCTGTATCTACAAGAGTTATATTGTGTCCTTCAAGAGTAAGCTGAGAGCAGATGGTCGCGCCCACCATTCCTCCACCTACAACGACTATATTCATAGAGCAGTCTCCTTTGCAGTTATAACTTATACCATTATATCACTTATTTTTCCATATTTCAAGAGTATTCTCAAAAACAAAAAGGGAGCTTTGAAAAATTACTTTTCAAGGCTCCCAAAGGATTTATTTAAAAATTATATATTCTGTAAGTCCTCCGAATGAGAAGGTGGTGTAATCAAATCTGTCGTCGTTTGAGATTATTCCGATCGGTGAGAAATCTGTACCCTTGTAGCAGAAGATAGATACCTGAATATTCTTTTCGCTCTCGGCGGCAAAGTCGTCGAGAATTGCGTTAAGCTCCTCCTCTGTGTCAATGAATATAGATTTTCCGTTGTAGGTCAGCTTCTCGCTCATAAGCGAGTTTACATCTGTACCGAAAACAAAATCTTGATACATATTAGTCCAACCGTCGTCATAGGGCCAATGCAGGTCGGGGGAGACTGCAAGCTGATGGTATTTAACAAATCTTTCGTCGGTGTGCAGATACGCCTGCTCGGGGTCGCTGTAATAGAATTTTCCGTCGGACATACGAATCGCGAGTATCGCGTGCGAGCCGTAGCCCTCCTTGCCGAGGTTGTCAATAGCGTTCTCTGTGTAGCTGTGTATAAAGACTCTGTATGCCTCAATACCCTCAAGGCGGAGAAGTATCAGATAGGACTTTGCAAAGGCGCAGCATACCGAAAGATTGTCGAACAGAGCGCCCTCTGCGTGGAAGGAATTGAGAGTTGCCGCAAGCTCGTCGGGAAAATGCTCACGGTCGGTGGGATAGAGAAATTTGTTATAATCGTGGTCGTACGCCATATTTTCACCGAACCACGAGAAGATTGCGAACACCTTTTCCTCATCGGTCATACCCTCATAGACAATTTCGCGCAGTATCTCCTTAGCTCTATCAAGAGCGCGCTCGGCAACCGAGCCCGAAACCGTCAGCGGAATATATTCGTGCTCCAGTGCATACCAAAGCTGCTGGGTGTTCCAGACTCCCGCAACCTCGTTCCCTTTGTATTTGGTCAGGTAAGGGAAGGCGTTGAAGCTTGCGCTTCTCCTCGTGAGAGTAGATTTTCCACCGTATTCAACGAGACTTTCATATCTGTTTACCTGTATCGGCTTGTCGGTATTACTTACCGAGGCTATATTGTAGGGAATAAGAGTTATTACGAAGCAGTTGCTGTTCTCCTCGATATAACCCGTGATACCCGCGCCCGAGCGGATAAGCTCACAGTACCAGTATACCTCGTTTATCTCCCACTGAGCCGCCCTGAATGGGAAGTTCAGCTCAACGCGGAATGTGCCACACAGAAATTCGCTTCCGCTCAACTGATAAAAGGCGTAGATATCAATGATTTTCGCAAGCTCCTCATAGCTCGAAGCTTTCGTCATACTTTCGGGAAGCTTCAGTATCTTATTTCCGTAACGGTTATGAAGCGATTGCAGAAAAGCAAGTTCTTCGTCGCTTGTGAGCGTTGCGTTTGTCTTAATATTGGAGAATGCCGAGGAGACCGTGTCAATTATATCTGAAATCTCGGAAACCGTCTCTGCGGCGTTGATTTTCGCCTTGAGGAAGTTAGCGGTCGCCGTTATACCGTTCTGCTCGCTCGGTCTGTAATCCGCTCGGTTGACCGCGTTTTCTGCATAGATTTCTGCGGCAGCGCGAAGGTCCTCAATATCAAGCCCCGAAAGCCCGTCGCAGAGCGAAATGATAAGCAACGCTCCTGCGCGGTTTATTTCCTCTGTCTCGGTAGCTCCACCCATATTCTGAATTACATAAGCTATCTGCGCGTCGGCAGAGAGCGAATATTTTGAGTTAAATGCGCCCAGCTTTTCTGTCCAGCTTGATATGAGCGCGGATTTCTCTGCTTCAAAAAGAGAGAGGTCGGTCGGCAGAGCCTCTATCGCATTTACATACGCTATGTATATATCTGTTGCCGCCTTGGCATTTTCCGCGGCTTCGAGGTCGCTCTTGAAGGCTTCTGTGAGCGAATCTATCGTGTTGCGCTGCTCCTGTCGGTAAACCGCGTAATTGATATTCTTGCCGTAATACGAGATATACTCCTTTTTCAGCACAACAAGCTCCTCAGCAAGATATACCGCATCTGTTTTCAGCTCGAATATCTCCGCCTCAAATTCTCTGAAGAGCTTTTGGGCGTCCGCAAGAAGGCGCCTTGACCTGAGCAAGTCCTCGTATTCGGAGATAAGCTCTTTGATTATCTTCTGCTCGGCTTGGCGGTAGTTGTCAAGCGAGACATAGCCGTGAAGCTCCTCGAGCATACCGTCAAGCAGGAAGGATAGCTCGGTAGGGATAGCCATTATGATGTCATAATGCTTCTTGTATACTTCCTCAAGCTCATCTACGGTCTTACACTCCCGAAGCTCGTTTTCGGCATCGAGCAGAGCCGCCGCAAACTCTCGGCGCTCCTCCTCGCGAAATTCCTCGGTATGGGCTATTTCTTTTATTTTTTCGAGATACTCGTCAAGCGCGACTTCAAATTCCGCCTGCGCGTCGGCATCGTCGTAAAGAATATAATCAACGAATCCGCATGCCGTAAGCGTTATGCACAAGGCTAACAGCATAGTGATACGAAGACAGTATTTCATTCTTTTCATTGAAAATCCTCTTTAATTTTTAACTGAAATATTCAAATCTTTCGAGATAATTGCTCCAGGTATATCCCGTCGAGAAGTTAGCACCCTCGGGAATATAGATTTTTGCACTGTTGGGAGCGCCGTCGAGCAGTCCCGTGGGCGGGGGAGCGATAAGGTTTCCGTCGGTCTCGTAGAAGTATATGCGCTCAAGCGAGATACAACCGTCAAACGCTGATTCCGAAAGACTCTTATATGTCTTTCCAATGTGTATGCGCTCAAGGTCTGTGCAGCCCTCAAATGCGCCCGAGGCTATCGCGGTTATATTTTTGTCCTCGTATACAGAGGGCAGAATGACCTCGGTCATTCCCATATACTCGTCCTTAACGCCAACGATAGTGTACGTCGAGCCGCTCAGCTCGTAAATAAAGTAATCGAGATAGTCTATATTCGGCTCACCCTCGTAATCCTCAAAGGCAATGCCGCCCTTGCTCGTGTCGACCGTTACCGTCTCGTCTGCCGCGAGAGCGGGCGGCTCGGGAAGCTCGATAGATACCGTGGCTTCCATACCGAGAGCCTCTTTGAGCGACAGAGAGAGCATACGGCTGAAATTATATAGCTCCTGATGAGTTGAGATGGAAATTCGTGTCGTAGAAATAGCGCTCGTCTATGAGGTAATCCTCAATGTCGCCGAGCAGAGGACAGTCAAGCGCGTCGCTGAGCTCAGCCTGAAATCTTTCTCTTGCCGCGGCAGAGCTGCGTATTGCGAGAGTGTTCGTGGGGGAATAGTTGAAGTATACCTCGGCGCCCCGCTTCTCGGCAAACGCCACATAGTCGTTTACATACTCTATAAATTCCGCGTCAAGGAGAGTTGAGTCGGTTGTTACCGTCATATTCGAGTCCCAACCGTTGTTCATTATGTTGTTCTTTCTCTCAACAGAGAGGTCGCCGTATTCATTGAAGGAATCGCTTCTGTAAATACCTACGGGGTCAGGCGCGGTATCCGTGCGCGAGTATTCCATTTTGTTGAAGGCGAATTTATAATAGTTATAGCACAGGGAAAGCTTATTGTCAAAGCCAACGCCCGAGAGCATCGGAGAGAAGCCGTCGCACGCCTCAAGCACCGCCGTTGGGTTGAAATAGAGTGAATAGGTCTGAGTATTCAGCTCGGGGCAGAGGATTATTATATCTCCCTCGCCAATGGCGTCCTTGGCGGTGTCCATCATAAACTTTGTGCCAAGCGTGGCGTAAAGTCCGAAATTTATCACGCTGTATTCTCCGCCAAGCTCTGCCTCAATAAGGTCGGAGCGGAGTCCAAAGGGCAGACTTGAACCGCCGATAAATACTATCTTCTTACCCTCTGTGGAGTAAAGCCGTTCGTATTTTTCGGGGAAAGCGGCAACATAAGTGTTTGAATATTGGTCGGGTATTCTCTCAACCGCCGCCAAGAACAGAGGCAGAGGGAGAACCACAAGAATAAGCAGAGCCGTAAGCTTAATTATACTTTTTTTCATTATAGCTCCAAATATATTTAATAATCTTTTTGTCAGAACTGGAAATAGATGAACGAGCTGCCCACATCAGCCGCCTGAAGTACCACCCATACGGCGACGACGCACCATATCATAGCGAGATAGGCGGAGAAGCGCAGAGAGCTGTTCAATACCTTCTTTTTGCGCTCGGTATCGCCAAGCTCCCTCGGGTATTTAAGCTTTTCCATAAAGAGAAGCATTACCAGAGCGAATACTATATAAATCGCAATCGTGAGCGTGAGAGAGGTCTTTGAAATGCTTTCCACGAGATACGCGGAGGAGAATGAGTAATCGGTGAATACCTTTCCTATGATTGATATAGCGTCTTTGGGCGTATCTGCGCGGAAGAATATCCACGCAAAGGTGACAAGCGCGAAATTACCTACGCGGCGCAGATATGTCACGAGTTTGCCGTCGGGAGACTGCCCGAGTTTTTCCCAAAATTTGTTTCTCGGCGAGAGAGTGAACTTGCCAATCACCTGAAAGACGGCGTGGAGAAGTCCCCAAATAACGAAGTTATAGCTTGCTCCGTGCCACAGACCGCTTATAAAGAATACCGTGAAAATATTGAATACCCAACGCCCGATTTTGACTCGGCTTCCGCCAAGCGGGAAATATATGTAATCGCGTAGCCAACCCGAGAGCGAGCGGTGCCAACGGTTCCAGAATTCCTTGATAGATGTTGCGGCGTACGGTGTGTGAAAGTTTTCGCTGAGCTGAACGCCAAAGAGCTTAGCGCAACCAACGGCGATATCGCTGTATCCCGAGAAGTCGCAGTATATCTGTACCGCGAACAGGAGCGTTGAGATAAGCGCCGACAAGCCGTTAGCGGCGGCTACATTTTCATAAGTCGCGTTTACTATAACGCCGATAGCGTCGGCTACGGCTATCTTCTTAAAAAATCCAACGAGCATAAAGCGGAACGCGCCGACATAGTCAAGCTTCCGTATATTCTTTTCGGCTCTGAGCTGAGGGAGCAGGTCTCCTGGACGCTCTATCGGACCCGCAACGAGCTGAGGGAAGAATGTGACAAAAAGCGCGAAATAACCCAAATGGCGCTCTGCCTTTACTTTTCCGCGGTAAATGTCTATTACATAGGACGCCGTCTGGAAGGTATAGAAGGAAATACCGACGGGAAGCATAATGCTGAAATATCCCGCGGGGCCGTTTCCTCCGAATGCCCTTATCACATCGAATATGGTATCGTAAAGGAAATTGAAATATTTAAAGAACAGCAGTACGCCAAGACACGCCGTAAGCGTTATGGCGACTATCAGCTTTTTGACCTTTGGCTTTTCATTGTATTTCTCGAGCATAATTCCGCATACATAAGAAACCGCGGTGGTAAAGAGAATAAGGAACACCAGCTTCGGGTTCCAATACATATAGAAATAATATGACGCCGCAAGTGCGGGAATCCACCTGAATCTGTTTGGGAAGAGCCAGAACAGAGCAAAGGTCACAGGCAGAAAAACAAGGAATTCAAGCGAATTAAATAGCATGAAGCGCTCCTTTAGGGTATATTTTACCGAAAAATGTGCAAAATCGACAACTTACTCACCATTATATCATTTACTCTCAGAAATGTCAATAGGAGACGGCTCTCTTGCGTGAGCCGTCTCCTGCTTTTGTTTCCAAAATCCGCCTTTTATAACCGTTTTGGAAAAATCAATTCTTTCCATACTCTTTCCTCCAATAAAGTTTCAAAATTTTTCTTAACAGTTATTGACATATGAATTTATATGTACTATAATTATATAGATAAAAGTCTTATCTTCAACCCGATAATCTGTATAAAAGGGGCGAAAATCCGACTATATATGATAATCTGAAATATATCCACGGCGGCAAATTTATTTCCAGTGGTGAGTGAAAATGTTCAGCAGGTAGAACTGCTTATCCGTTAGATGTTGCATTACGAGAATACCGACGGATATCCAAAGTACAATATTCATACCAATAATACTTGACAGTAATCAAGACGCGTAAGTTTGCGTCTGAAAATAAAAATAAAAAAAGGAGAAAAAAGAAATGAAAAAATTAGTATGTCTTTGCTTGGCACTCGTATGTCTTTGCGTATTCGTTTCCTGTGGCCCCGGTGGTGACACCAATATGCACAAGATTATGCAGGCTATGAAGGACGGTGAGATCGGCACCGATTTGGAGACCGATGGTTATCACTATAATTCTTCAGAAAACTTCACGAGAGGTGATAATGTGAATTTCACCGAGGTAATGGCAAGGAGTCCGGGATTCCACTACAAGCACCGCGTTGACTTCGGTGCAAGTAAGTTTGCCGTTGTCGAGAACACATCCGAAACCGAACTGCAGCTTGAAATCTGCTGGTTTGCGCAGGGAGGCGAGTATTCGCTCTTTAATAACGAAATGCAGACCGTTAACGAAAACTCAATAAGCCTTGAGGTGGAATACACCGTTTACGAGTGGGATCCGGCGCTCAAGAAGTTCAAGTATGTTGATGACTACAAAGCGTTGGTTTACAACCTTGATATGAACGAGTATTATGAAAACGGCAAGTTCACATCAGAGAGCGCAACCGTTTTGGGCGACTCTGAATGTACATCTGTTGCAGTTGACCTGCTCAACGAAGCATTCGACGGGCTCAACGAGGTTTATACCGAAAAGGGTTATCCTATAAAGTAAGTTAAATTTTTAAACAAGGGGCTTCCCATGAGGAAGCCCCTTATCGTTATTTTTTATCGTTTTTCTGAGAAGCGAGAGGATTTTGCGCCATCGCTTCTTCCATACTTCTGTTGCTTACATGCGTATATATCTGCGTGGTGTTGAGCTGCTCGTGACCGAGAATGTCCTTCAGCACACGCACATCGACATTACCCGTCTGATACATAAGCGTCGCGGCGGTATGACGGAGCTTGTGAACCGAGTAGTGCTTTGACTCGAGTCCCGCCATATCAAGATACTTGTATACAAGCCATTGAACGGTCTTGACGCTTATCCGCTGACAGCGTCCGCTCAGAAAGAGGGCGTGGGTATTTGCCGTTTTATATTTCTCTCCGAGACGCTCGTCAAGATAATCCGAGAGAGCGGCGCGGCAGGCGTCGTTAAGATATATTATGCGCTGCTTGTTTCCTTTACCCGTGACCGTCAGGGAACGAAGCTCGCGGTCAACATCGCTAAGATCTATTCCCACAAGCTCGGATACTCGCATTCCGCAGTTGAGAAACATCGTTATGATGGCATAGTCGCGTATGCGCGTTTTTGAGTTGGTATCGTTTTTGACGGTCTCTATGAGAAGCAGACTTTCCTCAAGCGAGAGATATTTCGGCAGAGCCTGCTTTTTCTTAGGCGACTCAATATTTATCGCGGGGTTTTCGTCAAGCATAAACCTTTTTGTGGTGAGATACTTGAAAAAACCTTTGATAGCCGATAGCTTTCTTGATTTTGCCGCCGCCATATTTCCTCTCACATTGTCGGCGTACATAATAAACTCGTAAATATCCTCGGTGGTGATGTTTCGTATGTATTCAAGGTCAACTCCGCTTATGTCTATCTGCTCAAACTCCTCGGACGAGGGGGAAATCTTGAGGTCTCTGGCGAGAAGATAGCGGAAAAAGGTTCTCAGGTCAAGCAGATATTCCGAGACGGTTTTCTCCGAGCAGTTCTGAATTGCCGACTTGTATGACGCGTATTCTCGAACGAGCGGCGGAAGCGTGTTTAGCGGTATATTAATTGCCATCTGAATTCTCCTTTTCGGAAATTGTAATTATATTATATAACATATAGTGATAATTTAGTGGATAAAATGTAAATTTTCATTGTAATATGTTGCAAAAGAGGGGAAGATTTAATATAATAGAGCTATAAAATTATGTCAAGTAAATGACTTTGTATTGTTTTTGAGATTCTTTGGAGGATTTATGAAGGAATTTTTACATAATTACGGATATAGTTCAGTTAAGATGTTTGTGAACCAGTTTGCGATATCGCTCTTTGGCGCGGTCCTTTCAATGGCAACGACGATGGCGAAAAGTGATATACTTGCAATAATAACGAGTATTCTCGCAATACTGTTCTATCTTTTCCTTGTGTACGCCCTTATGTGGGAGGTCGGAGCTAAGGACAGAATATCGGTCGATATCGGCAAGAAGCAGTACCGTCCCCACACAGGGCTTGCCGTGGCGGCGGTCGCAAGTATCCCCAGCCTTCTTATCGCGATAGTTTATTCGATAGGCTATCCCTTCAGCGCGGCGCACGAATGGGCAGGGGGATTGTGCGTTGTAGCAAGCTTCTTCAATATGCTTCTTCAGGGAATGTATTTCGGGCTCACAAGCTCAATATCTTTCCTCGGCTCAACGCTTAATCTTTTCTGGCTCACTCATTTCGTGATAATAATTCCCGCGCTTGTAACCGCTTGGGTTGCCTATTATCTCGGACATAAGAACAAAAAGTTCACAACGCTTTTCAATTATCAAAGCCCCGATAAGGCAAAGAAAAAATAAAATTTTCCAAAAGCTCCGTGTATAGCGGAGCTTTTTTTGTGGCATACTGTTCTTGTAATTCATTTAAGATGAATTGCTTTCTTCAATATGCGGTATCTTTGAGATATTTGATGTTGAAGGAATTATGCAAACCGAGTTCCGCCGACCTGCGTTTGCGAAAAATTTCTTGTCGGCGGAGAACGGAGATTGAAATGCAGAACAATCAGCAGAACAATCAGAACAAGAACCAGCAGAATAATCAGAACAAGAATCAGCAAAACAAGAACCAGCAGAACAGCCAGAACAATCAGAATCAGCAGAACAACAATCGCTGAAAACCCTTGAGTCGGGACACTATCAAAGAGTGAAAATCAATCGGAATTAAAGAGCAAATCCGAGCGGGCTATCACATAGAGTGATAGCCCGTAATTCTTTTCAGAAAACTCCCAGAACTGCGTACAACAGATATATTATAAAGCTTCCCACCATCAACAGCGCGAGAATGATACATAAAATATTCGTCATAAGCTTTGTTGCGTTTTTGTGTTTAGACATTACATCTGCCTCCTTTTATCAGGTATCTATTTTAAGCTGTTGCTTCATAATATCCTTTTCGGCAAGCAGCTGTCCCGTTGCGGGAATCTTTAATTTTCTGTATCCCTTGGCATTCTCGTAGGAGTCGTCGATTCTATCGGTGCAGCTCACGAGAGTCTGTCCCTTTTTCATAGTCATAAGCGTAACGCCCGCTGAGGTTCTCGTATTTTTCACGGGAATTAGCGAGGTCTTTATGATAATAGCCTTGTCGTCGGAGTTTACGAGCATAATCTCAAACGGCTCCTTTTCCTTCTCGTAGAATACTCCGCATATCGGAGATACCGCGGAATAGGCGTTTATGAGCTTTTTGCGGTTTGCCTTGGTTTCGTAAGCCGTGACGGGAACACGCACGCCCTTTCCGTTCTCGAATATAAATACGAAATTCTCGCCCGCGGGGTATCCGCTCTGCACACGCATAAATACAGGCTTCTCGCCGTCGTCCATACCGAGCTTGGCGGGAATAAATTCTCCCATAGCAGACGCCTTGACACACTCGAAATCGGCGGTCTTAGCTCTGTATATCTGGCACTTATCGGTAACGAAGATAAGGTCAGAGAGGTTGTCGGTATCCTCTGTGATTATGATACTGTCGCCCTCCTTCAGCTTCTGCTCGTCGTTACCTCTGAGCGACTGAAGGGTTATCTTCTTGAAATATCCCTCGCGAGTCAGGTAGATACGCGCGTTGTAATTCTCAACATGGTCTTCCTCGTTATAAACATCAATATCGTCGCTGTGAATAAGCTGGGAGCGGCGGGGTTGACCGTATTTTTTCTTTATCTCTGTGAGCTGAGTAGCGATAAGCGCCTTTATCTTCAACTCGTCGCCGAGTATCTCCTCGATTCTCGCAATTTCGTTCTGCAGTCCCTCTATCTCGTTTATTCTGTTTATGATATACTCCTTGTTGAGGTTGCGGAGCTTTATTTCACAGATATAATCTGCCTGAATTTTGTCGATATTGAAGCCCGACATAAGGTTGGGGATAACATCCTCCTCCTTTTCGGTGTGGCGGATTATTCTTATAGCCTTGTCGATGTCAAGCAGTATCTTTCCGAGACCGAGGAGCAGATGCAGCTTGTCGCGCTTTTTGCCAAGCTCAAACTCAAGCTCGCGGCGCAGACAGACCATTCTGAATTTTATCCACTCCTTGATTATATCAATAACGCCGAGCTGTCTTGGCGAGGAGTCTATAAGAATATTGAAATTGCACTTGAAGCTGTCCTCAAGGGGAGTCATCTTAAAGAGCTTCGTCATAAGCTTGTCGGGGTCAACTCCGCGGCGCAAATCAAGCGTAAGCTTGAAGCCGCTGAGGTCTATCTCGTCTCTGAAATCGGTTACCTCTTTAAGCTTTCCTTCCTTGACAAGCTCGGTGATGCGCTTGAGTATAACCTCTATCGTGGTGGAATAGGGAATCTGGATTATATCAATGCAGTTCTGCTCTTTGTCGTAGTTGTATCTTGAACGGATCTTGACAGAGCCCGAGCCTGTTTCGTATATCTGTCGCATAGTCTCTCTGTCGTAGATGATAGCGCCGCCGCAGGGAAAATCGGGGGCTTTGATTATGTCGAGTATCTTATCCGTGCTTACCTTAGGATTTTTCAGCACGGCGATAGTTCCGTCGCAGACCTCAGCGAGGTTGAAGGAGCATATCGAGGAAGCCATACCGACGGCGATACCCGTATTAGGTGTAACAAGAACATTGGGGAATGTGGTGGGAAGGAGTACAGGCTCCTTCATCGTGTTGTCATAGTTATCGACCATATCGACCGCGTTCTTGTCTATACCCTTGAAAAGCTCGTTGCATATCGTGTCAAGCTTGACCTCTGTGTATCTTGACGCGGCGAACTTCATATCCGAGGAATACTGCTTACCAAAGCTTCCCTTGGAGTCAACAAAGGGGTGGAGTAAGGATTCGTTTCCTCGCGTCAGACGCACCATAGTTTCATATATCGCCATATCGCCGTGGGGGTTAAGCTTCATCGTCTGTCCCACGACATTCGCGCTCTTGGTTCTGTTGCCCGTGAGAAGACCCATCTTATACATGGTGTAAAGGAGCTTTCTGTGCGATGGCTTGAAGCCGTCTATCTCGGGAATAGCTCTCGAGATAATAACGCTCATAACATAGGGCATATAGTTTTTCTCTATGGTGTCGGTGATTATCTGGTTCTGAATCGGAGCTGTTACCTGCGGCTCTGCCGCAATATTGCTTTTTTTAGTTCTCTTAGCCATTTATGTACCGTCCTGATTTATTTTTATACTTTCTTTATGGTGTGCGCCGCCGCTCTTATCATTCTGTTGTAGAGCGCCAGTCCGATGCCCTCCTTGGGGGGCAGATGCGCATATATCACATCGGCGTCAAAGCTGTTGACCTTCCGCAGCGCCCCGAAAAGGGCGTTCGCCTGGGCGTTGAGGTCGTTTTTTGCGCCTATCGTAATAAGCCTGTCCGCGCTAAGCTCATTCGCGTCCTCGTCGTAACAGATTATAGCGCAGTTTTCTGTTTTTTGCGCGCGCTTCATATACGCGATAATATCCGCGTCGTTTCCGTCAAGCAGTATCAGCGGAGCTTTGGGTGCGTAGTGCCTGTATTTCATACCGGGGGAGAGCGGACGCTCGTTTTCTCCGAGTTGCTCTGTCACGGCGGGGGCAATGCTCACATTCTCGCAAACGCATAGAAGCGCGTCGTAGGTAACCGCGCCGGGGCGGAGAAGGGTGAGAGAATCGCCGTCTATCTTCACAATAGTCGATTCAAGCCCTATATCACATTCACCGCCGTCTATTATCATATCGACCCGTCCCGAAAGGTCGGCTATCACATGCTGAGCCTCGGTTGGAGAGGGGCTTCCCGAAAGGTTTGCCGAGGGAGCGGCGATTGCCACGCCCGCCGCCGAGATAAGTGCTGAGGCAATTGGGTGAGACGGACATCTGACCGCCACCGAATCAAGCCCTCCCGTCACCGAGTCGGGAATAGTGTCCTTTTTGGGAAGTATTACCGTTATCGGCCCCGGCATAAAAGCCCTTGCGAGACTGTAATAAAGCTCGCAGGTATGTGCGTATCGCTCGGCGTCCTCGGGAGCCGCTATATGGATTATAAGCGGGTTGTCTGACGGTCGTCCTTTTGCCGCGTATATTTTTTTTGCGGCAGCGGCATCTGTCGCGTCAGCACCAAGACCGTATACCGTCTCGGTGGGGAAGGCAACAAGTCCTCCCGCTCGTATGATATCCGCCGCCACCCGCAGCTTTTCTACTTCGGGAGACTCGGCGTTTATCCTTATGATTTCAGTCATTTGCTTTTTCCTTGTCAAAAAGAATTTTCTTTCAGGCGCTCTGCAGTATCTGCCGTAATCAGAGCGTCTATCATATCGTCTATGTTTCCGTTAAGAAAGCTTTCGAGTGAGTGAAGTGTGAGGGAAATGCGGTGGTCGGTGATTCGTCCCTGCGGATAATTGTAGGTTCTTATGCGCTCGCTTCTGTCACCCGTTCCGACCTGACTCTTTCTGTCGGACGCAATCTTCTCGTTCTGTTCTCTCTGCTTCATATCGTAAAGCTTTGCGCGGAGCATCTTTAGCGCCTTGTCCTTGTTCTTGAATTGGCTTCGCTCCTCCTGACACTCGATAACGATACCCGTAGGCTTGTGCGTAAGTCTCACCGCCGATTCGGTCTTGTTGATGTGCTGACCGCCCGCGCCGCTAGACTTGCAGGATTCTATCGTAATGTCGGCAGGGTTTATCTCGACCTCGATATCCTCGACCTCGGGAAGCACCGCAACGGTAGCCGTTGAGGTCTGTATTCTTCCTTGCGACTCGGTTTCGGGAACTCTCTGAACGCGGTGAACGCCGCTCTCAAACTTGAAGCGCGAGTAAGCTCCGTCTCCCTCAACGGTAAAGGATATTTCCTTGAAGCCGCCAAGCTCTGTTTCGTTCGAGGTCATCACCGAGGTCTTGAATCCCTTAGACTCGGCGTACATCGTATACATACGGTAAAGCACACCCGCGAACAGCGCGGCTTCCTCGCCGCCCGCTCCGCTTCGTATCTCGATTATTACATTTTTTTCGTCATTCGGATCTCTGGGAAGAAGTAGTATCTTCAGCTCCTCAAAGAGCCGCTCCATAGCCTGCTTTGTTTCCTTGAATTCGACAGCCGCAAGCTCTCGCATTTCGGCGTCTGAGGAATCCTCCATAAGCTCGCGTGCGTCCTCGTTTTCTGCGCAGGCTCTTTTGTACTCCCTGAATTTTTCTATGATAGGAGTTAGATTTTTGTATTCCTTCATCAAAGCGGCAAATTTTTCCTGATTCGAGAAAGCGTCGGGAGACGCAAGCTCTGCCTCAATATCGAGATATTTTTCCTCTGCCGCCTGTAATTTATTAAGCATATATTCCTCGGTGTTTTATCAATATTTGTAGAACGCAAGCATAGCTCTGTATGCCTCGTAGAGGTCGACCTTCGATATAGCCTCATAGGGCGCGTGCATTGAAATTACGGGCACTCCGAGGTCGATAGTGTCGATATTGTGCTTTGAGATATATTTAGCCACTGTTCCGCCTCCACCGCAATCGACCTTACCCAGCTCTGCCGCCTGCCAGATAACGCCGTCATTTGCGAGTATCGAGCGGAGCCAACCGATATATTCGGCGTTTGCGTCGTTAGTTCCCGACTTTCCTCTCGAACCCGTGAATTTTGTGAAAACGACACCGCAGGAGAGAAGCGCCGAATTTCTCTTTTCAAAGACATCGGCAAAGTTGGGGTCAAACGCGGCTGAGACATCTGCCGAGAGACACTTAGAGTTGGCTCTTATAACCGCGGGATTGCCGCCGAGATTTGCTGCCATCTCGTTTATGATGTCAAGCATAAGCTCGCTCTGCATACCGCTCGGGCCGTCGCTGCCTGTTTCCTCTTTGTCGGCAAGTATGCACATCGTTGTATGAATACCGTCTGTAGCTTCAAGGAGCGCTGTGAGCGCGGGATAAGCGCAAACTCTGTCGTCGTGACCGTAGGCTCCTATCATAGAGCGGTCAAATCCGATATCTCTTGCTTTTGCCGCGGGAACCGCGCAAAGCTCTGCGGAGAGGAAATCGTCCTCCTTGATTCCGTATTTCTCGTTGAGAATTTTCAGAATATTGAGCTTTATGGAATTTTCCTCCTCGTCAGACGAGAGCGCGCTTCCGATAAGAATGTTGAGCTGTTCGCCGTCAAAAGCCTCGCCGAGCGGAGCCTTGCTCTGCTTCTGACCGAGGTGGGGAAGCAGGTCATTTATATAGAATACGGGATCGTTCTCGTCCTCGCCGATACATATCTCGACCACAGAACCGTCAGCCTTAGCCACAACTCCGTGGAGAGAAAGAGGGGTTGCCACCCATTGATATTTTCTGATTCCGCCATAGTAATGAGTCTTGAAAAAGCCCATTCCGCCTTCCTCGTAAAGAGGGCATTGCTTGAGGTCTATTCTCGGGGAATCAATGTGAGCCGCGGTGAGTCTTATTCCGTTGTTGATAGGCTCGCTTCCGACAGAGAACAGAAAGAGATTCTTTCCTCTGTTGTTGAAATATTTTCTGTCGCCGTGAGATATCTTGTCACCGAGCTTATATTCGCTGAAGCCATATTTCTCGGCAAGCGCTATCGATATTTTGACGCACTCGTGCTCGGTCTTGCCCGCGTCAAGATATTTCTTGTAATCCTCGGCATAGCTCATAGCCGCGTCTATGACGCTCTTATCGGCAAGCTCGTATACCGTTTTCTTCGTATATGTCAGTTCGTTACTCATTGTTTTGTCTCCTTTTCTGTTTGGGTGCTTTTACCTTCAAGCTTGTCGGGATAAAGCTCTCGGTATGTATCTATTGCATTTTTTACCTTTTTTACATAGTTCTTCGTTTCGTCAAGCTCCTCGGGGAAGTCGGTCAGATTGCCCTCGCCGTCGCTGTATTTCGGGTCCTTGAGAAGCTTAGCGACATTGCCCTCGCCGCCGTTGTATGCGGCGATAGCGGTGTTCCAGTTATAGTCGAATTTTTTATAGAGATATGAGAGGTAATAAGTTCCGTATCTTATGCTCACCTCAGGCGTGTCAAGCGCGCGTTTTGGAAGATGTTCGCCGAGATGCTCGTCTCCCGTTAGCCACTCGAATGTCTTTGGAAGCATCTGCATAAGACCTATCGCGCCCTTGCTTGATACCGCATCGGGGTCAAAATCGCTTTCGACCTTTATCGTGGCGTAAATGATGTATTTCGGTACATCGAATTCCTCAGATGCCGCCGTGATTATCTCGTCGTAGCTCAGCGGATGTGTCTTGCGGTCTATAAAATTCCATATTTCATTAACTATAACGCCAACCCCTATTGATATGCAGGCGATAAGCAATACGGCTATAAATCGTTTGATTTGAGTTTTTTTATTCATTAAAAGCTTTCCTCGTTGACGGAATTATAATTCTTTAAGATTGTTTATCAGCTCGCGTGCCTGAGCTTGAAAGAGAGATATGTTGCCGTCGTTCACAAGCGTGATATCCGCCCTTGCTGTATAGAAAGAATTCGGCTTCTGCGCGTTTATTCGCATTTCCGCAAGCTCGTGCGATATATGGTCGCGCTCCTCGATACGCTCTATGCGCTCCTCGGTGGGGGCGATTACCGCTATGACGGTATTGCATTCAAGGTGAAAGCCCGATTCTATAAGCGTCGGCGCGTCAACGCAGACTACCGAATGTCCCGCCTCAAAAAAATCGGCTATGAGTCTTTTGGTTTCCTCGATTACAAGCGGAAGCACGGTTTTGTTGAGTAGCTCAAGCTTGCTTTCATTATTGAAAACACACGCTGAGAGCGCGCGTCTATCAAGCGTACCGTCGGGGGCGATAACGCCGTTACCAAAGGCGGCCCTTATCGCGTCAAGACAGCGAGAGGGTGGGACGAGCATAGAATGATAAAGCGCGTCTGCGTCGATGCAGGGAATTCCCGCCTCGGAAATATATCCGCAAAGCAGAGATTTTCCGGCGCCGCTCGGTCCTGTTATTCCTATTATTTTTGCCATATTTTTCTCCGTTAAATACTTTTTTCTATTTCGGATATCTTCACGGCTCTGTTTTCCTTGTCGGAAAGATATGCGGCGTCGATTACAGCCTGAACATGCGCGGCGTCGTCAAAGCTTGGTGCCGAGGGGGTAGAGGTGTATACCGAGCGTAGGAAGTCGTACATCGACTGAACATGTCCGCGAAGCCATGACGAGGGAGCCTTCGGAGAGGGAAATGCTCCCGCGGGAGCAGGATATCTTCCAACACACTCTATATCGCGGTAACCGCAGTATCCGCCAAGCTCGGGCGTTTTCTCCGAGCCGTCGTAAAATCTCAGATAATTGGGTTGCATAAGTGAAAATGAAATCGAGCCGCGCTCTCCGTGTATTGAAAATGCGAGTCCGTCGTTTGCGCCACTCGTTATCTTGCTTAGCGTTATCGTACCCTTAGCGCCGTTTTCCATATTGCAGAGCATATAGAACGCCTCGTCCGCGTCGGTCTTCCAAGGACTGCCGTCAACCCCCGCTCTTTCGGGAAATGCAATCTGCGACTCTCCGTATACCGACGAGAAGCTACCGCACAGAAAATACATCAGGTCAATGCAGTGTGAGCCGAGGTCGACAAGCACTCCGCCACCGCACACATCTCGCCTCTGCTTCCAGCCCGCGTTTCTCTTTGTGTCGAGCGCGCTGTTGTGAAGATATTCGCATGAGAATGAAAGTATTCTTCCGAGACTGCCCTCCTCGATTATCTCCTTTGCGCGCATTATAGGCGCGAGGTGGCGATTGTTGAAAACGATATTGCATATAATACCGCTCTCGCTCGCAAGCTTTGCTATCTCTGCAGCCTCTTTGTAGTTAAGACAAAGCGGTTTTTCGCAGTATATAAGCTTTCCCGCCGATATCGCTTTTTTCAGCGTTTCATAGTGCATAGCGTTCGGTGTGCATATATCAATAACATCTATATCGTCTGAGAAGATAAGCTCATCCTCGTCCGCAAACGCTCTGCCGAATCCGTATTGCTCGGCAATAGAGAGGGAACGCTCATAAGATGTCGTGCAAATACCGCCAACAGTAGCAGAGAAAGGAATCTCCGAGAAAAAGTATTTGAGATTGTCGATACAGTATGCGTGTGCCTTGCCCATAGCGCCGAAGCCCAACAATCCCACTCTGATATTTTTCATAGCTTTTGTCTCCTTGTGTATAACTGATCTGATTTTTGCACCACTCCATTATATTATAACTCATTTTGCTTTTTATTGCAAGAGTTATTTAATTAATATTGTAATATTTTTATTAAGTTTAAAATGCTCTTGAAAGTCGGAACAGAATATGGTATAATGAAATAACATAGTTGTGAAAATTCGGAGGTGCTTATGAGATATAAAACGGTTCTTTTTGACGCCGACGGAACTCTGCTTGATTTCCATAGAAGTGAATACGAGGCGATACGGCACACTATGGAGATGTTCGGTATAACCCCGAACGATGAGCTTGTAGCCGATTACAGCGCCATAAACGATAGTCTTTGGAAGATGCTTGAGCGCGGAGAGATAGAGAAAAGTGTTCTGCTCTACCGTCGCTTTGAGCTTTTTTGCGAAAAGCACGGTTTTTGCGCTGACGCCAGAGAAATGGCGCGTACATATATGAACACACTTTCCGAAAAAGCATATCTTATGAACGGAGCGAGGGAGCTTTGCGCGTCTCTTTGCGGTAAGGTCAGAATGTATATCGTGACCAATGGCGTTGAGCTTATTCAAAAGGGCAGATACGCGAGAAGCGGACTCGGGGAATACTTTTCCGACCTCTTTATCTCGGGCGTTATAGGCTACGAAAAGCCCTCGGTTGAATATTTCGAGCGTGTCGCAGAGCACATACCCGATTTTGATAAGAGTACGACCTTGATAGTCGGAGACTCGCTTACCTCGGATATAAAGGGCGGCATAAACTACGGAATAGACACATGTTGGTATAATCCCGCGTCTAAGTCGTTGCCGGAGGGAATGAGAGTATCTTGCGTTGCCGCCGATTTTGACGCGGTGTATGAATTTATTACGGGAGAGAGAGCCGATGTGTGAGCTTGAAAGAATTCTTTCCGATGCGCATGTTGACTATAAAAGAAATATAAAGCTTTCCACCGTATCGAGCTTCAGAATAGGCGGAGAAGCCGATTATATGGTGCTTCCCGATACGGCGGAGAAGCTTGTGACGACACTTCGCACGCTGAAGAACAACGGTATTCGCTTTGCTGTTGTGGGGAATACATCAAATGTTTTATTCTCCGACTCGCGCTTTGAGGGAGCTATCGTTATTACCAAGAAAATAGCGGATATATCATTTGAGGGTAATATTGCCGTTTGCGGGTGCGGAGCTATGCTTCCCGTGCTGTCTCTGAGAGCGGCTGAGTTCTCTCTTTCGGGGGTTGAATTTGCCTGCGGAATTCCCGCAACCCTCGGCGGAGCGGTGTTTATGAACGCGGGAGCGCACGGTGGAGAGATGTCTGATGTGATTAAGAAAATTACCGTATACGATATCGGAAACGATAAGCTTATCGGGCTGTCGTCGAGTGAGTGCGGATTTTCTTACAGACACAGTATCCTTGCCGATAATCCCGATTGGGTGTGCCTTGGTGCCACGATAGCGCTTTCGGAAGGAGAAAACGAGGAAATAAAGGCTAAAATGAAGGGATTTTCCGACAAGAGAAAGGCGACTCAACCGCTCGATAAACCGAGCGCGGGAAGCTTTTTCAAGCGACCCGAAGGATATTTTGCGGCAAGGCTTATCGACGAATGCGGACTTAAAGGATATCGCGTGGGCGGCGCTTGTGTTTCCGAGAAGCATGCTGGATTTATAGTAAATCTCGGCGGAGCTACCTGCGCCGATGTTCTGGCACTTGCCGAATATGTTTCGGAGAGAGTTTTTGATATGACGGGAGTAAGACTTGAGAGAGAAGTGCGAGTGATATGATCGCCAAAGAGGTAATAGAATGTCATTTTCGACCGATATGAAAAAGGAGCTGCTTTCCTTGTCACAGAAAATGAATTGTTGCAGAAAGGCGTATATGTTTGGTCTGCTTTACAATTCAGTACATAAGGAAGGAATACGAATGTCGGCTACCTTCGGTCTGCGCGAGAGTGCCGAAAGGGCGGCAGAGCTGCTTGGTGAGCAGTCGGCGCCGACTATTTCCGAGGGCACTCGCGCGGGCAGGAAAATATACGAGCTTAGCTATGCATCAAAGGCGTTTGCAACCTTTGACTTAAAGGTTTGCGGCGGAGAGAATATATCCTCGGCGGCAAAATTCAGGTGCGAGGATTGCAAGAGCAGCTTCCTTGCGGGAGTGCTTATTGCCTGTGCTACTGTAAATGACCCTAAAAAGAGTTATCACTTGGAGATTTCTCTCGCTAAGCAGAACGCAAAAAGGCTCGAGCCCCTGCGGCATTTGCTTGAGGATTGCGGTCTTTCAGCTAAGAAAACAGAACGACAAAACAAGGTGTCGCTGTATTTTAAAAACAATACGGTAATTGCCGATACTCTCAGCTATGCGGGCGCGATGAGGTGCGGATTCGAGGTTGCCGACGCTTGTATCGAGAGGGATATAAGAAACCGTGAGAATAGGGCAACTAATTGCGTTACGCAGAATATCGCGAGGTCTGTCGACGCGCGCAGAAAGCAGCTTTGGGCGGTAGAGCAGCTTCTCGAAAAACACAAAATCGACTTGCTTACGCCTGAACTTAAAGAAACGGCACTTCTGCGTTTGAAATATGACGAGGCAACACTTTCCGAGCTTGCGCTCCTGCACGATCCGCCAATATCAAAGTCGGGACTTACGCATAGACTTGAGCGAATCTGTCAAACGGCAGACGAGCTTGATGATTAGAGAGCCTCAAAAAAGGAAACAATTAAAAGTAAAAAATAAAAAATAAATTTTAGGAGAAAATAAAAATGAGCAGAATAGTAAAGCTTACAAACGAAAATTTTGATTCCGAGATAGTCAAGGACGGAGTGGTCGCGGTAGTTGATTTTTACGCCGATTGGTGCGGACCTTGCAAGATGTTCGCGCCCGTGTTCGAGGAGCTTGCGAACGAGAGAACCGATGTCGTGTGCGGCAAGGTGAATGTTGACGAAGCACCCGCACTCGCGCAGAGATTCGGCGTTATGTCGATTCCCACAGTCATCGTATTCAAAAACGGCGAGCAGACCGCGCAGAATGTGGGACTTGCGGGCAAGGCAAAAATAATAGCTATGATTGACGCATAAGGCGGTAAATTATGTATGATGTAATAATCGTTGGCGGCGGTATTGCGGGACTTTCCGCAGCCATATACTCTGCCAGAGCGGGTAAGAAAACGCTTCTGTTTGAGAAAAGCGTTTGCGGTGGACAGATAGTTAACTCCCCCCGAGTTGAAAATTACCCTGGAATAGTCAATATTTCGGGATATGAGCTTTCCTCGGCGCTCTTTGAGCAGGCGAGTAATTTTGGTTGTGAATTTCGCTTTGACGAGGTTTCGGGAATACGAGCCGAGGGCGGGGCGAGATATGTCACAGCGGGCGGCAGGGAATACGAAGCACGCGCACTGATAGTCGCAACGGGAGCGCTCAAGCGCAAGCTTGGGCTTGTTGACGAGGACAGATTTCTCGGACGCGGAGTATCATACTGCGCAACCTGCGACGGCTCATTTTTTAAAGGAAAAGATGTAGCCGTGGTAGGCGGCGGAAACACCGCGCTTGACGATGCACTCTATCTTTCCGACATATGCAATAAGGTAACCCTTATTCATCGCAGAAGCGAATTTCGCGGAGAGGAAACAACTTTGCATAAGCTTAGGGAAAAGGAAAATGTCAAAATAATGACGGGATTTACGGTGAGTGAGCTTGTAGGCGAGGAGCGTCTTTCCGCTATTGTAATCTCCTCTCTTGCGGGAGAGCGTGAGCGCGTAAATGTGAGTGGTCTGTTTGTGGCGGTTGGAACTATACCTGACACGAAAGCCTTTTTGTCGGAAATAAAGACCGACGAGGCGGGATATTTCGATGTCGGTGAGAGCTGTGCGACAGATACGGAGGGCGTATTTGTGGCGGGTGACTGCCGCAAAAAAGAGGTGAGACAGCTCGCAACCGCTGCAGCTGACGGGGCGGTTGCCGCAGTCGCCGCAGTCGCATACCTCGCAAAGCTTTCAAAATCGTGATTTTTAAGGAGAACGAATGATAATAATACTCGTTTTACTGTTTCTTCTCGCAGTTGTGTTTTTTCCGTATATCAAAAGAGCCACCGAGCGTGTGATTTTTTTCAAACGCCTGAAAAAGCAATGCGCTCTGCGCAAATATAAATTGAATATTCAGAAGCCGATGTCGGCGCTCTTCAAGAACTTTTCGGATAAATACGATTTTGTGCTTGACACGGGAAAGGTGCTTTACGCCGTAAAGATGTGGGACGAGCTTTACAGACATACGAGCGTCGTCTTTCATTCGGACAGAAGCGTTACGCTCAGGAGAAAAATTCCCGAGCCCTTCGGAAACGAAAATAAAAGGGCGCATAAAACAACCGAGCGGACACTTGGGAAATTCGCGAAGCTCGTGCCCCCCTCTGTCGAGAGCAGAAAAACCATATCGGTTTTCGTAGTACACCCCACGGACGCAAAGCTCCTCTATTCAAATGGGGGAGAAATATGCGAAATACATAGCAGAGACCGACTCTACGGAATGATCTGCGCTTCCCGCAGGGAATTTCTCAGCGTTCTTAAGCACTGATCTCTATTCGGCGGAATTAATGAGGATTTGCCTGGCAATATTTACAATATTTTGCGCTTTGTGTTGACAATCGACAAAATATATGGTATCATATACTAAAATCTGAACTTTGAGTGAGGCTTGTAGTATTGCTCAAAGCTCGGAAAAACAGAAAGGAATTTCAAAAATGAAGGTCGTTCTTTTGGCAGGAGGACTCGGAACAAGAATTACCGAGGAATCTCATCTTAAACCGAAACCTATGATTGAAATTGGCGGTATGCCGATTCTTTGGCATATAATGAAGAGCTATTCTGCTCACGGATATAACGAGTTTGTTATCTGTTGTGGATACAAGCAGCATGTTATAAAGGACTTTTTTAATGAGTATTTCATTCACAACTCAGATGTTACCTTTGACTTTACCAACAGCACCAACAGACTTAAGGTGCATAGAAACTTCACCGAGCAGTGGAAAGTCACGGTTGTTGATACGGGACTTCACACTATGACCGGAGGAAGAATCAAAAGGATAAAGCCCTATATAGGCAACGAGCCCTTTATGCTTACTTACGGAGACGGTGTGTGTGATATAGATATCAACGCGCTTGAGGAATTCCACCGTTCACACGGTAAGCTCGCTACTATGACAGTAGTAAACGCGGGTCAGCGCTTCGGTGTTATCAAGATGGACAAGGCAGGAAATATTACCTCGTTCAGAGAGAAGAAGGATAGAGACGGTATCCCGATAAACGGCGGATATATGGTTCTTGACCCTAAGGTTCTCGACTATATCGATGGAGACGACACCATATTTGAAAGAGAGCCGCTTGAGAGACTCGTGGCTGACGGACAGCTTATGGCTTATAAGCATGATGGATTTTGGCAATGTATGGATACTCTCAGAGATAAGGAAAATCTTGAGAAGATATGGAAGAGTGGAGAAGCTCCGTGGAAAAAGTGGGATTAAGATATGTTTGATTTGAGTTTTTATTCAGGTAAGCGGGTACTGGTAACGGGACACACGGGATTTAAGGGCTCTTGGATGTGCCGCGTTCTTAAAGGCGTCGGCGCGTCTGTTACGGGATTTTCTCTCGAGCCGCCCACAAATCCCTCGCTTTTTGAAATAGCTGATACCGAGAACGGTATGAAGTCGTATATCGGTGATATACGCGATTTTGACGCACTCAAGGCTTGCTTCGACGAAGCACAGCCCGAGATAGTGCTTCACCTCGCGGCTCAGCCGATAGTCAGAGACAGCTATAAGGATCCGAGATATACTTACGAGACCAATGTTATGGGAACGGTAAATCTGCTTGAGTGCGTAAGGCTCTCAAAGAGCGTCAAGTCCGTGCTTAACATTACCACCGATAAGGTATATAAGAATAACGAGTGGGAGTGGGGATACAGAGAGAACGAGCCGCTTGACGGCTTTGATCCGTATTCCAACAGTAAATCGTGCTCTGAGCTTGTAACTCATTGTTACAACAATTCCTTCTTTACCGACGGAAGGGTTGCGCTCTCAACCGCCCGCGCGGGAAATGTTATCGGTGGCGGAGACTACGCCAACGACAGAATAATTCCCGACTGCATAAGAGCGGCGCTCGAGGGAAGGGAGATAATAGTTCGTAACCCTCACTCAACAAGACCCTACCAGCATGTTCTTGAGCCTGTTCTGGCTTATCTTATGATAGCCGCAAAGCAGTATGAGGATATATCCTACGCGGGATACTACAATGTGGGTCCCGACGAGGTCGATTGTTTCAAGACGGGTGCGCTCGTTGACCTTTTCTGCCGCACATGGGGCGAGGATATGAGATGGGTAGACCGCTTTGACGGCGGACCTCACGAGGCAAACTTCCTTAAGCTTGATTGCTCCAAACTCAAGACCGTTTTCGGTTGGACTCCTTGCTGGAATCTTTCCGACGCGGTCGGATATACCGTTGAGTGGACTAAGTGTCTGCGCGACGGAGGCGACATTGAAAAATGTATGGATAAGCAGATAGCCGAGTTTGTAAGGGCGGCGAAGTGGGTCAAGTAAAATATTTTTGCATAAAGTATAGCGTAGAATCAGCGACAGTATTTCTGGCGCTGTTTCTGCGTATAGTGAAAAAAGCATCGTTGAAATCGAAAGGAATTTTATCTGATGAAAGCGGTTATTACCGGAGCTACGGGCGCCGTTGGAATGGCACTTATCGCCGAACTTATAAAAAATGACATTGAGGTTTTAGTCCTCGCCCGTCCCGGCTCTGCGAGAAACGAAAGATTAAAGCTCGGGGAAAAGGTCAAGGTCGTGGGGTGTGACCTCAAGGACCTTAAAGACTATAAAGTCTCCGATGGCGAGAAATACGATTGGTTCTTCCACTTCGGCTGGATAGGTACGACAGGGCAGGCAAGAAACGATATGCACCTGCAGAACAAGAATGTTGAATACACGCTCGACGCAGTAAATCTGGCTCAAAGATTTGGTTGCAGTGTATTTATGGGAGCAGGCTCTCAGGCGGAATACGGCAGAGTTGAGGGAAAGCTTTCGGATAAAACTCCCACAAACCCCGAAATGGGATACGGAATCGCAAAGCTTTGCGCTGGCAGAATGAGCCGAATTATGTGCGAAGCTGTGGGTATGAGACATATATGGGTAAGAATACTCAGTGTGTACGGTCCATACGATAACGAGGTGTCGATGGTGATATCTACGCTTCGTAAAATGATAGCGGGCGAGACCCCCGAATTTACCGCGGGTGAGCAGATATGGGATTATATGTACTCCGAGGACGCCGCAAAGGCTATCGTGGCACTTGCCGAGCGAGGACACGATGGCGACATTTATTGTCTCGGAAGCGGTAAACCTGCTATGCTCAAGGAATATATCATAAAGATGCGTGATGCGGCAAATCCCGCTTGCGAGCTTGGTCTCGGTAAGCGCCCCTATGCGCAGAATCAGGTTATGTATCTTTGCGCAGACACCGAGAAGCTTACGGCTGATACGGGATTTGTTCCCTCGGTAAGCTTTGACGAGGGAATAGCTAAGACGGTTGCTTGGGTAAGAGCAGATATTGCGAAAAACGCAGAATAAGAAAGGAAAGTACAGCAATGAAAAAACTCAGTATTATGGTTCCTTGTTATAACGAGGAGGAGAATGTTATCCCTATGAGCGAGGCTCTTGTGAATCAGCTTTCGCAGATGCCCGAATACGATTATGAAATTCTCTTTATTGATAACTGCTCAACAGATACCACACGCGAAAAGCTTCGCCTTATCTGCGCGGGAAACAAGAAGATAAAGGCTATCTTCAATACGAGAAACTTTGGTCAGTTTAACTCACCCTACCACGCAATCTGCCAGACAACTGGAGATTGTACTATTACGGTTTGCTGTGATTTTCAGGATCCCGTTGAGATGATTCCGAAATTTGTTGAGGAGTGGGAGAATGGATATAAGGTAGTTTGCGGAGTAAAGACATCAAGCAAGGAAAATAAGATAATGTACGCGCTCCGCAGCCTCTATTATAAGATTATAAAGAAAACATCTAAGGTAGAGCAGATAGAGCATTTTACTGGCTTTGGACTCTATGATAAGAGCTTTGTGAGCGTGCTCAGAGATCTCGACGATCCGATACCCTTTATCAGAGGAATAGTCGGTGAGCTTGGTCCCGCGTTCAAGACTATCGAATACGAACAGCCACAGAGAAGAGCGGGAAAGACAAGTAATAATTTTTACAGTCTTTACGACGCGGCAATGCTTTCCTTCACATCTTATACCAAGATAGGCCCGAGACTTGCGGTCTTTGGCGGAGCTGCAATGTCGGCATTAAGCGTTTTTGCGGCGCTTGTCTGCCTTGTTCTCAAGCTCATTGATCCCTATTTCTTCTTCACTACGGGAACTGCGGCTATTATTCTCACTATTCTCTTTGTCGGCGGAATCCAGCTGTTTTTCCTCGGCTTGCTCGGCGAGTATATAATGAGCATCAATACGAGAGTTATGAAGCGTCCGCTCGTAATAGAGGACGAGAGAATCAATTTTGATGATTGATTAAAATTAAGAGTAAAACTAAATAGATAAATTTAGAAATACGGGAGGTACCGAAAATGTCGGATTTTGTTCATCTTCATTTGCATAGTGAATACAGTCTGCTCGACGGCGCCTGCCGTATTTCTGATATTCCAAAGAGAGCGGCTGAATGTGGACATAGCGCCGTGGCGTTGACCGACCACGGTGTTATGTACGGTGCGGTCGCCTTTTATTCTGCTTGTAAGGCAGAGGGAATAAAGCCGATAATCGGTTGCGAGGTCTATGTTTCACCCACAGACCGCTTTGATAAAACGCAGAGTGCGGGGAAGCCGCATCATCTTGTTCTGCTCTGTAAAAACGAGGTCGGATATAAGAATCTTATTCACCTTGTTTCAAAGGGATACACCGAGGGATTTTACACAAAGCCGCGAGTCGATAAAGCAATTCTCAGAGAACACTTCGAGGGTCTGATAGCGCTTTCCGCTTGCCTTGCGGGAGAGATACCCTCTCTTTTGGTCGCGGGAGATTTCGAGGGAGCGCTCAGGTCGGCAAGAGAGCTTTCCGATATCTTCGGTAAGGATAATTTCTATATTGAAATTCAAAATCACGGCTTGGCAGAGCAGATTCAGATACTCGATAGCCTTGTAAAGCTTGCCGAGGAAGCTGGGCTGCCCCTTGTTGCAACCAATGACTGCCACTATCTCAGACGCGCAGACGCGCAGACTCAAGCGATACTTATGTGCATACAGACTAACCGAGTTATCACCGACGGCAGACCGATAGGCTTTGAGACCGATGAATTTTATTATAAGACCACCGAGAAAATGACGCAGTTATTCGGCAAATATGCGGGAGCTATTGAAAATACCGTAAAAATTGCCGAAAGATGTAACTTTGAATTTTCCTTCGATATCCCCAAGCTTCCAACATTTAAAACGCCGAATGGCGAGGGCGCGTCGGAATATCTGCGAGAGCTTGTAAATAAAGGCTTTGCGAAAAAGAGAGAGACGGGCGTGATATCCTTTGATAAGCACCCCGAAAAGGAATATACCGAGCGGCTTGAATACGAGCTTTCGGTAATTGAGAATATGGGCTTTTCGGATTATTTTCTGATAGTTCAAGATTATGTCAATTTTGCGCGCTCACAGAATATACCCGTGGGGCCGGGCAGAGGATCGGGTGCGGGTAGCCTTGTTGCGTATCTCGTGGGTATTACCGATGTTGACCCGATAGTATTTGACCTGCTTTTCGAGAGATTTCTCAACCCCGAGCGAGTCAGTATGCCCGATATAGATATAGACTTTTGCTATAACCGCCGCGAGGAGGTTATAGAGTATATGTACCGCAGATACGGTGCTGAGCATGTCTCTCAAATAGTTGCGTTCGGAACACTTGCGGCAAGAGCCGCGGTGCGAGATGTTGGCAGAGCACTCGGTATGTCATATAACGATGTCGATGTTGTGGCAAAGGCAATACCGAGGGAGCTTGGTATAACTCTCGCGCAGGCGATGAAGCAGACTGAGCTCAAGGAACTTTATAATTCCTCGGACGAGATAAAGCTTCTGCTTGATACCGCAAGCGCGGTCGAGGGAATGCCCCGAAATATTACGGTTCACGCCGCTGGACTTGTGGTTACTGACCAACCTATATCCGAGAGCGTTCCGCTCTCGCTCAGCAACGGAACCGTCGTCACACAGTTTGATATGGATATTATCGGCAAGCTCGGACTTCTCAAATTCGATTTTCTAGGACTGAGATATCTTACCATAATAAACGACGCTTGTGAATCTATACGCAATAGAGAGCCTGACTTTGATATAACGCGAGCGCCGATTGACGATAAGGCAACCTATGACCTTATCTCGGCGGGAAATACGCTTGGAGTCTTTCAGCTTGAATCGGCGGGAATGCGTCAGGTGCTCACCGAGCTGAAGCCCGACAGATTTGACGATATAGTTGCCGCGATAGCCCTCTATCGCCCGGGCCCTATGGATTCTATACCTAAATATATCGAATCGCGTCACAATCCCGATAAGACAGAATATTTTTTGCCTCAGCTCAAGCCTATCCTTGAATCCACATACGGCTGTACCGTATATCAGGAACAGGTAATGAGCATATTCAGAGAGATTGCGGGATATTCATACGGACACGCGGACATAGTTCGCCGAGCTATGGCGAAAAAGAAAGCTGATGTCCTTGAAGCCGAGCGCGAGGGCTTTGTTGAGGGAGCGGCGGCAAATGGAGTGGATCGTGAAAAGGCGGAGAAACTCTTTGAGGATATGACCTCGTTTGCGAATTACGCATTCAATAAATCCCACGCGGCAGCTTATGCCGTGATATCCTTCAGAACCGCATACCTCAAGGCGCACTATCCCTGCGAGTATATGGCGGCGCTTATGACATCCGTACTTGGAAACCTGCCGAAGCTTGCTGAATATATTGCGGAATGTTCAAAGTACGGAATAAAGGTACTTCCACCCGATATCAACCGAAGCGGAATGTACTTCACCCCGAGCGAGAATAATGTCCTGTTCGGACTTCTTGCGCTTAAAAATATCGGAAAGCAGTTCATAGAAAATATAATTTCCGAGAGAGCGCAGAGAGAGTTCAGCGGCTTTGACGATTTCGTTGAGCGTATGTCGGAGTACGACCTGAACAAGCGAATGGTTGAGGCACTTATAAAATCGGGAGCCTTTGACGGACTCGGAAGAACAAGAAGTACACTTCTCAAATCTTATGAAAAGCTGATAGATATCGCCTCCGAGAAGAACAGAAATAATCTTTCGGGACAGCTTGATATCTTTTCAATGGGAGAGTCGGATAGCTCTGTATCGCTATCATTTGATTTCCCTGATATTCCCGAATTTTCTTTGCGTGAGAAGCTTATGCTTGAAAAGGAATGCTCGGGAATGTATTTCTCGGGGCATATGCTCGACAGCTATTCCGAGAACATCTCGGCACTCGGCGTGCGCTCGCTTTCCGAGATAGCAGACAGCGAAGATTTAGTCGATAGACTTCCCGTAAAGATCGCCGTTATGGTAAACTCTGTTACCGTTAAAACGACGCGTAAGGATGAAAAAATGGCGTTTATATCTGTCGAGGACAGATACGGAGAGACTGAATGTATCGCCTTTGCCGCGCAGTATGCTAAATATTCTCACCTTTTCAGAGTAGATAACGCTCTCTGTATCTCGGGAAATCTCTCGCTGAGAGAGGACGAAGCGCCCAAGATAATAATTTCAGCTGTCAGAGAGCTTGTTGAGAACTCGGAATACGAGAAGCTTCAGTCAAAGAATGAGGATAAGGCGGAAAAAAGCGAAGCTACCAAAACAAGTGCCGATTCTGACTCGAAAAAGCTTCCGCAATTTGCAGAACCGCCAAAAAAGATATTTCTCAAGGTTCCCGATATGGAATGCGGGAAATATAAAAAGGTGCTTAATCTCGTCTCGATTTTTGACGGACAGACGAATGTTATCTTCTACGACTCCTCAAATTCCAAATATATATCGACCAATCTGGGTGTGGACGCGACCCCTTATGTGGTGAAGCAATTTATGGATATACTCGGAGAGGAAAATGTAGTAACAAGATAAAAGCGTAAATCAAAAGAGCAAGACTAAAAGGAGAAAATCCTTCTATTCTTGCTCTTTTTTGCTTAACTTGAATAATCCTCGATAAGCTCCCGCAGCTTCCTCTCGGATGTCACCCTGATACCCTCGCGAAGCATATTTCTGTCGGCTTCGGGGAGAGTTTTTACATATACATGGATACTTTGCTCCAGCTTGCCGTCCTCGCTGAAAACACCTATAACTCCGTTGTATTCCTTCACTATCCATATTCGGTCGTCGGAAGATGTGCCTGTCGAGGTGGCGGGGACATCTACCCATACATAAATATATTCGGTTTCTATCACCGTTTCGGGGGTATCGTCAGTACCGCTCGGAAGCCTTGTCAGCAGAACGATAATTCCGATAATCGCGGTCGCGAGAAGAATAGCAGAGTAAGTACCGAAAAGTGTTATCAGATTTTTCTTTTCTTTCATAGCTTTTCTCCCAGTAAAAATAACTCGTGGGTTTACCCGTGAATATTATCGGCACTCTATTGTTTAGATATTCGCTTTTTGAGCAATAATAAGAAATAAGGTAATATATTCCGAAAACGGAGATGAATATAAATATGAAAAAAGGGAAAAATCCAACGGTTGCGAGAAAAGTGTTTATGTCGTTTGTGAAGATAATCACAACGGTTTCTTTGGTATTGCTGATAACTGCAACCATTGTAGGGCTTGTGTTCGCGATATATGTAGAACGGAATATTGATAAAAGTGTGGACGAAACACTGTTCACCTTAGTCGGGAGCGAAGCGGTGACCAAGCTCTATTATTACGATTTTACAGACAGAGAAAACCGCATAGGAGAGGCGATAGAGCTTACCGAGGAAGAAATATACGGCGGATACAGATGTAAATATATTGACTATGAAGAGGCTCCGCAGGAGCTTGTCAGCGCTTTTGTGAGCATTGAGGATAAGCGCTTTTATTCCCATTCGGGTGTGGACTGGAAAAGAACACTTTCGGCGGGGGCAAACTATTTCCTCAATTTCAGCGATAGCTACGGCGGCTCTACTATCACACAACAGCTCATAAAAAATGTCACGCGGAACGACGATTATTCCTTCCAGCGCAAGATACAGGAAATACTTTGGGCGCTCGACCTTGAAACGAAAATGAGCAAGGACGAGATAATGGAAATGTATCTGAATATCATAAATCTTTCGCAAGGGTGTTACGGCGTTGGAGCTGCGGCGGACTATTATTTTTCCAAGGATGTTGAGGAGCTTACACTCAACGAGTGCGCGTGTATCGCCGCTATAACCAACAATCCCTCATACTACGATCCGATAAGAAATCCCGATAATAACACTTACAGGCGAAACCTCATACTCAAGCAGATGTACGAGCAGGGGTATATTTCAGAGGAAAGCTTCGATGAATGCTACGATACCCCTATTATGCTGAATATCAACGCGGGTGGCGGAGACGGAGTCAATTCCTGGTATGCCGATATGGTAATCGAGGATGTCATAAACGACCTTGTGAGCGAGAAGGGATATAGTCGACAGATGGCAAATCTTATGATATATACTGGTGGACTGAAAATTCACACCGCTATGGATATTGATATTCAAAAAAAGCTTGAAGCCTATTATGCGGACACATCTAATTTTTACAGCGGTACGGCGGCGGAGAAGCCGCAGTCCTCGATGATAATAATAGATCCCGCTACGGGAGATATACTTGCCGTCGCGGGAGCGGTTGGAGATAAAAGCGGAAATCGCTTGCAGAATTTTGCCACTCAAACTCTCCGACCGGCAGGCTCAGTTGTGAAGCCCATATCGGTCTACGCCCCTGCGCTTGAAGAGGGAATTATCACTTGGTCAAGTGTGTATGACGATGTTCCCGTGAACTTTGGAAAATACAATCTTGACGCAAATGCGGGCGCGATAGTCAACCCCAAGCCTTGGCCAAAAAATTCAAGCGGAACTTACAGAGGGCTGACAAATATCAATTACGCTGTCGAGCATTCTATCAACACCGTGGTGGTTAAGGTCCTCGAGGATCTTGGTTTGGAAAAATCCTTCGACTATCTGAAAAACAGATTAGGCGTGAAAAGTATTATTGAAGTATCTCAACTTGAGGACGGCAGCGTTATCACCGATATGGATTATGCGGCGCTTGCGCTAGGTCAGTTCAATTACGGAGTGAGCGTAAGGGAGATAACCGCCGCCTATTCGGCGCTCGCAAATAACGGAGTTTATAACGAGCCGCGCTCGTATCTCTCTGTAACCGATTCGCGAGGTATAGAAATACTGAAAAAAGAGTATAACGGAGAGATAGTTTTCAGCGAGGAAACCGCGACTCTTATGACGATGATGCTTGAAAATGTTATAAAAAACGGTACCGCTACGGCGATTACACTTGACGATACCGTTGAGTGCGCGGGCAAGACAGGAACGACACAGAATAATTATGACAGATGGTTTATCGGTTACACGCCCTACTATATCTGCGGAACCTGGTATGGCTACGAATATCCAAAGGCAATAACCGATGTTTCGGCAAATCCCTGCATTAAATTCTGGAATGATATGATGGTAGAGCTTCATAAGGATATTGCCTCTGAGGACGGCAAGGTGAGGAAATTTTATCGTTCACCGAATATAGTTGAGGCAGAGTACTGTATGGATTCGGGGTTGCTTATGACCGAGGCTTGCAGGAACGACCCGAGAGGAAACAGAGCGGAGAAGGGATATTTTGCGGCGGGAAGTGAGCCGTCCTCGTTTTGCACCCGACATGTATCCGTTCCTTATGATACGCTCCACGGCGGTGTCGCGAGTGAGGACTGTCCTCCCGAAAATCTTAAATATGTCGGGCTTATAAATGTAGTTCGTGTTTTCCCGATGCAGATATTTGTTACAGACGCGCAATATGTGTGGCGCGATATCGGACGCGATGTGCTTCCCGCAACCGCTCCTGAGCTTCCGTTTTTCGCAAATCTGCTTGGGGAAAATCAGTATAGCGGAATAAGCAGAGCGCAGGAGCAATTCAACCGCTACTGCCGCGCTCATTTTAATTATTATAACTGGCAAAAGAGGAGAAACTAGGATTGAAGGGAGCTTAAAGGGCGCGAGAACCTTCTTTTCGAAGAAGGTTCTCACACTCTCCAAGAAACTTGAAGCGTGGGGTTAATTTACCCATATTGTAAATTTAAAATTTAATCTGTTTTATCTAATGAAAACTCCCGTCGTGTAGGACAGTCTGTGGCTGCTGCAAGTTTGCCTGAAATCAAATAATA
>JAGAKG010000043.1 GCA_017625755.1 Clostridia bacterium | reverse complement strand
GCGAGGATTTCTTGTTCTTCGGGAGTGGCAAGGCGGTTTTCAAATTCAAGCTCGTGCAAGAGGTTGATAGCCGCCATATTTCGTTTGAACTTTTCCTTTGCACCGCCCACGCCGAGGGCATCGTCGGTAATACGGTAGTTGTGCTTTTCGCTATCGGGGATTTCGGGGTGAGAGTTATACACGGGAAGCGTTGGCTTCGGCTTTGGAGCTTCCACCATTTCGGGAATGACCATATCGTGCTTTTGCTTGTATTCCTCAATCTGTGCGTCCTCGACTACCACAAGCTCGTCGAAGGCGAGGTTGGAAAGCTCGTTGTCGTTCAGCTCCTTTAGAGAGCCGTACTCACGAACCTCGATAAGATCTTCGCCAAGATATTTTTCAATCTTGTGTTCCGTAAGATTGACGGTGACTTGCACGAAAAATTCCTCGTTCTCGGTTGTTGTGTGTGCAACCGGAACTTTGGAAAGGTCGTCGATTTGTGCATCGTTGTCACCGTACTCACGGGCATAGAAATCCTTGATAAGCTCCTTTGCGCGTTCAAGCTCGTCAACAACCTCGTGGGTAGCTTCCTCTCTCGCAGGGGTTATGTTTCCGTCCTCAAAGATGGCTACCGAAAGGTCGGCATTGACGAGTTTTTCAAGGTACTTATCGACTACGTGATAAGGAATACCGCACATCGGGATACGGTCGTTATCGCCGCTGATAGGTCGGCTCGTCAGAGTAAGGTCAAGCACGTTTGCAACCTTTACGGCATCGTCACCGAAGAACTCATAAAAGTCACCCACGCGCACCATTGCGATATGCTGCGGATACGCTTTCTTGGCTTCTTCGTAACGGCTCAAAATGGGGTTATTTGAAAAGTCGCGCTTGGGTTCTTCGACGGGCTTCTGCTCGACCTTTTCTTCCTCTTTCTTGATTAAGTGGTCGTTGAGCTTGTTTTCACGGATACGGCTCATAAAGGTTTCGTAGTCCATTTCAACGGGAAATAGCGTTCCGTCAAAAAGCTCTACGCGCTCGGAGTCGATAGAGATAATCTCGCACTCGTCCTTGCCTATATAGACCGTCGTGCCGAGGTGAAATTCATACTCTGAGGGCGGTATATTGTCCTCTGAGGGAGGTTTTCTTTCCTCGATGGGTTCTTGTTTTACATCGGTTTCAATCAGCTTTGTAGGCGTTCTTTTACGATAAGGAGAACCGGGAAACATATTGAATTTGCCCGCTTGATAAGCCCTAACATTTTCAAAACGCTTTACGTGCAAATCATAATCTCGGCTTTCGGGGGTTCGTGTTTCGTGAACGACCTGCATCATCTCTATGATTTCGTCAAGGCGCTCCTTGCTTTCAATTTGCTTCTCAATATCATCAACCTCTTTCCAATGCTCATAAAAGCCTTGATCTCGGAAAGGCAGCGGCGTTCCTTCGGGAACGTGATAATAAAAGGAGCGAATATTGGCGGCAATTTCGCGGCGTTCAAATTTGTCAAATCCCGCTTTTTCTTCTTCGGTTAGATATTTGCCGGAACGAATGAGGTCGTCAATGCGCTTTGCGACTTGCGACCATTTGAGAAGCACACCCGTTTCTCGATTTTGCAATCCACCGTATAGGACAATGCCTTTTCCATCGTGTTGGTTGTCGGTGCGAAGTCCACCCGTTCCACCCACGCCATATTGATCAGATAAGAATTTGGCTCTCGCACTCGTGTCCTTGTTTTTGAGGAAGAAGGAATAGGTACGGAGCTTGCTATCACCATACTTGCTGTGCTTTATAAAGAAAGCATCAATCTTGTCTTGTGTAACAAACTGCTTCGGGGGAAGGATATAAGGATCGGCAGGTGGAAATTCCACGGGTTCTCTCAAAAAGGTTTCCGTCAGCGCGGCAATCTCAACTCCGTTGTGAAATCTTCTGAACCTCGGCGGATAGTCCTTGACACGATTTTCGTTTGCCTTCATTTCCTCTACAAAAGCGGCAAGCCTTTGTGGATCGTGAAGAATTGCTCGGTAGAAATTATTGATACCGGGCCATAAGAAGGTATCCTTCGTCTTGTATTCTGCGGGGATATTTTCAAAGTCCTCACGGTAGAGGAAGGCAATTTTGTCTGCAACGGTTTCTTCCCATATCTC
>JAGAKG010000003.1 GCA_017625755.1 Clostridia bacterium | reverse complement strand
TCCCACAGAGATAATCTCTGCAAGTATCCGCGGACCTCAGGATGTAACCGATTCGGCAAAGGCGGGCGCGCACATCGCAACAGTACCCTACAAGGTAATTCTTCAGATGACAAAGCATCCCCTCACCGACGCGGGTATCGAGAAGTTCATGGCTGACTGGAACAAGACATTTAACAAGTAATAGCAAAAAAATCCCAAAACTCTATTTTCGGAGAAATAAAAATGAAAAGAAGATTTATACCGATACTTTCGGTGTTCCTCGTAATCGTTATGATTCTCTCGGCTTGTAACAGCGCGGGAAATATCGCTGAAACTACCGCGGGAACAACAGTGCTTGACGGAACAGGGGCAGGTACTACCGCGGGAACAACTGCGGGTGGAAATGCAGCCGCTACTACGGCGGGAACGACAGCGCAGCAGAAGCCTGAGCCAACCCCGGGCGTTATCGAGACGCTTGATGTTACATGGCATTGCGGATATATCGCGTCATATATGCACAAGAGCGCAAGCGCGACGGTAATGAGCGGTCAGTCTAACTATTCCTATTCCGATGTTATTACAATACCCTATGCGGGAACTAAGCTAACCTTCGTTGATAACAATGAGGGAAGCGCAACCGCGGGTTTTGCTTCTCAGAACGCGTATATTTTCTCTCTTTGGCAGAAGGTCGGAAGCAATTGGGAGCTTGAAAACTCTCAGATGCACTTCTGCGGTGTCGGCGATATCGGAAACGGCTCGTTTACCGCAAAGGTCGAGGACACGAAAACTACCTATACCTATGTCACAAACTCGGATAACGAAAATATAAGACTTTGCTACCATTCGGGAGAGACCTCGTCGGCAGCTCCCACAGCCCGTCCGCAGGTCACTATGGAGTATTCGGGCGAGGAAAGTACATATTCAAAGTTTGTCAAGGCAAATCAGTCGGTTTACACATATATTGAGGAATCGAAAAAGAGCGTTTATCACGAAGCGCTTGAGGGAATTACGCTCAATATGCTCGGCGACAGCTATTTTGACGGTCAGGGGCTTGACAGATATCAGGTATGGGGCGGACTTCTCACGCAGAAATACGGTATGAATTTTGTCAACCGCGGTATCGGCGGAAGCACGATGTCGAATTATGTTACTAACAAGAATCCTATGGTAAACAGATACTCTGCTATGCCCGACAACTCCCCGGATATCGTAATTCTTGAGGGGGGGAGAAACGACTTTAACCAAGCGGTTCCGATAGGGAATAATTCCGACACGGCGACAACTACCTTTAAGGGCGCGCTCAACACGCTGATTGACGGTCTGCACAGAAAATACCCCGACGCGCTTATTATCTGCGTCACTCCGTGGTATTTCCTTCAAACCAAGGCAGAGACGGGCTATACCCATCTCCAATACGGCGAGGCTATGAGAGAGCTTTGCGCTCTCCGAGGAGTTCCTTGTTTCAACGCTATGGACAGAACCGAAACGAAGGTGGATATGTCGTCCTCGGCGTTCAGAACGCAGTACAGTATTACTCCCAACGACGGAAGTCACCTCAATCTTGAGGGAATGAAGCTCGTTATGCCCGCGTTTGAGAAATTTATCGCGGCAGAGTGGGCGAAGTTTGACGGCTCAATGGATATAGAGCCCATACCTTCGGCAGGCACAGTCGTTACTCCGGAGCCCACGCCGATAGTCGGCAACACACTTTCTGTAAAATGGAATTACGGATATGTTGGTTCTTCGACCAACGGACAGAACTATGTCAATAAAATAAATCCCAGCGGAAACTACTACTCCTATTCGGATATTATAGTTATTGAAAAGGCGGGAACTACGATAACATTTACAGATAATAACGCTGATGACCTCACATCTCCCGCGTTTGCTTCTGCGGCTGCGTATGTTATTTCGCATTGGAAGCAGGATGGCGGAGCTTGGGTGATCGATACATCTAAGGCGCAGTATGCGGGTGCGGGTAATAACAGCAGTGGCTCGGTTATAACCGTCAACTCAACGGGAGCGACGGGAACTGCGACCTATACATACACAACCACAAGCGACAACGAGTGCATAAGACTTTGCTACCGTTCGGGACAGACGGCAAGCGCAACTCCCACAAGCTTCGCTACCGTTACAGTCACGCTTCCAACGGCGTAAAATTTAAATACAAAGTAATTAAGTAATCGGATTGCGTCGGTATATGTCGGATTTTTATGTTGATATGTGCCGACGCAAATAGTATAATTTTATACGAGGAGCTTTGATAATGAAAAGAAGATTTCTACCGATTTTATGCCTGTTTTTGGTCATCGTTATGATTTTCTCGGCTTGTAGTAAAAACGATGGAACAGGAGAGGGAACAGAGATGAGTACAACAGAGGCTACGACAGAGATAACGACAACGGCAGTGCAGACTACCGCGCTTCCCCCGATAGTTTACGGAGAGATGGAGCTTGATGTAAGCTGGAACTGCGGTTATGTTGCGGCTCCGTGGAATAGCGGCGCGTCACAGGTGCTTATGGATAATGCGGGCGGATATTCGTATTCAGATATTATCCGCGTAACCCATGCGGGAACAAAGATAATCTTCAAGGTTTCTGCTATGGGCGCCGCAGACGATAGCATACTAGTTTTCTCTGTATGGAATGAGGCTAACGGACGCTGGGAGATGGCACCAGAGAGCAATTGCTTCTATGCTCATCCCTCGAGAAAAACCGCCATTTCGCAGTATTCGGGCGGAAACATACTCTATACTTATGTTACAGCGAATAACTGGGAAAACATAAGACTTTGCTATAAATCGGGACAGACCTCGACCAACGGCGCGACTATAAAGTACCCCACGGTAACTATGGAATATACGGGTGAGACAAGCTCGCTTGAAAAATACAGCGAGGTCAATAAGGTTCTTATTGATTGGCTTGCCGAGTCAAAGGGAAAGACCAACTATACCTGCCTTGAGGGCAAAACGATAAACTTCCTCGGAGACAGCTACTTTGAAGGCGACGGTATTGATAAGAGATGGACATGGCCCGCGCTTCTCGGTCAGAAGTATAATATGAGCTTCGTTAACCACGGAATAGGCGGAACGACGATAGCAAATGTTAACTCCAATTCTATGGTCAACAGATATACCAAGCTCCCCGATAATAACCCCGATATCGTTATTATAGAGGGTGGAAGAAACGACTTCAATAAAAATGTTCCGATAGGCACTAACACCGATACCGACACAACTACCTTCAAGGGCGGACTCAATAAGCTTATTGATGGCATCAAGGAGAAATATCCGAATGCGCTTATAATCTGCGTGACCCCTTGGTATCATCAGCAGAATCTTCCTTACGGAAACGCAATGATCGAGCTTTGTCAGTATAAGGGCGTTCTTTGCTTTAACGCAATGGACAGAGCCACTACGGGCGTTGATGTTACCGACAGTAACTTCCTCAAGACATATACCAATAACGGTAACAGTATCAGCCATCTCAATGTCGAGGGAATGAAGCTTGTTTTCCCCGCATTTGAGAAATTTATCGCAGAGCAGTACGAAGCTTCTATAAAATAATATAAATAAAGGAAAATTGAGAAATGGATATGTTGAACAAACTTAAAGCAGAAAACCCGAATATCAAATTTTATTCGGTAAACGATCCCGAATTTCTCGAATACGGTTGCGTAATCGAGGGACAGGATGTTAAGGAAATGACAGAGGCGGCGCTCAGCGTTGCTATGCCCGAGAGTGGCTCTGTATATAGCCCCTCGGTTGAGGTTATGGAAAAGACCGAGCTTGCGGAGTATATACGCCGCAATTGCTTTGGAGATATGCCCACACAGATAGGTCTTTGCTGGGGATATAACGACACAATGAATGCTATGGAGTATCACAAGAGTAGCGAGATAAACCTTGCGGTTACTGATATCGTGCTTCTTCTGGCGCATGTATGGGATATCAAGGACGGAAAGCTTGATGTTAAGGATATCAAGGGCTTCTATATGAAGAAGGGCGAGCTTGCCGAGGTTTATGCTACCTCGCTCCACTATTGCCCTTGCCAGACGGCGGATAGCGGATTTTACGCGCTCGTAGCGCTTCCCAAGAATACCAATACCGCGATAGAAAATAAGTGCGATAATCCCTATCAGTCGGATAAGAATAAGTGGATACTTTGCCACCCCGATTGTAAGGAGCTCGTAGAGAAGGGCGTTCCCGCAGGAATCGTGGGAGAGAATTATAAGGTTAAATATTAATTTTTCGGGGGAACCTTTCGATGAAGGTTCCCCCGAATATTTTTGTATAACGAAAACCACCCGCTAAGCGGGTGGTTCAGTAAAGGCTTTTGCCGTTGAGCAATCCCGCCGCAGCGATAGGCTCCCCTGTGTAAGGGGAGCTGTCAGCAAAGCTGACTGAGGGGTTGTTTGAGAATGTTTCTTTACAATCCCTCCGTCACGGCAAGCCGTGCCACCTCCCTTTGCACAAGGGAGGCTGAAAATAGTAGCCACATCTGTGGCGGTGGGGCGAGTTTGCAGGTGTCAAATATTTCGGTGGGCTTTCAGCCCTGCCAGTAATATGCCCTTATAGGGCTGAGCAAGCCACCGGCTTAGCCGGTGGTTATGACTTGGATGAGTCCGTTAATCAGTATTCTTCCACGCAAACACAGTGTCCATAAATTCACACATTTCCGCTTCCGGATCTTCACCCACTTCCGCAATAAGATCCATATCGAAACTATAATGATAACAATATACGATGCTTTTGTTTTCGTCATCAAAACCTACCATCGCAAATGATTTACAAGCGGTATTATAGTTTTCGTCGGGAATTATTTTCATCTGGTAATTTTTGTATGAAAAACTTGTTACGGGTAACAGGTAAGCATCATAATCAGAATTTAAAACAGGCTCGTCAAGAAATGTGTATGAATTCAAAATTTCTTCCTTTTTAATTTCATATACCGTTTCATCGTATTCTACAAACAGTGCCAATCCTTCGCTAATAAAGCCCATAAAAGCTGAGTAAAACGTTTTTTTGTGTGAATAAGAGATATCCGTATAATCGCCCAAAGAGTCCAGCTCAGGCATAAAATCAGAAGCATTTCCGTATGTTGCACAATCCTCTTCATAGTTGGTAATATCGGTACTTACAACGTCGTAAGCATCGTATTCTATAAAGTAGAATAAGATTAAGCCAAATGAGATTATCAATATAGAGGCAATTATAGATATCAAACTAACTATAAATTTCTTACTAAGGCTGGGAGGAGATTTATAGGAGTTTATTTTTTGTAAATTTATATCGGAATGTGAAACGGCTTTTTGCTCTACGGTAATTTTTTCTTTTATTGTTTCGGAGTCGGCTTCTTTTTTGCAAGTAACCTTGTCATTTGGTTCCTTTTTTACGACTACGGTATTTGCCAAACTATCGCAAATAGATTGTCCGCGAACAAGCATAATAATTACATCTACGACAAGAACGCTTGGAAAGGATACTATAAAAGCAGCGGTTACACAGTTTCTCAAAAGTATTTGCTTGATCTTGGGTTTTTTACCGTTCTTTTTGTCCAAAATATATAGTCCCAAAATTCTTTTTCCTAAGCTTCTGCCAAAGCCACTTAAATCGCGAAATCCTAAAAACAGAAAAAATGAAATGGATAAACCTAAAACAAAAACTGCAGCCTCAAGTGGCGAATTTGAGTCCATAGGGAATAGTTTATATATGGTCGCTATAGACAACCATGAAACCAATACAGCCATTAAAAAGTCAATTACGACGGCTAATAAGCGCTTTACTTTTACGCTTGTTGAAGTGTAGGAGTCTATTTTAGTCAGGTACTCATATCTTTCATTTATACGCTTTATTGCCTCGGCATCTATTGTTTCTTCATTCAAAAATCTTCCTGCCATCAGTTCTTCTGCCTTGACACCGAGAATATCCGCGAGTTGAAACAGCACTTTGACACGTGGCTTAGAAATACCGTTTTCCCATTTGGAAACTGCTGCAGGTGTAACGTTCAACATGCTGGCAACCTCATATTGGGTTAATCCCTTTCTTTCGCGTAACATACAAATAAAATTGCCAAAATTGTAGTCGTTCATGTGTTTTACCTCCGTCGTTGATGTAATTTGATTATACGGTAAAAACGAGAAAAAGTCAACAAAATTGATGTTGAATATCAGTTGATATTGCGTTATTGAAGCAATTGATTACATAAAAAACAAATCTGAAGGCATTTTTGGACGGCGGAATCTGCCGAGCCGTCTGTGAGCGAGCTCCCAACGGCTTTCGTCAGATTCTCGAACCCAATTCGCGCCCAAATGAGCAAAAAAACATAGTTAGCCTGTTTTGCGCGAGTGGCTTCGATTGGTTAGCAAAAAGAAAACACACACCGTGTGGTGTGTGTTTTCTTTTTGGTGACCC
>JAGAKG010000042.1 GCA_017625755.1 Clostridia bacterium | reverse complement strand
TATGAGGAAGCCAAGAAAGCGTATCCGCAGCATATCGCAATGGTGCGCGTGGGTGACTTTTACGAGTTCTTCGGTGACGATGCCGTAAAGGTTGCCAACGTGCTTGACCTTACTCTGACGAGCCGCCCTATCAGCGGTGATAACGACCGTATCCCGATGTGCGGAATTCCTTATCACGTTTCGGATAAGTACCTTGAAAAGCTCATCAATGCTGACCTCTCGGTAGCCATCTTTGAGGACGGAAACGTAACCCCTGCGAGAGAAGAAGCCGCCCCCGAGGTCGTTGACGAGCTTGAACGCGCGAAGGAGCTTATCAAGGATTTCTATGCCCGTGAGTACGGCGACAACGATGCACAAATCGACGACCTTTCCAAAGTTCCGCTTGCCCATACAACGACCGAGAACGAGGAATTTTTCGTGCAAGTCACCGTCAATCTTACGGAACACAAGATTGAAAAATATCTTGGCGAAGATCTTATCGAGGTTCGTGAGTACGGCTCTCTGAAGGAGCTGAACGATAACGAGCTTTCCAACCTCGCCTTCGACGAGCTTGTGGTAGTCGAGGACGCGCAGATCGAGGAATACAAGCAAAAGCACGATATGGTCATTCCCGAAATGGTGGAAGCTCCAAAGCCGAAGCCAACGCTTCCTGTGTATAACTCTCACCCCGAAATTCCCGATAGTGAGAAGCACAACTACCGTATTACCGACGATGCCCTCGGCGTGGGCGGTGCAAAGGAAAAGTTCAAACGGAATATGGCGGCTATCAACCTCTTACACGAGCTTGAATTTGAAAACCGCCTTGCCACTCCCGAAGAACAAGAAATCCTCGCGCAGTACACGGGTTGGGGCGGTCTGTCCGATGCCTTTGACGAAAGTAAGGATAATTGGGCAAGCGAGTTCAAAGAGCTTTACGCAACCCTTTCCCCCGAGGAATACAATGCCGCGAGAGATTCAACGCTGACCGCGTTCTACACTCCGCCCGTCGTAATCAGAGCAATGTACGAAGCTCTTGAAAAGATGGGCTTGAAGCGCGGCAATATTCTTGAACCCTCCTGCGGTACGGGCAACTTTATGGGTATGCTCCCCGACAGTATGAGCGAGAGCAAGATCTACGGCGTAGAGCTTGACAGCCTTACGGGTAGAATTGCACGGCAGCTCTATCAGAAAAACGGAATAACCATTGACGGATACGAAAAGACACACTTTCCCGACAGCTTCTTTGATGTTGCGGTAGGTAACGTTCCTTTCGGTCAGTTCAGAGTCGTGGATAAGAAGTATGACAAGCATAACTTCCTTATTCACGATTATTTCTTTGCAAAGACCTTGGATAAGGTTCGCCCCGGAGGTGTGATTGCTTTCGTAACAAGCAGCGGCACTCTCGACAAGGAGAACCCTGCCGTGAGAAAGTACCTCGCACAGAGAGCCGACCTTATCGGCGCTATCCGCTTACCCGATACGACCTTCAAGGACAATGCCGGAACAAGAGTTGTTTCGGACATTATCTTCCTTCAAAAGCGCGACCGCATTATCGAAGCTGAACCCGATTGGGTTCACCTCGGCAAAGACGAAAACGGCATCACGATGAACCAATACTTTATCGACAATCCCGATATGGTGCTTGGTGAAATGGTGATGAGGTCAGGTCCTTTTGGCGACGAGCCGACCTGCCGCGCCTACGAAGGACAAGACCTCGGAGAGCTTCTTTCGGGTGCGATAGCCAATATCAATGCCGAGATACAAGAGGTTGAGATGGACGAGCTGACCGACGAGGAAAGCAAGGCTATCCCCGCCGATCCAAGAGTCAAAAACTTCTCCTACACACTTGTGGACGGCAAGGTTTACTACCGTCAAAACAGCGTTATGAACCCCGTGGAAACCTCGGTAAC